>NZ_CP097263.1:6055000-6682500 GCF_028622115.1 Kutzneria chonburiensis
CGCTGTTATGAGCACGGCAGGTCGGCGTATCGGGTCGACGGTTCTGGCGCTGGCGGCCGCGATGGCTCTGCTGAGCGACTGCTCGGCGAAAGTGGCGGGCACGGCGGGTCCACTGGGGCAACTGGATCCGGGCTCGGCCGGCGGCATGCCGGTCAATTCGGGCGCCAGCGGACCCAGGGCGGGAGTGCCGGACGCGACGCTGCCGGTGGCCAACAGCGACCACGGCGAAATGGACCGGCTGGCCGTCAACACCCTTGCTGACGTGGACGATTACTGGCGGGACCAGCTGCCGAAGGTGTTCGGCAAGCAGTTCACGCCGGCGGCCAAGCTGACCTCGTACGACTCGGACGGCGTCAACGTGCGGGTCTGCGGCGGCCACGAGGACACCGCCGGACAGGTCAATGCCTTCTACTGCGACCTCGACAACAGCGTCTCCTGGGACCGCGGCGTGCTGCTTCCGGGACTGGTGCAGAGTTTCGGCCCGCTGGCCGTCACGATGGTGCTGGCCCACGAGATGGGCCACGCGGTGCAGTCGCAGCTGGGCCCGTTGTCCGGCGTCAACAATGCGACGCCCAGTATTGTCCTTGAGCAACAAGCGGATTGTTATGCCGGCGCGTTCATGCGCTCGGTGGCCGAGGACAAGGCCAAGCATTTCCAGCTGTCCACCGGCGACGGACTGAACAAGGTGTTGGCGACGACATTCTTCGTCCGCGACCAACCCGGCGACTCATTCAAGGGCAAGGGCGCGCACGGCAACGCGTTCGACCGCGTCTTCGCCTTCCAGACCGGCTTCACCGACGGCCCCAAGCGCTGCGCGCGGATCGACGTGGCCGAGATCAACTCCCGGATCACCGAGACGGCCTTCCGCGACGACACCGACGCGGCCCAGAACGGCAACGAGCCGATCACCACCGGCAACATCCAGCGCGTCGGCAAGACCCTGGACACGGTGTTCGCCCGCAACGGCGCGAAGCCGCCGACGCTGAGCACGGCCAAGCCGGCGCAGTGCAGCGACGCCAAGCCGACCTCGCCCGCGGCCTACTGCCCGTCGACCGACACCGTCTCGATGGACCTGGCCAAGCTGAAGGTCATCGGCACGCATACCAAGAAGGGCCCGGGCATCGGCGACTTCGCGGCCTTCGGCGAGGTGGCCTCCCGCTACGTGCTGTCGGTGCAGAAGACGGCCGGTCTGCCGCTGGACGACGCCAACACGGGCCTGCGCACGGCCTGCCTGGTCGGCTTCTGGGGCTCGGCGATGAAGAAGGGCGTCAACGACCTCTCGCTCAGCGCCGGCGACCTCGACGAGGCGGTGGCCGAGCTGCTCACCACGAACAGCCTGATCGCGGCCGATGTCAACGGCAAGGCGGCCGCGTCGGGCTTCTCCCGGGTGGAGGCGTTCCGGATCGGCTTCCTCCAGGGCGCCGACACCTGCACACAGAAGTTCGAGTAGTCAGCCGGCGGCGTCCCACTCCCGGGCCAGCCGGATGAGCTCGGAACGCCGCCGGCTGCCCAACTTCTCCCGGATGTTCTCCAGGTGCCGGTTGACCGTCCGCACGGCGACGCCGAGTTCCTCGGCGATCTCCCGGTTGTCGTAGCCGCGGGCCAGACAGCCCAGCACTTCGCGCTCCCGCCCGGTCAGCGAGGACCGATGCTGGAACTCGCCGACCAGCCGTGCGGCCAGTTCCGGCGGCAGCACCGGGCCCTCGGTCACGGCCAGCACGGCGTGGGCGAGCTCGGCGGTCGTCGCCGCTTTGCTCACGTAGCCGTGCGCGCCGGCCTTCATCGCCGCCAGCACCTCGCCCGGCGACGCCTGCGACAGCACGAGAACTCTGGTCTGCGGTCGGGTTCGGGCGAGATGCTCGATGAGGTCCATGCCCTGTTCTTCGCCCAGTCGGAGGTCGACCAGCACGACGTGGACAAGTTCCAGGTCCAGCACGCGCAGCGCCATGGCGGTGCTGTCGGCCTCGCCGACCACGGTGACGCCGGGGTGCTTCTCGAGGCTGGCCCGGATGCCGGCCCTGGTCACCGGGTGGTCCTCGACGACGAGCACCCGCACGATCCTGGTCGACGCTGTCATGTCCCGCTCCTCAGTTCCAGCCGCACTTCGGTCCCCCGGCCGGGACGGCTCCGGATGGTGACGCTGCCGCCCAGCCGTTCCAGCCGGGCGCGGACGCTGACCGCGAGCCCCAGCCGGCCGGACGCGGCCAGCTCGGACTCGTCGTAGGCGAAGCCGACGCCGTCGTCACGCACGTCGACCGTGATCACGGCGCCGTCGTCGAGCACCGAGATCCACACGTGTTCGGCCTCGGCATGTTTGACGACGTTGCCGAGCAGCTCGTTGACGGCCGCCGCCAGCTCAGCGGCGACATCGGCCGACACCGCGATGTGGCCGCTGTCGACCAGTCGCACCGGCCACTGCCGGAAGCCGTCGGCCACCTCGGCGATGGCCTCGACCAGGGACCGGCTGCCGGACGGGGCGCCGGGGTCCTCGGCCAGCACGAGCCGGCGCAGGCTGGCCTCCTGCCGTCCGACGTCGGCCATCAGGGCCCGCAGCTCGGCCCTGGTGACCGAACCACGGTCGGCCAGGTCGCCGCCGTGCTTGCGGATGTGGCCGAGGCGCTGGAGGACGTCGTCGTGGATGTTGGCGGCGATCCGCTCCCGTTCGCGCAGCCCGGCGACCACGGCACGGCCCTCGGCCAGACGCAGCGAGACGCGTTCGAACTGGGCTGTGGCGATGCCGACGGCCCCGCCGAGCACCACGTACGCCAGCGCGCTGCCGAGCAGGCTCATGCGATCCAGGTCGCCGGACAGGAACAGGGAGCCGTTGAGGTAGTAGCCCACCGGCAGGAACAGGGCGACGGCCAGGCCGGCGAGCAGGCCGCCGCGCACGCCGTAGACGGTCGCCCAGGCGGCGACGGCGGCCATCGGGTAGGCACCGGCGAAGGTGGGGTGGTCGGTGAGCAGCTGCCCCTGCGGGCCGACCCAGCCGGAGACCAGCAGCACGACGACGGCCAGCAGGAGGTCGACGCTCAGCACGCGGACGGTGCGGCGGACGGCGGCGACGGTCAGCCAGGCGGTCCAGCCGAGCATGGTCGCCAGCACCGCCACGGCCAGGCCGGCGCGCTCCTCCAGCACCTGGTTGCTGAGCAGGGCAATGACGGCGGTCCACCCGACGGCGAGCCACCGGAAGCTGAGAATCAGCAGCATCGGCGCGGGATGGGCCCGCGTCTCGCCACCGTCGGCCATGCGATGACCCCCATCGCGCTGTTTGCCCTACTACTTTGGAGCATCCGGCCCTACCGTGGATACACGTGAGGACGGGGGACCTTGTCGACATAGTCGGCGTTCAGGTTGCTTGGTGGCAACTCGGATTTCGTGGTCGTCGCGACGTGTTGCGGCGGGCCAGGACCGGTGGAAGCGGTTCCGGCGACGAAGTCGGTCGCGCTTGGGCCATGCAGGTGCTGCTCGCGCCCTGGTGGTGGCGGGCCGCCCGCACCGCGCTGGCCGCCGGGGCGGCGCTGCTGGTGGTCGTGGTGGCCGAGGTCGGCCTGCTGTCGGAGATCGGCGACGCCACGGTGGCCGTGCTGCTCACGGTGCTGTCCTCGTTCGGCGTGACGGCGTACATGACGTGGCGCCAGACCCGGTGGGCCCGGGAGATCGCCGGCCCGGCCGGCGCGCACGCGCGGCCCGAGTCCCGGCAGGCGCACAAGCTGAGGCTGACCGGCGCGCTGCTGCTGGCCGTGGCCGTGCTGTCGCTGTTCCTCCAGTCCGCGGCCCAGACCGCGACCGTCGACCACAACTGCCGGATCCACGCCGGACCCGTCGACCCGCACTTCCCCAGCGTGTACGAGGGCCATGCCACGACGGACATGTGCCCGGTCGGCCTCGACCCGATCCATTACAGCGGCGACGTCGCCTGGCTCCAGGGCGCGAACGGCGACTACGACTTCTGGTTCCCGCGGTTCGGTGCCACCCTCACCATGACGCCGGCCATGCGGGACGCCTGGATCCGCTACCACCAGCTGCTCGGCGATCCCATCGACGTCTCCCGCTTCGACGGCTGCCAGCGGTACGTCAACTTCAGCAACGGCTACATCCTGGACCGGCCGCTCCAGACGGCGGTGGTCGGGGAGAAGCGCTACGTGCCGTCGCTCAACACCTCGGACTGCGTGATGCCCGACGCGCCGTACCTCACCAGCGTCGTGCAGGACGACGACGGCAACCTCCAGGTGGACTGGCGCTACACCGGGCCGGCCGACGCCTACAACGTGACGTACTGGGTGATGGGGCAGCCCGGCGGACTCGGCACCGAGGCCGCCCACACCCACTACGTCTTCGACCGGCCGGAGCCGGACGCCACCTACGGCTTCCAGATCCAGGCGTGCCAGAAGCACTTCATGGCCCGGTCCACATGCACGACCTACTCCAACGCCGTGGCCGTGAAGACCCGCCCCTGGTAATGCAGGGAAGGACGCCTTACCTGCGTTGGATGCAGGTAAGGCGTCCTTCCCTGCATCAGTACAGGGCGCTGGCCAGGCTGCGGCGCGCGGCGGCGACCCGGGGGTCGTCGGCCGGGAACAGCTCGAACAGGCCGACGAGGTGCTGGCGCACCCGGTCGCGGTCGTCGCCGAAGGTGCGGCGCACGGTGTCGACCAGCCGGGTGAAAGCGGCCTCCACGTCGTTGCCGGCGATCAGCGCGTCGGCCGCGGTGAGCTGGGCCTCGACGTTGTCCGGGTCGGCGTCGGCGGCGGCCACCGATGACGGGTCCGCGGCCTCGGCCCGCGCCATGAAGCGGACCTGGGCCAGCGCCGCCTTGGCGTCGGCGTTGGCCGGCTCTGCGGCGAGAATGTCCTGGTAGGCGGCCTCGGCGGCGGCGTAATCGCCGGCCTCGAAGGCGTCCTCGGCGGCGGTGAAGCGCGGGTCCTCGGGCTCCTCGTACGGCTCGCCGCCGGCGGCGCCCTGCTCGGCGACGCGGATGCCGGGCAGCCGGTCACGCAGCGCGTCCAGCAGGGAGTCCAGCCACTTGCGGATCTCCGGCTCGGGCAGCGCGCCGGCGAAGGCGTCGATCGGCTGGCCGCCGGCGATGGCCACCACGGTCGGGATGGACTGCACGCCGAACAGCTGAGCGATACGCGGATTGGCGTCCACGTCGACCGTGGCCAGGATCCAGGCGCCGCCCGCGGCCTGGGCCAGCCGCTCCAGCACCGGGGACAGCTGCTTGCTCGGCCCTGCCCACTCGGCCCACAGGTCCACGATCACCGGGACCTGCATGGACCGCTCGACCACGTCGTTCTGGAAGCTTGCCTCGCTGACCGCGATGACGAAATCACCCGCGGGCGTGTCCGCACCGGGCGCGCCACCGGCCGGCGGCGCGGCGGGCGGCCGGCTCGCCGCGTCGGCCTTCGCCTTCAGGCCGGACAGGTCGACGGCACCGGACAGCGCCGCGGACAGAGCTGCGCTCTGGCGGGGGTTTGGCCTTGTCACCGTTCCATCCTGGCACGAACCGCCCGACGGTTGCCCGCGAGTCCGACTGACAGGACACTGTGAACGCACAGTTACCGGTCGGGACACTGGGGGTGGCCATGGTGGCCGGTGGCGAGGACGTCCCCGCCCGACTCGAACGGCTGCCCGATTCCGGCTGGCACCTGCGGGTTCGCTGGCTGATCGGGGTCGTCACCTTCTTCGAGGGCTTCGACCAGCTGGCCATCGCCTACACGCTGCCGTCGCTGAGCGCGGAGTGGGGTCTGAGCACCGGCCAGCAGGCGTTGGCCATCACCAGCGGCTCCGTCGGCATGCTGATCGGGGCGGCGTCGTCCGGCATCCTGGCCGACCGGGTCGGGCGGGTGAACGTCGTCGTGCTGGCGCTGGCCGTGACCGCGCTGTCGTGCATGGGGCTGGCGATCTCGCCCGGGTTCGGGTGGTTCCTCGTGCTGCGGTTCATCCAGGGGCTCGGCATCGGCGGCGAGGTGCCGGCCGCCGCGACGTACATCGGCGAGCTGGCCCAATCCGACCGGCGGGGACGGTTCGTGCTGCTGTACGAGCTGGTGTTCCCGGCCGGGCTGACCGCCGTGGCCATCGTCGCCGCGTGGGTCGTGCCCGTGCTCGGGTGGCGTTGGGTGTACGGCATCGGCGTGCTGCCCGCGCTGCTGGTGGGGCCAATCCTGCGCCTCGTACCCGAGTCCCCGCGCTGGCTGGCCGCTTCCGGGCGCAATGAACGGGCCGTTGGTGTCATGGAGCGCATTGAACGGGCCGTTCAACGCTCCACCGGCCGTCCGCTGCCACCCGTCGTCGCCATCACGCGGGCGCCGTCCGTGCGGCGGCGCTACCTCCGGCGGACCGTGATCGTCGGGCTGTTGTGGCTGTTCAGCTACTTCGCCAACTACGGCATCGCCAGCTGGCTGCCGACCATCTACACCGGCACCTTCGGTCTGCCGGTGTCGACCGCTTTGACCTACAGCATCGCCACCTCCGTCGCCGGTCTCCTCGGCGCCGTCGCCGTCGCCCTGCTCGTCGACCGCATCGGCCGGCGCGCCTGCCTGGCCGGCGGCAGTGCGCTGGCCGCCGTCACCTTCGGCGTGTTGGCGGCGCTGGGGGCCGGGTCGCCTTTGCAGCTGTTGGTGCTGTCGGCGGTCGGGGCCTTGTTCGTGTTCGCCGTCAACCTCGGGCTGTACCTCTACGCCCCCGAGCTCTATCCCACGCCCATGCGCGCCGCCGGGGCGAGCCTTGGCGGCGTGTGGAACCGCGTCGGGGTCATCGCCGGGCCTTTGGTCGTCGGCGCTTTCGCCGCGAACCTCGGGCTGCCGGCGGCTTTCGCCGCGTTGGGCGTGGCGATGTTGGCCGCTGCCGTCACGGCCGCGACGGCGGAGGAGACCAGGGGTCGAACCTTGGAGGAGATCTCCCCCTAGGCGTAAGTGCCGTGACCTTCCACCACAAGGCCGTCTCGCAGCACCAGCACCTCGCTGACCTCTCCCCCGGCCTGGTTCCGATAGTTGATCACCAGCACCGCCACGCCGACCCGGACGTCAACCACCTCGAAGTGGAGGTCGGGGATGCGGCGAAGGCCCTCGGCGTAGTACGCGCGCAGCGCGGCCTTGCCGTGGAGGGTGCCGGACTGGTCGCCGGTGAAGCCGGCGACCAGGGGCGAGCTCCACACGACGTCGTCGGCGAAGTGGGAGAGCAGCCGGTCCAGGTCGTGGGCGTTCCACGCCTCGACCCACTCGGCGGCGAACTGCGAGGCGAACGAGCGGTCCAAACGTCACTCCTCGGCGATGCGGGCCAGGTCGAGGCCCATCGGGTGCGGCTTGATCACGCCGACGCCGGCGGCGACGATGCGGCGGAGGAAGCCGGTGAGCAGCCCGGCCAACCGGTCGGTGCCGGCGGTGCCGAGCACCTCCCACGGCAGCTCGGCGGCGGCGTCGGTGCGGGTCTCGACGTCGTGCCGGGCCCGGGAACCGTCGGCGGTGATCCGGTTCTCCTTGTCCAACAACCCACGCTCCCGCAAACGCTTCTGCGCGGCGGCCCAGTCGTCGGCGTCCCAGCCCCGCCACATCTCCCAACCGGCCTGGTCGGAGACGTCACGGTCGGCGGAGAAGGCGACGAGCGTCTCGACCGGATCGAGCCGGGCGGCGACCAGGGCGGCGACATGCCCGTCACCACGGGATTCCCGCAGGATCGTGGCGGCGTGCCACAGCACGAGATGCGGCGAATCAGGCCACGGCAGCGCGGCGTTGGCGGCGGCCAGCGGGCGGCCGGCGATGGGGGCGGCGAGAGCGGCCCGCTGGGCCAGCTGTGAGGCCTCGATCATGTCGTCGCCGACGACGTCGTCACCGAGGATCGCCCGCAGTCCGGCGTCGGCGCCGGCCAACCGGGCCTCGAGGAACTGCGCCGGCGAGGCGATGGTCCACGCAGTGGGAATCGCCCGGGCGACCCGGCTGAGCTTGAAGTTGTAGAAGGTGGCGGCGACGACCTCGGCCGGCACGGCGCCGAGCGGCGCGGCCCGCAGCCCGAAGTAGCCCATCCAGCCGCCGCGGCAACCCAGGGCATCGGTGGCCGCCCGCGCCTCCGGCGCGAAGTACGTGACGCCGTGGTAGGGCTCGTACAGCGTCCACATCCGCCGCGCGCTCATGACAGGTAGCTCTCCACCCGCTCCACCTTGGCGTGCAGCTGATCGGTGTGTCCCGGCCGAATGTCCGCCTTGAGCACCAGCGACACCCGCGGCGCGTGCGCCTGCACGGCCTGCACCGCCCGCTTGACGACGTCCATCAGCTCGTCCCAGTCGTCACCCTCGATGGTGGTGAACATGCTGGTCGTTTCGTTGGCCAGCCCCGACTCCCGCACCACCCGCACGGCGTCGGCCACCGCCTCGGCAACGCTGTCGGACTCGCCGCCGAGCGGCGACACACTGAACGCGACCAGCATCGGCCCTCCCTGTCATGGCTGTCGGTCAGTCAACCCGCTGCGGGGCGGTCCGGCAACAAGCCGTGATCACCGACGCGTGAACTGCTAGCGTCGACAGCCATGGCCGCCACCCCACCGTTGCCGTTCGACCCGATCGCCCGCGCCGCGGGCATGTGGGCGGAGCGGGTCGGCCCGTCGGGGGCGATGGCCGCGGTCACCAGCGTCATGCGGGTGCAGCAGATCCTCCAGTCCACGGTGGACGCGGCGCTCAAGCCGCACGGGCTGACCTTCGCCCGGTTCGAGGCCTTGGTGCTGCTCACGTTCTCGCGCCGCGGCAGCCTGCCGATGCGGGTGATGGGCGAACGCCTCCAGCTGCACCCGACCAGCGTCACCAACATCGTGGACCGGCTGGAGGCCGACGGTCTGGTCAAGCGGACGCCGCACCCGTCGGACCGGCGCACCACCCTGGTGGAGATCTGCGCGGCCGGCCGGGAGCTGTGCGAGACGGCGACCAAGGCGGTGTCGGAGGTCAACCTCGGGCTGCGCGGGTTGACGGACCGGCAGACCGAACAGCTGACCGACCTGCTGTCCAAGGTACGCAAGGCGGCCGGCGACTTCGCCGACTGAAATCCGTGGTTGCCTCGGCTCTGGCCGGACACCACGGCGTCACGGCCACCGGTTTGATCAGCTAATTCCCGCAGAACAACCTCGCATCCCACCGGCACGTCTCCTTGGCACAGAACGAAAACTTCCACCAAGGGGGATTTACGATGGGGACTAGGACTGCCCTGATGGGGTTCGTCGCGGCCGGGGCCGTGTGCGCCCTGCTGGCACCGACGGCCATGGCCGCGACGGGCACCACGTCGCCGACCAGCAGCACCAGCGCGACGCCGACCACCACGGCGCCCGCGCTCAAGCCGGTGTGGATCACCGCCTCGCCGAATTCCGGGCGACCCGGCACGGCCGTGCTGGTGGACACCAACTGCACGAGCCCCAGCAGCACCAGCCTGACCGCGCTGGACTTCTTCGCCCAGGTCGACACGATCGACGGCAAGGACGGGCCGGTGTGGCGCTCCCACGGAGTCGTCAGGGACGTGCCACCGGGCGTCTACCGGGTGAGCATCGACTGCCAGGGCGGCCCGAACCACACGTCCAGCGGCAAGGCGAGCACCACGTTCACCGTGCTGCCCAAGGCCCAGGTGCCGACCAGGCCGGTCGGCGCGCCGCAGACCGGCGGCGGCTTCACCGCCACCGACTTCACCGGCTGATTCGGCACGCTAGGCAACCTCATGTCCGTTCGGGGCGTTTCCTGAGCGCACGGGAACTCCACCCAGAAGGGATGGAACATGAGGAACAGGAGTGCGCTCATCGGTGCCGCCCTGGCCGTCGGCGCGGCGGGAGCCCTGCTCGCGCCGACCGCGATGGCGACGACCGACACCACGACACCGACCACCACCACGACGCCGGCCGGCCTTGGCTGGATCAACGTCGCGCCGACCTCGGGGCGTCCCGGCGCCGCCGTGGTCGTGGACCTCAGCTGCCCGGCGCAGGGCTTCAACAACGACGCTCTCGACGTCAACGCCAAGGGCGTCCACCAGGGCGACAAGTGGCGGTACCACGCGAAGGTGAAGGACGTGAAGGCCGGCGCCTACAAGGTCACCGCGTACTGCCCGAGCCCGAAGAGCCCGAGCGGCAGCATCCCGGTCACGACCGAGTTCACCGTGCTGGTCAAGGTGCCGGTGCCGCCGCCGACCAAGCCGCAGGTGCCGACCAAGCCGGTCGGCGCGCCGCAGACCGGCGGCGGCTTCACCGCGACGGACCTGGTCGGCTGAGGTCAGGCGTCGATTGCGACGGCCCGCTGGGCCAGCCGGCCGGTCCGGGTGGCCCAGCGCTCGAACACCACCGAGCCGAACGGCGGGATGCTCGCGATCAGCGCCCACGCGGTGGTCCGGTTGTCCCAGTTCAGGGCCTTGCGGGCGAGCAGCGACAGCACCACGTAGGCGATGAACACGACGCCGTGCACGGAGCCGAAGATGTGCACACCCATGGCGTTGCCCAGGACGTACTTGAAGAACATGCCGATCAGCAGGCCGGCCCAGGAGATCGCCTCGGCCACTGCGACGGCGCGGAACCGGCCTGACGGAGTGTCGAACATGGCGTCCAGTGTGGGGCGTGAGCGCGCTCACGCCCCACCCGGGGTTTAGCTGTCCTCCCAGGAGAAGAACCGAGAGGCGGCGAAGGCGACCACGAGCGTGAAGGCGAGCAGCACCGCCGCCGGCGTCACCAGCGCCTCAATTCCCTTGCCCCGCACCAGAACGTCCACCATGCCGTCGTTGAGATGGCGCAGCGGCAGCACTTCCGACACGGTCTGGAGCCACTGCGGGGCGTTCTGCACGGGGAAGAACGTGCCGGACAGGAAGGCCATCGGCAGCACGATCACGTTGGTGATGCCGGTCGCCGCCTCCTCCGACTTGGCGATCGAGCCGACCAGCACGCCGATGGAGAAGAACGACAGCGAGCCGATGATCAGCAGCGGCAGCGCCAGCCACCACTGGCCGGCCAGCTTGAGCCCGAACACCGGCGTCATCGCCACCGCGATGAACAGGATCGCTTGCAGCACAGTGGTTCCGATGGTCACCAGCAGCCGCGACGAGATCACCGTGCCGGTGCTCACCGGGGCCAGCCGGATCCGCCGCAGCACCTGCTTCTTACGCCAGTTGACCAGCGTCAGGGCCGAGCCGAAGATGGCCGAGGTGGCCAGGCCCCAGGACAGGATGCCTGGCGTGAGGTACTGGATCGCGGTCAGCGAGGAGTCCTCCACCTGCTGCGAGTCCAGGGTCACGGTCGGCGGCTTGCCGCTGGCCGCCAGGTTGACGTGGTCGACGACCGAGCGGATCACCGCCTGCACGGTGCCGGCCTGCACGCTGTCGCTGGCCGCGTAGCGGAGCTGAACCTGGTTGCCCTGCACGGAAATCGCCGCCGGCACGTCTCCGCTGCGCACCGCCTGCACGGCCGTGTCGAACGAGTCGACGTGCTGGAACTCCACGATGCCGGTCTGTTGCAGCGCGCTGAGCACCGGGCCGTCGCCGACGACGTCGATCTTCGTCTTGCTCGACGAGCTGGAGCCGAAGATCAGGCCGAAGATGACCAGGAACATCAGCGGCATCAGGAAGGTGAAGAACAGCGCCACCCGTTCGCGGAAGAAGCCCTTGAACATGGCCACCGAGAGGCTGCGGAACGCGGTCATGCCCGGTACTCCCGTCCGGTCAGCTCGAGGAAGACGTCCTCCAGGGTCGCGCCGCGGACCTGGAGGCCTTCCAGCGCGCCGCGTTCGGCCAGTGCGGACAACAGCTTGGCCGGGTGTCGAGTGGACAGTCGCAACGAGACACCGTCGTCGGACGCTTCCTCAGCCCCGGGAAGGCTTTTCGCCTCTTCGAGCGTGATGACGCCCCGTTCGATCAGCACGTGTGTCGGCGCGTCGAGGCCGCGGACCAGCGTCGCCGGCGCGTCCATGGCCAGGATCTTGCCCTTGTCCATGATCGCCGTGCGGTCGCAGAGGATCTCCGCCTCGTCCAGGTAGTGCGTGGTGTAGACGATCGTCTTGCCACGGGCCTTGATCGCCCGCAGCACGTCCCACAGGTTGCGCCGGGCCTGCGGGTCCAGCGCCGCCGTCGGCTCGTCGAGGAACACGATGTCCGGGTCGTGGGCCAGCGCGCAGGCGATCGACAGCCGCTGCCGCTGGCCGCCCGACAGCTTGTTCTCCCTGGTGTCCGCCTTGTCCGACAGGCCGACCAGCTCCAGCATGTCCGCCGCCGTGCCGGTGCTCACCCCGTACAGCGAGGCGAACGTCTCCAGCTGCTCCCGGGCCGTCAGCTTCTCGAAGAACGACGATGCCTGTAGCTGCACCCCGATACGCGGCAGCAGCTTCGGGTTGCGCGGCCACGGCTGCTCCCCGAACAGCGTCACGCTGCCCTCGTCGGGCTTGCGCAGCCCCTCGATGATCTCCAGCGTCGTCGTCTTCCCCGCGCCGTTCGGCCCGAGGATCCCGAAGAACTCCCCCTCGCCGACGGTGAACGACACCCCGTCGACCGCCCACAGGTCGCCGTACCGCTTGCGCAGCACCTCGGCGACGATCGTGCTCCCCTTGCTCATGGCCGGAACGGTAGGTCTCCGGGGTTCGAACGGCGGGATTTCCCGGCAATACCGGAGATTTGTCAGGGGCTCCACTAGACCGATCGGGTGCACCGCCGCGGTAGCGGCCACCGGCAGTGGGCGACCGGCTACGACGGCGGCAACACGCCCCGGTCCAGGCCGAGATCGGCCCGGTCGGCGGCGGCCCGGCCGGCGCCCCAGCCGGCGGCGTTGCTGGCCGAGTACGACTTCTGCCGCGTCGCCGGATACAGCGCCGCGAACAGCTCGTCCACGACCTTGCTCCGGTCGGCCAACACGGGCAGCAACCGGTCGTCGGACTCCGACAGGGCTGACTCCGTCACGGCGGTCAGCCGCTCGCCGATCCGGTCGGCGTAGGCCATCAGGAACGACTGCCGGTACGAGCGGATCCGAGCCTGTCCGGATCGGCCGGCCGTCACCAGCGCCCGGGTGGCCTGCAACAGCAGGGAGGTGACGAGCAGCTCGGTGATCTCCAGATCCATCTCGTCGCCCATGACGGCGACGAACCCGATCTTCTCGTGGATGACCGCGCGGCACCGGTTCGCGTCGGCGACCACGGCCACCAGGTGTGCCTTGGCGCCGAGGTAGGGGCTGTCCAGCCAGATCCGTCGTGCGGTGGCCACCTGGGCCACGTGTTCGTCGGCGTCGAGCATGGCCCGCTCGACGGCATGCCGGTTCATCAGCTCCTGCGCCTTGGCCGACAGCGCCTCCGCCTCCTCGGCGAACTCGGTCGACTCGGCCTTGGCCAGCAGGCCACGCACCCGGGCCAGGATCTTCGGGTCGACACTGTGCCTGGCCGTCGCGGCGGCGGTGCGGGCCGTGCCCGGCGGCGGCACGATCACCGGCAGCTCCGGCCACATCATGATCGTCGCGATGGTGGTGAGGACCAGCGTCAGGGCGTCGGCGCGAGTGGCTTCGCGACGCTCGATCCACTGGCCGAGGTACGGCTCGCCCGGCTTCCACCACACGGCGGCGTCGATCTGCCGCAGCTGCTCCCGCCAGCGCTCGTGCACGGTCGCCTCGGCGTACTGAGCGGCATCGGCGGCGATCACATCGGTGATCAGCTCGCCGGCCGGCTCACCCAGCAGCTTGACGAGATGCCGCACCAGGTCGTACGGCAGCCAGCCGAACCGCCACATGTGGTCGACGGTGTGCCGCAGGGCCATGTCCACACCGGTGTCCACGAGCCGAACGGCCTGGCCACGCAGCCATTTCACGCACTCGGCCAGCGCTTCGGTGTCGCCGACGGCGTGGCGGTGGGCCGCATCGAGCACCGCGTTGCCCACGATTTCGGCCGGCGGCGGCTCGAACGGGTCGAAGCTGAAGTCCGAGCGCTGCTCACGGGTGGTCCGGCGATCCCGCGCCTTCTTCTTCGCCGCGCGCCGTTCCCTGTTGCGGGTGCCCACCGACCGTCCTCCTGTTCTCGCCGCGACCAGAACAGTAGCGAAGGGCCCTGACATGGTGAGGCGGGCCGTCCCGCCGGATTGCCGGGGAACGACCCGCCTCGGGTCACTCACGAAGCCGCCGCCACGTCCTTCGCGAGCGTCTTGACGTGCTCAGCCGGTGGCGATGCTGAACACGTGGAAGGTGCCACCCTGGATGGTGCCGGGCAGGGTGATCGACTTGACCTGCTTGCCGGCCTGGAGGGCGATCGGCGCGGTGGCGAACAGGTACATGGTGAGCTGCTGCGACGTGCCGCTGCCGGCGTTGCGGTACGGCATGACGACGACCGTGCGGTTGTTGTACGCCACCGGAGCGCCGCCACCGCCGAGCGCCCAGTCGGAGAAGCCGACGGAGGCGTTCTGGGTGGTGCCGTCGGTGTAGTTGATCACCAAGGTGCCGGAGGCGTTGCCGTTGCCGGCGCTGCCGAGCAGGGCCAGCTGGGTGGCCCCGGCGGGGGCGTCGACGTTGACGGTCTCGCCGCCGGCGTTGACGTTGTCGAGCTCACCGACGGGAACGTTGGGCCACACGAACTTCAGCCCGTCGGAGTCGGTGACCGTCGACCCGGGCGTCACGCCCTTGGCAGCCAAGGCATTGCGGGAGTAGCTCCACCCGCCGCCGTCGAAGTTGGCGATCTGCTGGTTGTCGTCGGGCGAGGTGCCGATGTTGTTGAACGCGGCCCGCAGACTGCCGGGCTGCGCCACCAGCACGGCCAACGTGGAACCGCTGATGGCCTTGCCGTTGACGGTGTAGGAGATGGGGATGTTGTACGTCGCCTCGGCCGTGCCGGTGGCGACGGACACCGTCACCGGGGCGCTGGCCTTCCCGCCGGGTTCGGTGGTGATGTCCCCGGACGACGGCGTGATGCTCAACCCGGCCGGAGCGCTGGCCGTCCAGTGCACGGTGGTGCCCTGACCGGACAGGTCCTGTACGCCGACGTTGGCGGTGCCGCTGCCGCCGCCGGGCACGACGAGCCGCGACGGGTCGACGTAGGTGCTCTGGTTGACGGCCCCGTCGGTGAAGGACGGCGGCGCGTCGGCGTGCGCCGAACCCCAGCTGGTGTTGGGCGTGGACGACAGGGCGAAGTCCAGCGTGCCACCGGTGTTGACGAACGACTCCGGCAGCCAGGGCTTGGTCCACGTCTGGCCGTTGAGCTTCAACGAGTCGATGTACGGCGTGGCGGTCGACGCCCCCGGCGCGTTGATGGTGATCTTCTGGCCGCCGGGACGGGTGATCACGGCGCCGGTGAACTCCGGCGTGTTCAGGGTCAGCTCGGCGCGGCCCGGGATCTCCGGGTACAGGCCGAGCGAGGCCCACACGTACCACGACGACATCTCACCGAGGTCGTCGTTGCCGACAAGGCCGTTGGGACCGGCCTTCCAGATCTGCTGGCGGATGTTGTTGACCAGCGCCTGCGCCTTGTACGGGGCGCCGGTGTAGTCGTAGATCCACGGCGTCTCCAGCGTGGGCTCGTTGCCCAGGAAGGCATGCGGGTCGCTGGTGCCGGCGTTGAGCTTGGTGAAGAACTCGTCCAGCCGCTTGTTCACGGCGTCGTTGCCGCCGAGCGCGGTGATCAGGCCGCTGTAGTTGTACGGCACCATCCACGTGTACTGCGCGCCGTTGCCCTCGGTGTAACCACCGGGGTCGGCCGGGTTGAACGGGCTGCCGAACGACCCGTTGGCGTTGCGCGGCTGAAGGTAGCCGGTCGCCGGGTTGTACAGGTTCTGCCAGTTCTGGGCCCGCTTGATGAACGCGTTGTACGTGGCCGAGTCGCCGAGACGCTTGGCCAGCTGGGCAATCGCGAAGTCGGCGCTGGTGTACTCCAGCGTGTCGGAGGCGACGCCCGGCACGTAGCCGAGCTTGAGGTAGTTGGCCAGCCCCGGCCGCTCGTCGTAGCCGACGGTGGGCTGGGATGCCCCGCGTTCCATCAGCAGCAACGCCTGGTTGGCGTCAAAACCCTTGGCGCCGAAGGCATACGCGGTCGACACGATGATGTGGTACGGGTCGCCGTTCATCACGCCGGTGTAGTCGTTGGCCACCGTCCAGCGGTCCCACGACCCGCCCTGCGCGGCGAACTGCACCATCGAGTTGGCGATGTCCGAGGTCTCGCTCGGCGCTATCAGGGCCAGCAGCTGCGCCTCGGAACGGTAGATGTCCCAACCGGAGAAGTTGGTGTATATCGCGTGTCCCTTGGCCACCTTGTGCAGCTGGCCGTCGAAACCCGGATACTGCCCGTCCGAGTCGGAGAACACGTTGGGCTGCAACAGGGAGTGGTACAGCGCGGTGTAGAAGATGGTCTTCTGGTCGTTGCTGCCGCCGGTCACCGCGATCTGGTTGAGCCGGCTGTTCCACGACGCCCGCGCCGCCGCGGCGACCTGGTCGAACGTCTTGTTCGCGTTCTCCGCCTTGATGTTCGCCTTGGCGCCGTCCAGCGACACGAACGAGACGCCGACCTTCACGTTGACGGTCGGGGACTTCGTGTTGTCGAAGGTGACGTACGCGCCGCTGCCGGGCCCGGAAACCGTGGTGTCCTGGGGCTTCACCGACTGCGAGGTGACGTCCGACTTGGCCTTGGCCGACTTCGGCGTCGCCGTGTCGGGCGCGCTGGTGACGGGAGCCTTGGGCAGCGACATGCCGCGCTCGGCGTCCTTGCCCGGCGTCACGGCGCCGTTGTGCCAGGTGCCGGTGCTGGCGAAGTTCTGGTCGAACTGCGCGTAGAAGTAGACCCGGTAGTGGTCGTCGGCGCCGCAGAAGTGGCCGCTGGCGGCGTAACCGCTGATGTAGTTCTTGCCGATGGTCACGGACGCGTCGTCGGTACCCATGATCGAGCCGGACACGTTGACCAGCAGCGTCGAGGTCGGCCCGACCGGCCAGGTGAAGCGGCCGGCGCCGGTGCGCTGGGTGGCCGACAGCTCCACCTTGGCCCCGTTGTCCAGGCTGACCCCGTACGAGCCGGCGGTCACCTTCTCGTTGGCGTGCGAGAAGGTGGAGATGTACTTCATCGGGTTGGCCGCGGGCGAGTCGGTGATGTCGCCGACCACCGGCATGAACGGCACGTCCTGGTAGGTGTCGCAGCCCGCGCCGGACAGGTGGGTCAGGCTGAAACCCTTGATCCGGTTGTCCTGGTAGTAGTAGCCGCCGTGTTGCAGGGTGACGGTGTCCGGGCTCCACTGGACCATGCCGAACGGCACGTCCGCGCCCGGGAACGTGTTGGCGGCCCCGCCGCCCGTGCCCATGTCTGCGTCACCCGGCTGGGTGCCGATGTAGGGGTCGACCCATTGGGCCAGGTCCTGCGCCTTGGGCGTGGTCGCGGCGGACGCGGTGGTGATCGCCAGTGGCGACACCACCATCGCCAGCGCCGTGCCGATCACCGCCGCGGCGCGCCAGCGCCGTCTCGGGACTCCGAACATCTTCGCGGTCGCCTCCCGTGGCTCGAACGCACGTTCGTCGAGCGGCGGGCGTGACAACCTTGTCGCGACGCCCGGCAGGTCCGCTCGACCCGGTGGCAACACTGCGGAGCGTGTTGGATCCACGTCAAGACGTCATGGACGAGCCTGTCCGCTTCCGGACAGCCCTGTGCGTCCGTATGCAGCAACAACGCCCATTCACAGTGTGAACAGGGAAAAAAGGCCTGGGAGCGGTTCCGGGACGGCCACGGTACTTGACCGGTTCACAACCATTGACAACCGGTGTGTGGATCCGGTGAGATCGCGCCATCATGACAACGTTGTCGAGCCTCGGTCCACGACGGGTCCGCCGCGCAACCATGAGCGACGTTGCGCGACTGGCCGGCGTCAGCATCAAAACGGTCTCCCGCGTCGTCAACGACGAGCCGGGAGTGCACCCCGCCACCGCCGAGCGCGTGCTGGCGGCCATCGACCAGCTCGGGTTCCGCCGCAACCTGGGCGCCCGCAACCTGCGCCGGGGCTCGTCCACCGGCACCATCGGCATGGTGCTGGAGGACGTCGGCAACCCCTTCTACTCCGGCATCACGCGCGCCGTCGAGGAGGTCGCCCGGCAGTACGGGCGGCAGGTGCTCACCGGCTCGTCCGACGAGGACCCGAGCCGGGAGCGTGAGCTGGCGCTGGAGTTCTGCGCCCGCCGCGTGGACGGCATGCTCGTGGTGCCGGCCGGCATGCAGCACGGCTACCTGGTGCCGGAGATGCGTGCCGGCATGCCCGTGGTGTTCCTCGACCGGCCCGCCGGCGACGTCGTCGCCGACACCGTGCTGGTGGACAACATCGGCGGCACCGTGCTGGCCGTGCGCCACCTCGCCGCCCACGGGCACAACCGCATCGCCTTCCTCGGCGACGCCCCGGACATCTTCACCGCCAACGAGCGTCTGCGCGGCTTCCGCGAGGGCTGCGTGCGCGCCGGCATCCGCTACGACGAGGACCTGGTCGCCATGGGTCCGCACGACGAGCGGGGCATCGCCGAGGTGCTGCGCCGCATCGGCGAGCACCGTCAGCCGGCGACCGCCGTGGTGGCCGGCAACAACCGGATCACCGTGCACCTGCTGCGCGTGCTGGCCGGCCGGGCCAACCGCCCGGCCCTGGTCGGCTTCGACGACTTCGAGCTGGCCGATCTGCTCGACCCGCCCGTCACCGTGATCGCGCACGACGCCAGCGCGATCGGCAAGGCCGCCGCCGAACTGCTGTTCTCCCGCCTCGACGGGGACACCTCCCCGCCGCGGCGGGTGGTGCTTCCGGTGCGTTTGGTACCCCGTGGATCAGGAGAAATGCGATCTTGAGCGAGAATCTGCGGCCCGTGCGGCTGGCCGCCAACCAGCCCCGGCAGTTCTACCGGGGCGGCGCGGCGATCGCCGACCTGCGCGGCCTGCCGGCGACGGCCGAGTTCGGGCCGGAGGACTGGGTGGGGTCGATCACCACCCAGTTCGGCAAGGACGCCGGCCTGTCGCCGCTGCCCGACGGCACGCTGCTGCGCGACGCCGTGGCGGCCGACCCGACGGGGTGGCTGGGCGCGGCGCACGCGGCGAAGTTCGGGGCCGACACAGCACTGCTGGTCAAGCTGCTGGACGCGGGCCAGCGGCTGCCGGTGCACTACCACCCGTCCGACGCCTTCGCGACCGACCACCTGAGCTGCCGGCACGGCAAGACCGAGGCGTGGATCGTGGTCGGCACCAGCGGGCCGAATCCGACCGTCCACATCGGATTCAAGGACGACGCCGACGCGGCCGTGGTCGACAACTGGGTGACCGTGCAGGACCGCGCGGCCATGCTGGACGCCCTGAACGCGATCCCGGTCAAGGCCGGCGACACCGTGTTCATCCCGGCCGGCCTGCCGCACGCCATCGGCGAGGGCGTGTTCATCGTCGAGCTCCAGCAGCCGACCGACTTCTCCATCACGATCGAGTGGCAGGGCTTCCTCGACGGCCCCGACTCGTGGCACCTGGGCCTCGGCCAGACGATCGCCCTCGAGGCGCTGGACCTGTCCGGCTGGTCGAACCGGCTGGACACCATCGTCAAGCACACCGCCGACGACCACTCGCCGATCGTGGACCTGTTGCCCAACAGCGACTTCTTCCGGGCGCAGCGGCTGCACGCCGACTCGCCGATCGAGCTGGACCCGTCCTTCGCCGTGCTGGTCGTGCTGGACGGCGACGGCCGTCTGCACACCGAGGACGGCGACCCGGTCGCGCTGCGCCGGGGCGACACCGTCGTGTTGCCGCACGCCGCCGGATCGTCCAAGTTGGACGGTGGTCTGGTTGCCGTCAGGTGTCTACCCCCGGAGGTGCGGACATGAGTGAGCCGCTGCTGGAGGCGAGGTCGCTCGTCAAGCACTACGGCAGCGTCGAGGCGTTGCGCGGTGCGTCGTTCCAGGTGGCCGCGGGCGAGGTCGTGTCGCTGATCGGCGACAACGGCGCCGGCAAGTCCACGTTCATCAAGTGTCTCTCCGGCGCGGAGCAGCCCGACTCGGGCGAGATCCTGTTCGAGGGCAAGCAGATCCACCTGGACTCGCCGACCGCCGCACGCTCGCTGGGCATCGAGACCGTGTACCAGGACCTGGCCGTCGCCCCCGACCTCGACCCGGCGGCCAATCTCTATCTGGGCCGGGAGATCAAGCGCAAGGGCCTGCTCGGCGCGCTCGGCATGCTGGACAAGAAGGAGATGCGCCGCAAGGCCAGCGAGGAGTTCAGCCGGCTCGGCGTCACCTTGCAGAGCGTGGACGTGCCCATCGCCGCACTGTCCGGCGGCCAGCGCCAGAGCGTCGCGGTGGCAAGGTCGGTCGTGTGGGCCAGCAAGGTCGTGTTCATGGACGAGCCCACGGCCGCGTTGGGCGTGGTGCAGCGGGAGCGGGTGCTCGACGTCATCCGCAAGGTGCGCGACCAGGGCATCGGCGTGGTGCTGATCAGCCACAACATGCCCGAGGTCCTGTCGGTCTCGGACCGTGTGGAGGTGCTGCGCCTCGGCACGCGAGTCGCCCGGTTCAAGGCATCGGAAGCGACCCTGGAGGACCTCGTCGGCGCGATGACCGGCGCGCTGGTGCAGGAGGACGTGGCATGAGCACCGTGACCGAAAAAGCCCCGAAGCAGGAGGAGAAGCGCCCGCTGCTCAAGCGGGTGGCCGGCGCCAACTCGCTGTGGATCGGGCTCGTCCTGCTGGTGCTGATCGCCGCCTTCGGCGTGATCGACCCGACCCACGTGCTGACCATCTTCAACCTCCAGACCGTGCTGATCCAGACCTCGGTGCTGCTGGTTCTCTCGGTCGGCATGACGTTCGTGATCATCACATCCGGCATCGACCTGTCGGTCGGCACAGTGCTGGTGTTCTCCGGCGTCACGTCGGCGCTGACCATGAACGCGATGTCCGGCGGCGACTCCACCAACGCCGGCTGGGGCGTGGTCATCGTCGGCGGCATCGTCGCAGTGGCCAGCGGCGCGGCCTGGGGGCTGCTCAACGGCTGGCTGATCGCCAAGGCCAAGATCCCGCCGCTGATCGTGACGCTGGGCTCGTTCGGCGCCGCGCTCGGCGCGGCTGAGCTGCTCACCGGCGGCTCGGACGTGCGGTCGGTGCCGAACACCCTGGCGAAGTCACTGGGCTCTGGCACGTCGTTCGGCGGCATCCCGAACATGGTGCTGTTCGCGATCGTGGTGACCGCGATCGGCGCGTGGCTGCTGGCCACCACCCGGTTCGGTCGCTACACCTACGCGGTCGGCTCCAACGAGGTGGCCGCACAGCGAACGGGTATCTCGGTGACGCGACACCTGGTGCTGGTGTACGTGCTGGCCGGCGCCCTGGCCGGGCTGGCCGGCTTCATGTCGATGGCGTACTTCACCACCACCACGCTGACCAGCCACGGCACCGACAATCTGAATGCAATCGCCGGCACGGTGCTCGGTGGCACCAGCGTGTTCGGCGGCGTCGGGTCGGTCATCGGCACGGTGATCGGCGTGTTCATCCCGGCAGTGCTCAACCAGGGCTTCACGATCATCGGGGTGAACCAGTTCTGGCAGCCGATCGCGGTTGCCATCGTGCTGGTGGCGGCCGTCTGGTTCGACCAGAACCGCCGCAAGGCACGCAACCTGCGCTGACCGAATACCTGAAAGGTCTATCAACGATGACAGACAGCAGGAAGATCGCCGGCCTCGCAGCGCTGGCCGCAGTGTCGCTCTTCGCCACTGCCTGTGGTGGCGGCCAGGTCGGTCAGTCCGGCGGTTCCGGATCGTCCAATGCGGACAACAAGAGTCTGGCGCTGATTCCCGGTGTGTCGGCCGAGCCGTTCTACATCTCGATGCAGTGCGGTGCCGAGGCTGAGGCGAAGGCCAAGGGCTACACGCTGAAGACGCAGGCGCCGCAGAAGTTCGCGCCGGCCGACCAGACTCCCATCGTCACCGGCATCCTGGCCAACAAGCCGGCCGCCGTGCTGATCGCGCCGACCGACGACAAGGCGCTGGCCGGGCCGATGAAGCAGCTCAAGGACGCCAGCATCAAGGTCATCGAGGTCGACACCTCGCTGCAGGACACCTCCATCGCGGAGTCCTCCATCTCCTCCAACAACGAGCAGGGCGGGCAGCTCGCCGCTCAGACGTTGGCCAAGCTCGTCGGGGACAAGAAGGGGTCGGTGCTGGTGCTCAACACCACCGCCGGCACCTCCACCACCGACGCGCGGGAGAAGGGCTTCAAGGAGGAGATCGCCAAGTACCCGAACATCAAGTACGTCGGGCAGCAGTACACCGACAACGACGCCGCCCAGTCGGCGCAGAAGGTCACCGCGACGCTGTCCAGCACGCCCGACCTGATCGGCATCTTCGCCACCAACCTCAACACCGGCGAGGGCGCGGCCACCGGTCTGCGCACGGCCGGCAAGACCGGCCAGGTCAACCTGGTCGGCTTCGACGCCAGCCCCAAGGAGGTCAGCGACCTCAAGGACGGCAGCTTCCAGGCCCTGATCGCCCAGGACCCCGCCACCATCGGCAAGGACGGCGTCGACCAGGCCATCGCCGCCCTCACCGGCGGCTCGGTGACCCGCAACATCTCCACCGACCTGGTGTCCATCACCAAGGACAACATGGACGCGCAGTCCAAGTACTTCTACAAGTCGAGCTGCTGACCGGTCACGGTGAGGGGTCGGGCAAAACCGGCCCCTCACCGGCGATCCTCAGTGACGGGATCTGGTGGCGCGGGCGGCCTTCCGGGCCCGGTCGGCCGCTTCGGCCGCGCGCCGGGCGGCGGCCTTGGCCCGACGGACTGCGCCGGATCCCTTGGGCTCCAACGCGTTCAGGCTCGCTTCCAGGGCCGTGAGCAGATCACCGGAGCCGTTGGGCTGCATCGGCACCTCGGGCCGGATCACCTCGCTGCCGGCGGCCTTGGCCTCGATCAGCTCGTCCAGGGCCTCGCGATAGGCATCGCGGTATTCGCCGGGATCGAAGTCCCCGGCCAGACAGTCGATCAACTCGGTGGCCGCCTTCAGCTCGGGCAGCCGGACGTCGACATCCTCGTCCAGGAAAGGGAAGTCGGGCGTACGGACCTCGGCCGGCCACACCATGGTCGCCAACACCAGCACGCCGTCACGAACCCGCAGCACCCCCATGGACTCCCGTTGCCGGAAGGCGACCTTCACCACCGCGACCTTGCCCGAGCGCCGCAACGCCTCGGCGAACAGGACGTACGGGCGAACGCCGTTGGCGTCGGGTTCCAGGTAGTAATTCCTGGACAGGTAAAGGGAATCGATCTGCGAGGGCGGGGCGAAGGTGTGCACGGCGATCGTGCGCAGGGTCGGCACCGGCAGCGTCGCCAGGTCATCGTCCGTGATCAGCACGACGTCCCCGCCGCCGGTGTCGGCCGCCCGCCCCACCTCAGCCGCCGGCACCTCCGCGTCGTCCAGTTCACAGAACCGCCGCAGCCGGATCCGGCCGCCGTCCGCGGCGTGCACCTGGTGCAGGCCGAGCCCGTGCTCCTCGGTCGCCCGGTAGGCCTTGACCGGGATGCTGACGAGCCCGAAACCGATGCTGCCCTTCCAGAAGCTGCGCAAAGTCGACCCCTCCTCGACGAGTGGCCACGTCATTTACGGCGGGGGAAGCACCTCGGTGGCGCGCAGGAACGCTTGTCATCCAGGGTAAGGGCCGAATTCGGAGCTTTTGCTGCTACGAACGGGTGTCGTCGTCCAGGAACGGCAGGGCCTCGGCTATGGCGTCCGCCGTAGCGGCGGCTGCGTCGGATGCCTCAATCAGTACGTCGGCCAGCTCATTGCTCTCGAACGTCTCGCCCCGGAGCTGTAGGGCATTCGTCCGCCCGCCGACAGCGTGATCGGCGAGGTTCTTCAACACCTGTTCCAGCTGCCGCTGCGCCCGCGCCAACGTGGGCACGATCAGAGCGATCTCGCCGGGATCGGAGACGTCGGCGTTGGCCAGCGCCGCCGCGCACGCCTCCAGGTGGGCCGCGGCCACCGAGGGCGGCATGATCGAAGCACCGGTCACGCCGCCATCCTGCCACCCCCGCTCGGCCTATCGTCAGCGCCTCGCCGCCACCATCCCCCGTTCGAGGCGGATTCGCGCCAGCAAATGTCACATGCGCGTCGGACTTGCCTCCCTGAGGCACATCCGGACCGCATGTGCCAAAAAGTCAGGCGGTGGCGAGGCCGGTGATGAGGTCGTCGGCGGCGGCGTAGGGGTCGACCTCGCCGGCGGCTACGCGTTTGGCCAACTGGTCGAGGGCGGTGCCGCCGCGGAGGTCGCCGAGGCGGGCGCGAAGTTGTTGCAGGGCAATGGCTTCGACCTCGGCGGCGGCGCGGGCCTGCCGGCGCAGTTCGAGCTCGCCACGGTCGACGAGCCAGGAACCGTGCTCGTCGATGGCCGACAGGAGCTCGTCGATGCCCTCGCCACGGGCGGCCACGGCGCGAACGACGGGCGGCCGCCACGAAGGGCCGGTGCGTTCCCGGCGGGCCAGCGAAAGCCCGTGCTTGAGCTCCCGGACGGTCTGGTCGGCGCCGTCCCGATCGGCCTTGTTCACCACGAAGACGTCGGCGATCTCGAGGATGCCGGCCTTGGCCGCCTGGATGCCGTCACCCATACCCGGCGCGACCAGGACCAACGTGGTGTCGGCGAGTCCGGCGACCTCGACCTCGGACTGGCCGACGCCGACGGTCTCGATGAGCACGACGTCGCAGCCGGCGGCGTCCAACACCCGCAACGCCTGCGGGGTCGCCCACGCCAACCCGCCGAGATGCCCACGGCTGGCCATGGAACGAATGAACACGCCGGGATCGGTGGCGTGCTCCTGCATCCGCACCCGATCACCGAGCAAAGCCCCGCCGGAGAACGGCGAAGTCGGGTCGACGGCCAGCACGCCGACGCGAAGATCCTTGCGCCGCAAGGCACTGACCAGCCGCGAGGTCATGGTGGACTTGCCGACGCCGGGCGAGCCGGTGAGCCCGATGACCCGCGCCCGCCCGGTGTGCGGGGCGAGCGCGGCGGCGACCTCCCGCAGGCACGGACTGGCGTCCTCGACCAGCGTGATCAGCCGGGCCACCGCCCGCGGCTGGCCCGACCTGGCCCGAGCGACCAGGTCGGGCACGTCGACAACGCGACCCATCTACTGCTTCGGCACTCGCACGATCAGCGCGTCGCCCTGGCCACCGCCGCCGCACAGGGCGGCCGCGCCGACGCCGCCGCCACGGCGCTGGAGCTCCAGCGCCAGGTGCAGCGCGATGCGCGCGCCGGACATGCCGATCGGGTGGCCGAGCGCGATGGCGCCGCCGTTCACGTTGACCTTGTCCTCGGACAGCCCGAGCTTGCGCGCGGACACCACGCCGACGGCGGCGAACGCCTCGTTGATCTCGACCAGGTCGAGGTCGGCCGGGTCGATGCCCTCCTTGGCGCACGCCTTGCGGATGGCGTTGGACGGCTGCTCGTGAAGGCTGGCGTCCGGCCCGGCGACCACGCCGTGCGCGCCGATCTCGGCCAGCCAGGTCAGGCCCAGCTCCTCGGCCTTGGCCTTGCTCATCACGACAACGGCGGCCGCGCCGTCGGAGATCTGCGAGGCGGAGCCGGCGGTGATGGTGCCGTCGGAGGCGAAGGCCGGGCGCAGCTTGCCCAGCGTCTCCACGGTGGTGTCGGCGCGCACGCCCTCGTCGGTGCTGAACAGCACCGGGTCGCCCTTGCGCTGCGGGATCGGCACCGGAACGACCTCGGCGTCGAAGATCCCGTTCTTGGCCGCCTCGGCGGCGCGCTGGTGCGACCGGGCCGAGAAGGCGTCCTGCTCCTCGCGGGTCAGGCCGTAGCGGGAGTTGTACTTCTCCGTCGACGAGCCCATGGCGACCTGGTCGAAGGCGCAGAACAGGCCGTCGTACGCCATGTGGTCCTGGAGCGTGACGTCGCCGTACTTGAAGCCGGAGCGGGACTTGGGCAGCAGGTGCGGGGCCTGGGTCATGGACTCCTGGCCGCCGGCCACCACGATCTCGAACTCGCCGGCCCTGATCAGCTGGTCGGCCAGCGCGATGGCGTCGATGCCGGACAGGCACACCTTGTTGATGGTCAGCGCCGGCACGTCCATCGGGATGCCGGCGGCCGCGGCGGCCTGCCGGGCCGGGATCTGGCCGGCGCCCGCGGTCAGCACCTGACCCATGATCACGTACTCGACCTGCTCGGGGCTGACTCCGGCCCGTTCGAGGGCGCCCTTGATGGCCACGCCACCGAGTTGGGCTCCGGAGAAGTCCTTGAGTGAGCCGAGCAGTCGTCCCATCGGGGTGCGAGCCCCTGCGACGATGACGGAACCGGACACGACGGCCTCCAGCGGCGTTGCGGGCGGTGGTCTTGTGGACCATACCGGCCGGTAGCTTTCCCTGTGGCTGTGAGTAGCCGCACAGGTCACTGCATCGTGTCAAGGCTACTACCCTGCTCCGACATGAACCTGCGCGCTGAGCTCGCCCCGCTGGTCACCGCCGTCGACCACGTCGGCATCGCGGTGCCCGACCTGGACGCGGCGATCGCCTTCCACCGGGAGACCTTCGGGCTGGAGGTCAGCCACGAGGAGGTCAACGAGGAGCAGGGCGTGCGGGAGGCCATGCTGCGCGCCCCCGGCGACCCGGCCGGCACGGCGATCCAGCTGCTGGCCCCGTCGCGGCCGGACTCGACCATCGCCAAGTTCCTCGACCGCAGCGGTCCGGGCCTCCAGCAGCTGGCGTTCCGCGTGACCGACGTGGCCGCGGCGTGCGAAACGTTGCGGGCCAAGGGTTTGCGGGTGCTGTTCGACGAGCCGAAGCGCGGCACGTCCAACAGCCGGGTGAATTTCGTGCACCCGAAGGACGCCGGCGGCGTGCTCGTCGAACTCGTGCAGCCCGCGGAAGGCCATTAGCCAGCACGGTTTCACGCCGGCCCGGTGCTGCCCCGCACGACCAGTTCCGGAATGCCGAACACGGCGTCCGGCACCCGCTCGCCGTGGATGACCCGCAGCAGGGCACCCGCCGCCGCGGCGCCGTAGCCGGGAATGTCGCGGCTGATGGCGGTCAGCGCCGGGTGCGGCAGCCGGCACAGCGGCGAGTCGTCCCAGGCGACGATCGACAGGTCGCCGGGCACGTCCAGGCCCAGCTCGGCGGCCACGCCAACGGCGCTGACCGCCATCACGTCGTTGTCGTACACGATCGCCGTCGGGGGTTGGCCGGAAAGCAGCAGGTCACGGGTGGCGGCGGCGCCCCGCTCACCGCTGTAGTCGGCGGCGACGATCACCGCGTCCGGCCCGGCGGTCTCGGCGAACGCCCGGTCCCGCAGCACGGTCTCCTGAAAGTCGGCATGACCGCTCACGCGGGCGATGCGGGTGTGTCCCAGAGCGCGTAAGTGTGCGACTGCCGCCACCATCGCCGCTTTCGTGTCAAGGCCGACGGACGTCAGACCGCTGCCCGGCACCTCGCTCGACACCAGCACGCACGGCAGCCCGAGCTCGGCCAGCACCGGCAGCCGCTGGTCGTCCACCCGGACGTCAACGACGAGCACGCCGTCCACCCGCCGCTGCCCCCACCAGCGGCGATAGACCTCCAGCTCGTGCTGCGGATCGTCGCCGACGACCTGGAGCAGCAGCCCGATGTCGTCGGCGCCCAGCGCCGCCTCGACGCCGGCGATCAGCCGCATGAAGAACGGCTCCACCTCCAGCAGGCCGGTCGGCCGGGCCAGCACCAGGCCGACCACCTCGGCCTGCGCGGCCGACAGCGCGCGGGCGGCCCGGCTGGGCTGCCAGCCCAGCTCGCCGGCCACGGCCAGAATGCGCTGCCGGGTCGCCTCGGACACCCCGGGGAGCCCGTTGAGCGCGAACGACACCGTGCTCTTGGCCACGCCGGCTTCGCGGGCGATGTCGTGGATGGTCGGCCGCTTCACGCACACCTCGGCAGAAAGGGTTTTCTCCCAACCTCGGAAATGTGCCATTGACGGCGCAACAACACCATGCCCCGCCCGGCCACTCTGTCCGAAGGGCCACCCCCGACTGCCCCAGGGATTACGGCGCGCCCGCCCCTAGGGACAGCGCGTCGGCGATGAACGCCAGCTCACGTTCCATCGTCACGCGGCCCAGCTCGGGCTCGGTGGCGTGCCGGGCGACGGAGTGCTGGTAGCTGACGGCCAGCGCGAGGAGCTCGGCCGCACTGTCCACATCGGCCTTGCACTGCACCGCGCTGCCGGCCGCCATGATCACCTTGCGGATCAGGCCGACCAGCTTGCGGAACCGGTCCTGCAGCGCGTCGCGCACCGTGTGGTGGGTGTCGGCCTCGCGGTACAGCAGGTTGCTCAGCATCAGGGATTCCTCGCGGCGGCGGTCCAGCTCGGTCAGCAGCGCGCGCAGGCTGGCGACGACGTCGCCGTCCACGACGACCCCGGACATGTCGATGCGCTCGTCGGGCAACCGCTCGACGAGCGCAACGAGGAGATCCGGCTTGCGTTTGAAGTAGTAGTGCACGAGCCCCTTGGGCACACCGGCCCGCTCGGCGATCCGGGAGGTGGGGGTGGCCTCGAACCCGGTGTCGGCGAACAGCTCCTCCGCCGCCGTCAGGATTCGCTCCCTGGCTGGGATCTCCTCCACCCTCACCCCAAAATTCTCGTCAGTGCGCTGCCAGGCCGCGGTGCGCGGACGTCGCCACCGGCACGGCGATCGCGCCGGCCAGCACGGTCAGCACGCCACCGACCCAGGACACCCAGCTGGCGCCCATCATCGCCGTGTAGCCCATCACCCAGGGTGCCACGAAAAGCAGCACACCGAGGACGATCTGCACCCACTCGCCGGTGACCTGGCTGGGCGCCGCGAGCGACCACAGCCCGTCGAGCACGACGAGCGCGCCCAGGACGATCATCGTCCACGCCGCGGCCGTCGACGTCGTCACCACGATCGGCGACAGCGCGACGAGCGCCCCGATGACGACCTCGGTCCAGTCCTGCCACCTGGTCCATGACTTGGTCATTTGAACCCTCCACATCCTCGTGGGACCCACCGATCATGCGCCTTGGTTGGCCGGCCGGTCAATACTTGTGACCGGGTAGACATCTAGGCTCTGACCAGGCGATATCCGAAACCGTCATACCCCGGCCGTACGGTGCCGGCATGCGGAGAATCGTGTTCTCGCTATCGGTGTCCCTCGACGGCTTCTTCGAGGGGCCGAACCACGAGATCGACTGGAGCCGGGTCGACGACGAGCTGATGGCCCACATGAACGACCAGTTCCGGGACACCAGCGCGTACCTCACCGGCCGGATCACCCACGAGCTGATGGCCGCGGCCTGGTCGGCGACGGGGCCGACCCGGACGCGCCTCCACTGGCCGCCGAGTTCGCCTCGATCTGGCTGCCGACGCCGAAGTACGTCTTCTCGCGGACGCTCGACCACGCCGAGTGCAACGCCACCGTCAAGCGCGCGGTGGACGTCGAGGAGATCCGTGCCCTACAGCGCCGGCCGGGCGGGGACATGGTCGTCGGCGGGCCCGACCTGGCTCGCACCTTCCGGGAGCTCGACCTGATCGACGAGTACCGCGTCTATGTGCATCCGGTGCTCATCGGGCGCGGCCGACCGATGTTCCAGGCCGCCGACGAGCACGTCGGCCTGACCCTCGCGAGCGCAAGGACCTTCGGGAACGGGGTGGTGCGCCTGAGCTATGTGCGCTGACGGGTGAACCGGGCCACATCCGTAGTTCTGTATCGTTACTCGTGGGTAACCTGCCTCCAACCTGCGACAGGACCACTCGAGGCCCCGGAGGCACCGCCGTGCAGAAGATCCTTGACGCGATCCTCGCCGACGAGCTGGACGCGCTCGCGCATCTGGCCGTTCCCGAGTCCTACCGCGGCATGACCGTGCACGCCGACGAGGTGAACCTGTTCGACGGCATGGCGACCGCCGACAAGGACCCGCGCCGCTCGCTGCACCTGGACGAGGTGCCGACCCCGGAGCTCGGCCCGGGCGAGGCGCTCGTCGCCGTGATGGCCAGCGCCATCAACTACAACACCGTGTGGACGTCGATCTTCGAGCCGCTGTCCACCTTCGGCTTCCTCAAGCGCTACGGCAAGACCTCGCCGCTGGCCTCCCGCCACGACCAGCCGTACCACGTGGTCGGCTCCGACCTGGCCGGCGTCGTGCTGCGCACCGGGCCCGGCGTGCAGGCGTGGAAGCCGGGCGACGAGGTCGTCGCGCACTGCCTTTCGGTCGAGCTGGAGAGCCCGGACGGGCACAACGACACCATGCTCGACCCGGAGCAGCGGATCTGGGGCTTCGAGACCAACTTCGGCGGGCTGGCCGAGCTGGCGCTGGTCAAGACCAACCAGCTGATGCCCAAGCCGAAGCACCTGTCCTGGGAGGAGGCCGCCTCCCCCGGCCTGGTCAACTCGACGGCGTACCGGCAGCTGGTGTCGACCAACGGCGCCAACATGAAGCAGGGCGACACCGTGCTGATCTGGGGCGCGTCCGGCGGCCTCGGCTCGTACGCCACGCAGTTCGCCCTCAACGGCGGCGCCATCCCGGTGTGCGTGGTGTCCAGCGAGGAGAAGGCCGAGATCTGCCGGGCCATGGGCGCGGAGCTGATCATCAACCGCAACGCCGAGGGCTACCGGTTCTGGAAGGACGAGCACGAGCAGGACCCCAGGGAGTGGAAGCGGTTCGGGGCCAAGATCCGCGAGCTGACCGGCGGCGACGACCCCGACATCGTGTTCGAGCACCCCGGCCGGGAGACCTTCGGGGCCAGCGTCTACGTGGCCCGCAAGGGCGGCACCATCGTCACCTGCGCGTCCACGAGCGGTTTCATGCACAGCTATGACAACCGCTACCTGTGGATGAATCTCAAGCGGATCATCGGCTCGCACTTCGCCAACTACCGCGAGGCGTGGGAGGCCAACCGCTTGATCGCCAAGGGGAAGATCCATCCCACACTGTCCAAGGTGTACACACTGGCCGAGACCGGGCAGGCCGCGCGGGACGTGCAGAGCAACGCGCACCAGGGCAAGGTCGGCGTGCTGTGCCTGGCGCCGGAGGAAGGTCTCGGCGTGCGCGATCACGAACTGCGGGCCGCGCACCTGTCCGAGATCAACCGGTTCCGGGGTGTGTGACCGGGTTTCGCCCCATCGCCGTGCACACCGGGCTCTCTCGTACCGGTAGCGTGGGGACATGGCCCTCGGCAGCGACCGCGATCTCGTCCCGTTGGGAACCGGCTTCGACGTCGTCAAGCGCGGTTACGACAAAGCACAGGTGGAAGACCACCTGGAACGGCTGGACGCCGACCTGAAGCTGCTCGCCGCCGACCGGGACGCCGCCGTGTCGCAGGCCAACGACCTGGCGCGGCAGCTGGAGAAGGCCCGGTCGGAGATCGACGACCTTCGCGGGCAGGTGGACCGGCTGTCCTTGCCGCCCACCACGCTCGAGGGTCTGAGCGAGCGACTGCAGCGAATGCTGAAGCTCGCACAGGAAGAGGCCAACGAGACCAAGGCCCGCGCCGAGGCCGAGGCCGGGCACATCCGTGCCCGCGCCGAGGAGGAAGGCGCGGCGCTGCGGGCTCGGTACGAGCAGATGATGCGTGATCTCGACACGCGGCGGGCCGCCATGGAGACCGAGCACCAGGGTGTCATGACGGCCGCGCACGCCGAGGCCAAGCGGATCACCGACGAGTCCACCGCCAGGCGTGACGAGCTCGACGAGGCCGCCGCGGCCGTGCGGGCCAAGGCCGACTCCGACTCGTCGGCCAAGCGGACCCAGGTCGAGGAGGACTTCGAGATCGCCATGTCCGCGCGGCGCACCGACGCCATGCGGGCACTGGCCGAGCAGGAGGCAGCCAGCAAGGGCGAGGCCGAGAAGCGGGTGCGGGAGGCCACCGAGGAGGCCAACCGGCGTCGGCACGACTCCATCGCCGAGGCCACCGCACGTTTGCAGGAGGCGACGGACGAGGCCCACCGCCGCGTGCGCGAGGCCACCGACGAGTCCGCCCGCCGCGTCGGCGACGCCACCCGCCGGGTCGAGCAGCTGCGCCAGATCCGCAACCGCATCGCCGGTCAGCTCACCGAGGCCCGCGGCTTGATCATCGCCGCGGCGCCGCTGTTGGAGCGGCTGCCGGAGGAGAAGGTGGCCGACGAGTCGCCGACCGTGCAGGTGAAGGTGCCCGAGGGCGGCATCCCCGCCCCCAAGCCGGCCGGCGCGCAGGCAGAGGCTGCGGCCACCGACGGCCAGGCCGCCGGTCAGGCTCCCGGCGCTCAGGCCGCGGCCGGTCAAGCTGCTGGCGGTCAGGCTGCTGGTGCGGCCACGGGTCAGAACCAGGCTGCCGGCGCGGCTCCGACCGGCGGTACGCCGGCGCAGTCTCCGGCCGCCCCGCAGGCATCCGCCGCGCCGACGGCCGCTCAGGTCGAGGTCACGACCGCGTTGCCCCAGGTCACGCCGCCGGGCCAGCCCGCGACCGGGCCGGCCAAGGCTCAGGCCGCGCCCCAGCAGGCTCCGGCCGGACAGGCCGCCGCACCCGCCTCCGGCCAGCCCGCTCCGGCCACGCCGTTGACCGCGACCAACCCGGCCGCGCAGCCGGGCCGCCCGCAGAACCAGCCGCCGAACCAGGTCACGCAGCCGGTTCAGCAGGTCCCGGCCAGGCCGGCCCAGGGCAACGCCGCCAAGCCGGGGACGCCGCGTCGTCCGCAGCAGGGCAAGCAGCCGGCGAAGCCCCAGCAGGGTGCCCAGCAGCAGGCAAAGCCCCAGCCCGCCGCCCAGCAGCAGGCCCAGCCGGCCGCGGCCAAGGACGCCGAGCAGACCAAGAAGATCCAGCGCCCCACCCCGCCCCGCCAGTCAGCCAAGCGCTGACCCACCCCCGTTCGGAACGGACCATTCCTCTACTCGGAGTTTTGGAACGGTCCGTTCACACCTTCCGGGCCGCCGGTCAGGACGGGCCGTTCAGCCAGTTGAGGACCACGGCGGCGAAGGCGTCGGGGTCCTCGACGGGTGGCAGGTGTCCGCAGCCGGCCAGCTCCACCATCCGAGCGCCGGGCACCTGAATGGCGTCCGGGGGCATCAAGGCGTCGTCGGCGCCGCGTACGACCAAGGTCGGCATGGTGACCGAGGCCAACAACGCCGTGGAATCCGGCCGGGCGGCCATGGCGCGCTGAGCTCGAGCCACGACCGAGCCGCTCTGGGAGTCGATGAGGGAGCGCAGGGTGGTGAGCACCTCGGGACGTGCACGGGGGCTGACCAGGTTGGGCAGCATGGCGTCGGCCAACCAGCCGGTGACGCCCTCCGCCTCGGCCTGGGCGGCCACGGCGAGGCGGTTGGCCCGGGCCTCGGGAGTGTCCGCGGCGGACTTGGTGTCGACGAGCAGCAGGCCGGCGACCTGGGACGGGGCCTTGCGCAGGATGGCCATGGCCAGGTAGCCGCCCATCGAGCAGCCGCCGAGCACGAAGGGCTCGTCGCCCAGACCGGCGAGCACGGCGTCGGCGGCGTCATCGAGGCTGGGTGGCCCGTCACCGAGGTCGGGCGTGACCAGCCGCAAACGTTTGGCGAAGGGCTCGCGAACCCCGTCCCACATGCGTGAGTCCAGCGGGAACGCGTGCAGCAGGACCAAGATCATGGGTCCGACGGTACTGCGCGGGCTCTCGGGCCGTGGCTCGACAGTTCCTCGCGAACCCGGTCGAACAGGTACTGAAACGGCTCCCCGAAGCCCTTGTCGAGCACCTGTAATCGTTTGCTCGGCGCAGAATCGGCTCATGCTCACCGAGCTGCGCACGGAGCGACTGCTGCTGCGCCGGTTACGCCCCGAGGACCTGCCCGCGGTGGTGCAGATCCAGGGCGACCCGGCGGCGAACGAACACAACCCGATCGGCACGGCCAGCCCGGCGCGCATCGCCCAGCAGCTGCGCTGCTGGATCGCCGACTGGGCCGAGCACGGCATCGGCTACTGGCTGGTCGTCGACGCCGTCACCGAGCAGGCCGTCGGCATCGGCGGGCTGCGTCGCTGCGAGCACGAGGGTGCGCCGGCGCTGAACATGTTCTACCGGTTCCGGCCGTCGGCCTGGGGTCGCGGCCTGGCGTCGGAGATGGCCCGGGCCGCCGTGGACTGGGCCGACCGCGAGGGCCGCGGCGCGCCGGTCGTCGTGATCACGACACGGGACAACCTGCCGTCCATCCGGCTGGCCGAACGGCTGGGCTTCCGCCGGGCCGGCACCGATCCGTACTGGCTGGAGTTCAGACGATCTTGACCTGGCGTTCCTCCGACGGCCCGTCCCAGGTCCGCGGCAGCGGCACCGGGACGTCCGGCGCGACCGTCGCCACGATCGCGTCCAGCACCTGCTCGGCGTAGCCGACGAACAGGTGCTTCGCGCCGGCGAACTCCTCAACGCGGGCCTGCGTGAAGCGTTCCCGGGCCTGCGCCGGCCGGAGGTAGTCGTCGAACTCCGGCACCAGGCAGACCAGCGGTTTCGCCCACGCCGTCAGGTGTTCCGGCGTGCTGTAGCGCAGCGGCGGCGAGATCAACACCGCACCTTCGACGCCGTCGCCGCCGTGCCGCAGCGCCAGGTCCGTGCCGAACGACCAGCCCACCAGCCACACGTTCGGCATGCCGTGCACGAACTCCAGCGCCGCTTCGACGTCCAGCCGCTCGCTGTCACCGTTGTCGAACGCGCCCTCGCTACGACCGGCTTCGCTCGCCGTGCCGCGCGTGTTGAAGCGCAGCACCGCGATGTCGGCCAGCGCCGGCAGGCGGAACGCCGCCTTGCGGTACAGGTGCGAATCCATCATGCCGCCGTGCGTCGGCAGCGGGTGCAGGCAGACCAGCGTCGCCTTCGGCGTTCCCGACGGCAGCGCCAGCTCCCCCACCAGCTTCAGGCCGTCGGCCGTGGTCAGCGTGACCGGCTCGCGGCGGGCCGGCAGCATCGTGTTGGCGCGGATCTCGGTGCTCATCGCCAAAAATCGTTGCAGGTCATCGGCACAATTACCGCATGACCTCGACCACCCTGTGGCGGCCGACCGGGCCGGCCGAGCTGGATCTCGTACGCGACTCCGGTTGGCGTCGCTGGCCGCCTCGACTACCCGACCAGCCGATCTTCTATCCGGTGTTGAACGAGGACTACGCCGTACGGATCGCCCGTGAGTGGAACGTGCCCGCTTCCGGCGTCGGCTACGTCACCCGGTTCTCCGTCGCGACCGAGTTCCTCTCCCGGTACGAGGTGCACCAGGTCGGCGGCGAGACCATTCTCGAGTACTGGATTCCCGCCGAGGAGCTCGAGGAGTTCAACGACCACCTCGACGGCCTGATCGAGGTCGTGCACGAGTTCCGCTGACTCACCACCGCCGGCTCTGCGGCTTCCGCCGACCTCGGCTGTTCCAGCATCCCGTGTGCCAGTGCCGGCGGTCGTCAACGCCGCCGTGGTCGTCCGCCGGCCAGGCCACGACGTGCGGCGTGCCCGGCCGGATCTCGTGGTCGCAGCCCGGGCACCGGTACGTCTTCTCGCCCGCCCCCACCGGCCGGACGTTCCAGTCCCCGTCCGGTCCCGACTCCGTCCGGGCCCATCCGTGCGTCGTCGGGCGCGGCTCGTCGTCCCCCTTGGGTCCGGGGCGCTGCGGTCGGTTACGGCGTGGCACGGGTGCCCAGGCTATCCGGCGGCCCACGGGATGCCCGACAATGGCCCCATGCCGACCTACGACTTCCGGTGCCGCCAGTGCGGCGACACCTTCGAGGTGAACCGGCCCATGAGCAGCGCCACCGACCCGGCCGCCTGCCCCGCCGGCCACGACGACACCGTCAAGCTGCTCACCACCGTCGGCGTCAACACGGGCGCGAGCGCCCCCGCCTCCGGCGGCGGTTGCTGTGGCGGGGGCTGCTGCGGCTAGGGCTGACTACCCGGCCGCTACCAGGGCAGCCTCGATGGACGCGAGCACTTCCTGCTCGGTCGGCCGGGCGGCCATCGCGATCACCCACGCACGGAGGTACGCCTGCCTCGACTGGCCGGCAGCCAGCGCTCGCAGTCGGATCGTGTCCAGCGTTTCCTTCGGCACCTTGCGGATCTTGAGCGTTGCCATGCCACTACTCGCTTCCGGGATCCGAGGACAGTCCGGACAGTGGTCGGGCCAGTCGGGCCTCGATCTCGTTCAACATGTCGTCGGATGTCCGCTGTGACGCCAGCGCGATCAGGTGGCCGCGCACGTAGTCCTCGACCGACTGGCCGGCGGCGCGGGCCTTGGCCTGGAGGGTGTCGGAGATACGCGGCGGCAACCCGAGGAGGCGCATGATCGTCACGTGCGAAGGGTAGCGGAGGGTCACACGGTGTAGTCGCGGAACCCCTTGCCGGTCTTGCGGCCGAGGCGGCCGGCGGTGACGAGGTGCTCGAGCAGCGGGGCGGGGGCGAAGCCGGCCTCGCGGAACTCCAGATAGAGGGTGCGCTCGATGGCCAGCGAGACGTCGAGGCCGACGACGTCGAGGAGCTCGAAGGGGCCCATGGGCAGGCCGCAGCCGACCTTCATGGCGGTGTCGATGTCGTCGGCCTCGGCGTAGTGGGCCTCGAGCATCTTCACGGCGTCGTTGAGGTACGGGAAAAGCAGCGCGTTGACGATGAAACCGGCCCGGTCACCGCAGTGCACGGGCTCCTTGCGCAGGGACCGGCAGACGGCGTCGGCGGTGGCGACGACGTCGGCATCGGTGGCGATGGTGGAGACGATCTCCACGAGCTTCATGACCTGGGCGGGGTTGAAGAAGTGCAGGCCGACGACGTCGCCGGGACGCGAGGTGGCGGCGGCGCATTCGATGACGGGCAGGGAAGAAGTCGTTGTGGCGAGCACGGCCCCGGGCTTGCAGACCTCGTCCAACGCCCCGAAAACGGCCTGCTTGACCGAAAGCTCCTCGGCGACGGCCTCGATGACCAGGTCGCAGTCGGCCAAGGCCTCGAACTCGACGGCGGTGTGGATACGGGCCAGCGCGGCGTCGCGGTCGGCCTCGGCGAGCTTGCCCCGCACGACGGCCTTGTCCAACGACTTGCGGATCTTGGCGACGGCGGCCTCGGCCTTGTCCGCGCCCCGCGCCCGCAACACGACATCCTTGCCGGCCTTGGCAAAAACCTCGACGATGCCGGTGGCCATGGTGCCGGTGCCGATCACGCCGACCCGGTGCACGTCACGAGGCGTGCCGGCGACCGAAGCCGAAGCGCCGCCCTCAGCAACGACAACCGGCGAGTCGGGAGCCTCATAGGTGTAGAAACCGCGGCCGGACTTACGGCCGAGCAGCCCGGCAGTGATCATCTGTTTCAGGATCGGCGCGGGGGCGTGCAACCTGTTGCGGGACTGGTGGTACATCGTGTCGAGGATCTCGTACGCGGTGTCCAGACCGATCAGATCCAGCAGTGCCAACGGCCCCATCGGGTACCCGCAGCCGTAGCGCATCGCGGCGTCGAGGTCTTCCCTTGTGGCGTAACGGCTCTCGTACATCCGCACGGCGTGGTTGAGGTAGCCGAACAGCAGCGCGTTGGCGATGAAGCCGGCGCGGTCGCCGATCACCACCGGCGTTTTGCCCAGCCCGCCGAGGAATGCAACGGCGTCGTCGACCACGTCGTGCTCGGTGACGACGGTGCGCACCACCTCGACCAGCTTGAGCACCGGCGTGGGGTTGAAGAAGTGCAGCCCCAGCACCTTGCCCGGCCGCCCGGTGTGCACGCTGATCTCGGTGACGGACAGCGAGGACGTGTTGGACGCGAGGATCACCTCGGGCCGCACGATCTTGTCCAGCTGGGCGAAGATCTCGGCCTTCAGGGCGAGGTTCTCCGGCACGGCCTCGATCACCAGGTCGACGTCGGCCAGTGCGGAAAGGCTTGTGGCGCAAGAAATCCGATCCAGCAGTTCGGCGCGGCCGGCCTCGTCCAGCTTGCCACCGCGCAACGCGCGATCGGTGGAGTGCTCGATGTGCCCGCGCCCCTTGGCGATCGCCGCCTCGTCCACTTCGACCGCGACCACGCGTAGCCCGCTTCGCGCGCACACCTCCGCGATGCCCGCACCCATGGTGCCCAGGCCGACAATCCCAACGGTACTGATGCTCGACCCTGCAAGCAGGTCTTCGGGGCTGATTTCGCGCGTCACGGCGGACCTCCGGCGCTCGTCGAAGCGGCGTCACTGACTGGCTACCTGTCAGTAACATCCGAGCTTGGCGGAGATACTGCCATGCCGCGACCGCTCAACCGGGTGAGCTTCACCACCGAATCGTGCAAGTAGGGCCGGCGCCGGGACGTGTCACCCAGGATCGACACGCCCCGGCGCCGACGACCGGCTAGGCCAACACGGCGGACACGATGATGTTGTCCACGTAGTTGCCGCTGGCCTTGTCGAACGCGCCGCCGCAGGTGATCAGCCGCAGCTCGCGCTGGTTGGACGGCCCGTACACGGCCTGGGTCGGGAACTGGGCCTTGGGCACCTGCTGAACCTGCCGCACCACGAAGTTCAGCACCTGCCCGCCGGCCTCGGTCACCTTGATCGCGTTGCCGGCCTTGAGCTGGTCGAGCTTGTTGAACACGCCCAGCTGCCCGCCGCCGTCCACGTGCCCGAGGATGACCGCCTTGCCGACCTCGCCCGGCCGCACGCCGAACTTGTACCAACCGGCCTGCAGCGGCTGGTTGACCGGCGGCACCTCCACGGTCTTGTCGGCGTTGAGTCCAAGTTGGACCAACGAGGAGTGGGCGTTGATGGCGTCCACGTCCACCCGCACCGGCAGCGCCGGCCGACCGCTGTTGTCGGCCGGCGGCGGCGCCTGCTGGCCGGCCGAGGTGGTCGGCACGGTCGCCACCTGCTGGCTGGTGGTCGGCGCGGACGGGCTGGTCAGCGCGGTGTTCTCGGGCTTGGCCGAGTGGATGAGGCCGAGCGCGAACGCGGCCACCGCGACCACCACGACCAGCGCACCGGCCACGATCAGCGTGGTCCGCGTGCCGGACGGCGGCTTGCGCTCGCCGCCCGGCCTGGGGATGTGCAGTGTCGGCTCCATGCCCCGCCCTCAGCCGTGCTGGACGGCGAGCCTGCGCCGGCGGGCCACCGCGGCGCCGACGCCGGCGGCACCGATCAGGGCGACGCCGCCGAGTTCGGCCAGCAGCAGCCCGGAACCGGTGTCGGTAGGGCCCTGGCCACCGGTCTGCGGCGCGCCGCTCGGCAGGGCCATGGTGGTCGAAGTGTCCACAGTGGTCGATGTGGTGGTGTTGGTGGTCGTGGTGCCACCGCCGCCGTTGCCGCCGCCACCGCGGTTGCCGTTGTCCACGTTGATGGTCACGGAGATCTTCTGGTTGCCGCAGCGGAAGGCGACCTCGAAGTTGCCCGACCGCACGTCGCTGCGGACCCGGGCGGTGGCCTGGATGTTGAAGTCCCGGCGACCGGTCTTGATCCATTCCTTGACGTTGTCCAGCGCGGCCGACACGGCGATGTCGGCCCGGTCGGAGTCGCAGCGCGCGTCCAGCTTGATCTGGTCGCCGCCGCGGTAGGAGCGCTTCGACGGGTCGATCTTCAGTGACGCGTTGCCGTTGTTGTTGTCGCGGTTGTTGCTGGTGTCGGCGTACGCGGCCGGCGCGACCGCGACGATGGTGAACGCGGCGATGGCCGCGCCCGCGGCGATCACCCGGGTGACAACCATGAGCAGTCCTTCCTGAAAAGCACAGAGCCGGCCGGTCGGTCGTGCTCGCAGAGACGATCGCCGCCAACTACGCCGGCAACCGCCCGCCCGGTTCAGTGCTTTTTCGGACTACTCCTCGAACTCGATCTCCACCAGCTTGCCGATCCGCCGCAGGGCCTCGGCCGCGTCGGGCCCGTCGGCCACCACCTTGATCGTGTCACCACCCCGCGCGGACAGGCCCATCAGCGCCAGCACACTGCGCGCGTCGGCCTGCTGTCCGTTGTGGTGGACGGTGACATCGGCCTTGAGGCTGGCGATCGTGCGCACCAGCAGCGCCGCCGGCCGCGCGTGCAGGCCGACCTCGTTGCGCAGCAGCAGTTCGACAGATTCACCGTTGGCCGGCGGCGCCTCCTCGCCGAACTCCGGCGGCCGCTCGCCGGCCGCCCGCGCCACGCCGGCCAGATCGCCGCCGCCCTGCGCCGCAACCGCCGCCGCGACGGCGCCTTCCACTACCGGGGCGTCAACCACGACCGCCCGCAACGGATTCGCGTGCGACTCCACCGCCAGGTCGGCGATCATCCGGGCGCTGCCGAGGTCGTAGAGCAGCACCGCGCCGTCGCCGGAGTCGGCCTTCTCCAGTGCCGTGCAGACGCGGTCGAAGTCGGTGCCGATGGAGCCGTCCTCCATGCCGCCGGCCGCCTTGATCACCACGTCCGGGGCCATCTGGCCGGCGAGTTCGGCCACACCCTCGGCCAGCTTGGCGCTGTGCGAGACGATCACCAGGCCAACGGTCACGACGCACTCGCCGAATCGGCCAGCGAGCGCAGCAACAACGCCGTCGACCGCGCGCCGGGGTCGAGGTGCCCGGCCGAGCGCTCGCCCAGATAGGACGCCCGTCCCTTGCGCGCCACCAACGGAATCGTCGACTCGGCACCGGTTTCGGCCGCGGTTGCCGCGGCCGCCAACACCTCAGCCACCGACTTGTCCTTCACGGCCTCGGCCGCCTCGACCGCCGGCAGCAAGGCGTCGACCATGGTCTTGTCGCCGATCTCGGCCTTGCCCCGCGCGACCACGCCGTCCAGCGCCGCCCGCAGTGCCGCGGCGACCGACGCGCCGTCAACCTCCTCGAGATCCGTGGCGGCCCGCAGGAAAGCCGTGCCGTACAGCGGTCCGGACGCGCCGCCGACCTTGGAGATCAACGTCTTGGCCACCAGCTTCAACACCGCCGCCGGACTGTCCACTTCGGACGAGTCCACTGCGGACACCACGAAGTCGAAGCCGCGCTTGAGGTTCTCGCCGTGGTCACCGTCGCCGATGACCCGGTCGAGATCGACCAACTCGTCTCGGTGCGCCGCGACCACCACGGCCATCGCTCTTACCGCGTTCACCACGTCCGCCGTCGAGCAGCCCATCGTTCACATCCCCCAGCGCAGCGCCGCGGTCCGCACCGGGGCGTCCCACAGCTCGGTCAACTCGTCGTCCAGCTTCAGCAGCGTCAGGCTCATGCCCTGCATCTCCAGACTGGTCACGTACGGGCCGACGAGTCGGCGCTCGACCACGATTCCCCGTTCCGCCAACAACTTCTCCGCGATGCCGTGGGCCAGGTACAGCTCGACCAGCGGTGTGCCACCCATGGAGTTGGTGAACAGCAACACCTTGTCCCCGGAGGCGAACGGCAGATCCTCCACCACGGGCTCGATCAGCCTACGTACCAACACATCCGCGGGCTCCATGGTCCGGCGCTCCCGACCGGGCTCGCCGTGAATGCCGATGCCCAGCTCGTACTCGTCGTCGGCCAGGTCGAAGCTCGGCTGCCCGACATGCGGCACCGTGCACGCGGTCAGCGCCAGGCCCAGTGACCGGACTCCGGCCACCACCTTGCGCGCCAACGCTTCGCAGCGGTCGAGGTCCGCGCCCTGCTCGGCCGCCGCGCCGACGATCTTCTCCAGCAACACCGTGCCGGCCACGCCGCGCCGGCCGGCCGTGTACAGCGAGTCCTTCACGGCGACGTCGTCGTCGATCACGACCGTGCGCACCTCGATGTCGTCCATGGCGATCAACTCGGCCGCGGTCTCGAAGTTCAGCACGTCACCGGTGTAGTTCTTGACGATCAGCAGCACCCCCGCGCCACCGTCGACCTTCGCCACCGCGGCCTGCACCTGGTCCGGCGTCGGCGACGTGAAAACCGCACCCGGGCACGCGGCGTCCAGCATGCCCGCGCCGACAAAGCCGCCGTGCATCGGCTCATGGCCGGAGCCGCCGCCGGAGACCAGCGCCACCTTCCCCCGGACCGGGGCGTCGGCTCGCCAGACCACCGCCGGATCCGGCTGCACCGCCAGCAGGTCCGGATGGGCCAAAGCCATGCCCCGCAAGGCCTCCTCGACCACTGCGGCCGGGTCGTTGATGATCTTCTTCATCGCGGTGTCCCCTCGTCGCGGCCCACAACCGGCCCGACCTTCCTACCCCCGCGAACACATCACACGCCAGCCGTGAATTCCCAAGGGTAGGCTCACCTAACATGAGATCCAGGGGAATCGCCGTGCTGATCGCGGCCGCGCTCATGTTGACCGCCTGTGGGCAGTCGCCGGCCACCGACGGCCGTTCCGAGGTCGCCGTGGGCGGCGCCGGCTTCCAGGACGCCGGCGCGCGCACCGCCAAGTACGGGACCGACGCGCTGCCCGGCGTGTTCCCGCGCACCATCACCCACGCCATGGGCAAGACCACCCTGGAGAAGAAGCCGACCCGGGTGATCGTGCTCGACACCGGCGAGCTGGACAACGTGGTCGCGCTGGGCGTGCAGCCGGTCGGCGTCGCCTTCCCCGACGGCTCGCCCGACATGCCGTCCTACGTCGGCGACAAGGCCGGCAAGCCGGCGAACGTCGGCACCACCAACACGCTCAACCTGGAAGCGATCGCCGCGCTCAAGCCGGACCTGATCCTGGGCTCCAAGCTGCGGGCCGAGAAGCAGTACCCGCTGCTGGCCAAGATCGCGCCGACGGTGTTCAGCGAACGTCCCGGCTACACCTGGAAGAGCAACTTCCGGCTCAACTCGGCCGCGCTGGACCGGACCGAGCAGGCCGACAAGATGATCTCCGACTACGAGGCCGCGGCCCGCAAGCTCGGCCAGGACGCGCAGGCCAAGCTGGGCAAGCTGCCGGTCATCTCGATGCTGCGCTTCATGCCCGGCAAGATCCGCCTGTACGCCACCAAGTCGTTCGTCGGCACCGTGCTGGCCGACACCGGGCTGCCGGTCACCGAGTCCGGCAAGGCCAACGACCTGGCCGTGGAGGTCAGCCCCGAGCAGATCGGCAAGGCCGACGCCGACTGGATCCTCTGGGGCACCTACGGCTCCCCCGGCAAGACCGGCCAGGCCGCCGTGCTCGGCGGCCCGCTGTGGCCGACGCTCGGCGCGGTCAAGGCCGGCCACGCCAAGCAGGTCCCCGACGAGACCTGGTACCTCGGCCTCGGCGTCCTCTCAGCCAACTCCGTCCTCAAGGACCTCCGCGGGCTCCTAGGGGTCTGAACCGAAGCTGTGAACGGACCATTCCTAAACTCCGAGTTTTGGAATGGTCCGTTCCGAACTTCACTTGCGGCCGTAGCGGAGTTTGACGATGGCCAGGAGCTGGCGGACGGTGCCGGCGCCGCGGGTGAAGGACATCGGGTTGAGCAGGGGCTTGAACTTGCGGCGGGCGACCGCCTGCGGACGGGCGAACTCGCGCAGGCCGTCCTCGCCGTGGATGCGGCCGAAGCCGGAGTCGCCGATGCCGCCGAAGGGCAGCGACGGGATGGCCGCGAAGGCGACCACGCCGTTGATCGACACCATGCCGGCCTTGAGCCGACGGGCCAGCTGCTCGCCGCGGGCCTTGGAGAACACGGTGCCGCCGAGGCCGTACCGCCCGGCGTTGGCCAGCCGGATCGCCTCGTCGGTGTCGCGTACTCGGTTGATCGTGATGGTCGGCCCGAAGGTCTCGTCGGTGATGGCCAGCGAGTCCTCCGGCACGTCGGCCAGCACGACCGGCTCGACGAACGGCGGCCGCACCGACTCGACCCCGCCGACCAGCGCCTTCGCGCCCTTGTCGATGGCGTCCTGCACGTGGCTGCGGATGATGTCCACCTGGGACGGCATGGTGATCGGCCCGAGGTCGGCGCCGGGGTCGCCGCCGGGACGGACCTTGGCCGCGAGCTTGCGGACCGCGGCGGTGAACTCCTCGGCGACGTCCTCGTGCACGTACACGCGCTCGACGCCGATGCAGGTCTGACCGGCGTTGGACATCGCGCCCCACACCGCCGCATCGGCGGCCAGCGCCACGTCGGCGTCGAAGTCGACGATCAACGCGTCCTTGCCGCCGCACTCCACCAGCACCGGGGTCAGCGACTCGGCACAGGCGGCCATCACGCGCTTGCCGGTCGCGGTCGAGCCGGTGAAGGCCAGCTTGTCCACACCGGACCGGCACAGCGCCGCGCCGGTCTCGCCGAAACCGGTGACCACGCTGAGCACCGGGTGCTCGGGCACGATCTCGGCCAGCGTGTCGGACAGCCAGGTGCCGACGCCCGGCGTCAGCTCGGACGGCTTGAACACGACCGTGTTGCCGGCGGCCAGCGCGTAGGCGATGGAGCCCATCGGCGTGAAGGCCGGGTAGTTCCACGGGCCGATCACGCCGACCACGCCGACCGGCAGGTACTCGATCGTCGCGGACTGGTTGGACATCAGCAGGCCGGCCGGCACGCGACGCTTGCGCAGCACGCGCTCGGCGTTCTTCGCCGCCCAGTGCAGGTGATCGATGACGATCACCATCTCCAGCTTGGCGTCGGCCGCCGGCTTGCCGGTCTCGGCCGAGATCAGGCCGGCCGCCTCGTCAAGGCGTTTGACCAGCAGCCGCCGCCACGCGTCGAGGCGAGCCTTGCGGCCGTCGAAGCCCAGCTCCTGCCACCAGTTGCTGGCCCGGCGGGCCTGCGCCACCGCGTCCGCGACCTGTTGGGGCGTGTGGACCGGGTGGTGCGCGACGACCTCTCCCGTGCGCGGATCCAGTGAGGCGAACCGTCCGTCACCCGTGGTGGTCACCGCACTGCTCCCCGGCGCTGTCTGAGTCATCGACCCTCCCGGCATTGGGCACTCAGCTTGTTACTGAAGAGTACGCAAGGCGACCCGTACTCGTCAGCACCCATTCTCCTGGCCGTGTCACACGGCCATGCGGGTGAATCAGGATTTGGGCAGATTCGCGACGACGATCTTGCCCGCGACGACGGCCTTGGCGCACGTGTCAAAGTCCGGCAGCTTCTGCCCGTTGGCCACGTAGACCGTGACGATCTCGCCGACGCCGTCGGCCATCGGCCGGTCGGCCCACTTCAGCGTGCAGGACGGGTACCCGGCCGAGGTGTCGGACCGGTACGCGGTGACACCGCCGCCAAGGTCGACCGGCGTGGGCGCGGCGTCGAAGCCGGCGACCGACGGGTCACTGCCGATCTTGCCGTAGACCTCGAGCGTGACGCCCTTCTGCCGCCAGGCGCAGTCGTAGAGCGACTCGGAGTCCCGTTTGGGATCGCCGCCGGGCACGATCGCAAAGATGGTGGCGCGGTCGACCAGCAAGCACGGGTCTTGGCCGGCCATGACGCTGCTGCCCATCGGGACCCGCGGCGGCGCGGTGCGGATGCGCGCGATGACGCCGGTGAGCACCTGTCGGGCGACCGCGCACGGCTCGCCGCCCTTGACCTCAGCGCGGACGACCACCGCCCGCGTCGGCGACGCCTGCGTGACCGCCTTGTCCGTGCAGCTGCCGGTCTGCCGTGCTTCCAGCACTCGCATGCCGGCCAGCGACAGCGCGTCGCGGTCCCACTCCGGCACGGCATCGCCGAGCGTGACGGTGACGGTGTTCTGGACGTCGTCCACCGTGACCTGGGCCTTGCAGCCCTGGAAGGGGTCGCCGTGCGGCTTGCCGTCGGGCGTGCCGACGGCGGCGAGCAGCTTGTCGTCGAGCAGTGCGCAGGGGTCGACCAGGCGCAGCTTGGTCTCGGTGAACGCCGGATCCATCGCCGCGGTGTTGCCTTCGGGCTGGCCGGTGACGGTGTTGCGCCCGGCCACCGACCGGGTCGTGTCGACGTTGGGCGAGCAGGCCGTGAGCAGGGCGACGGCCGCGAGCACGGCGCAGGCGAGGCGGAGCACGGGGTGCACGGTAGCGACCTGCGCCGATCCGTGTGACGTGAATCCCGTGATCGGTCTCACCGAGAGTTTCGGGAACGATTCAGAAGGCCAGAACGTCCTAGAGAGTGCAAGGAAGAAACAGACCCGGAAGGGGAAGCAGTGATCAAGGTTCTGCGCAAGCAGGCCCGCAAGGCCGCCCGTCGCTTCGACGCCTGGACGGTCGAGGCGTTCAACCCGGTGTACCCGCACCGCAGCGGCCGGCGCTGACTCACATCAGCACCGACCGCCGCTGGTACGGATCAGCTCTCGCCGGCGCCAGTGGCGTCGTCGGCGGGCTCGGTCACCGGCACCGTGATCGGCCGCAGCCGCGCCCAGAGCGCGAACACGATGCCCACCACGAGCATCACGATCCCGCCCCACAGATTGATGTTGATGCCGGCCGCCTTGTCCAGGCCGGCCTGGCTGGTGAACGCGATGCCCATCACGGTCAGCACCACGCCGTACACCACGAACAGCAGCGCCAGCACGTAGCGGAGGTCGAACAGCCCCGCGCGCTTCTTCACAGGCTCGCTCATCGCAGTCTGTCCTCCCTCACCAGAAGATGATGTTCAGCACGGCCGCCAGCACCAGCACGCCGGCGCCGAGCACGACCGGCTTGCGGTACCAGCCGGCGTTCTCGCCGGTGTCGGAGTGCTTGAGGCTGTCCCGCGGGGTCAGCGACCACACCAGCCCGACCAGCTCCGAGTCCGGCTTGGGCGCGGTCACCAGGGTGACCAGCACGCTGATCACGATGTCCATGATGAACGCGACGCTGGCCGCCACGAAGGCGCCGCCCTGGCCGGACAGCGTGAACACGCCCGACCGGTTGAGCACGTCCACCGTGACCGCCGACGCGGTGCCGACGATCAGGCCGATACCGCCGGCCATCGGCGTCATCCGCTTCCAGAACATGCCCAGCAGGAACGTCGCGAACAGCGGCGCGTTGAAGAAGCCGAACAGCGTCTGCAGGTAGTCCATGATGTTGCTGAACTGGCCGGCGATGAACGCGGTGCCGATCGCGATGAGGCAGCCGACGATCGTGATCAGCCGGCCGACCCGCAGGTAGTACTCGTCCGGCTTGTTCTTGACGACGTAGGTCTGCCACAGGTCGTAGGTGAACACCGTGTTGAACGAGCTCACGCTGGCCGCCATGCCGGCCATGAACGCCGCCACCAGACCGGTGATCGCCACGCCCAGCATGCCGTTGGGCAGCAGGTCGCGGATCAGCAGCTCGATGGTGTCGTTGTAGGTCACGCCGTTGGCCGCCTTGCCGCCGCTGGCCTTGAACGCGGCCAGCTCGGGCGAGATCACCGCGGCGATCATGCCCGGGATGAAGATCAGCAGCACGATCACGGTCTTGGGGTACGCGCCGATCAGCGGCGTGCGCCGGGCGGCCGACATGCTCTTGGCCGACAGCGCCCGCTGCACCTCGGCGAAGTTCGTCGTCCAGTAGCCGAAGGACAGCACGAAGCCGAGGCCGAAGACCAGGCCGATGACCGAGAGCACCGGGTTGTCGATGCCGGTCAGGTTGGAGCCGGGCCAGGAGTGCAGCTGCGCGGCGGCGGTGTCGGGACTGGCCGCGGTCAGCTTGGCCACCAGGCCGTTCCAGCCGCCCACCTTGTACAGGCCGACGATGGTCAGCGGCAGCAGCATCGCCACGATCACGAAGAACTGCATGACCTCGTTGTAGATCGCCGCGGACAGGCCGCCCAGCGTGGTGTAGGCCAACACGATCGCGGCCGAGGCAATGATCGACACCCACAGCGGCCAGCCGAGCAGCAGGTTGATCGTGAGCGCCAGGGCGTAGAGGTTGACGCCGGCGATCAGCACCTGGGCGATGGCGAAGCTGAGGCTGTTGACCAGGTGCGCGAAGCGGCCGAACCGGCGGAGCAGGAACTCCGGCACGCTGCGGACCTTCGAGCCGTAGTAGAAGGGCATCATGACCAGGCCGAGGAAGACCATGGCCGGGATGGCGCCGATCCAGTAGTAGTGCACCGTCGGCACGCCGTACTGCGCGCCGTTGGCGGTCATGCCGAAGATCTCGACGGCGCCCAGGTTGGCCGAGATGAAGGCCAGGCCCGTCACCCAGGCCGGCATCGACCGGCCGGACAGGAAGAAGTCCAGGCTGGAGGACACCGAGCGGCGGGCCAGCGCGCCGATGCCCAGCACCAGGACGAAGTAGAAGCCGAGTAGGACGTAGTCCACGGGCCCGGCGTCCAGCCGGAGGTTCGCGTCCGCCAGGACGTGCACCAGCCCCACCTCCACACATCGAACAGCACCGAACAGCATTCACCACGAGGTGGCGGAAGTGAACGTTACCGCACAGTCAAGACGCGGTGAACAGGTCGGAGCCCAGCCGTCGTTTTGTTGGAAGGTCACACTAATTGACCATGATGGGGCCCGCTCGGTGACGGGCGGTCACAAGACGATCACGGCTTGGTGATCAAGAGCCGCGCGACCTGGTCAAGATCGCTCCGCGTAGCCGCCCGGCCACCGCCGTGCACGCCGAAGCCGTCCTTGATCATGCGCGGGATCACATGCAGGTGGACGTGGAAGACGCTCTGCCCGGCCGCTGCGCCGTCCGCCAGCATCAGGTTGATGCCGTCGGCCGGGATCGGGCTGCGCCGGATGCGCGCGGCCAGCCGCTGCGCGAGCGGGAACATCAGGGCGCCGGTCGTCTCGGGCAGCTCGGCGAGGTTCGTCGCGTGCCGTTTGGGCGCGATGAGCAGGTGGCCGCGGTTGATCGGGTTCAGGTCGCAGAAGGCGATGAGGTGCTCGTCCTCGTGCACAACGCTGGCGTCGGCGGCACCGGACACAATGACACAGAATATGCATTTCGGGTCCAAAATCGACGCCCTTTCGGCAGTGTCAGACTGGAGGCCGTGCCGGAGCCTCTCACGCTGGTCACCGCCGTCACGGCGTGGACGGCCGATCCCGTGTCCCTGCTGGTCATCCTGGTTGTCGGCGGGTGGTACTGGCGGGCCGTCCGCCGGGTCGGCGGCTGGCCGCGGGCCCGGATGATCGCGTTCTACGGCGCCGGTCTCGGCACGTACGCCATCGCGACCCTGTCCAGCATCGGCGTCTACGCCGACACCCTGTTCTTCATGCGGGCGGCCCAGATCATCCTGCTGCTGATGGTCGTCCCGCTCGGGTTGGCGCTGGGCGCGCCGTTCACGCTGCTGCGCGACACCGGTCCGGCTGCGGTGGTCGTGCGGCTGCGTTCCTTGCTGCACAGTCCTTTCGGCAAGGTCATCGCGTTCCCGGCGACCGCGTCCGTGCTGCTCATCGCCACACCGTGGCTGCTCTACTTCACCGCCTGGTACCCCACCGTGCTGCGCTCGCCGGTCGTCGACGAGCTCACCCGGCTGCTGTTGGTCCTGATCGGTCTTGTTTACTTTTGGAGCCGTTTGCAGCTCGACCCGGTGCCGCGGCGCTTCCACCACCTGGTGTCGGTGTGGATCACCCTCGTCGAGGTCGTCGGCGACGCCACCCTCGGTCTCACCCTGTGGTTCTCCGGCCACCTCGTCGCCGCCGACTACTACCAGGCCCTCGGCCGCACCTGGGGTCCCGACCTCCACACGGACCAGATCTTCGGCGCCGGCGTGCTGTGGATCGTCGGCGATCTGGCCGGCCTGCCCTTCCTCGGCGCGCTGCTCAACCGTATGACCAAGGAAGACGCCAAGCAGGCCAAGGAGATCGACCGTGTGCTGGACGAGCAGGAGGCCGCCGGCGAGGACTCCGACCGCCCGTGGTGGGAGAACGACCCCAACCTGTCCGAGCGCTTCAAGCGAGGCTGACCCAAGCCCCCGCGAGTCCCGCCCACAGTCACACCGAATGCGTGAAACGGATTCGTCATTTCGGTGTGACGCTGAGCGGGACTCGCGGGGGTGGCTGGTCAGGCGGGGGTGTTCACCGCCTGCTCGGCCTCGGACAGATAGTCCTTGTAGGCGCCGTTCTCCCACGTCGACCACTGGTCCCAGGTCGCGCCCTGGGACGAGATGTCGAAGGCCGCCTTGGCGTTCTGGACCGGATCGAAGGCCTGCTGCTCGCTGATCTCGGGGTGCCAGTAGTCGTTGATCTGCCACAGGCCGCGGTCGCGGGTGCAGTTCTCGTTGACCAGCAGCGCGTGGGTGAAGCCGCTGCTCTCGGCCAGCGCGACCGCGACCGCGTTGATCAGGCCCTGGCCGGTGAAACCGGCGTCCTTGGCCAACTTGGCCAACTGGGCGGCCGAATACTGGTCGCCTTCCGACTTGCTCACCGACGCACACTTCTCGTGCTCGACCGGGGCGGAGGCCGGCACGTGGGCGGGCGGCACCGAGCCGGCCAGCAATGCCGACGCCGCGACCGCGACGAGCCGGGACAGCGCTTGAATCACCTCGGGGCTCCGAACTGCCGGGAACGTGAACACGTCCAGCTAATGCGGAAATTCGGGGCTGCGGCGAGGAACCTGTCCCGATCAGGACGAAAATCGCCTGTCGCGCAACCAAAAGCGGTGGACCACCTAGTGAAAACGTTGTGGTTGCGCCGTCGCACAATTGTTGCACAACCAGGACGTCGAAGTCACGCGTCAAGCAGAACCGTCATCCACCAACGAATAGCACGGGCCGACGTCATTCAGCGCGGCCCATCGGGTCGAGCGATGCGGCCGTCGCATCGTCATGGTCGGTGGAAACGCTGATATACCGCCACTTCTCATCCTCAGCCACCCTCGCCTGCGCGACCACCGCCGCGTACTGCACGGCATCGCTGCCCAGCAGCAACCGCACCGGCGGCTCGTCGAGATCGGCCACGGTCAGCACTGCTCGCGCCACCTTCGCCGGATCGCCCGCCGGCGCGACTTCCGTGCTGTCGAACATCGCCGCCAGCGCCCCGACCGTCGGCCGATACGGCTCGCTGATCGGCGGCACCGTCATCGACGATCCCGCCCAGTCCGTACGCATTCCGCCCGGCTCCAGCACCGTCACCTTGATCCCCAGCGGCGCCACTTCCTGCGCCAGCACTTCGGAAAACCCGCCCACCGCCCACTTCGCCGCCTGATACGCCGCCAGTCCCGGCGTCGCCACCCGGCCGCCCAGCGAGGACACCTGGATGATCCGCCCGCTGCCCTGTTTCCTCAGCACCGGCAGCGCCGCCTTGCTCACGTTCACCACGCCCAGCAGATTCGTCTCCAGCTGCGCCCGGAAGTCCGCCGGTTCACTGTCTTCGACCGACACCAGATTCGCGTACCCGGCGTTGTTCACCACCACGTCCAGCCGCTCGAAGGCGTCCACCGCCGCCTTCACCGCCTCTTCCGCCGCCTCTGCGTCAGTCACGTCCAGCCCCACCGCCCGTACCCGGTCGCCGTACTCCGCCACCAGATCCGCCAGCTGCTCCGGCTTCCTCGCCGTCGCCACCACCCGATCCCCCGCCTCGAGCGCCGCCACCACAATCTCCCGCCCCAGCCCGCGCGAGCTCCCCGTCACCAGCCACACCCGATCCATCCCGGCTCCTTATTGAGTGAACGTTCATTACTGACATCAGAAGGCTAGGCCGGGCCCCGAGCGGCTGTCAAGTGAACGTTCACTCAATAATGGCGACAAAAACAACGGCGGCGGGGTCGCCCGCCGCCGCTCACGTGCTCAGAACAGGCGGAACTCGTCGGAGTCGGTGCCCTTGAGGGCGTCGTAGTCCAGGGTCACGCAGCGGATCCCGCGGTCCTCGGCCAGGGTGCGGGCCTGGGGCTTGATCTGCTGGGCGGCGAAGACGCCCTTGACCGGGGCCAGCAGCGGATCCCGGTTGAGCAGCTCGAGGTAGCGGGTCAGCTGCTCGACGCCGTCGATCTCGCCACGGCGCTTGATCTCGACCGCGACAGAGACGCCGTCGTTGTCGCGGCACATGAGGTCGACGGGGCCGATGGCGGTGGGGAACTCCCGCCGCACCAGGGACCAGCCGTCGCCGAGGGTGGTGACGTGCTCGGCCAGCAGCACCTGGAGGTGGGCCTCGACCCCGTCCTTGACCAGGCCGGGCTCGATGCCGAGCTCGTGCTTGGAGTCGTGCATGACCTCCTCGACGGAGATCACCAGCTTCTCGCCGGCCTTGTTCTGCACGGTCCACACGCCCGGGTCCTCGATCAGCCAGCACGGCGGGCTCATCCAGTTCAACGGCTTGTAGGCCCGGTCGTCGGAGTGCACCGACACCGACCCGTCGGCCTTGATGAGCAGCAGCCGGTTGGCCATCGGCAGATGGGCGGTCAACCTGCCGACGTAGTCGACCTGGCACCGCGCGATCACAAGACGCACGGCGAACGAAGGTACCGGGACGATCGCCACCCTGCGCGCCCGGGGCTGCCGCGCCGAAAAACCAGCCTGAAAGGATCGGGCCCGTGGAGACGACCCAATCGCGCGAGGTGTATCGCAACGCCTGGATGACGGTCCGCGAGGACGACATCCGCCGCCCGGACGGCTCGCCCGGCATCTACGGCGTGGTGGACAAGCCGAACTACGCGCTGGTCATCCCGCTGGACGGGGACCGGCTGCGCCTGGTCGAGCAGTTCCGGTACCCGCTGGGCGAACGACGCTGGGAGTTCTGCCAGGGCACGGCGCCGGATCTGGCCAGCGTGGAGGCGAAGGAGCTGGCGGCACGGGAGCTGCGCGAGGAGACGGGGCTGCGGGCGGAGGAGCTGATCGAGCTGGGCGTCCTGGACGTGGCGCCGGGCATGTCGAGCCAGCGGGGCACGGTGTTCCTGGCGACGGGCCTGACCGAAGGCGAGCCGGAGCGTGAGCTGGAAGAGCAGGACATGCGCTCGGCCTGGATCCACCGGGCCGAGTTCGAGGCGATGATCGCCCGCGGCGAGATCACCGACGCCCAGAGCGTGGCGGCGTACATGCTGCTGCTCCTGCACGAGTCGCGGCAGCCGTAGATCGGCTACGTGTTCGGCGAAAAGCCTTAAGCTCGTCTACATGATGGATGTGCGACGGCTCGTGCTGCTGCGCGACCTGGCCGAGTACCAGACGGTGACGGCGGTGGCCGACGTGCACCACGTGACGGCCTCGGCCGTGTCCCAGCAGCTCAGGGCGCTGGAGGCCGAGGTCGGCAAGCCGCTGCTGCTGCGCGAAGGCCGGACGGTGCGGCTGACCAGCGCCGGCCGCGCGCTGGCCCGGCGCTGCGAAGACGTGCTGGCGGCGCTGGAACGGGCGTCGGCTGAGGTCAACGAGCTGGCCGGGACGATCGACGGCGAGCTGGCGGTGGGCTGCTTCACCAGCGGCTTCCCGTCGGTCGTGCTGCCCATGACCGAGACCCTGCAGGCCCGCCACCCGCAACTGCGGTTCCGGTTTCACGAGGCCGAGCCCGAGGAGACCATCGCGATGCTGCGGCAGCGGCGGCTCGATCTCGTGGTGGCCTACCGCTACCGGCACCTGGGCACCGAACTCCAGCCAGGGGTGGTGGCGCTGCCGGTGTGCGACGACCCGTTCCTCATCTGCGTACCGGAAAGGCTGCGCGAGGCCGTCGAAACCGAGGGCCTGTCGGCGCTGAGCGAGCAGGCGTGGGTGTCCTATCCGGAAGGCAGTTGCCGCGAGGCCAACGTGCACGCGGCTCGCACCGCCGGCTTCACGCCCAAGCTGATCCACAGCTGCGCGAGCATCCCGGTGGCGCTGGACATGGTCGCGGCCGGCCTGTGCGTGACGATGATGCCGGGCATGGCCGCCCGCAACGCCCCGGCCGGGCTGGCCCTGATCCCGGCCCCTGGGCTGCACCGGAAGATCGAGGTCGTGGTGCGGGCCGGCACCGAACGCCAGCCGGTGATCGCCGCGGCACTGGCCGCGCTGGCCCAGCCGTAGGCCGGATCCCCTGCCGCCACAGGGGATCCGGCCCCGCCGGTTCAGGATCCGTAGACCTGGAACTCGGATACCTGGCCCGCGGGCCAGCCGTCGTTGCCGGTGAAGTTGAGCCGCAGGAAACGCTGGCTCGTGGCCGGCACGGTGATGGTCACGGTGTTGCCGGTTGCCGGATCGAACCGGTAGCCGGCCGAGCCGACCACGGTGGCGAACGAACCGCCGTCGGCGGAACCCTGTACGGACAAGGTTTCCGTGCGAGCGCCCCACGCGCTGGACGGCGGCAGGGTGAGCACGATGCGCCGCACCGAGGTCGACGAACCGAGGTCGACCTGCAACCACTGCGGGAAGGCGTTGTTGGCGCTTTCCCAGTAGCTGCTGGGGTTGTTGTCGTTGGCGTTGCCGGGACCGTAGACCTGGGTGTAGCTGCTGGCCGACATCGCCTTGCCCAGAGCCAGGTTTCCGCTCGGCGGGGTGGTGGTCGTGGTCGTCGTCGTGGTGGTCGTGGTGGTGGTCGTCGTGGTGGGCGGCTCGCCGCCACCGGGGTAGGTGTAGACCGGCGCTGGCCACGGTCCGCAGTACGGAGTCGCGGTGTACCAACCGGAATTGCCGCTGCCCTGGGTGATGGTGAAACTGTTGCCGAGGCAGCTGTAGATCGGGTTGGACGCGCCGACATGCGCGGCGGTGACGTTGGTGAAGCTGGCCGAACCGCCGGCCTGCAGTTGCAGCACGAAGGTTCCGGTGCCGTCGATGGTGATGTTGCTGAAGTGCACGTTGCTCACCGTCGAGCCCTCGACGGTCTGGATCGCCTCGTACGAGCTGTCCAGCAGGTTCGAGTCGGTGACGTTGACCGTGCCGTCCAGCGCGCCCTGCTGGGCGTCGAACCAGATCGCGCCGACGCCGAACTGCCAGTTGGGATCGAGCACGCCGGCCCGCAGGGTTGTGTTGCGTGCCAACGTGGTCGTGCCGGCGACATGCACGGAGTTGAAGCGGTTGGCCACGTGGATGCCGCCGCCCTGGGTCTGGGTATCGGTCACCACGTTGTCGGTCACGCTGTTGTCGTGACCGCCGTAGATGGCGATGTTGTTGGCCAGCATGGGCAGTTCGACGGTGTTGAACGAGAACGTGTTGTCGTGGTCGGCGTTGATCTCCGACCACATGGCCAGGCCGTCATCACCGGTGTTGCGCAGGAAGTTGTTGGTCACGGTGACATGGCTGATGCCGTCGTGCAGGTTGAGGCCGTCGGCGGTGACGTCCAGGATCCGGTTGTTGGACACGGTCAGGCCGTCGAACGGCCCGTCCAGCCACAGCCCGACCTTGACGTGCTGGAGGAACAGACCCGAGACCACGGAACCGCCGCCGAGCGCGCCGCCGATGGCGTTGACCTGGTCGCAGTCGTTGCGCTCGGTGACCTCGCCGATGATCGCGAAGTCGTACAGCTTGACGTTACTGCTGACACCGGAGTTGCCGCCCTGGCCGCAGCTGTTGGGCTCGCCGAGGCCGAAGACGCCGACCCGGTTGCCGTGCAACACCGAGTACCACTGGCCGGCGCCCTGGATCGTCACGTTGTTGACGGTCAGGTGCTGGTTGACCGTGTACGTGCCCTGCGGCACGTACAGCACCTTGCCCTGGGACGACGCCGCCGCGATGGCGGTGACGAAGGCGCTGCCGGAGTCGGCCGCGCCGCTCGGGTCGGCGCCGTACGAGGTGACCGACAGCGAGCCCGCCGGCTGGCCGGTCGGCCCGGCCACGTTCTCGAAGTCGGCGGTGTCCAGCGTGACGGCGACCGAGGCCGCGTCGAGCTGGAACTTGACCTTGGTGCCGGCGGCCAGCGTGCTGCCGAACAGGGTCCGCACGTCGTCGTAGAGGTGGTGCTGGTTGCCGGCGCCCGGGTCGTTGGTGAACGGGTAGCCGCCGTAGTACCAGCTGTACTTGTTGGTCAGGGTCAGGTCGCGGTTCTTGGCCCCGTTGACGTAGACCGCGATCGGTGTCGTGTACGCCGCGCCGCCGCCGGCGTCGGGCACGGAGTAGTGCAGGGTCACGGCGTTGGCCGGTGCGGTGAGGGTGAACTCCACGTACCGGCCGTTGCCGGACAGCGTGACCGCCTTGCGGCCGGAGGCTTCGCCGGCCAGCGTGCCGGCGGCCCGGTTGGGGCCGATCACGGTGCCGTTGGTGCCGGCCGTCTCGGCCTCGTACTCGGTGAACGGCACGGTCGCGCCGCGGCCGCCGGTCGCCGCCGACGCCGATGGCGCCGCGTCGGGTGCCGCGAGGGCCAGGCCGACCAGCGTCGCCAGGGCCACGCCGGCGGAACCCAGTCGCAGGGATAAGGAACGCAGGGATCGCTTCGACATCGTCGTCTCCACTTCGGCGGGCAGGGTGCCTTGGTGTGACCGCCACGTTAAGAAGACAAGACGACTGACTGCAATATCTGGATCGAAAAGTCGCAAACTTTCTCGCGATCAACGCAAGTATGCGACGGCTGCGCAAGCGTGCAGCGGCGAGCGGCCGTCTGGTCGCCTACAGCAACGGTCCACCCCAGCAAGAACCAGCGCAACCCCCGCAAACCCGGCGAGTCCCGCCTAGCGTCACACCGAACGCGTGAAACGGATTCACACATTCGGCGTGACGCTGAGCGGGACTCGCGGGGGTTCAGGGGTCAGCTGGACCAGGTGGGGTGGCGCTTCTCTAGGAAGGCGGCCATGCCCTCGCGGGCGTCGTCCAACTGCGAAGCGGCGGCCATGACTTCCAAGGCCAGGGTGTACGCATCGGCTTCGGGGCGGTCGAGCTGGGCGTACAGGGTCCGCTTGCCCAAGGCCTTGGAGGCACGGCTCCCCCGCGTCGCCCGGGCCAGCAGCTCGTCGACGGCGGAATCCAGCTCCGAGTCGGGCACGACGCGGTTGACCAGACCCCACTCCAGCGCCGTGGCGGCGTCGATGGGGTCTCCGGTAAGGGCCATTTCCATTAGCCGCTTACGGCCGATGGCGCGGGCGACCGGCACGGACGGCGTGTGGCAGAACCAGCCGCCGTGCCCACCGGGCAGGGCGAAGCCGGCCGACGAAGCGGCCACGGCCAGGTCGCACGAGGCGACGAGCTGGCAACCGGCAGCGGTGGCCAAGCCCTGCACGCGAGCGATCACGACCTGCGGGGCGGCCTGGAGGGCCTGCATCAACGACGTGCACACCGCCAACAGGTCCCGCACGCCGAGCAGGTCACGGGCGGCCACGTCGCCGAAGTCGTGGCCGGCGGAGAACACGGGCCCGGCGGCGGCCAGCACGAGCCCGGTGGCGTCGGAGGCGGCCACCGAGCGGACGGCGTCCAACAGCTCACGGAGGTGGTCTTCGGACAGTGAATTGCGCCGCGATGGGCGGTTCATGGTGATCCGTGCCGTCGCGCCGGCACGGTCGAGCAGGATGTGCTGGTAGGAGGCCATGTCCATCACGCTCCCACACCCGGGAAGCATTCACAGCCAGTCACCCGACGCGTGCGCAGCGCATTCCGGCAAAATCGTTCGAGTACCATTGGTAAGCAATTTCTCGAGTTCGATCCGGCCAATGCGCGCCAGCCAGGGCGTCTCGGCGACGGTCGTCACCCTGTGTCGACAAGTTGGACCGAGCACCAACCTAGTTTCACCCGAATGGCCTAGCATAGCTTAGGCCGAACAGGGTACGTCGGCGGCCTCCTGTCCGCCATTTCAATCACAATCCCGCCACGGACGGGCGATGAATCTGGCGCTGTTCAGCCATAGGTAAGAGAGTCTGCTGAACTCATGGGAACTGGTGAGTTCCCAACGGGTGCAAATTGACGCACGGTCGCCGAAGGCAGGGGATGAGACGATGACGGCGCCCTTGGACGTTCCGGGCGACGCGGTCCAGGCAGAGCCTGAGGCCGTGCTGGCCGGGATGGGCAAGGCGATCGAGGGCCGCTCGCTGCGGCAGATCGCCTGGATGCGACTGCGGCGGGACCGCGTCGCGATGGCCGGCGGTGTGGTCGTCGCGATCCTGGTCGTCGCCGCCGCGGTGGCGTTCGTCCTGGACCGGGTGTTCGGCCTCATCCCGACAACGCAGTTCAACCAGTCGCTGGTCGACCCCGATCTCCAGATCCCCAAGGGCTTCTTCGGCGGCCTGAGCGCGGACCACCCGCTGGGCGTCGAGCCGGTCAACGGCCGCGACCTGCTGGCCCGCATCTTCGCCGGGTCCTGGGTCTCGCTGCTGATCGCCTTCCTGTCCACCGTGGTCTCGGTGGTCATCGGCACCGTGCTCGGTGTGGTCGCCGGCTTCTTCGGCGGCTGGGTCGACACGCTGATCAGCCGGCTGATGGACGTCTTCCTGGCGTTCCCGCTGCTGCTGTTCTCGCTGGCGCTGGCCGGTGTGGTGCCGGACAACGCGTTCGGCCTTTCGGGCGACGCGCTGCGCATCGTCCTGCTGATCTTCATCATCGGCTTCTTCAACTGGTCGTACATCGGCCGGATCATCCGCGGCCAGACGCTGTCCCTGCGCGAGCGCGAGTTCGTCGACGCCGCGCGCAGCCTCGGCGCCCGGGCCCCGCACATCCTGTTCCGGGAGCTGCTGCCCAACCTGGCCGCGCCGATCCTGGTGTACTCCACGCTGCTGATCCCGACCAACGTGCTGTTCGAGTCGGCCCTGTCCTACCTCGGCGTCGGCGTTCGCCCGCCCACGCCGACCTGGGGCGGCATGCTGTCCGACGCGACGCAGTACTACCAGATCGACCCGGAGTTCATGCTCGTGCCGGGCATCGCCATCTTCATCACCGTGTTGGCGTTCAACCTGTTCGGTGACGGTCTGCGCGACGCGCTCGACCCACGTGCCCGCTAGCGGGCCCCAATCTCTGCAACCAGTCTGGAAGCAGTTCGAGAAGATGAGGGGTTGACCAGATCATGAAGAGAAAGCGGGTCATGGCGGCGGTCGCCGTCGCCTCCGCGCTCGCCGTGGGCCTGACCGCGTGTGGCGGCGGCGGGGGTTCGAGTTCGAACAACACCGCGGGCGGGGCCTCCGGGTTCAACGCCGGGGCCGACAAGGTGGTCAACCCCTCGGACACCAAGGGTGGCGTCATCAGGATGGCGAACTCGGGTGACTGGGACTCCCTGGACCCGGGCGACACGTACTACGCCTACTCCTGGAACTTCGTCCGCCTCTACGGCCGCTCCCTGGTGACGTTCCAGTCGGCGCCGGGCGCCGAGGGCGCGAAGCTCGTGCCGGACCTGGCCGAGTCGCTCGGCAAGCCCAGCGACGACGGCAAGACCTGGACGTACAAGATCCGCAGCGGCGTCAAGTTCGAGGACGGCAAGACCGTCACGTCCAAGGACGTCAAGTACGCGGTCGAGCGCTCGCTCGACAAGACCGTCTTTCCCAACGGTCCCACGTACTTCAACGACTACCTGGACCTGGGCGACTACAAGACGCCCTACAGCGACCCGACGCCGGACAAGCTCGGCCTGAAGGCCATCGAGACGCCGGACGACTCGACCATCGTGTTCCACCTGAAGACGGCCTTCTCCGGCTTCGACTACTTCGCGATGCTGCCCTCGACCATCCCGGTCGAGCAGGCCAAGGACACCGGCTCCAAGTACAAGGAGCACGTGGTCTCCACCGGCCCGTACATGTTCAAGGAAAACAACCTCGGCAAGAACTTCACGCTGGTCCGCAACCCGCAGTGGGACCAGAAGACGGACCCGGTGCGCAAGGCGCTGCCGGACGAGTACGACGTCGCGCTGAACGTGAATGCCGATGACATCGACAACCGCCTGCTCGCGGGCAGCCTCGACATCGACATCGCGGGCTCCGGCGTGCAGGCGGCGGCCCAGGGCAAGATCCTGAGCGACCAGACCAAGAAGGCCAACGCGGACGACCCGACGGTGGCCCGGCTCTGGTACACCTCGATCAACGGTGACGTGGCCCCGCTGGACAACATCCACTGCCGCAAGGCGGTCGAGTACGCCGCGGACAAGACCGGCTACCTGGCCGCGTACGGCGGCCAGACCGGCGGCCAGATCGCGTCCAACATGATGCCGCCGATCATCCCGGGCGCCGAGTCGTTCGACACCTACGCGACGCCGGGCAACGCCGGTGACGTGGCCAAGGCCAAGTCGGAACTGCAGGCCTGTGGCAAGGCCGACGGCTTCGAGACCAACATCTCCTACCGGGCCGAGCGTCCGAAGGAGAAGGCGGCCGCCGAGGCGCTGCAGCAGTCGCTGGGCAAGGCCGGCATCAAGCTGACCATCAAGCCGTTCCCGACCGGCGACTACTACAAGCTGTACGCCGGCAAGCCGGACTACGCCAAGAACAACAACCTCGGCCTGATGATCACCGGGTGGGGCGCCGACTGGCCGGACGGCTTCGGCTTCCTCAGCCAGATCGTCGACAGCCGGGTCATCCGGGCCTCGGGCGGCAACACCAACCTGTCGGTCAAGGACCCCGCCGTTGACGCGCTCGTCGACAAGGCGCTGACCACGACCGACACCTCGGCCCGTGAGAAGGTCTGGGTCGACGTGGACAAGAAGGTCATGGACGACGCCTACACCCTGCCCGGCCTCTGGTCCAAGGGCCTGCTCTACCGGCCGCCGAACCTGACCAACGTGTTCGTCAGCAACGGCTACCAGATGTACGACTACCTCGCCCTCGGCGCCAAGAAGTAAGCGGGAAGGTAGGTGAAGGCGTAAGGCATCCGGCCGCCGCCGTCCGTCTCGACGGCGGCGGCCGGGCTGCTGTCAGCCGTCCCGGTGTTCGCATATCTGATTCGTCGCCTGCTCGGGGCGATCGTGATGCTGTTCATCGTCAGCATCGCGGTCTTCCTGATCTTCTTCCTGCTGCCCCGCATCGGTGGCGCGACCGCGGACGACCTGGCCTCGCGCTACGTCGGCAAGACCGCGGACGCGGCGCAGATCCACCTGATGGCGCAGAAACTCGGTTTCACCGACCCGCTGTACGTGCAGTACGGGCGGTTCCTGGCCGGCATCTTCGCCGGGGCCGACTACAGCACCGGTCCGACCACCGTGCACTGCCCGGCGCCGTGCCTCGGCTACTCGTTCATCACGCAGAACCCGGTGCTGCCGGACCTGCTCGACCGCTTCCCGGTGACGCTGTCGCTGGCCATCGGCGGCGCGATCGTGTGGCTGTCCTTCGGCGTCTCGGCCGGCGTGGTCTCCGCGCTGCGCAAGGGATCGCTGTTCGACCGGACGGCGATGGGCATCGCGCTGGCCGGCGTGTCGCTGCCGATCTTCTTCACCGGTCTGCTGGCGCTGAACATCTTCAGCTACAACCTCGGCTGGTTCCCGGCCGGCGGCAGCTACACCAACTTCACCGACAACCCGGCGTTGTGGGCGTACGACCTGGTGCTGCCGTGGGTGACGCTGGCCTTCCTCAACGCCGCCGCGTACGCCCGACTGACCAGGGCCGGCATGCTGGAGACGATGGGCGAGGACTTCATCCGCACCGCGCGGGCCAAGGGCCTGCCGGAGCGGACGGTGGTGGTCCGGCACGGCCTGCGGGCCGCGCTGACCCCGATCACCACCATCTTCGGCCTCGACATCGGCATCCTGCTGGGCAGCTCGATCCTGACCGAGCACACGTACTCGCTCAACGGCCTCGGCGCGTACGCGTTGCAGGCGATCACCAGCAACGACCTGCCGAAGGTGCTGGGCGTGACCATCCTGGCCGCCACCTTCGTCATCGTGGCCAACCTGGTGGTGGACATTCTGTACGTGGTCATCGACCCGAGGGTGCGTATCTAGTGACCGAACTGTACGAGCCGCCCGCGCAGCGCAGCTTCCTCGAGGTCGACGACCTGCGGGTGCACTTCAACACCGACGACGGCGTGGTCAAGTCGGTCGACGGCCTGTCGTTCAAGCTGGAGCGCGGCAAGACGCTGGGCATCGTCGGCGAGTCCGGCTCCGGCAAGAGCGTGAGCAGCATGGCCCTGATGGGCCTGCAGCGCTACGCCAGGGCCAAGATGACCGGCGAGATCTGGCTGGACGGCGAGGAGCTGCTGTCGGCCGACGACGAGCACGTGCGCTCGTTGCGGGGCAAGAAGATGGCGATGATCTTCCAGGACCCGCTGTCGGCCATGCACCCGTTCTACACGGTCGGCGCGCAGATCATCGAGGCCTACCGGATCCACCACAAGGTGACCAAGGCGGTGGCCCGCAAGCACGCCATCGAGATGCTGGACCGGGTCGGCATCCCGCAGCCGAACTCGCGGGTCGACGACTACCCCCACCAGTTCTCCGGCGGCATGCGGCAGCGCGCGATGATCGCCATGGCGCTGTGCTGCGACCCGGAGCTGCTGATCGCCGACGAGCCGACGACCGCGCTGGACGTCACCGTGCAGGCCCAGATCCTGGACCTGATCAAGGACCTCCAGCAGGAGTTCGGCTCGGCCGTCATCATCATCACGCACGACCTCGGCGTGGTGGCCGAGCTGGCCGACGACATCATGGTGATGTACGCCGGGCGCTCGGTCGAGCAGGGCAGCGCGCGCGAGGTGTTCCACTCGCCGCAGCACCCCTACACCTGGGGCCTGCTCGGCTCGATGCCGCGGCTGGACCGGGACCGCTCCGAACGGCTGCTGCCGATCAAGGGCACGCCGCCCAGCCTGATCAACGTGCCCAGCGGCTGCGCCTTCCACCCGCGCTGCGCGTACAAGGACATCCCCGGCGAGGTCACCACGTCACAGGTGCCCGAACTGGTCGACATCGGCAACGGCCACAAGGTGGCCTGCCACATGACCGTCGACCAGCGGCTGCGGATCTGGACCAACGAGATCCAGCCGAAACTCTAGGAATATGGAGACCACTGTGGACAGTCTGTTGGCGGTTTCGGGGCTGCGCAAGCACTTCCCGATCCGGCGTGGACTGCTGCGCCGGCAGGTCGGCGCGGTCAAGGCCGTCGACGGGCTCGACTTCTCGGTGCGCACCGGCGAGACGCTGTCCCTGGTCGGCGAGTCCGGCTGCGGAAAGACCACCACCGGCCGGCTGCTGACCCGGCTGCTGGAGCCGACCGACGGCAAGATCGTCTTCGAGGGACGGGACATCACCCACCTGTCCAACTCGGCGATGCGGCCGCTGCGCCGCGACGTGCAGATGATCTTCCAGGACCCGTACTCGTCGCTCAACCCGCGGCACAACGTCGGCACCATCATCGGCGCGCCGTTCCGGCTGCAGAAGGTGTCGACGCCGCAGGGCGTGAAGAAGGCCGTGCAGGAGCTGCTGGAGCTGGTCGGGCTCAATCCCGAGCACTACAACCGCTACCCGCACGAGTTCTCCGGCGGCCAGCGCCAGCGCATCGGCATCGCGCGGACGCTGGCCCTCAAGCCCAAGCTGATCGTGGCCGACGAGCCGGTGTCCGCGCTGGACGTGTCCATCCAGGCCCAGGTGATCAACCTGCTCGAGGACCTGCAGAGCGAGCTGGACCTGACCTACGTGATGATCGCGCACGACCTGTCGGTGGTGCGGCACGTGTCCGACCGGGTCGCCGTGATGTACCTGGGCAAGATCATGGAGATCGCCGACCGGAACGCGCTGTACGAGCGGCCGATGCACCCGTACACGGTGGCGCTGCTGTCGGCGGTGCCGGTGCCGGACCCGGAGAACAAGGGCAAGCGGGAGCGCATCCGCCTGGTCGGCGACGTGCCCAGCCCGATCAACCCGCCGCCGGCCTGCCGCTTCCACACCCGGTGCTGGAAGGCCCAGGACAAGTGCAAGACGGTGGAGCCGCCGCTGGTCGAGCTGGCCCCGGGCCAGCAGGTCGCCTGCCACTTCCCGGAGAACGTGCCGTCCTCCTCGGACAAGGCCACCGCCGCCGCGGAGTAAACCACACCCCCAACCCCCGCGAGTCCCGCTCAGCGGCACACCGAACGTGTGAATCCGTTTCACGCTTTCGCTGTGACGCTAGGCGGGACTCGCGGGGGTTTTGCTGTGGGTGGGCGGCGGCGGTTGCCCGTTCGAACAGGGGACGGGCATTGGCGGCACGTTCTGCCCCGCTCGCATATACCCCACCTGACCTGCGCTTATGGTGACGCCAACCGCGAGAACCGACCCCATTGTGACCGCAGTCACATCGTCCACAACTTGATTGTGCACGATGTAATCGCATACGGTTCTGCCATCGAGATCGACCACGAAGGAGTCACCGAGATGAGCATCAAGGCCACCATCACCCGCACCCTGGCCATCGGCGCCGCCCTGGCCGTCACCGCCGGTCTGGCCCTGGCGCCGTCCTCCTCGGCCACCTCGGACGTCGCCGACAACCACGGCGGCCCGAAGCCCACGGTGATCCTGGTGCACGGCGCCTTCGCCGACGCGTCCAGCTGGAACGGGGAGATCACCGAGCTGGAGCGCCGCGGCTACCCGGTCATCGCGGCGGCCAACCCGCTGCGCAGCGTCGCCACCGACGCCGCGGCCATCCGCGGTCTCATCGAGAGCGTCAAGGGCGACGTCATCCTGGTCGGCCACTCCTACGGCGGCCAGGTCATCACCAACGCCGCGCTGGGCGAGAAGAACGTCAAGGCCCTGGTCTACGTGGCCGCGTTCCTGCCGGAGAAGGGCGAGTCCGCGCTCGGCCTGACCAACAAGTTCCCCGGCAGCACGCTGGCCGCCACCATCCAGACGGTCGCGCTGCCCGACGGCAACACCGACTTCTACGTCAAGCAGGACCTGTTCCCCAAGCAGTTCGCCGCCGACGTGCCGCTGCCGCAGGCCAAGCTGATGGCCGCCACCCAGCGCCCGGTCACCCAGGCCGCGCTGACCGAGGCCTCGGGCGACGCCGCCTGGCACAGCATCCCGTCGTGGTCGATCATCCCGACCGGTGACAAGAACATCCCGGTGCAGGCCCAGGAGTGGATGGCGCAGCGGGCCCACGCCCACACCGTCGAGATCAAGGGCGCCTCGCACGCCGTCCTCGTCTCGCAGCCCCACGCCGTCACGGCCCAGATCATCGCCGCCGCCACCGCCACCACCCGCTGACTTCGTCCACGACCTGAAGTTTGGAACGGACCATTCCTCTACTCGGAGTAGAGGAATGGTCCGTTCCAAACGTTCGGGGTGGGGGTTACAGCTGGTTGGCGGTGCGGATGACGGTGACGATCTCGTCCATGATCTGGGTGAGCTCGTAGTCCTTGGGCGTGAAGACGCGGGCCACACCGCGTTCGGCGAGCACGGCGGCGTCGTCGGGCGGGATGATGCCGCCGACGATCACCGGCACCTCGCCGGCACCGGCGGCGCGCAGGCCATCCACGACCGCCGGCACGACCTCCAGGTGCGAGCCGGACAGCACGGACAGGCCGACGATGTGCACGTCCTCCTGCACCGCGGCGGCCACGATCTGCGCCGGGGTCAGCCGGATCCCCTGGTAGATCACCTCGAAGCCGACGTCACGGGCCCGCACGGCGATCTGCTCGGCCCCGTTGGAATGGCCGTCCAGCCCGGGCTTGCCGACCAGGATCCGCAGCCGCTCGCCGAGCTGCTTTCCGGTCTCCTGCACGCGTTCCCGCACAGCGGCGATGGCCGACCCGGCCTCGCCGACCGCCGCGGCGGCGGAAACCCCGGTCGGGGCACGGTATTCGCCGAACGCCTCGCGTAGCGCGGCCGCCCACTCGCCGGTCGTCACGCCGGCCCGGGCGCAGGCCAGGCTGGCCTCCATCAGGTTCTCGTCGGTCTTGGCGGCGTCCCGCAGGGCCGCCAGCGACGCCTCGACGGCCGCGTTGTCCCGCTCAGAACGCCAACGCTGCAACGCCTCCACGGCGTGCTTCTCCACCGCCGGATCGATGGTCTCGATGGCCTTCGCGCCCTCGGCCTGCAACGGCGACGGCTCGCTGGTGTCGAACTTGTTCACGCCGACGATCACGTCCTCGCCGGCCTCCAGCCGACGACGGCGCTCGGCCAGCGAGCTCACCAGCGAGGACTTCATGTAGCCACTCTCGACGGCGGCGACCGCGCCGCCCATGGCCTGCACGCGGTCGATCTCCTCGCGGGCCCCGGCCAGCAGCTCGTCCACCTTGGCCTGCACCACGTGCGAGCCGTCGAAGATGTCCTCGTACTCCAGCAGATCCGTCTCGTAGGCCAGCACCTGCTGCATGCGCAGCGCCCACTGCTGGTCCCACGGCCGCGGCAGCCCGAGCGCCTCGTTCCACGCCGGCAGCTGGATCGCACGGGCCCTTGCGTTGCGGGACAAGGAAACCGCCAGCATCTCCAGCACGATCCGCTGCACGTTGTTCTCCGGCTGGGCCTCGGTCAGCCCCAGCGAGTTGACCTGCACGCCGTAGCGGAAGCGGCGCTGCTTGGGGTCGGCGATGCCGTAGCGGTCGCGGGTGACCTCGTCCCACAGCTGCGCGAACGCCCGCATCTTGCACATCTCCTCGACGAACCGCACGCCGGCGTTGACGAAGAAGGAGATGCGGGCGACCACGTCGCCCATGCGCTCGGCCGGCACCTGCCCGGAGTCGCGGACCGCGTCCAGCACGGCGATGGCCGTGCACATCGCGTACGCGATCTCCTGAACCGGCGTCGCACCGGCCTCCTGGAGGTGGTACGAGCAGACGTTGATCGGGTTCCACTTCGGCACATTCGCCACGGTCCACGCGACCATGTCGGTGATCAGCCGCAGGCTCGGCCCGGGCGGGAACACGTACGTGCCGCGGGACAGGTACTCCTTGATGATGTCGTTCTGCGTGGTGCCGGCCAGCTTCGTCACGTCGGCGCCGTCTTCCTCGGCGACGCTGACGTAGAGCGCCAGCAGCCACATGGCCGTGGCGTTGATCGTCATCGACGTGTTGGCCTCGGCCATGGGGATCTGGTCGAACAGCTGGCGCATGTCGCCGATGTGCGCGACGGGCACGCCGACCTTGCCGACCTCGCCCTTGGCCAGCTCGTGGTCGGAGTCGTAGCCGGTCTGCGTCGGCAGGTCGAACGCCACCGACAGGCCGGTCTGGCCCTTGGCCAGGTTGCGGCGGTAGAGCGCGTTGGACGCGGCCGCCGACGAGTGTCCGGCGTAGGTGCGCATCACCCACGGTCGGTCGCGGTCGCGATCGGTCGGGTACGGCACGGCCCACCTCCGGTCACGGCGTCGTGTCGACCCAGCGTACTGGCGGGTAACAACGGTTGCCCGGTGGAGTTCCTCACACGATCGATCGAGAAGGTCCCGCTCGCGGTGAAACCGAAACCGGTCACACCCGGCCCGGCAACCGGTGGGAAACGGCCGGCGTCATCCCCCACGTAATGATCATCAATCCAAGGGGGACCACCATGGTTGTCCGCACCGCCGCCGCCATCGCCGCCGCGTTGACCCTGCTCACCGTGCCGGCCGCGGCCATCGCCACCGCCGCGCCGGCCCCGCACGGCCAGCCGACCTGGGACCAGCTCTACGCCCAGCAGACGGCCAACCGTGAGCACACCGCGGCGGTGTTCCCGAAGCTGGTGCCCGGCGCCCGTGACATCGACCTGTCCGACTTCGGCAACGACCGGGTCAGCCAGTTCAACGGGCAGAGCTACCTCGGCGGCCAGGTCTGGTTCACCGACGCCGACGGCGGCGAGAACCTGTACATCCAGGTCTCCGGCCCGACCACGCTCGACGCGCTCCAGCAGGGCTGCGCCAAGGTCACGCGGTGCACCACGCGGCGCGAGACCAACGGCTCGCACACCTACGTGCTGGAGAACGACGAGCAGACCCCGGCCGGCACCGCCACCACCCGGTTCGCCGAGAACCTGCGCAGCGACGGCACCCTGGTCCTGGTGCAGGAGCACAACTACCTGCCGGAGCGGGACGGCGGCGAGCCCAGCGGCGCGATCCACAAGACGTTCCCGCTGAGCACCGACCAGCTGCTCACCCTGGCCCGCGACCGCGCGTACCAGATCTGAGCCGGCCAAGCCGTGGCGTCAGGCCTACTGCTCCGGCGCCGCGGCGACCCGCTCGACGTTGCCGCCGAGCCGCTGCATGTTCTCCACGAACTGCGGGTAGCCGCGGTCGATGTGGAAGACGTCCCACACGTCGGTGACGCCGTCGGCGCACAGCGCGCCCAGCACCAGGCCGACGCCGGCCCGGATGTCCGAGGCCCACACCGGGGCCGCCGACAGCCGGTCGAGGCCGCGCACGACCGCGTGGTGGCCGTCGGTGCGGGCGTCCGCGCCCATCCGGACCATCTCCTCGATGAACCGGAACCGGGACTCGAACAGGTTCTCCGTGATCATCGACGTGCCGTCGGCCACCGCGGCCATGGCGATGGCGAACGGCTGGAGGTCGGTGGCGAAGCCCGGGTAGGGCAGCGTCACGAAGTCGACCGCCTTGGGCCGCTGGCTCATCACCACGCGGAAGCCGTCCTCGTTCGGCGTGACGTCCGCGCCGGCCATCCGCAGCTTCTCCAGCACGAGGTCGAGGTGGTGCGGGTCGACGCCGCGCACCGTGATGTCGCCCCGCGTGACGGCGGCGGCGAAGCCCCAGGTCGCGCCGACGATCCGGTCGCCGATCACCCGGTGGTTCGTCGGCTCCAGCTTCTCGACGCCGTGCACGGTCAGCGTGGACGTGCCGGCGCCCTCGATCTTGGCCCCCATCTGCACCAGCATCGTGCAGAGGTCGCTCATCTCCGGCTCGCGGGCGGCGTTGTCGATCACCGTCGTGCCGTTGGCCAGCACCGCGGCCATCAGGATGTTCTCGGTCGCCCCCACGCTGGGGAAGTCCAGCCAGATCTGCGCGCCGCGCAGATCCTCGGCCTGGGCCACCACGCAGCCGTGCTCGATCGTGCTGGTCGCACCGAGCTGGCGCAGGCCGCTCTGGTGCATGTCCAGCGGACGCTGGCCGATCGCGTCGCCTCCGGGCAGCGCCACCACGGCGCGCTTGCAGCGGCCCACCAGCGGCCCCAACACGCACACCGAGGCCCGCAGCTTGCCCACCGACGGGGACGTGGCCTCGTGGTTGAGCTGGGCCGGCGTGGTGATGGTGACGGTGCCGCCGTCCACGACGACGTCACAGCCCAGGTCGCGCAGCACGTCCGCCATCAGCGGCACGTCCAGGATCTCCGGGCAGTTGGTGAGCGTGGTCGTGCCCTCGGCCAGCAGGGCCGCGGCCATCAGCTTGAGCACGCTGTTCTTGGCGCCGACCACGTCGACCGTGCCGACCAGCCGTGCCCCGCCCTCGACCCTGAAATGCTCGCTCAACCTGTATCTCCTAGCGTTTTCGCCCGGCGGGAGCCGCCGACCATCGTACGGAAACGGGAAAAGGCCTAGGGTCCGGGTATGTCCGTGCACCTGACCCGCATCTACACCCGTGTCGGCGACGACGGCACCACCGCCCTCGGCGACTTCAGCCGCGTCCCCAAGACCTCGCCCCGGCTGGCCGCCTACGCCGACGTCGACGAGACCAACGCGGCCATCGGGGTGGCCATCGCACTCGGTCAGTTGCCCGAGGAGCTCTCCGGGTTGCTCCGCAAGATCCAGAACGACCTCTTCGACGTCGGAGCCGACCTCTGCACGCCGATCGTCCCCGATCCGAAGTATCCGCCGCTGCGGGTCACCCAGGCCTACGTCGACCGCCTGGAAGGCTGGTGCGACGAGCACAACGCCGACCTGCCGGCGCTCAAGTCGTTCATCCTCAACGGCGGCACGCCCGGGGCGGCGCTGCTGCACCAGGCCCGCACCATCACCCGCCGGGCCGAGCGGGCCACCTGGGCCCTGCTGGAGGCCGAGGCGGAGCAGACCAACGTGCTGGCCGCCAAGTACCTCAACCGGCTGTCCGACCTGCTGTTCATCCTGGCCCGCGTGGCCAACCCCGACGGCGACGTCCTCTGGCAGCCCGGCGGCAACGCCTAAGAACCCCCGCGAGTCCCGCCCACAGTCATACCGAATGCGTGAAACGGATTCATGCATTTCGGTGTGACGCTAAGCGGGACTCGCGGGGGTTGTCAGCTGGCCCAGGGGATGGCGCTGCCGGGAGGGCTGGATTCGAGCCAGGACAGGAAGCCGGTCATGGCGTCGACGCCCATGGCGATCTCGACGGTGCCGTCCGGGCCGTGGCAGCTGATCACCATGGAGCCCAGGGGCATCGAGTAGGTCTCCGGGCCGGTGGGCTCGCGCCGGGCGTCGATCTCCAGGCCGTCACGGCGGATCACCTTGTCCGGGCCCGAACGCACGGACAGCACCCGGTACCAGACGAACTCGTCACCGCGATAGCGGCCGACACCCAGCTGCCAGCCGCGGCCGCTGTCGTCCTTACGGCCCCGCAGGGCCACGTGCACGCCGCCGGCGCGCAACAGCCGTAGCCGGCGCCAGGCCAGCAGGCCCAGCCCCCCGGCCGTGACGACCAGGACCACTCCCACGATCCAAGTCATGTCCACGGCCCCGCCCGTCAGCCCGGCTCAGACCGTCTGGCCCGCGGCGCGCAGCTGGGCGGCTGCTCTGGTCCGCGCTGCCTCGTCGTCGCTGTCCAGACCGGCTCGGGCGGCGTTGACGTCGATCTCGTCGGCCAGCTCCGCGGACTCGGCCAGAATGCTCACGCCGCGGTCGCTGATCGAGATGAAGCCGCCGTGCACCGCGGCCCTGACTACGCCGCCGTCGGTGGTGCGGATCTCGACCGCGTGGCCGTCGACCAGCTGGCCGAGCAGCGGGATGTGGCGAGGCAGGATGCCGATCTCGCCCTCGATCGTCCGCGCGAGAACCATCGTGGCCTGGCCCGACCACAGACGACGCTCGACGGCGACCAACTCGACGGACATCTCGGCCACGTTCATCTCCTTCGTCGACCTCGAGGACCGATTCTATCGGTTACGGAATGCATTCGGGCGACAGCTTCGCTGTAGCCCGGAGTGCGCGGTGGGGGTGCCGGTCTCGCGACCGGCACCCCCACCGCGGAAACTCACTTACCGGTGAGCTCCTTGTACTTCTTCTCCAGGTCCTCGAGGCCGCCGCACATGAAGAACGCCTGCTCGGGGTAGTGGTCGAACTCGCCCTTGGCGATCTTGTCGAACGCCTCGACGCTCTCCTTGAGCGGCACGGTCGAGCCGGGCTGACCGGTGAACTGCTCGGCGGAGTACATGTTCTGCGACAGGAAGCGCTCGATGCGGCGGGCCCGCTGCACCGTCACCTTGTCCTCTTCCGACAGCTCGTCGATGCCGAGGATGGCGATGATGTCCTGCAGGTCCTTGTACTTCTGCAGCAGCCGGACGACCTCGCGGGCGACGCGGTAGTGCTCCTCGCCGACGATCGCCGGGTTGAGGATGGTGGACGTGGACACCAGCGGGTCCACGGCCGGGAAGATGCCCTTGGAGAACACCACACGGGAAAGCTCGGTGGTGGCGTCCAGGTGGGCGAAGGTGGTGGCCGGCGCCGGGTCGGTGTAGTCGTCGGCGGGCACGTAGATCGCCTGCATCGAGGTGATCGACCGGCCACGGGTCGAGGTGATGCGCTCCTGGAGCTCACCCATCTCGTCGGCCAGGGTCGGCTGGTAACCCACGGCGGACGGCATACGGCCGAGCAGCGTGGACACCTCGGAACCGGCCTGGGTGAACCGGAAGATGTTGTCGATGAACAGCAGCACGTCCTGGTTCTGCACATCGCGGAAGTACTCCGCCATGGTCAGCGCGGACAGGGCGACGCGAAGACGCGTGCCCGGCGGCTCGTCCATCTGGCCGAAGACCAGGGCGGTGTCGTTGATGACGCCGTCCTCGGTCATCTCCAGGATGAGGTCGTTGCCCTCACGGGTGCGCTCGCCGACGCCGGCGAACACCGAGGTGCCACCGAAGTTACGGGCAACACGGATGATCATCTCCTTGATGAGCACCGTCTTGCCGACACCGGCACCGCCGAACAGGCCGATCTTGCCACCCTGCACGTACGGGGTGAGCAGGTCGATCACCTTGAGGCCGGTCTCCAGCATCTCGGTGCGGCCCTCGAGGGCGTCGAACGCCGGCGCCTTGCGGTGGATGCCCCAGTGCTCGGCGTCCTTGGCGTAGCCCGGCTCGTCGAGGCACTCGCCGAGCGCGTTGAAGATGTGGCCCTTGACGATGTCGCCGACCGGCACCGAGATCGGCTTGCCGGTGTCGGTGACCGCGTGGCCACGGACCAGGCCGTCGGTGGGCTGCATCGAGATGGTGCGGACCAGGTTGTCGCCGAGGTGCTGGGCGACCTCCAGGGTCAGCAGCCGGTTGATGCCGGCCGTGTCGACCTGAACGTTGAGGGCGTTGAACAGCTCGGGCACCGCGCCACGCGGGAACTCGACGTCGACGACGGCGCCGAGGACGCGAGCGATGCGGCCGGTGGAGCTGGCGGTTGCGGTAGTCATCTCACTCATCACTTCCTGCGGCTGCGAGGGCGTTGGCGCCACCGACGATCTCGCTGATCTCCTGGGTGATCTGGGCCTGGCGCGCGGCGTTGGCCTGGCGGCTGTAGTCGCGGAGCAGGTCGTTCGCGTTGTCCGTCGCCGCCTTCATGGCGCGCTGGCGGGAAGCCAGCTCGGACGCCGCCGCCTCCAACAGCGCCGAGAACAGGCGCGTGTTGATGTACTTGGGCAGCAGCGCGCCGAGCAGCTGCTCGGCCTCCGGCTCGAACTCGTACGAGGTGCGCGACGTGGTCGGCTCCTCGGCGTACTCGACCTCGAGCGGCGCGACCTGCTTGGCCACCGGGCTCTGCGTCAGCATGGACTTGAACTCGGTGTACACCACGTGCACCTCGTCCACGCCCTCCTCGGACATGAACGACTCGACCAGGGCCGAGCCGGCCTCCGCCGCGGTGGCGTAGTTCGGCTGGTCCGACGTGCCGAACCAGGACCCGGCCAGCTCCCGGTTGCGGAAGCTGTAGTACGTCATGCCCTTGCGGCCGATGACGTACAGCACCGGGGTCTTGCCCTGCTCACGCAGCAGCGACTGGAGCTCCTCGGCCCGCTTGAGGACCGCGGAGTTGTAGGCGCCGCACATGCCCTTGTCGCTGGTCACCACCAGCACCGCGGCCCGCTTGGGCTCCGGCCGGGCCACCAGCAGCGGGTGGTCCAGCGTGGAGACCGTGGCGAGCTCGGTCAGCGCGCGGGTGATCTCGTCGGCGTACGGCCGGGACGCGGCCATCCGCTGCTGCGCCTTGGGCAGGCGCGAGGTGGCGATCAGCTCGTAGGCACGAGTGATCTTCTGGGTGGACTTGACCGCCCTGATCTTCTGGCGAAGAACTCGAAGCTCAGCTGCCATGTCGCGTCACTTCTTCGGCGCGGGCCGGTTGACCTGCACGGACTCGTGGCCGACCTCGTCCTCGTCCATGGCGTCCGCCGGATGCTCCACGACCGACGAGCCGTCGGAGGCGGTGAAGCCCTTCTTGAACGTCGCGATGGCCTTGACCAGGCGCTCCTCGGTCTCGTCCGAGAGGTCGCGGCTGTCGCGGATGTCGGCGAGGATGCCGGCCTCGTTGTGCCGCAGGTGCTCAAGGAAGTCGGCCTCGAAGCGGCGGATGTCCTCGATCGGCACCGAGTCCAGGTGGCCACGGGTGCCGAGGTAGATCGAGGCGACCTGCTCGTCGACCGGGAACGGGTTGTAGGCGGGCTGCTTGAGCAGCTCGTACAGCCGCGCACCGCGGGCCAGCTGGGCCTTGGACACGTCGTCGAGGTCGGAGGCGAAGGCGGCGAACGCCTCCAGCTCCCGGTACTGCGACAGGTCGAGACGCAGCGAGCCGGCCACCTTGCGCATGGCCTTGATCTGCGCCGAGCCACCGACCCGGGAGACCGACACACCGACGTTGACCGCCGGGCGCTGGCCCTGGTTGAACAGGTCGGACTCGAGGAAGCACTGGCCGTCGGTGATGGAGATGACGTTGGTCGGGATGTAGGCCGAGATGTCGTTGGCCTTCGTCTCGATGATCGGCAGACCGGTCATCGAGCCCGCGCCCAGGTCGTCGGACAGCTTCGCGCAGCGCTCCAGCAGACGGGAGTGCAAGTAGAAGACGTCGCCCGGGTAGGCCTCGCGGCCCGGCGGACGGCGCAGCAGCAGGGAGATGGCCCGGTAGGCCTCGGCCTGCTTGGTCAGGTCGTCGAACACGATCAGGACGTGCTTGCCCTGGTACATCCAGTGCTGGCCGATGGCCGAGCCGGTGTACGGGGCCAGCCACTTGAAGCCGGCCGGGTCGGACGCCGGGGCGGCGACGATGGTGGTGTACTCCAGCGCGCCCGCGTCCTCCAGCGCCGTCTTCACGGCGGCGATGGTGGAGCCCTTCTGACCGATGGCGACGTACACGCAGCGCACCTGCTGCTTGGGGTCGCCGGTCTCCCAGGCCTGCTTCTGGTTGATGATCGTGTCGATGCAGACCGTGGTCTTGCCGGTCTTGCGGTCGCCGATGATCAGCTGGCGCTGGCCGCGGCCGATCGGCGTCTGCGAGTCGATCGCCTTGATGCCGGTCTGCAGCGGCTCCTTCACCGGCTGGCGCTGCATCACGGTCGCGGCCTGAAGCTCGAGGACGCGCTCGTCGTCGTTCACGATGTCGCCGAGGCCGTCGATGGGCTGGCCCAGCGGGTTCACCACGCGGCCGAGGAAGCCGTCGCCGACCGGCACGGACAGCACCTTGCCGGTCCGCTTGACCTCCTGGCCCTCCTCGATCGACTCGTAGCCGCCGAGGATGACCGCGCCGATCTCACGCACGTCCAGGTTGAGCGCCACACCGAGGATGCCGCCCGGGAACTCCAGCAGCTCGTTGGTCACAGCGGAAGGCAGGCCCTCGACAAAGGCGATGCCATCACCCGTCGCGGTGACGGTGCCGACCTCTTCCCGGTTGACGTCCGGGGAGTAGCTGGAGACGTAGTTCTCGATCGCACTGCGGATCTCGTCCGACGAGATCGTCAGCTCCGCCATGTCGTTCCTGCTCTCACTTCGCTCTGGGCAAATCTACGTTCGGGAGCCGACTCAGCCGGCCAGATTGCGTCGCAGCTGGTCGAGCTGACCGGCGACGCTGCCGTCGATGACCTCGTCACCGACCTTGACCACCAGACCGCCGCGCACCGCCGGGTCGATCTCGACATGCGGCACGACCTGACGGCCGTAGATCCGCTGCAATGCCGAGGCCAGCCGGTCCACCTGCGCCGCGGTCAGCTCGACGGCCGACCGCACGTAGGCGACGGAGCGCTCGCGGCGCCGGGCGGCGACCGCGGTGAGCTCCTCGAGGCCGGCGACGATGTCGCGGCCCCGCGGCGTGGTCACCAGCTGGCGGACCAGGATCTCGGTCACCGGCTCGACCTTGCCGGCGACCAGCGAGTCGACCAGCGCGGCCTTGCCGGCGGCGTTGCCGCCGCTGCCGCCGAGGACCTGGGCCAGCTCGGCCTGGCCGGCGATGATGCGGCCGAGCCGGAACAGCTCGTCCTCGACCGCGTCGAGCCGGTTGCCGCGCTCGGCGCGGACCAGCAGCGCGGTGCGGGCCAGCGATTCCAGGCCGTCCAGCAGCTCGCGGGCGCTGGACCAGCGGGCCGTGACGGCCGCCGACAGCACCTTGAGCGTGCCCTCGCCGACCTTGCTGGCCAGCAGGTTGCGCACCAGGCCCTCACGGGCCTGCGGCTCGGACGCCGGGTCCGAGACGGCGCGGCGCAGCGCGTGCTCGTCGATCAGCAGCCGGACGACGGCGAACAGCTCCTCGCCCAGCGTCACCAGGCCCTGGTCGTCGGCGCCGTCGATGACGTCGAGCAGCCGGAGTTCGGCCGCGGCGAGCGCCTCACGACTTGCGGCGTGCATCAGCTCTCTCCCTTGCTCGCGACCAGCGACGGCTGGGCCGCCGCGTCACGGGCGGACATCGCGTCCAGCTCTTCCAGGAACCGGTCGACGGTGGCGCTGCGGGCGCCCGCGTCGGCCAGGTGCTCCTCGACCAGGCGATCGGCCACTTCGACCGAACGCTGACCGAGGTAGGCGTGCAGCTCGCGGAGCAGGTGCTGGCGGCGGTTGGCGAGCTCTTCCTCGCCCCGCAGCCGGATGCGCTCGACCTCGCGGTCGGCCTGCGCCCGCAGCTCCTCGACGATGCGCTGGGCGTCGGCCCGCGCGTTGTCGCGGATCTTCGCCGCCTCCTGGCGGGCCTCGACCTGCGCGTCGGCGAACTTCGCCTCGGCGACGGCCAGCCGCTTCTCGGTCTCCGCGGCCCGCTCGATCTGGATGCGGATCTTCTCCTGCTGAGCCTGCATCGCCTTGCGCACCGGCGGCACGACGTACCGCACGATGAAGAAGACGATGATCGCGAAGGCGACGAGCTCAGCGACGTACGCGAGAACCTCGTCCATCAGCCGTTCCCCTCCAGCTCGCCGAGAATCCGGTCGACGTTGGCGTTGCCGCGCGCCGCGGGGGCGAGCTCGCCGCCGACGACCCGACCGGCCAGCGACGTCGACAGCTCACCGACGTGGGTGCGCAACTCGGCGAGGACCTGAGCGCGCTGCGCGGCCAACTGCTCGTCGCCCCGCTGCACGATCTGGTCGGCCTCGGCCTGGGCCCGCTGCCGCAGGTCGTCCAGGACGCGCTGGCCCTCGGCCCGCGCCTCGTCCCGGATCGCCGCGGACTCGGCCCGGGCCTCGGCCAACGCCTCGTTGTACTTCACCTGGGCCTGCTCGAAGGTCTCCGCCGCCTTGCGCGACTGCTCGGCCTCCTTGCTGACCATGTCCTCGCGGTCCTTCAGCGCCTTCTGCACCGGCGGCAGCACGAAGCGCCAAATGACCACCAGGACGATGGCGAAGATGATCAGCTCGCCCCAGAAGGTGCCGTTGGGCAGCAGGAAGTTTTCCTGCGCCGCGAGAACCTGCTGATCCATGGAGATCAGGCCCCCGGCTGGGAGAAGACGATCAGGGCCATGAACGCCAGGTTGATGAAGTACGCGGCCTCGACCAGACCGACGGTGATGAAGAACGGGAGGAACAGGCGGCCCTGGGCCTCCGGCTGGCGGGCAACACCGGCGATGAACTGGCTACCAGCGATACCGTCACCGATACCGGCGCCGATCGCGCCACCACCGAGGATGAGACCGCCACCGATGTAGGCGCCAGCGGTGATGATGGCGCTGTTGAGGTCAGCCATGACTCTCCTAATCGAATATTTCTTTGATGCCTGTGGTGAATGTCGTACTAAGCCAAGCAGAGAGCTGTCGGGGGGATCAGTGGTGCTCCTCCTCGTGCAGCTCCATGGACTGACTGAAGTAGAGAATCGTCAGCAGAGCGAAGATGAATGCCTGGATCAGTCCGACGAACAGGTCGAAGAGCTTCCAGATCACGTTCGGCGCCCACAGGATGTACGCCGGGAACATGCCCATGATCAGCGACACCATGATGGTGCCACCGAAGACGTTGCCGAAAAGCCGCAGCGAGAGCGAGATCGGCTTGGCCAGCTCCTCGATGATGTTCAGCGGCGCCATCCCGGCGACGTGGCCCTTGGCCAGCTGCACCAGGTGCTTGCCCGCGCCGCGGCGGCGGGCGCCGGCGACCTGGTACCAGATGAACACCAGCAGGGCCAGGGCCCAGGTGAAGTTGGCGTCCGCCGCGGGCGGCGGGATGAAGTCGTGGCCGCCGATCTGCACCGGCAGCACGGCCAGCCAGTTCGCGACCAGGATGAACAGGAACAGCGTCATGGCCAGCGGCACCACGAAGGGCGCGATCCGCAGCCCGATCAGGTTCTCCACCTGGGACCGCACCGCGCCGGTGATGGTCTCGAAGAAGAGCTGGACGCCACCGGGCACGCCGGCAGTGATCTTCGCGCGCAGCGCGAACGCCAGCGCGATCAGCACCGCGGCGGCCACCGCGCTGGCCAGCAACGTGTCCCCGTTGAACGTCAAGCCGAACAGCTCGAAGCGGAACAGGTGCGTTCCGACCTCGATCTGCGACGCGGCCACATTCTGCGTCGTCATTGCTGGCGAAGCCCCTTCACTGCCGATGCCGAGGTACTGGCGATCATGATGAGCTGGAAGACCGCGAGGCCGAGGAAGATGCCGATGCCGTCCGGCCGCACCAGGAAGTAGACCCCGATGGCGATCGCGGTGATGATGGCGAGCCGCCCGAGCGCGGAGAAGGCGAGCGCCTTCTTGTTCGGGTTCTCGGTGACCGTCACCTTGCCGACCGAGCGCTGGACGAGGCGGGTGTTGAGCAGGCCGAGCCCGAGGCCGACGACGCCGAAGACGCCCATCAGGATGTGGCCCAGCAGGCCCGACGCGACGAGCGCGAGAACCCCCATCGCGGCCGCCATCAGCAGCGGACGCTTCAGATCGATGATCCGCTGGACGTGGATGGGAGTGGGCGACGCAGCTTCCCCGGCTGACATGCTTTTCCCCTCGAACCTCATTGTTTCAGGAACTTGCGCAGCTTGGCATAGGCGAATACCCAGGCACTGACCATCCCCAGTGCCAAGCCGATGAATACGAAGACCGGAACGGTGTGCAGGACGGAGTCCAACCACCATCCGAGTCCTACTCCGCCGACGACAAGACCCACGGCTCCGGAGCCCAATCCGATCAGGCTCCACATGCTCGGCCGACCTACTTCGGGGCGGCCGTCGTTGGGCTCGGTGGCGGACATGACAGGACGGCTGTCGCTATCCCGCAGCGCGCACGGAGAGATGACGATCAGTCAAGGGCAGCTCCTCGTCGTAGCGGCGCCGTCCGAGCTTTGTGTCGGCCGTGACCTCGGTTATCCGAACGGTCACTGGGTCGGCAGGTCCCCGTCGTTCGGAGACACGGCGAACGCTACCACAGCGTACGGACGCCACTGCCACGGGCCCTCAGAGACGGGCTCGTGGTGCGTCCAGCGAGTCTGCAACCCCAAGGACTATACGCGCGGACGCAAGCTCCGGTTCGTTAATTCCCTCTACAGCCTTGACAATTCGCCCGATATGGACCTAGTTGCCGCGTGCGGCGGCCCGCGCCGCCTTGAGCCGCGGCACCGCGGAAACCCCCAGCGCGAGCAGCAGACCAGCGGCGACACCGAAGATCACCACCTCCACCGGGGCGAAGGCCAGCGCCACCGCGCCGAACGCGAGCAGCCCGGCCCACAGGTAGATCAGCAGCACCGCCCGGCGCTGCGAGTGGCCGATCTCCAGGAACCGGTGGTGCAGGTGCATCTTGTCGGCGCTGCCGATGCTCAGGCCCTTACGCGTGCGCCGGATGATGGCCATGATCAGGTCCAGCAGCGGGATGAACAGCACCGCCGCCACCACGATCAGCGGGGTCAGCAGCGCGATCAGGTCACGCGGGTCGGCCACCGAGTAGTTCAGGTCGCCGGCCTGCGAGGTGCTGGCCGCGGCCAGCATCAGGCCGATCAGCATGGACCCCGAGTCGCCCATGAATATCTTGGCCGGATTGAAGTTGTGCGGCAGGAAGCCCAGACAGGCGCCGGCCAGCGCGGCCGAGATCAGGGCCGGCGGGTACAGGTGCGCGTCGCCACCGCGCTGGTCCAGCAGCCCGAGGGAGAACGCGCAGGTGGCCGCGGCGGCGATGAAGCCGATCCCGGCGGCGAGGCCGTCGAGGCCGTCCACGAAGTTCATCGCGTTGACCATGGTGACGGTCAGCAGCATGGTCAGCAGCGTGCCCTGGCTCGGGCCCAGCACCAGGACCGAGCCGTAGCTGCCGTTCAGTCCGTCCCACGGCACCCAGAAGGCCAGCCACTGCACGCCGAACACGACCAGGATGCCGGCCGCGGTGACCTGGCCGGCCAGCTTGGTCAGCGAGTCCAGCTCGAACCGGTCGTCGATCGCGCCGACCAGCGTGATCAGCAGGCCGGCCAGCACGACGCCCCACGGCGCCAGCGAGTACGTGTAGGCCACGCGCAACACCGGCAGCTGGTGGGCCAGCAGCATCGCCGCCAGCACGCCGGCGTACATGGCCAGCCCGCCCATCCGCGGGATCGGCGTGACGTGCACGTCGCGGGTGCGCGGGTTGGCCACCGCGCCCAGCCGGATCGCCAGCACCCGGACCAGCCCGGTGAGCAGGAACGTCACCGCGGCGGCGGTCAGTCCGACCAGGAGGTACTCCCGGACGGGCAACAGGCCGGCCGCCTGGGTTGGCAACTGGGTACCCACGGCGTGCTGACGCTCCTTGTGCTGGCGGCGGTGGGAATGATGCAGGGAAGGACGCCTTCACTGCATCCAATGCAGTGAAGGCGTCCTTCCCTGCATCGGCGAGGTGCCCACCACGCTACCGCCATCCGTGTGGTGACCGGCCCGGGGGCTAGTTGATCACTTGCTGACGACGTCCTCGCCCAGCACGTCGTTGAGCTCGGCGATCGTGATCGCGCCTTCCCGCAGCACCAACGGCTTCGCGCCGGTCAGGTCCAGGATCGTGGACGCGACGCCCTTGTCGGCCGGGCCGCCGTCCAGGTACACCGCCACCGAGTCGGCCAGCTGCGCCTGCGCGTCGGCCGCCGTCGTCGCCGGGGCGTTACCGCTGCGGTTGGCGCTGGACACCGCCATCGGGCCCACTTCGCGCAGCAGCTCGATCGCCACCGGGTGCAGCGGCATGCGCAGCATCACCGTGCCGCGGGTCTCGCCAAGGTCCCAGTTCAGCGACGGGGCGTGGTTCAGCACGAGCGACAGGCCGCCCGGCCAGAACGCCTCGATCAGCTGGCGGGCCTGCGTCGGCACGGAGAAGACCAGGCCGTCGATCGTCTGCCAGGAGCCGACCAGCACCGGGATCGGCATGTCTGGCCCGCGCCCCTTGGCCTCCAACAGCGACCGCACCGCCGCCGCGTCGAACGCATCGCAGCCGATGCCGTACAGCGTGTCCGTGGGCAGCACCACCAGACGGCCCGAGCGGACCGCGCCGGCCGCCGCGGCCAGCCCCGCCTCACGGCTGTCCTGCCGGGAACAGTCATAAACAGTGCTCACGGCCGACGATCCTGACAGAGCCCCCACCACCCCCACCGCCCACCCCCAGAAGTCACATGCGGCGCGTATTTGCCTCCCAGCGTCAAATACGCGCCGCACGTGACAGTCGTGGGGACGCCCCATCAATGCGGTGGTCAGCGGGAGAGGGCGCGGAGCTGCCAACGCTGGCGGCGGTAGGTGTAGACCGCGTAGAAGATGGCGGCGGCGCCGATCACCAGTCCGGCAAGGACAAGCGGCCAGCTGCCGAGCAGTCCACCGAGGATGATCGGCACCACGCCGAACAGGGCGGCGACGCCGCCGAGGAAGGCGGCGTTGCGCGGGGCGGTCCAGATCCACTCGCGACCGGACTGGGTCTCGGCGAGCAGCGACCGCGCGGCGGCGAGCAGCTCGGCGTCGTCGGTGCCGGACAGGGCCACTCGCCGGGACAGGTCCTCGCACTGCTCCAACTGCTTGACGTCGCCGATGAGCAGGCGACCGTCACCGGTCTCGGTCCTCACCTCGACGGTACGGGCCAGCAGGGCCACGGCCAGGTAGTAGCCGATGACCGGATCGCCCTTGCGGGTCCGGGCCAACACGTCCAATTCGGCCACGGCGGTGTCGGCGTGACCGGTGGCGGCCCGCACGAGGGACAGGCCGAGCACAGCCAAGATGGACAGCGGGGCCACGACGAGGGCCCGCCGGAACTGCGACTCGGCAGCGGCCCAGTCCCGATGGGCCACATGCACGTCGCCGAGGGCCACGTAGTCGTTGCCGTCGCCGCGGATCCGGCACGCCTCCTCGAACAGCCGCTGGGCCTGCTCGAGGTCGCCGTCCTCCATCCGCAGCCAGCCCTGCGCGAACGGGTCCTCCGGACGTGACGACCGCAGCCCCGTCGGCACCAGCCGCCACTTGGTGGAGATGTCCACCCACTCCCGGCTGGCCTGCCAGTCGTTGCCCATCCGCGGCCCTCGCTCAGTAGGCTTGGTTCGGCTCGCATTCTTCCGGATGGGGAGGGCCGTGCGCACTCCACTACAGCTGGCGCTGGTCGCGGCGGTGGGCTACCTGGTCGCGGGCAGCCTGGTCGGCGTGACACTGCTGGCCGCGCACGGCAGCACCGCGGTGGCCGGCTCCCCGGTGGCCGCCCAGCTCGCGCCGACGACTGCGGTTGCCGGTCCGGCGGCGGGGTTTCAGCAGGTCAACGGCCCGGCCGGGCTGGTGACGGCGGTGCCCGACGGCTGGCAGATCAGCCCCATCCGCAACGGCTTCCAGGCCGACGACCCGCAGCACGGCGGGGCCGGCGGCCGCTTCGTGCGTTACCAGGGCGTGGCCGGCGAAGCCGATCTCTACACCTGGCTGACCGCCTACGAGAAGCAGTCCTGGTCCACCCAACCGGGTTACCAGCGCGTCCAGATGAACCAACAGAAGTTCCACGACAATCCGGCCGTGCTGTGGGAGTTCACCTACAGCCTCAACGGCCAGCCGCGGCACGTGAAGATCCTCTACTGGAACGCCAAGGGCACCCAGTACGACGTCTACGCCTCGGCCCCGACCGCCGACTGGGCGCAGACGTCGCCACTGTTCGACTCGATGGTCGCTAGCTCCTCCGTGCAGTAGCGAATCGGGGGCTGCCGGGCAGATCCAGGTGGTCCTGTACGTCGGTCAGCACTCGTCGCGAAGCCAGCAGCGCCGGTACGGACTCGCCCTGCGTGTCGTCGTGCTCGATGGCCACGCCACCACCGGACACGAGCAGGCGCGCGGCCAGCCCGACGACGTGCCGGATGACGTCGAGGCCGTCGCCGCCGGAGAACACGGCCTGCACGGGATCGTGGTCGGCCACCTCCGGCGGCACCACGGTTCCCATTGGCACGTAAGGAGGATTGCACAGCACGAGGTCGACGGAACCGTCCAGTTCGGACAGTACGCCGGGCGTCGTGACGTCGGCGGCGTGCAGCCGGATCGGGGTGTCGCCGGCGGCGGCCTGCTTGTCGGCGTTGCGCCGGGCCCAGGCCAGCGCCGAGCGGTCCATCTCCACGGCGTGCACGATCGCGTCGGGCCGGGAATGCGCTACCGCCAAGGCCAACGCGGCCGATCCGGTGCAGAGATCAACCACAACCGGGTGCGATTTCCCTTGCAGGGCAGCCAAACCCCATTCCCACAGCAGCTCGGTCTCCGGCCGCGGGATGAAAACGCCGGGCCCGACGTCCACTGTGATCGGTCCCAGCGGGGCCCAACCCAGCAGGTGCTGCAAGGGAATCCGCTTGGCCCGCTGGTGCACGAGCTTGCCGATGCCGTCGATCACCTGCGGGTCGACCAGCGGCACCAGCGGCAGCTTCATCCGCTCCACGCCGACCACGTGCGCGGCGATCTCCTCGGCGTCGAACCGGGCGCTGTCGATGCCGGCGGCGGACAGGATCCGCTCGGCGTCGAGGATGGCCAGCCGCAACGGCTGCCGGTGCCGCACGTCAGCCATTGCTGCCCACCGAGGCCAGCCGTTCGGCCCGGTCGGCCTCGGCCAGCGCGTCCAGCAGCGGGTCGAGCTCGCCGGCCAGCACCAGGTCCAGGTTGTGCGCCTTGAAGTTGATCCGGTGGTCGGAGATCCGGTTCTCCGGGAAGTTGTACGTGCGGATGCGCTCGGAGCGGTCCACCGTGCGGACCTGGCTCCGCCGGTTCTGCGAGGCCTCGGCCTGCGCCTTCTCCTCGGCCAGAGCCTGCAGCCGGGACTTCAGCACGTCCATGGCGCGGGCCTTGTTCTGCAGCTGCGAGCGCTCGTTCTGGCAGGACACCACGATGCCGGTCGGGATGTGCGTGATCCGGACCGCCGAGTCGGTGGTGTTGACGCTCTGGCCGCCGTGCCCGGACGAGCGGAACACGTCCACCCGCAGGTCCTTCTCGTCGATCTCGACGTCCTCGACGTCATCGACCTCCGGGTAGACCAGCACGCCGGCGGCCGAGGTGTGGATGCGGCCCTGCGACTCGGTCACCGGCACCCGCTGCACGCGGTGCACGCCGCCCTCGAACTTCAGCCGCGCCCAGACGCCGTCGAGGTCGTTGCCCTTCGACTTGATCACGAGCGTGGCGTCCTTGTAGCCGCCGAGATCGGAGTCGGTGGCGTCGAGCATCTCGGCCTTCCAGCCGTGCTTCTCGGCGTAGCGCAGGTACATCCGCACCAGGTCGGAGGCGAACAGCGCGGACTCCTCGCCGCCCTCGCCCGACTTGACCTCCATCACGATGTCGGAGGCGTCGTGCGGGTCGCGCGGCAGCAGCAGCTCGGTCAGCCTGGTCTCCAGGCCCGGCACCCGCTCGCGCAGCTCCTCGGCCTCGGCGGCGAACGCCGGGTCCTCCCCCGCCAGCTCCTCGGCCGCGTCGATGTCGCTGCGCACCTGCTCCAGCTCGCGGATGGTGCGCACCACCGGCGTCAGCTCGGAGTAGCGGCGGCCGAGCTTGCGTGCCGTCGCCTGATCGGCGTGCACCGAGGGGTCGGCGAGCCGCTCCTCCAGCTCGACGTACTCGGTCAGCAGCGCCTCGAGGGCCTCAGGGACGGGTCTGGTCACACTGCCTAGTTTGCCTAACGGGTCGAGGTGCCACCCGATCGGGCCAGCGCCACGGCCTCCAGCTGCGAGCCGACCTCCAGCTTGGCCAGGATGGAGCGGATCTGGCTGCGTACGGTGGCCACCGACACGACGAACTCCTCAGCCACCTTCGCGGCCCGCTGACCTGCGGCAAGCCGCTCCAGGACCTCCCGCTCACGGGTGGTCAGCCGGTCCAGCAGGCGGGTCCGGTCCTGGTCGCCGCGGTTGAGTTCGTACAGCTCGCGGCGCTCCTGCTCGGACAGCATCGACTTGCCGTGCACCGCCGCGGCGGCGGCCTGCACGAGCTGCTCGAACGGCGCGGTCTTGGACACCCAGCCGATCGCGCCGGCGACGATCGCGGCAGCGATCCGGTTGCGGCTGGACGACCCGGTCACCACCAGCACCCGCCAGCCGGCGGCCTTGAGCGGCAGCACCAGGTCGGCCCCGTCGACGTCGAGGCCGAGGTCCATGTCCAGCAGCACCAGGCCTCGCTGGTCGCCCGACTCGGCCTCGGCGATGATCTCCGCCTCGGACGTCACCGGGCAGCGGCGGGCCGGAATGCCCTGCCCCCGCAGCGCCAGCACCAGTGAGGTGGCCACGATCGCGTGATCGTCGATCACCAGAACGGGTGGCTTTGCCATCACGGGCGGCCCGCAGGCACGGCCAGGGCCGCGACGGTGCCGTGGCCGTCGGCGGCCGGGCGCAGCGACAGCGAGCCGCCGGACGCGCCGACCAGCTGCTGGCTCAGGTGCAGCCCCAGGCCGCTGCCGCCGCGCGACTCGTCGTGCACGCCGCGCCGGAACAGCTTGCCGCGCACCTCGGGGGCCAGGCCGGGGCCGTCGTCACGCACCTCGACGTGCACGCTCCGCCCGTTGGCCCTGGCCTTGACCTGCACCTTCGCCCCGGGCGCGTGGCGCTCGCAGTTGGCCAGCAGATTGGTCACGACCTGGGCGAACGCGTCGGCCGGCATGGTCGTGCGCAGGCCCGGCTCCACGTCCAGCTCCACGTCGAGGCCGTTGGTCCGGCGCAGCGTGACGATCCGCGTGAGCACCGGGTCGACCGCGCACCCGGCCGGCTCGGCTCGCTGGTCCAGCAGGTTGCGCAGGCGGCCGATCTCCTCGCGGACGGCCTCGCTGAGCAGTTCCCGGTCGTCCTTGCCGGCGGCGCTGAGCACGTGGGTCATGCCGTCAAGGCCGGCCAGCACGTTGTGCAGCTCGTGGTCCAGCTCGGCGATGCGGTCCACCCGCAGCTGCGAGGTCATGAACCGCTCGCGCAGCCGCCGGGCCAGCGCCGCGCACATGATGATCGCCCCGCACAGCCGCAGGCAGGCGCCGCCGAGGCCGGTGTTGCCGGTGTCGCGCAGCACCAGCGCGATGGCCACGACCAGCATGCCGGCGCCGAGGCCGTAGGCCATCGGGATCCGGTTGCGGATGCCGTACACGATGTAGGTGACGGTGACGGCGATCCAGGCCGCCACCACGAAGCGGTCCAGCACGCCGGCCAGCGCCAGCGCGTTCAGCGCGGGCGTGGTGTAGATCAGCATGGCCAGCGCGACGCTGACCACGATGCCGAGCAGGCCGCCCGGGACGCCCATGGTCAAGCGCGGTTGGCTGGGCACCAGGGCGAAGGCCATCAGCACCAGGAAGATCAGGCAGCCGGCGAACCGCAGCAGCGCCATCAGGTGCTGGGTGTCCGGGCTGGTGAAGGCGATGACCGTGGCCGGCAGCACAACCAGCGCGTAGACCGTTACGGCGGCGGCCAGTCCGCCGATACCTCTGCTGTCGTCCAGCCTGGCCAGGAAGAAGGCGAGTACCACACCGCACGCGGTGATACCGGCGACCGCGATGACCAGCACGAGCTGGCCGGCCTGGTCCGGCATCAGCGTGCGGGCCGGGGAGAGGTTCACCGCGATGGTGGCCAGCACCGCGACCACCACCGGCACCCGGACGGCCGGTACTCGCGACAGCATCCAATCCCGCCCTGTCATGCGCAGCCCCCTGCCCACAACGTCGGCGCGGTCGTGGGAGAACGACCGCTTGGTGATGATTCAACCAACCGGCCTATCGACCGGACCCCCGGACGCGTTATCCGGATCGCGGGCACGAATATCGGTCACCGGGTGATCGGCGATCTGGTTGCTCGTTTTCCGTGGCCCAGGGGCGAATACCCAATTTTGACGATGAGCGGCCGGCGGCGCCAGGGCAGTCTTGGTGGTGTCGAACTTCGCCGGGGTCCGGGAGAGCCCCGACGGGGCGATGCAAGACCGTGGCGGCGTCGGTAGCCCCCAGCCGGCGCCGCCACGGCGCACGAAGTCATTCCCAGCCAGAACGCGCCCGCGTCCGCGGGCAGGGTCCGGCCGGCACCCCCAGACGGCCGGGCCAGGTAGGACGCGAGAGGGCCCCGCAGCCAGTGGCTACGGGGCCCTCTCGACGTCTTTAGTTACGCACTCACTTCTGGCGCTTGCCGTAGCGGGCCTCGAAGCGGGCGACGCGGCCACCGGTGTCCAGGATCTTCTGCTTGCCCGTGTAGAACGGGTGGCAGTTGGAGCAGACCTCGACGTGGATGGCGCCGTCGCGCTTGGTGCTGTGGGTCGTGAAGGTGTTGCCGCAACCACAGGTCACGGACGTCTCCACGTACTCCGGGTGAATGCCGGCCTTCATCGCTCGTTCCTCTCATCGGCGGCCGCCGGGTCCCCGTGGCTGGTGCTGGGGTGAACCGGAGCCTTTCTCGACCATCCATTCTGCCAGATGGCCCGACACCTGCTAGAACAGGCCTGGTCGGGCGTTTGTTCCCGGTCGACCACTCGCCGTGCGAGAAGGCCCGCTGACCGCCGGAAGCGGCCTTATACCGACCTCACCCGCCCGCCGAATGGGCCGTTCGCCACACTGTGGGCCGTGTCGTGCGCGCTCGAAGCCTGCTCGCCGGCGCGGCCGCTGCCGGTCGCGCTGTGGCTGACCGTGCCGGTGCTGTTCACGGCCACGGTGCTGGGCCTGCTCGCGGCCGCGTGCCTGGTGCTGGGCGTGGGTGACGGCTCGGTGCCGCTGTCGACGCCGGTGTTCGGCGCGGCCGCCGCGGTGACGGCGGCGCTGCACCCCGGGGTGTCGTGGGGCCGCCGGGAGCGGCTGCGCCGGGCCGCCCGCGGCTACCCCGCTGTGGTGCTGGCCGCGGGGATCGCGGTGTGCTGGCTGTCCGTGCCCGACCTGCTGGCCGTGACCATCGGCGCGCCGGCGGCGGTCGCGTCGGTGGCGTTGTGCGTGTGGGAGCGCAGCGACTACCAACTTTCGTCTGACCACCGGGCGTGACCGACCGCTCACGTTTCCACTCCCGGCAATCGCCGATGACGTGACCGCGGTCACGCTCCTAGCGTCGCCCTCAGCTCGTCAGGAACTCACCTGCTGAGGGGACATGACGTGAACCGTTTTCTGCACACCGTGGCCAAGGCCGCGTTAGCCGTCACCCTGTCCGTCACCGCACTCTCCGCCATCCCGCTGGCCACGGCCTCGGCCGCGCCCGCCGTGGTCGCCGCGCCCATGTCGGCCGGCGACGGCACCGCCGCCGGGGCCGTCGCCTGGTACCAGGCGCACAACGGCAGCACCGCCTACCAGGGCTACTGCGAGAAGGCGGCGGAGAACGCCTATGGCACCACCGGTGTCTGGGCCTCGGCCAACGCGCACTGGAACGGCGCATCGCCCAAGCACCCCGGCGACAAGAACCCGCCGCTGGGGGCGTTCGTCTACTGGAACATCAGCGCCTACGGCCACGTCGGCATCTCCGACGGCGCCGGCGGTTTCTGGGCCTCCAGCGTCAACGGCCGCATCGGCCACGTCACCCGGTCCATGGGCGGCGTCGACTACTTCAACGCCTACCGCGGCTGGACCCCGGCGGCCCGCCCCCACCAGTAAGCCACCTGTCCGGGGACCGCGAGCCCCCGCCGGGGTCCCCACCGATAGGAAGGGGCCCTTCCTGACGTTGAACGTCAGGAAGGGCCCCTTCACTGCATCGATCAGTCGTTGTCGCCGTTGCTGCCCGGTGTGGTCTTCGCCACCTGCATCAGGAACTCGATGTTGGTGCGGGACTTGCGCAGCCGGTCCAGCAGCAGGTCGATGGCCTGCTGGCTGTCCAGGGCGTGCAGCACGCGGCGCAGCTTGTGCATCACGGCCAGCTCGTCCGGCGGGAGCAGCAGCTCCTCCTTGCGGGTGCCGGACGGGTCGACGTCGACGGCCGGGAAGACCCGCTTGTCGGCGATGCGCCGGTCCAGCTTGAGCTCGGCGTTGCCGGTGCCCTTGAACTCCTCGAAGATGACCGTGTCCATGGTCGACCCGGTCTCCACCAGCGCGGTCGCGAAGATGGTCAGCGAGCCGCCACCCTCGATGTTGCGCGCGGCGCCGAGGAAGCGCTTCGGCGGGTACAGCGCGGTCGAGTCGACACCACCGGACAGGATGCGGCCCGAGGCCGGCGCGGCCAGGTTGTACGCGCGGCCGAGACGGGTGATCGAGTCGAGCAGCACGACCACGTCATGGCCCATCTCGACCAGGCGCTTGGCCCGCTCGATGGACAGCTCGGCCACCGAGGTGTGGTCGCCCGGCGGGCGGTCGAAGGTGGAGGCGATGACCTCGCCCTTCACCGACCGCTGCATGTCGGTGACCTCTTCCGGACGCTCGTCCACCAGCACCACCATCAGGTGGCACTCGGGGTTGTTCGTCGTGATCGCGTTGGCGATCGACTGGAGCACCGAGGTCTTGCCGGCCTTGGGCGGCGACACGATGAGCGCGCGCTGGCCCTTGCCGACCGGCATCACCAGGTCGATGACGCGGGTGGTGAGGATGTGCGGCTCGGTCTCCAGGCGCAGGCGCTCGTTGGGGTAGAGCGGCGTGAGCTTGGTGAACTCGGGCCGGTTGCGCACCTGGTCGGGCTCGAGGCCGTTGATGGTGTCCACGCGCACCAGCGGGTTGAACTTCTGCCGCTGCTGCTCGCCCTCACGGGGCTGGCGCACCGCGCCGGTGATGTTGTCGCCGCGGCGCAGGCCGTGCTTGCGCACCAGCGACAGCGAGACGTAGACGTCGTTCGGGCCGGCCAGGTAGCCGGAGGTGCGCACGAAGGCGTAGTTCTCCAGCACGTCGAGGATGCCGGCGACGGGCAGCAGCACGTCGTCGTCGCGGACCTCGGTGTCGCCACCGCCGCCGCCCTGGCCGCGCTCGACGCCGTCACGCCCGCGCCGGTTGCGGTCGCGGAACCGACGGCCGCGGCGACCGCCGCGCTCGTCGTCATCGTCCTGCTGCCGGTTGTCCGGGCGGTTGTTCTGCTGGCGGTCGCCACGGTCACCACGGTCGCCGCGCTGGTCGTTGCGGTCGCCACGGTCACGCTGGCGGTCGCCACGGTCACCCTGCTGACGGTCGCCCTGCTGGCGCTCGCCACGGTCGCCGCGGTCGCCCCGCTGCTCGTTGCGGTCGCCACGGTCACGCTGCGGACGGTCGCCGTCCTGCTGGCGCTCCTGGCGCTCGGCCCGCGGCTCACCGCCCTGCTGCGGCTGCTCCGTGCGCTGCTCGGCGCCGCCCTCGGGCGAACCCGCGGGACGGCTGGCGGCGCGGCGGCGGCGGTTGTTGCGACGGCCGCCCTCCTCGTCGCTCTGCCGCGGCGCGGGGGCCGTCTCGGTGGGAGCCTCGACTACGGGCGCGGGAGCGGCGGCAACCTCGACGGGCGCAGCCTCGGCCTTGGCGGCCTTCTCCTTCTTGCCGTCGGTGGCGCGGGCGGGCTTCTCGCTGGTGCGGCGGGCCGGCTTGGACGCGGTGACACCGGTCAGCGGCAGCTCGGCCGTCTCGGCGCGACCGCCGGCGGACCCCTGGCGCTCCTTGATCGCGGCGATCAGGTCACCCTTGCGCATGCCCGCGGTGCCGCTGATGTTGAGTTGACCGGCGAGCTCGCGCAGTTCCGCGAGCACCATGCCGGACAGTCCTGCGCGGCGCTTCGTGGTGGTCAGCGGGGTCTCCTTGGATTCGGTACGGGGGGCAGGAGCCGAGTCCTGCTGGGAACCCGGCGCGGCGGACACCGCGTCGCTGCCCAAGAGATCGGTGTTGCTCACACATGTCCTTCCTGACCGGTCCGAGCCTCCTACTTGGACCAGCTGCGCCGTCCCGAACGACTGAACGGCGCGGGCGCCCGTGAGCGGGCGGAAAGCCGCGAACACGGGACTTGTCGGTCACCACAGCGGCCGGGTATCCCGCCAGACGTCGAGGACCGACATTCCGATCGGGAGATGCGTACCGGGACGAGTGCCCGGGCACGACACCGGCGCCCGTGCGCTCGGTGACTGATCTACCCTGAGGGTAGACGGCAGGCCCGCATGGTGCAACAACCGGCCCCCGGCGTGGCGCTGATGGCGTCAACACCCCCCACCTGCGTTTTGTTCCAGAATCAACCGATCGGCCGAACCTGTACGCCGTCCCGGTCGATTTCCAGCCGATGCGCCGCGAACCCGGTCAGGTCCACCGTCGGCGGCACCTCTCGATCGCCGCTGACCAGCGTGAACACCGTCGGGCCGGCGCCGGAGACGGTAGCCGGGAAACCGGCCGCGCGCAGCGCTTCGACACCACGGATCGTGTCCGGCCAGGCCGGTTCGCGATACCCCTGGTGCAGTCGATCCTCCGTAGCGGGCATCAGCAGATCCGGCGCGGTTGTCACGGCGTGCACGGCCAAGGCTGCCCGTCCGGCCGCGAACGCGGCGTCGACGTGCGGCACCTGCGCCGGCAGCAGGCCGCGCGTGGTCTTGGTCGAGGACTCCGTGGCCGGGATGAACACCATGGCGTGCAGGTCGGCGTGCGGTTCGAGGCGAACGGCCCGGTAACTCTTGTCCTCGCTCCAGGCCAGCACGAGACCGCCATACAGGCTGGCCGCCGCGTTGTCGGCGTGCCCCTCGAACTCCGCGGCCAGCTGCAACGCCCGGTCATCCAACGTCCGGCCGGCCAGCGCGTAGCCGGCGGCGACGCCGGCCACCACCGCGGCGGCCGAAGAGCCGAGCCCGCGGGAATGCGGGATGACGTTGCGGCAGCGGACAATCAGCCCATCGGGCGTGCCCTCGACGGACCGGATCGCCCGTACCAGCAGATGGTCCTCGTCCAGCGGCACCTGTCCCGCACCTTCGCCCTGCACCTTTATGTCCAGACCGGCGTCCGCGGCTTCCACCGTGACCTCGTCGTACAGGCCGAGCGCGATGCCCAGGGCGTCGAAGCCGGAGCCCAGATTGGCCGTGGAGGCCGGCACCCGGACGTGAACCGCCCTCACACCAGCTCCAGGGCGTGCGCCACCGCCGAAGGCTCCACCGGCAGCACCTCGAACTCCGGCATGCCCTTCAGCGCCGTGTCCGGGTCCTTGAGGCCGTGACCGGTCACGGTGCAGACGACCGTGGAACCCTTGGGCAGCCGCCCATCCGCGGCCGTCAGCAGCAGACCGGCGATGCTGGCCGCGGAGGCGGGCTCCACGAACACGCCCTCGCGTGCGGCCAGCAACCGGTATGCGGCAAGGATCTGATCGTCGGTGACAGCGTCGATCAGGCCGTTCGACTCGTTACGCGCGTTGATCGCGCCGTCCCAGGAAGCGGGATCGCCGATGCGGATGGCCGTGGCGATCGTCTCCGGGTGCTTCACCGGCTCGCCGGTCACCAGCGGGGCCGCGCCGGCCGCCTGGAAGCCGAACATCCTTGGCGTGGCGGCAATCACGCCGTCCTTCGCGTACTCCGTGTAACCCTTCCAGTACGCCGTGATGTTGCCGGCGTTGCCCACCGGCAGCAGGTGGAAGTCCGGCGCGTGGCCGAGCACGTCGCAGACCTCGAAGGCGGCGGTCTTCTGGCCGTCGATACGGATCGGGTTCACCGAGTTCACCAGGTTGATCGGGAACTCGGCGGCGGTCTTGCGGGCCAGTTCGAGGCAGTCGTCGAAGTTGCCGTCCACCTGGAGGATGCGACAGCCGTGCATGACCGCCTGAGCCAGCTTGCCCAGCGCGATCTTGCCGCTGGGCACGAGCACCGCGCAGGTGAGCCCGGCCTTGGCCGCGTAGGCGGCCGCGGAGGCGGAAGTGTTGCCCGTGGAGGCACAGATGACGGCCTTCGCCCCTTGCGCCACGGCCAGGGTGACCGCGGCGGTCATGCCGCGGTCCTTGAACGAGCCGGTCGGGTTCGCGCCCTCCACCTTCAGGAAGACGCGGCTGCCGGTCAGCCCGGACAGGTGCTTGGCCTCGACCAGCGGCGTGCCGCCCTCGTGCAGCGTGACGATCTCGGCGTCGGCCGGCAGCGGGATGCGGTCCCGGTACGCGGCGATGATGCCCGGCCAGCCCGCCCTGATCGCGGTGGTCATGACTCTTCCCCTTCGACCCTCATCACGCTGACGACCTCCCGGACCACCGGCAGGCCGGCGATCTTCTCCACGGTTCCGCGCAGCGCTGCGTCGGAGGCGGCATGGGTGACCACGACCAGGCTGGCGTCCACCGGACGGCCCTCCTGGCGGACCACGGCGATGCTCACGTCGTGCTCGGCGAACACGGCGGCGACCTGGGACAGCACGCCCGGCCGGTCGGCCACGTCCAGACTGATGTGATAGCGGGTGCTGGCCTGGCCCATCGGCCGCACCGGCAGGTCGGCGTAGGCCGACTCGCGCGGCCCGCGCCCACCGGCGACGATGTTGCGCGCCACCGCGACCAGGTCGCCGAGCACCGCGCTGGCCGTCGGCGCGCCGCCCGCGCCCTGGCCGTAGAACATCAACTGGCCGGCCGCGTCCGCTTCCACGAACACGGCATTGAACGCGCCGCCGACCGAGGCCAGCGGATGGCTGTTCGGGATCATCGCCGGGTGCACGCGCACGGCCACCGACTCCACGCCGTCGGCGTCGGTGACCCGCTCGCAGATGGCCAGCAGCTTCACCGTGCGGCCGAGACCGCGGGCCGCCGCGATGTCGGCCGAGGTGACCGCGGAGATGCCCTCGCGGTGCACGTCGCCGGCGGTGACCCGGGTGTGGAAGGCCAGCGAGGCCAGGATGGCCGCCTTGGACGCGGCGTCGAAGCCGTCGACGTCCGCGGTCGGATCCGCCTCGGCGTAGCCGAGGCGGCTGGCCTCGTCGAGCGTCTCGCCGTAGCCGGCGCCGGTGGCCGACATCGCCGACAGGATGTAGTTCGTGGTCCCGTTGACGATGCCCATCACGCGGGTGATCCGGTCCCCGGCAAGGGATTCCCGCAGCGGACGCAGCAGCGGGATGGCCCCGGCCACGGCCGCCTCGAAGTAGATGTCCGCACCCGAGGCGTCGGCCGCGGCGTACAGCTCCGGGCCGTGTTCGGCCAGCAGCGCCTTGTTCGCCGTGACCACGGACTTGCCGGCCCGCAAGGCTTTCAGCAGCAGCGAGCGCACCGGCTCGATGCCGCCGATGACCTCCACGACAACGTCCACATCGGACTCGACCAGCGAGTCGGCGTCGGTGGTCAGCAGCTCGGCCGGCACCTCGCGGTGCTTGTTGGGCCGGCGCACCGCGATGCCGGTCAGCTCGACCGGCGTGCCGATCCGGGCCGCGAAGTCCTCCGCCTGGTCGGTGAGCAGCCGCGCCACCTCGGTGCCGACGGTGCCGCAGCCGAGCATCGCGACCTTGATGGGTTTCACGACTAAGCCTCCAGGCGGAACAGGTCGTCCTCGGTCTCCCTGCGCAGCAGCAACCGGCTCGTGCCGTCCTTGACGGCGACGACCGCCGGGCGGGGCAGCCGGTTGTAGCCGTTGGCCATCGCGTAGCAGTAGGCGCCGGTCGCGGCCAGGGCGAGCAGGTCGCCCGGGGCCGTGTCGGCCGGCAGCCAGCAGTCGCGCACCACGACGTCGCCGGACTCGCAGTGCTTGCCGACCACGCGAGACAGGGTCGCCGGCACGTCCTCGTCGACGCGGCGGGACACCAGCCGGCAGTCGTAGACGGCGTCGTACAGCGCGGTCCGGATGTTGTCGCTCATGCCGCCGTCGATGCTGACGTAGCGACGACCGGCGCCGCCGCCGAGCACCACGTCCTTGGTCGTGCCGACCTCGTACACCGTGACCGTGCCGGGGCCGGCGATGGCGCGGCCGGGCTCGACCGCCACCCGCGGCACCGGCAGGCCCTCGTTGGCGCACTCCTTGGCCACGATCTGCTGGAGCTGCTCGGCCAGCTGGGCCGGCGGCGGCGGGTCGTCGTCAGGCATGTAGGCGATGCCGAGGCCGCCACCGAGGTCCACAGTGGACAGATCGGCCAGTGCGTCGTCGCCGTGTTCCTTGTGCAGCGCGGAAAGCAAGCCGATCACCCGGTGCGCGGCGATCTCGAAGCCGTCGGCGTCGTAGATCTGGGAGCCGATGTGGCTGTGCAGCCCGACGAGCGTGAGCCCCTCGGCCTTGAGCACCCGGCGGGCCGCCTCCGCGGCGTCGCCGCCGGCCAGCGAGAAGCCGAACTTCTGGTCCTCGTGCGCGGTGGCGATGAACTCGTGGGTGTGCGCCTCGACGCCGACCGTCACGCGGATCATCACCGGCTGGCGGACGCCGCGGACGCGGGCGATCTCGTCCAGCCGGGCGATCTCCAGGAACGAGTCCAGCACCACGACGCCGACCCCGGAGTCGACCGCGAACTCCAGCTCGGCGAAGGACTTGTTGTTGCCGTGCAAGGCAATGCGCTCGGGCGGGAACTCGGCGCGCAGCGCGATGGCCAGCTCGCCGCCGCTGCACACGTCCAGCCCGAGGCCCTCCTGCGCGACCCAGCGGGCGATCTCCACGGACAGGAATGCCTTGGACGCGTAGTGCACCAGCGCCGGGTCGCCGAACGCCTCGGCCTGGGTGCGGCAGCGCGTGCGGAAGTCGTCCTCGTCGACCACGAACAGCGGCGTGCCGTACTGCTCGGCCAGCTCGCGGACGTCGACACCGGCCAGCGTGACGATGCCGTCCTCGCGGCGACGCGCGTTGAGCGGCCACACGTTGGCCGGCAGCGAATCCAGGTCGTCCGAAGTGGACGGTCGGGGTCCTGCGGTGTTCGCCGGCACCAACACGTCGGCGTGACGTGGGCCGGCGGGATGTGCGCGCATCGCTGATCTACATCCGTTCCGGGGCGGAGACACCCAGCAGGGCCAGCCCGTTGCGCAGCACCTGCTGCGTGGCGCGGTAGAGGTGCAGCCGCGGCACGGCCAGCGGCGATACCTCCTCGTCGCCCTTGGGCAGCACCTTGGCGCCGGGGGTGTCGTAGTACTTGTGGAAGGCGCCGGCCAACTCCTCCAGATACCGCGCCACCCGGTGGGGCTCGCGCAGTTCGGCGGCGGTGGCGACGACCTTGGGGAACTCGCCGAGGGTGCGGATCAGCGCGCCCTCACGGTCCATGGTCAGCAGGCTCAGGTCGGCGTCGGCCACGTCGCCGAGGTCGATCTTCAGGTCGGCCGCGTTGTCCAACAGCCGGGTGATCCGGGCGTGCGCGTACTGCACGTAGTGCACCGGGTTCTCGTTGTTGGTCTTGCGCAGCAGATCCAGGTCGATGTCCACGGCGGAGTCGACCGAGGACCGGATCAGCGAGTACCGGGCCGCGTCCACGCCGACCGCGTCGACCAGGTCCTCCAGCGTGATCACCGTGCCGGCCCGCTTGCTCATCCGCACCGGCTTGCCGTCCGAGACCAGGTTGACCATCTGGCCGATCAGCACCTCGACCGAGTCGGGGTCGTCGCCCAGTGCCGCGGCGGCCGCCTTGAGCCGGCCGATGTAGCCGTGGTGGTCCGCGCCCAGCATGTAGATGCACAGGTCGAAGCCGCGGGACCGCTTGTCCTCGAAGTAGGCGATGTCACCGGCGATGTAGGCCGGCGCGCCGTCGCTCTTGATGACGACCCGGTCCTTGTCGTCGCCGAAGTCCTTGGACCGGATCCACCAGGCGCCGTCCTGCTCGTACAGGTCGCCGGAGGCCTTGAGCCGCTCGACGGCCCGCTGCACCGCGCCCGACTCGTGCAGCGAGTTCTCGTGGAAGTACACGTCGAAGTCGGTGCCGAAGTCGTGCAGGGTCTGCTTGATCTCGTCGAACATCAGGTTCACGCCGACCTGGCGGAACGTCTCGTCCCGCTCGGCCTCGGGCAGCGAGAGCACGCTGGGCTCGCGCTTGATCACCTCGGCCGCGATGTCGTTGATGTAGCCGCCGGCGTAGCCGTCCTCGGGGGCCGGCTCGCCCTTCGCCGCGGCGACCAGGGACCGGACGAACCGGTCGATCTGCGCGCCGGCGTCGTTGAAGTAGTACTCCCGGGTGACCTCGGCTCCCTCGGCCTCGAGCACCCGGCCCAGGGCGTCGCCGACCGCGGCCCACCGGGTGCCGCCCAGGTGCACCGGGCCGGTCGGGTTGGCCGAGACGAACTCGAGGTTGATCTTCTTGCCGGTCAGCAGCGTGTTGTGGCCGTAGCCCGCGCCGGCGGTCAGCGCCTCGCGCACGATCGCGCCCTGCGCGTCGGCGTCCAGCCGCAGGTTGAGGAAGCCGGGGCCGGCCACGTCCACCGCGGCCACGCCTGCCTGCTTGGTCAGGGCCTCGGCCAGCCAGCCGGCGAACTCACGCGGGTTGGCGCCGACCTTCTTGGCCAGCTGCAGGGCCAGGTTGGTGGCGTAGTCGCCGTGCTCCGGGTTGCGGGGTCGCTCGATCGTCACCTCGGCCGGAATGACGCCGGTGTCCAGTCCTCGGGACGTGAGGACATCGACGGCGGTGGCACGGACGAGGTCGGCAAGAGCGGCTGGAGTCACCCGAGCAGTCTAGGAGAGCGTATCCGCACGTCGCGATGGGGTTACTCACGTCCCGACCGGTGGAACGGCGCTGGTCTGGGATGTTCCTCCTTCCGGGTCTGACGGAATTCTCATCCCCGGTCCCTAGACTGGCCGCCGAAGGTCTGGACCGGTGTGGTCCAGCTCACGATGCCAAGGGCGGGGAGATGGCCGGCGGTAAGAAGAAAGGCGGCGCGAAGAGCGCCGTCGCGGCGGCGCGGGGCGCGGTGCCGGGCAAGGGCAAGCCTTGGGGCATGATCATCGCGGTTCTCGTCGTGTTGGTGCTGGCCGTCAGCGTGTTCGGGTACGCGTTCATCCAGATCAGCGACAAGAACGCCGCGCAGGCCGCACTGGCCCAGTGGCAGCCGAGCGACACCAACAAGGATCCGTCGACCAAGATCCAGGGTGTCGTGGTCAAGGACTACAAGTCCGGCCAGCACGTGCAGCCGACGCAGCGGGTCGCCTACGACCAGTCGCCGCCGTTCGGCGGGCCGCACGACGGCTTCTGGGCCGACTGCGACGGCATCGTCTACCCCAACGCGGTGCGCAGCGAGAACATGGTGCACGCGCTGGAGCACGGCACCGTGTGGATCGCCTACAACCCGGACAAGGTCAAGGGCGCCGATCTCGACAAGCTCAAGCTCAAGGTGCAGGGCAAGCAGTTCATGATGCTGTCCCCGTACCCGGGCCTGGACAAGCCGATCTCCCTGCAGTCGTGGGGCCACCAGCTCAAGGTCGACAACGCCGGCGACGAGCGCATCGACGAGTTCATCTCGGCGCTGCGCACCAACCAGTACGAGTACCCCGAGGTCGGCGCCAGCTGTGACGCGCTCGGCCCGGGCCAGTTCGACCCGAACAACCCGCCGCCGTTCGACCCGTCCAAGCCGGGCCCCGACGCCGTGCCGATGGCCGGCACCGGCGCGCAGGACGCGACCAACGAGCAGCAGCCGGGCGGCACGCCGCCGTCGACCGGGACGTCGGCCACGACCAGTCCGTCGAACCCGAAGTGATGACCGACGAGCTCGACGAGGTCGCGGAGGAGGGCCTGCCAACGGGGCCCGTCTCCGCGACCACGCGGGTGCTGGTGCTGACCGCGGCCGCGGTGGCGATCCTGCTGCTCGGGGCCGCGGTCGGGCTGCTGATCAAGCTGCCCGGTAGCAGCGCGTCGGCCGGCAACCCCGGCCCCGGCTCCATCGAGGTCGGCTTCGCCCAGGACATGGGTGTGCACCACCAGCAGGCCGTGACCATGGCCAACTGGGCCCGTGACCACACCCAGAATCCCGAGATCCGGCAGCTGGCCTTCGACATCCAGTCGACCCAGCTGGACCAGCAGGGCCGAATGCGAGGCTGGCTCATGTTGTGGGGCCAGCCGGAGCAGTCGCCGACCGGGCGCTACATGGCGTGGATGGCCGGGCCCAGCGACGGCATGGCCGGCATGAACGGCATGAACGGGAACCAGATGCCGGCCAACGGCGTGGACCACATGCCGGGCTACGCCACCAACGCCGAGATCTCCAAGCTGCAGTCCATGACCGGGCCGGACATGGACACCTACTTCCTCCAGCTGATGCTCCGCCACCACCTCGGCGGCGCGCCGATGGCCCAGTTCGCCGCCGACCACTCGAACGTCCCGGCCGTGCGGGTGCTGGCCGAGAACATCCTGAAGTCACAGGGCGCCGAGGTCGACCTGATCAAGCAGATGCTGACCGCCCGCAACGCCCAGCCGCTACCCATGAACTGACCCCGATGTCAGGAAGGGCCCCTTACTGACGTTGAACGCCAGTAAGGGGCCCTTCCTCACGTTCAACGCCAGTATCGGTCCCTTGATCTTGGCGCACACAAAGGGGCTGTCCCTTGCGGGACAGCCCCTTTGCGTCGTTCGGGCGGCGGCGAAAGCGGCGCGGCGACCGCTGCCCGAACTGAGGTGACCCGACCCCCGTCTTGGCCTGCCTCGTTTTTCATCCCCTGTGCGACCCTTTGCCCCTCCGAGGAGGTGACGCTCACGCTATGCCACCAAAGCCGGAGTTGGGTTCCGCCAAACGAGTGATGCGCCTCAGTTAAACGTTCACACCACTGCGCTGAGTCACCAAATTCTCGCCGCGGCGCTCGAAGACAATGTCCTGGGCCGCCCGCAGCGCGGTGGCGATGGCCCCGGTCAGCACCGCGTCCTCGCCCAGCTCGCCGGGGGCGATCCGGGGCGAGAGCGGGCTGATCTCGTGCATCGCCTTCTCCAGCGGCTCGATCAGCAGGTCGGTGTTCGAGCCGATGCCGCCGACCAGCAGCACCAGCTCCGGGTCGATCACCGCCGACACCGAGGCGACCAGGAAGGCCAGCTTGGTCGCCTCCTGCTCGACCACGGCCAGCGCGCCGGCGTCGCCCTGCCGGGCCAGCTGGAACACCTCGCGGGCCGTGCCGGCGTTGCGCACGCCCCGCTCCTTGGCCAGCTGCACCACCGAGTTCGCCGCCGCCGCCTGCTCGAGAATGCCTGGCGTGGACGGGGTCCAGCCCTCGGAGTCGGTGTCCACCCAGCCGTACGGCAGGTAGCCCACCTCGCCCGCGGCCCCGTGCGCGCCGCGGAACAGCTGGCCGTCGACCACGATGCCCATGCCGATACCGGTGCCCACGTTCACGCAGACGAACACGTCGACACCTCGGGCCGCGCCCTGGTCCCGCTCGCCCACCGCGGCCAGGTTGGCGTCGTTCTCCACCAGCAGGCCCGGGCCCAGCACCGCCTCCAGCTCGTCCAGCAGGCCGCGACGGCCCCAGCCAGGCAGGTTCGGGGCCAGGTGCAGCATGCGGCCGCTGCGATCGGGCACGCCGGGGCTGCCGACCACGGTCAGGACCACATCGGACAGTCCCATCCCGGCCTGGCCGACCACGCCGGTCGCCATGTCGTGCACCGTGCGGACCAGCGCGCTGGCCGACCGGCAGCGGTTGGGTTCGTCCACTTTGGCCACGACGTTGCCGGACAGGTCGGCCACCGCCAGCCGCAGCCGGCCGCGGCCGATGTCGATGCCCAGCACGTGCCCGGCCGCCGGATCGGCCTCGTACAGCACGGCCGACCGGCCGGGGCCCGCACTCGTGCGACCCGCTTCGCGGACCAGACCGTCCTGTTCGAGGTCGAGCAGTGCCTGCCCGACCGTCGGTTTGGACAGCCCGGTGTCCCGGGCCAGGCTCGGCCGGGTCGCGGCACCACCTCGTCGCAGCCGGTCCAGCACGATCCGCTGGTTGAGCTCCCGCATGCTCGCGGGCGTGCCGACCTGTGGCGCCCTCACACCCACTGCCTCCGTGTCCAGGGGCCAAGGCCCCGCCGATCTCCCATAGTAGGAGGTCACGGGATCAATGGGCGTGAGCCGTCATGGCGCGGCGCAGACCGGCGAACGAGGGATACACCGCCACCCCCGGATCGACGTGGGCCGACTGGGCGAACGACACCATGGTCCAGACCAACTCGCGACCTTGTCCCGCGGTGTAGACCACGGTGTCGCAACCGGCGCAACGGGCCACCGCGGCGATCACCGTGACCGCGAGCGGATGGTCGTCGCCGAGCGTCCCGGCCAGCAGTTTCTCCAGCGCCGCGCGCTGGTCGGCCGACACGAGCAGCCACGACTCCGGGAAGAGTCCGGACGGCGTCACCGGACCAGTCTCCCGCAAGATCAGGTCACGACTTCGGCGGCAGTCACCGTCGGCGTGTTCCCCGCCACGCCGTCTTTATGTTAAGAACCTTTCCTAATTCGAGCCAGGGAGGTGGGCGTGGCTTCGGGCACGTACAACGGGCAGGCGGCGGGCCTCGAACGGCGGATCGGGCCGTGGCAGGCGACCGCCATCAACATGACGCAGATGTGTGGCATCGGGCCGTTCCTCACGATCCCGCTCATGGTGGCGGCGATGAACGGTCCGCAGGCCATGCTCGGCTGGGTCATCGGCGCGATCATCGTGCTGGCCGACGGCCTGATCTGGGCCGAGCTCGGCGCGGCCATGCCGGGCGCCGGCGGCACGTACATCTACCTGCGGGAGGCGTTCCAGTACCGGACCGGGCGGCTGATGCCGTTCCTGTTCGTGTGGACCGCGGTGCTGTTCATCCCGCTGATCATGTCCACCGGCGTGATCGGACTCGTGCAGTACCTCGGCGTGCTGTGGCCGGCGGTGGTGGACGACACCGGCGCCGTCAACACGCTCGGGCACGTGGTCGGCGTGGTCATCACCGGCCTGGTTGTCGTCCTGCTGTACCGCAAGATCGGCGACATCACCAAGGTCACCACGGCCTTCTTCGGGGTGATGCTGGTCAGCATCCTGGCCGTGATCATCGCCGCGTACAGCCACTTCAGCGCGGCGCTGGCCTTCGACTTCACGCCCGGCGCGTTCGCCGGCGGCGGCGCGTTCTGGACCGGCCTCGGCGCGGGCCTGATCATCGCCGTGTACGACTACCTGGGCTACAACACCAGCGCCTACCTCGGCGGCGAGGTCCGCGAGCCGGGCAAGACGCTGCCGCGGTCGATCATCCTGTCCATCGTCGGCATCATGTGCCTGTACCTGCTGTTGCAGATCGGCATCCTCGGCGCCGTGCCGTGGCAGGACGTGGCCAAGTCCTCGTCGGTGGCCACCCTGGCGGTCAACACGTCGTGGGGCCCGGTGGCCGGCGACATCGTGACCGTGCTCATCGTGGTGACGGCGTTCGCGTCGGTGTTCGCGGGACTGCTCGGCGGCTCCCGGGTGCCTTACGAGGCCGCCCGCGACAAGCTGTTCCTGCCGGTGTTCGCCAAGCTGCACCCGAAGGGGCACTTCCCCACCGCGGGCCTGCTGGTGATGGGCGTGATCACCGCCGTCGCCTCGCTGTTCCCGCTCGGCGTCGTGATCAACGCGCTCACCGCCGTCATCGTGCTGGTGCAGTCGGTGGCGCAGATCGCCGCGCTCGTCGTGCTGCGTCGTCGCCAGCCCGGGTTGGTCCGCCCGTACAAGATGTGGCTGTTCCCGGTGCCGCTGGTCGTCGCGCTGGCCGGTTGGGTCTTCCTGTACTACTCGGTCGACACGCTGTCCCAGATCCTGTCGGTCGCCTGGGTGATCGTCGGTGTCGCCGCGTTCCTGATCTGGGCCCGGGCCGAGCAGGTCTGGCCGTTCGGGCCGAAGGAGATCAAGGAGGAGTACCTCACGACATCGACGTCAGCCGCGTGAGCTCCGCGTCGATGTCCACCCACAGGTGCTCGTTGCCGGGCATGACGATCTCGTAGGTCTCGTCAAGGAATTCGGCGAGGTCCTCCGCCGGGGCCTCGAACACCGCCTGGCCCGACGGCGAGCGCAGCTCCACCACGACCATCTCCACGTCGCTGTCCGACGGCCTGATCCGGATGTCGCCCTCACCGGCGTCGCCGATCAGGCCGTCGGCCAGCAGGTCCCGGCTGAAGGCCCATTCCACGCAGTCCTCGCGGCCGGGGCGGAAGGCCGCCACCACCGCGTACGGATCCAGCGTGTCGTAGCGCAGCTCGACCTCAAGCGGCACCAGGAAGTCGTGCGCGGCCAGGAAGCCGAAGTCGACCCGCTCCGTGATCACCTTGCGGTCGTTGTTGCCCATCGTCCGTCCCCTTCGCTCTCTCACGTCATCACCCGTGACAGAGGTGGGACGCAGCACCGGTGGGATACCCACGCGGTTTTCCCAGAAGACACCCGAACGGGTGCCGTCACCAAGTCAGGTCACGGCACTTCGAGGTCGCGTCCCGGGGTTCCACCTGCACCGTGGCGTGCTCCAGCCGGTAGTCCTCGGCCAGCAGTTTCTGGGCCCTGACCAGCACATCCGCCGGTTCCGCCCCCGGGGCCACCGCGAGGTGCGCCGAGGCCACTTCCATGCCCGATGTGAGGGTCCACACATGCACGTCATGGGCCTCGGTCACGCCGTCAAGTGCCGTGAGATCAACACATAGCTGCTTGACGTCCACCCGTTCGGGCGCGTGCTGGAAGAGGATGCGCAGTGCCTTCTTGGCCAGGCCCCAGGTGCGGGGCAGGACGAACAGCCCGATGGCGACGGCGATGACCGGGTCCGCGTAGCGCCAGCCGGTGGTGAGCGTGATCAGACCGCTGATCAGGACGCCCATCGAGCCGATGAGGTCCGACAGCACTTCCAGGTAGGCGCCGCGGAGGTTCAGGCTCTCCTTCGCACCGTCCTTCAGCAGCATGAAGGCCGTCGCGTTGATCGCGATCCCGATCACCGCCGTGATCGTCACCGGCAGTCCCGGCACCGCCGGCGGCGCCGCGAAGCGTTCGATCGCCTCGTACAGCACGTAGCCCGCCACCGCGAACAGCAGCACCGCGTTCGCCAGGGCCGCCAGCACTTCCGCCCGGTACATGCCGAACGTGCGTTCCTGCTTCTGGTTCTTCCTCGCCGCCAGGATCACCGCCGCCAGCGCCAGGCCGATCCCCACCACGTCCGTGAGCATGTGCGCCGCATCCGAGATCAGCGCCAGCGAGCCCGTAGTGATCCCGATCGCCGTCTCGATGGTCAGGAACCCCGCCCCCAGGCCGAGCGCCGCCCACAGCCGGCCCACGTGTTGCCCCGAGGCGCTGCCGTGCCCGTGTCCGTGCCCCATCGCCCGTTCCTTCCGTGTCCCCAGTCCCCCTCAACATATAGCGACATGCGCATAAGCTCAATGAGTGCAGCCTAACTTTTTCTCGTCAGCTCCTTGATCCAGCTGGCCAGGATGTGTGGCTGCTCCTTGATCACCCAGTGCCCCGCCGGCAGCGTCTTGACCGTCAGATCGTCACACCACGGCTCCGCTGCCTTAGCCATCGCCGGCGTCACGAACCGATCTTTCGTCGGCACGACCAGCAGCGTCTTCGTGGTGATCCGTTGGGCTTGGTGGCTTCTGCCAATGTTCGCCCGGTACAGCTCAAGCCCCGCTCGCGGGAAGATCAGATCCGGCAGCTTCGGGATCTTGAACGCCGCCATGTACCAGGACCGGGCCAGCTGGTTCACCGTCTCCTTGCTGGGGAAGTTCTTCTCGTACCAGTAGCTCGCGTGCCCCAGATCCGGCCCCGAGATCGCCGTGAACGTGTCGAAGGGGTGGTCGACCACCGCCCTCCATCCCTGCACCGCGCCCCAGTCATGCCCCACCAGATGCTTCGCCCTCGTGGCCTCCGCCACACGTCTCAGATCATCCTTCAGCCGCTCGATCCCGTACCCCTCCGTGGTCGTCGGCCCCTCCGACCCACCCATCCCCCGGACGTCGTACCTCACCACCCTGAAGCTGTCTTTGAGCTCCTTGACCAGCGGCTCCCACACCTCCGCCGTATCCGGAAACCCGTGCACCAGCAGCACCCTCGGCCCTTTGGGGTCCCCGTCCTCGTACACCCTCAGCCGCAGCCCGTCCTCCGTGATCACGTCCGCCATGCCCCCAGACGGTAGGCCCTGCAAAACCCCTCCACCCCGTGTTGTAAGCTTCTCCTCGTTGAGCAACGGGCCCCCGTAGCTCAGGGGATAGAGCACCGCCCTCCGGAGGCGGGTGCGCAGGTTCGAATCCTGCCGGGGGCACGCGATCGTACGAGAGCCCTGTCTGGCTTCGCCAGACAGGGCTCTCGCGTTTGTGTTTTCTGGGGCTCTCGCCCCAGACCCCAAGCCAGGAGGGCTCCGCCCCTGGACCCCCGATTCGGGGGTAGCGTCCGGGTTTGTGTCGGCGGAGGTCGCTGGTCCTGGCAAAGTTTCTGTCACCGGATTGGTGGTTCTGGTTGACGGCGAGCGCTGGATGTACATCGATGGGGTCACAGCGTGGAGAGGCTGGGGGCTTGGGGTGAGCAAGATCCATGTTCGGCCAGAGCTTCTGCGGCAGACGGGCGGAAAGGTCAGCGGGTTTGGCGGGAAGCCAGCTGAAGGCGGGCAGAAGCTGGAGTCGGCGGGACAGAGCCTGGTCTCAAATACCGGGCGGCAACCGGTCCGGCATCGGCGCGATGGTGGCCAAGCTGTTCGGGCGCGGCGTACAGATCACGGGCAAGGCGTTCAGCAAGGGCGGGCTGGTCGGCGAAGGCTCCGGCAAGCAGCTGCACACGTCAGCCGATCTCTACGAGGATGCGGACGGCAAGAGTGCCGGACTGCTGAAGAAGCTGCACCCAGACATCAAGGGCAAGGCAGATCCACCGGGCGGTGGAGCGCAGACGGGCACACGGGTTGGGATAGGTGGCAGACGACAGCCCCGTACAGCACGGCGACATGTAGGTGGGAACGCCAGATCGCACACGGTTCCGCCCACGAGGCGCACGACGACCAAAGACCCGGTAGATCTGGCTACTGGGGAGGTGCTGCTGACCCAGACCAACCTCACGCTATCCGCGTTCGTCCTCTTGTGCCGGCGAGGACCCACGTGCCGTCGTATCGGGTGGGCCGGCCGTTCTGACGTTCATGGGCGTCCCTCCAGGCAGCGATCGTCAGCACTGTCCATCTGCTGCCGCGATAGCCACCTGCACCTCGCGAGTCTACTAACCGATTTGCCGCACGTGTACGCATGCGACACTAACTGGACCGTAAGGAGGTCTACATTGATGAACCAACGTCGCCATACTACACAGACCGTCGCCTGGTTCCTCGATCTCTATCGACGAGAACTTCTCATCCTCGATCCGCCCTACCAGCGCAGGAGTGTCTGGAACCAATCCTACGCAGATTACTTCATAGACACAATGCTGCTAAACTACCCCGCTCCGGCGATCTTCTTGTATGAAGACATAAGCGACAGCGGAAAAGCAACCTATTCCGTAGTGGACGGCAGACAACGCCTAACCACCGTTCTCAGGTTTGTAGAGGATGAATTCCCGGTCGGCGATTCGGCCTCCACGCACGGTTTTCGTGGGAAATTCTTCAAAGACCTCCCCTCTGACATCAGGAAAGATTTCTACAGATATCAATTCTCGATCGAATATCTTCCGTCAACCGACGAAGGAACACTCAGCAATATATTCGATCGAATAAACAGAAACGTGGCGAAACTAACGCCCCAGGAACTTCGACACGCTAGATTCTCCGGCGAGTTTGCCACTTCAGCCGAGCGCCTTAGCGAATTCATGACGAGGCAGCTTGACGAAAACTTTCCTAGAGTTAACCAAGCGGCTCGCCGACAGATGAAAGACGTGGAGCTTGCCGTCAACCTAATGCTACTGGTTGAGAGCGGAATAGCCTCATACTCCCAGGCGGAGCTCGACAAGGCTTACAGCGATCGCGAGGACAACTGGGAAGAAGCCTCGCGCGTAGATACGGAATTTCGGCAGACTATCGCAACCCTCCGCGACTGGCAGAATGAACTACTAGTTGGCGACGCTGCCCGATTCCGCAATCAGGCAGATTTCTATTCCCTTTTCGCAATCATCCTTGAGCTGCATCGTGAACAACAGGTCCCCCAGAAGGATGACTCGGTAAAACGTCTACGGGAATTTATGGCGATCGTACTAGACGACAAACGCAGGTCATCCGACGAAAACGCGGCAAAGTACTACGAAGCCACCAGGTCTGCATCAAGCGACCAAGCACCTCGCCGCGATCGGGTAAGGATCCTCCGCCAAGTGCTCCTCAGGGAATCCAATGTCAGCAAGTCCTGAGTCTGTCCGTAAGGCATTCGAGGATTCCCGCCCGCTGGTCGGCAGTGTAAGATCCTACGTCGGATCTACGCTACGATCATTTTGCGATGGCGAATTCCTTTTTGCCGACAGGGTAAAGACCCTTGGATCGGTCAGCGAGAAGCTAGAAAGCGGTCGATTTGGCCACTGGAGCGACTTGGACGATCTATACGCGTGCACCATCGTTGTACCAGTCGCCACATTTGAGTCAAAGGTACTCAACTTCCTTCGCTCAGCTTTTTCAGAGGTACGCTCCCGCGGCCGCACAGACACGCGCAAAGCGCCCGATACTTTTCGCTTCGACGGACTTCGATGGTACGGGAAAGTTACCCCTGAGGCCGCAGAAAAGATGCCAATCGGCGCTTCACTTCTAGTATTTGAGGTTCAAATTCTCACAGCGTTCGAATACGCCTGGTCGCGAGTCACCCATTCCCTTGTCTACAAGTCAGATGATGTAGACTGGAAACGGCAGCGACTTGCAGCACAGCTGAAAGCTGCCGTCGAACAGATTGAAATGATTATCGCCAGCTTCGACGCATCATCATCAGCTGTCCAAGAGTCCCCCTGGCCCGAAAACGAGTTAAAGCAGAAAATAATATCCAAATTCCAGCAGTGGGTCCTCGACAAAAAGATTCCAGATTCGATCGCGCCCGACAGCTGGAGCCGATTTGCAGATAATGTACATGGCCTGCTGCGCCAGGTCGAGCGAGAAGAAGGTCGCCGAGCAGACGCACTGAGTTCTCTGCTGGAGTGCATCGAAGGTGAGCTTCAGAATGAGTCTGAAATCCACGTCCCAGTTTCCGGAACTTTGTTTCAGTACGTCCTAGGCGTACTATCCAGGACCGGATCGCTCAAGAAGATAAAGAAAGGATACTTCGTCCCATCGGTAGAACTTCGCGATCTACATGGCATACTCGACCTTCCGCGCGAATTTCAGTTCGACACCATCTCAGCAAATGAAGAGGCCCTGAAGGAATCGATGCCGGAATAGGAGCGCAACACAATAGGAAGGTCAAGCAACGAGGACGCAGTGCCTGCAGCAGACCCACTGGCCGACCGCAAGAATGCCAGATGACAATCTTGAGCAGGTTGTCATCTGGCAGTATGTCGCTCAGAAGGGCAGCATTCCCGCACCTGCACCGGGAATTCCCAAGTCCTTAAGATAGGTCAGCCGCCCATTGATCGCTGCGGAAAAATGCCTCCAATCGAGGCTTTCAACCGGCTCGATGGGTCGAGGATCAGCCGGGGATGAAGTGATGTAGCAGACCGCATCATAGAGGCCTTCCGCAACCAGCCGTTCGCAGAATGTGCCGAATCGCTGCTGATAGGACTTACCCTCCCAAATTCTGTCAGCCGAAATAGCAGCCTTTTTCGCCGTCCCCACAGGGGACGTCGACCCCTTGGCGTCCTCCATAATAAAGAAGTAGCCCAACCACGGCCGTTCGCCCGGAAATAGGTCTTCCAGCGCAGCGCGACGAATATCAATGGCGCTACCCAGCGCCTCCTCAACCCGATTATTGTAGTTGTTACCGAACGAGGGACCTCCCAAGGCTTTGAGCTCAAACGCGGCAACAAGTGTCCCATCGTGGACGACCACCACGTCCCATTGTTTCTGCGGGCGATAGTAGCCGGGCAACTCCAGCCCTTGGATTCGAGCGACTCTGATCGAGCTGGACGGATAGCCCGCATCCAAAAAGAATTTAGCGATCAACGCAGTGATCTTATCGAAGTGCTTACCGGCACGAACAGAGCCGGCAGTGCCGGAACCGACCTTATTCTTGATCTCAGACAACTCACTTTGAGTCTTTTTGGCGCCCCAGTATGCAGCGACAGCTTCTTCGAAGTCTTGGCGGCTAACCGTCAAAGGTCCCCCATGTCAGTCCGGAAGTTCAACAAGCCCGTAAGCCTTCAGCGCGGCCGTCGTAGCCGCTTGCACATCACGCCGATCGAATGCCTCCGCCAACGCAATACGAACGTCGTCCCTGATCGCCGCCGGGTCGGGCACACGAATCTTGCGCAAGTACTGAGCTTGAAATCGGAGTGTGCCACCTCGCATCTTCACAGCATACGCTGATACAAAAGCCTCAGCGACCTTCGACAAGAGAAGGCCACCAAGCACCCGCATATCCCATTTATCCGAAGTGATGTAATATAGATTGTGGTGCGGATAAAACCCGCCGGGGTCGAGGACCGGATGGATGGCAAGCTTCATGTCTGGGAACAAAAGTTTCGGGCGTGCAGTGAGCCGATGATCGACTTTGTCGATAGTCTTGTACCAATTATCGGGTTGTTTAGTAGCCACGTAACGCTTACGCAGCGCCGCAGCATGGCGATTGAAGTACTGCGCCAGTCGCGGGTAGACATCAAGGTCAACCAATTTTCCTTGCGCGTCCCACGGGTTTACCAGGTGGGTCCCGTTCCAGTCGAGCTCGCCACTAGTAGTGTCGCGAACCATCGCTAGCGGCAGGAGCCGGTCTTCCTCTACATCCGCAGCATCACTGCGATGAGTAATGAAGACGCTGTCCGCGCCGGTTGCAACCCCGATGCCAACCCGCGTGCCGGTGGACACATCCTCTAGTAGTTGGCAACGGTCACTGAGGTCTTCAAGCACCGCCAACCGCGCTGGTGACGCCGCCGGCCACGAGTCGTCGCCGGGGAACCAATGCGGCAGCCGAGCCGCATGATATGCCGGTTTGTCGACGCGAGCTTGGCCCACCTTCGACGTCCAGGCGACGAACTCCTTGGCCTGTTGAGCATCGAACCGCCCTGTGGCGTCAGCAGCAATGGCCGAACCTTGTACAGCATTACTTATAACGGTAATGGCCGGGTATGCAGATACCTGCTCCTGGAACGCGTCGACGTCATGCATCGTCAACACAAGGTCCACACTAAAACGCCGAGTCACCATGCCACGAAGATTACGACCGTATTGGTTACGCATCCACCGATCGGCACAGATGAACCCGAGCCGGCCGCCAGGCTTAAGGCTACGCAGGGCTACTTCGTAGAAGCCGACGTAGATGTCGGCCCGTCCACCCATAGTCGAACAGGAAGATCGATAAGCATTCATGCGAATATCCGGCACGTCCTCCAGCCGGATATAGGGCGGGTTGCCAACTACGAAGTCTGCGAGATGAACGCTCGACTCTTGCAGCAGATAGTCGCCTTGTCCGATCCAGGAATTAACGACCTTTTCGACGTCGGTTGACTCGAACCCATCGGCGAGCAACTGTTGCCCGACCAGGTCTCGGCTTGCCTGGACATTGCGATCCAGCAAGTCGTAGGCCTCGATTGCTTGGACGGCATCCAACAAAGATCGTCCGTGCTTACGACACGACGCGCTCAAGCGTTCGACTACCGGACCCAGAAAAGCCCCGCCACCACATGCCGGCTCCACGATGACCGCGTCAGCAAGGTCCTGATCGGCCGTGTAGCCGACCAGGTCGAGGATCGTCTCCACAACCCAACGCCTGGTAAACACCTCGCCGTGCTGGACGGCCTGTTGCAACGACTCCGGCAAGACCAGTGCGTCCAGGCCGAACAGCTCACGAGTTGCCACGGTCAGACTCTAGCGCCACGTGCCCGTGTAACCGCCGACTCCCGGTACGACGCAACATCCTGTCGGGCCGTCATGTCTTCAGACTTGCAGGTCGCTTCCAGATTGCCAGCGACGACATCGTTGGTGCACACGACGGTGACGGTTGGTTGTCGACCAACCCGGCAGGCTACAAGTGTTGTAACCACCGGTGGCCAGCCCTGTTCCGCGGCACGTCACGAACTACTGTCGGAGCGTGGCTACCGGTCAGCGAGGTCGTGCGGAGAAGCTCTCCCCTGTGCTGCGGCCGGTGTGGCGGGCGGCGCACGAGAGGCTGTCCTCGGGGCAGCCGGTGAGCAGGATCCGGCTGGGGCCGCTGATGGAGGAGCAGCGGGCGGCGCTGGCGGATCTGCTGGGGCTGGATCGGCTGCCGCCGGAGACGGTGACGGTGAGCGTGGCCAGGCTGGACGAGGTGCTGATCGAGGCGGTTGGTCTGCCGCTGAGAGACGTCGTGGCCGAGCTGGTGGGACCGATCGGCAATCGGGCGCAGGAGCGGGAAGCCCAGGGGAAAGAGCGGGCTGACCTGTGGGTATGGCTCAAGCGCAGTGACGTGGTAGTGGGTCAGCCGGCGCTGAACGACTGGGTGGAAGCGGTGCGGCGGGGCGGTCTCGTGGAGGGGTCGACGGAGCGCACGAAGAAGCTGCTGGAAGGAACGCTGGACGTCCTGGCGGAGTTGCCGGCGGCGGGGGTGCCGCTGCCGGTGCTGGCGCAGAAGACGCTGCACGACCCGCACGGGCTGGATGAGGGGACGCGGCAAGGGGCGCTGGTACTGAAAGCGCTGGCGGCGATCTACGACGTGCCGGTGCCGACGGATGTGCAGCAGAAGAGGGGGCTGTGGGAGCGGGCGGGGGTGGCGGACGACGAGTTGTCGTCGGTGGTGCTCGTGGCGGGGATGAGGCCCGAAGGTGAGGGCGTTGCGAGCAAGGTGCTGAGGGCCTGTACGGGCCACGCGGCGGCGCTGACGCTGGGGCAGCTGAGGGCGACAAACTGGGGAAATGGCCTGCCGGAAACGGTGTGGGTGGTGGAGAACCCGAGCATCCTGGCGCTGGCGCTCGAGAGGTTCAAGGAGAGCTGCCCGCCGCTGGTGTGCACGTCGGGATGGCCGAACAGCGCGGGGATCCTGCTGCTGAGCGGGCTGGCGGAAGCAGGCTGTGAGCTGCGGTATCACGGGGACTTCGACGGCGAAGGGATCCGGATCGCGGCGAATGTGATGGCCAGGACGGGCGCGGTGCCGTGGCGGATGGGGGCGGCGGACTACCTGAAAGCGGTGGGCACGGTCGGGCCTAGTGTGGGCAGGGTGACGGAAGCGCCCTGGGATGGGCAGCTGGCCGAGGTGATGCGGGAGCACGGCATCACGGTGAGCGAGGAGCGGGTGGCGGACGAACTGCTGGCAGAGCTGCACTCGAACGAGTGAAGCTGGCTAGCGGCAGGACGTCGGCGGACGATGTACGGGCAAACGCAGTGGGGAGGCTGGGTGGAACCGATCCGCGTCCCGGCGGAGATGTTCCGGTTCACCAGCGGGGACCGCGCCGGGCTCTACATCTCGGTGCTGCACGCCTTCACGGAAGCCAATGAGCGCCTGGAAACGGCGCTGAGCCTGGACGATCTGCGGGCCAGACTGCGGGCGGTGGGCCGGCTGGAGGCGCTGGAGGACGAAGACCTCACCAGGGCGCTGGGACAGCTGCGCGAGTGGGATCTGGTGGACGTGAACCAGAACCACGCGGAGAACTACCTGACCGCCGCGGACTACGAGCGGAACAACCTCCAGTACTCGCTGACCAGGCGCGGAGAAGCGGCGTTCGCGGGCGTGCTGCACGCGTTGTCGGTGCTCGCCTCGACCGGGGCACTGCAGACGGCGGTGCTGGACGCGATCGCGGACCGGCTGGGTGACCTGCTCACGCTGCTGGCGGACGACGGCGCGGACCGGCGGATCTTCACGACGGTGATGGAGCTCGAGGGCCATCTCGAAGCCCTCAGCACGAACACGAAGCAGTTCAACGGCGAGCTGCAAAGGCTGCTCCGGGCTGACGGCGCGGACCTGTCGACCTTCCACGAGGTCAAAGCGGCGACTGTGGCGTACCTACAGGAATTCGTCACGAATCTGGACCAGCGGGCCCGGACGATCGAAGCCCGGATCGGGCAGCTCGAAGAGCACGGCGCGAGCCGGCTGCATCTCCGTGCGCTCCGCGGCGCCGACCTGCCGAAGATCTCCGGCACGGACCCCGGACCCGAGTGGCTGGCGCACCGCCAGGCACGCTGGGAGGGGCTGTGTGCCTGGTTCTTGCCGCCGGACGGCGCCCGCCCACGGGTGGAACAGCTGCGTCTGGTGGCGCGTCGCGCGATCATCACCCTGCTCCAGGTCCTGGACCGGATCACGGAGTCGCGACGTCGAGCAAGTAGCGCGGTGGCTGATTTCCGTGAGCTGGCAAGGTGGTTCACGGTGTTGCCGGCACAGGACGATCTCCACCGGCTGTGGGCGACGGCGTTCGGCCTCAGCTCGGCCCGGCATGCCCATCTCGGTCACCCGGATCCGGAGCTGGTGAGCTCGTCGGCCACCTGGGCCGAGGCCGACCCGGTCGCAGTGTCAGTCCTGCTGCGGTCGTCCGGACGGACGGAACGCTTCAGCCGGACCGGCCGGGTCCGCGAAGTCGCGGCGATCAAGGCAGCCCGCGCCGAGCAGGCTCTGGCGGAGCGAGCCCAACTGGAAGCCGCATGGGACATGCTCGACACCGACGGCCGAGTGCGGTTGTCCCACTTCGGAAAGCTCGACCACAGCGTGTTCGAGCGGCTGCTGGACCTGCTCGGCAAGGCGCTCGCGAGCAGTCCGTCAGCGGCCGGCACGCGGCGAAGCACGACCAGCGACGGCAAGATCGAGATCGTGCTGCGGGATCCGGCCGACGGGGCGGTGGCGCAGCTGATCACGCCGCGTGGGCGGTTCAGCGGACCGGACTACGAGATCGAGATCCGGGCGTTCGGCGGCCGCCAAGTCAAAGAAGCAGCGCGATGAGCAACCTGTCCAACCAGCTGGTGATCGCCGAACGCGACGAGGTGGCGCGGGGCATCCGACTTCTGCTCGCGACGCCGCTGATCCACGAACGTGGTGCGCCCGAGTCGTTCGATCTGGTGCGCCGTCGGCGCGACCCGATCAAGAAGTGGTTCGAGTACTACTGCGGCTGGTCCCTGGTCGTCGAACCGCGCCTTGGCTACGCCCGGCTGGCGAAAGTCAGGGCGATGGCGGACGCCAGCCGGCCGCCGCGCAGGCATCGATCCGGACGCGCGCCGTTCGACCGGCGGCGCTACGTTCTGCTCTGCGTGGCGGGGGCCGAGTTGCTGGCCGCACCGGTGACGACCATCGGCCTGCTGGCCGACCGGGTCACCAGGGCCACCGCCACCGACGAGGTGCTGACGACGTTCGACGCGTCGGCTCGCGGGGAGCGGATGGCTTTCGTCGACGTGCTCAGGATGTTCGAGTCGCTTGGCGTCGTCGAGGTGGTGGACGGCGCAACGGAGTCCTATGTGGACTCCGCTGAGGCGAAGGTGTTGTATCGGGTCGATGCGGCGCTGCTCATGCGGCTGCTGGCCACCACGACCGGCGTCTCGCAGCTGGCCGTGCCGATCGACGAGGTGCCGACGCGGCTGGACGAGCTGTTGGCGGCTGTGTCACGAGAACGGCGTTATGGCGTCGTCGGCACGACGCCGGTCTCTGACGTGCAGCGGAATCTGTGGCTGCGGCATTCCGTCTTCCGGCGGCTGGTCGACGACCCCGTTGTCTACCTTGATGATCTGACCGACGACGAACGCGCGTACCTCAACTCGCCGACCGGGCGGCAGTTGGTGCGGCGGGCAGCCGGCGAAAGCGGCTTCCTCCTCGAAGAACGGGCCGAGGGCATGCTGCTCGTCGATCCGGACGGGATCGCCACCGACAGCCGCTTTCCCGACGACAGCAGCAATGCCAAGGTGGCGGCGCTGCTGCTGTTGGACAGCATGGACATGGCCGTCACCATCGAACAACTCCGGCTGACGGCCAGCGCGTTGCTGACAAGATTTCCCTCCTGGGCCAAGGCGTATCGCGGCGACAACGGCCCCGCCGAACTCGTCACCGATGCGCTGGCTGTGCTGCGCGGATTCGGCCTGGTCCGAATTGGCGACGGCGTGGTGCATCCGCTGCCGGCGGCGGCGCGATACGCCGTGAGCGGGGCACGCAGTGCTGATCAGGACAACGCGGAGGCGCAGCGATGACGATCACCGAGCTGCCGTGGCGCGCGGCTGAGCCCCTTGAACGTGAGGCGCATCGCTGGGTCCCGACGCGAGCGGGCATTCTCAACGTCTGGCGTTATTACGACGAGGTTTTCGAGTTCCAGCGGGGCCGGCTGTTGTTGCGCGGGGAGAACGGCAGCGGCAAGTCGAAGGCGCTGGAGCTGTTGCTGCCGTACCTTTTCGACGCGAACCTGCGCGCCAACCGTTTGTCGACGTTCGGCACCAGCGAACGGACGATGCACTGGAACCTCATGGGTGACGGCGCATCGGGAACCACCCGGGTCGGCTACGTGTGGGTCGAGTTCCGCCAGGGCGACACGTGGTTCAGCTGCGGGGCACGACTCCAGGCAAGCAACCACACGACGGCCGTACATGCCGACTACTTCACCACGACCCTGCGCGTCGGCGACGGGCTGGAGTTGGTGACCGACTCGGGCACACCGCTGACCAGAAACGCGCTCGAACAGGCACTCGGTGACCACGGCTTGTTGCACGGCAACGCGACCGAATACCGGTCGGCGATCCGCACGACGCTGTTTCCCGGGTTGAGCGAGCAGCGTTACGACGCGCTGATCACCGCGCTGTTGCAGCTGCGGACGCCGAAGTTGTCCCAGCGGCTCGACCCGTCACTGCTGTCCACACTGCTGTCACGGGCCCTGCCTCCGTTGGACCAGCAGGAGATCGCCGATCTCGCCGAGGGTTTCGAGCGACTGGACCGGCAGCGGGAACGTCTCACAGCCCTGGACGCGGAGGTCACGGCGGCCCGCACGCTCGGCGGCCGGCAGCGGACCTACGCGCAACGGGTGCTGCGGGCCGCGGCCGCCACGCTCATCTCGGCCACCACCGAGCTGGACAATCTCACCAAGTCCGCCCGGCGGTCGGCCGAGCAGCACGACCAGGTGGCCGAGCAGAAAGCCGAGACCGAAGCGCGGATCGAAACGCTTGTTGTCGACGAGGAGGAAACCCAGGCGCGGATCGCCGGGCTCGTCGAGAGCGACGCGTACCAGCACGGCCACGAACTCGACCAGCTACGGCAGCACACATCCGCGGCAGAATCCCGTGCTGTTGCCGCACGGTCGGACGCGGAAGCGAAGCGCCGGCAAGCTGTCAAGGATGCCGAGACTGCGGCGAACGCCGAGCGCGATGCCGAGCTGCGCGCTGGCACCGAGGCGGTCCGGGCGGCCGACGCCCGCCAGGCCGCGGCTCGGGCGGGGTTGATCGGCGTGCATGCTGAAGTCACCGAAACCCTGACCACAGCAGCCAAGCAGTCGCGGGTGCTGCTCCGCGCAGCCGTGCAAGGCCGGGCAAGGCAGATCGCCCTTGTCCGCGACGCGTTGGCCGAGCACGCAACGGCCGTGGACCGTCGGCAACAAGCGGAGACCGACCTCGAAGACGCGCGCTCCGATCTTTCCGCGGCTGAGGAAAGTCGCGCCGAGGCGGCCGAGAGGTGCGAACAGGCGCTGACCCGCCTCGTCGACGATCTTCGAGCCTGGGCGCGCGACTGCCGGGAACTCGCGTTTCCCGATCTCGACATGTTCGACGAGTTGGTCGAGAACGAGGCGGCCCTGCTCGAGCATGTCGATGCCGTGGCCGGCTCGGCGACCGACGTGCTGGTGCGGGCCGAATCGTCGACCGAGGCCGAGCAGGATGCCAAAAAGTCCGAACGGGACGGTCTCGCCGACGAGCTCGATGCCCTTGGGAAAAAGCAGGATCTGCCGCCGGAGGCACCGCCGACGCGGACCGCGGACCGCTCGACCATGGCCGGGGCGCCGCTGTGGCGGTTGGTGCGTTTCGCCGACTCGGTGCCGGAGTCGACGCAGGCGTCGATCGAGGCCGCGTTGCAGTCGGCTGGCGTGCTCGATGCGTGGGTCGGCGCAGATGGCGCGGTGACCGGCCACGACGTCTTCGCGGTGGCCGAAGCCGTGCCACCGGCGGCCGGGCAGTCGTTGTCCGACGTGTTGATCCCAGAGAGGGATGCGGTCGTGCCGGCCAGCGTCGTGGCTCGGCTCCTCGCCGGCGTCGCATACGGTGACCGTGCGCCGGCCGGGCATCCGGCGGCGGTCGGGGCCGATGGCAGCTGGCGACTGGGCAATCTGGTCGGCAGCTGGCAAAAGCCGCATGCCGCGTACATCGGCGCGGTCGCGCGGGAACGGGCCAGGCAGCGGCGAATGGGCGAACTGCGGGCCCAGATCGATCAGCTCGACACCGAGCTCGGCGCACTGGCGTCACGGTTGCAGGCCATCCAGGCGCGGCGATCGGCTCTCGCCCGGGAGCGCGCGGCCCGCCCTCCGTACGGCGATGTGCGGGCGGCAAGGGATTCGCTGACCCGTAAGGAATCTGACGTCGAGTCGGCGAACCGCCACGTGCGCAAGCAGCTCGACACGCTGTCGAAACGCGAATCCGCGGTAAGCGCGTCACTACATGAGTTGACCGTCCTCGCGGCCGAGCACGGCATGCCGACCGATCGGGCCGCGCTAGACAACGTCGAACGTGCGGTGGAAGCGTTTCGGGATCAGGCGGAGATCTGGCTCGACAGCCACGACGAGCTCATGGCCGCCCGCCGTCAACGGGACACGGCGGCCGACTGGGCGGCCCGATCAGGCGCCGTCGCAGGCGAACGGGAGCACGACGCCGCCGAGGCCGAGGAGAACACCGCCGGCTCGCCGCGAAGCTGGAGACCGTCGAACGCACCGTCGGCGTCGAGTACCGGGAGGTTCTCGCCGAGCTGCGCGACCTGCGCATTCGGCGATCCGACCTGGCCAAGGGATTGGTGGCCGCGCGGGCAAAGGCATCCGACCTCGCCATCCGACTCGGCGAGCTGGGCGAGCGGCGCAAGTCCGACATCCAGGCCCGCGATGGGGCGCTGGTGGTGCGGGACAACGCTGCGCGTCGCTTCCGTCACCTCGCCGGCGGGACCCTGTCGGCCGACAGCGGTTTCCCGGATCTCAGTGGACTCGCCGCGACGCTCACAGCGTCCGACGGTGTCCGAGCGGCGCTCGACGCCGCCCGCTCGGTGGCGTCCACGTGGCCGAACGTGCCACACGAGCCGAACAATCTCGGCGACGCGCTGCACCGCCTCTCCGAGTCCGTGCACGAGTGCCGTACGGCGCTGAGCGCGCGGGCCGACCTCGACCTGGAGGCGGACGAGGACGTGCAGATGTTCACCGCGCTCGTGGACGGCGTCCGGGTCGGCGCCGCCGAGCTGCTCGCCATCCTGCGGGCCGACGCCGAGCAGAGCCGGCAGGAGATCACCGAGCGGGAACGACAGCTGTTCGACCAGACCTTGACCGGCGATACCCGCCGGCACCTGGCCGCGCGCATCCGGCAGGCCGGTGAGCTGGTGGATGCGATGAACGACCGGTTGGAACGCGTTCGGACGGCGTCCAAGGTCGCCGTGCGGCTCGTCTGGCAGGTCGCGCCGAACCTGCCAACCGGCACCAGGGCGGCACGGGACCTGCTGCTGAAGGACCCGGTCCGGCTGACGGAGTCGGACCGTGAATCTCTGCACCAGTTCTTCCGGGACCGCATCGAGCAGGCGAAGTCGAACGACACAGCCACGAGCTGGGAGCAGCAGCTGGCGGAGGTGTTCGACTACACCGCGTGGCACCAGTTCGTGGTGAAGGTGGACCGCGCGAACGGCGAGGGCTGGCAGCTGCTCACCCGGAAGCTGCACGGCGCGTTGTCCGGCGGCGAGAAGGCCATCGCGCTGCACCTGCCCCTGTTCGCAGCCGTCGCAGCCCACTATCAGGCCGTGCCCACCGCGCCGCGCGTCATCCTGCTCGACGAGGTCTTCGTCGGGGTGGACAGCAGCAACCGAGGGCAGGTCTTCGCCCTGCTGTCCGCGCTGGACCTCGACCTCATGCTGACCTCGGACCACGAGTGGTGCACCTACGCGGAACTCGACGGCATCGCGATCCACCAGCTGCTCACCGGTGACGGCGACAACGCGGTCACCACGGCTCGCTTCGTGTGGAACGGCCGGGACCTGGTCCCGGATTCCTGAGCGCCTCACCGCTGCTGAGGTGCTGAGCTCGGCGCGGGACTGAAAGGCGCAGGTGACGGGCTGCGCCGAGCGGCCGATAGCTGCAAGGGTCTCGGCGTTGTCCCGACTTCCGGCGGTTACGGGTGCCCGGTTGCTCCTCTTACGGTCGAAAGCTTCCGGTGCGCTCGGTCGAGGAGGGGTGGCTGTGGGGCAATTGCCGAGAAAGCGGCTGGTGGTGGGCACGGTCGGCGTGGTGCTGGCCGGGGTGTTCGTGGCGCTGCCGGGGACGGCGGAGGCGGCGCCGAATGTGCTGAAGGCGGATAGGGCGGTGACGAGGTCGTGCTTCGCGGCGGAGCTGCCGCAAGGGGCGCAAGGGACCGACCGCCGGGAATTCACGTCCACAGTGGACGGATTGGTGCAGGCGAGGCTGAAGCCGACCAAGGGGGTGGAAGGCGACTGGGATATCGCGGTGTTCGACAAGGCCACCGGCAGTGTGGTGGCGGCGTCGGCAGCGCTGCGTAGCCGCGAGGTGGCGGAAAGCTTTGTGAAGAAGGGGCAACAGCTCGTCGTGCAGGCCTGTCGGTATGCGGGCCAGGCCAAGACGGTGGAGCTGGGGGTGGACTTCCTGGCGCTGACGCCGCAAGGGACGTCGACGGCAACGCCGCCGGAGCTGGTGAGGGTGGAAACGCCTACCAGGGCGGACAAGAACCGGCTGAACACGCTGGGGCTGGACGTCACGGAGAAGGGCGACGCGACGGGCGTTGAAGTGGTGCTGGCGGATGCCAAGGACCGCAAGACGCTGCAGGACGCGGGGTTCAAGTCGACGGTCGTGGAGCCGAATCTGGCGCAGAAGTCCATAACCGACGCGGCGACGGATCGGGCGTACGCGGCGAAGACGGAGAGCTCGGCGCTGCCGTCGGGGCGGACGACGTACCGGCATCTGTACGACTACGAGTTCGAGATCAAGGAGCTGGCCCGCAAGTACCCGAACCTGGTGTCGGCCTTCACCATGCCGGAATCCACCTGGGAAGGCCGCGACGTGGTGGGCATGGAGATCGCCACGGACGTCAAGAACATCAGTGACGGCAAGCCGGTGGACTTCACGATGGGTGTGCATCACGCCCGGGAATGGCCGGCCGGCGAGCACGCGATGGAGTTCGCCTACGAGCTGATCAACGGCTACAACCACGACAACGCGATCCGGGCCCTGGTCGGGAAGACGCGCAACATCGTGGTGCCGATCATCAACCCGGACGGCTTCGACATTTCACGCGAGGCGGAGCCGAAGGGTGACTTCAGCACGTTCGACTACGAGATGAAGCGCAAGAACTGCAACGTCAACGACTCGCCGCCGAAGTACGCGACGGGCGTGTGCAAGGCGAACCCGGGCGGCCGGGTGCGCGGCACGGATCCGAACCGCAACTACGCCGGCTTCTGGGGCGGCCCGGGCGCCAGCGTGTCCTGGAGCAGCGACACCTTCCGCGGCTCGGCCCCGTTCTCCGAGCCGGAGACGCGCAACGTCCGCTGGCTGGTGTCGTCACGCCAGGTGACGAACCTGATGACGCTGCACACGGTGGCGGCGCTGGTGCTGCGCGCGCCGGGCATCGCCGACACGCGGCCGCCGCTGGACGAGCCGGCGTACAAGGCGCTGGGCGACAAAATGGCCTCCCGCAACGGATACACGAGTGAGCCGAGCTGGCAGCTGTACGACACGACCGGCACCACGGAGGACTGGTCGTACTGGACGACCGGCGGCTGGGGCTTCACGATCGAGGTGGGCGGCAACGGCTTCCACGGCCCGTACGCGGACAGCGTGGTCGCCGAGTACGAAGGCCTGGCCCCGGCGGCGGGCGCGGGCAAGGGCGGCAACCGTCAGGCGTTCCTGGACTTCCTGAGCAACGCGGCCGACCCGGCGCAGCACTCCACGCTGATCGGCTCGGCGCCGAAGGGCTACCAGCTCAAGCTGCACAAGACGTTCCAGACGCCGACCTCGCCGGTGATCCAGCCGGACGGCACGACCGCGCCGCCGATCTACTACACCGACGACCTGAACTCGACGTTCACCACGACCGGCGGCCGCTTCGCCTGGTCGGTCAACCCGTCGACCCGGCCCTACGTGGCCGGCCGCTACGGGCGTGACCCCCGCGGCCCGGTCCAGCCGGGCTTCGCCGTGACGAACCCGCCGGGCGTGCCGCCGATCAACCAGGACTACCCGAACAACGCGACGGCGGAGAGCTTCACCTTCCACGTCGACGGGCTGCCCAAGGCGGACAACGGAAAGCTCAGCGTCAACATCAACTGGGCGCACCCGACCACGGACTGGGACCTCTACGTCTACGACGCCGCCGGCAACCTGGTGACGTCGTCGGCCAACGGCGGCACGACCTCCGAGCACGCGGTCCTGTTCGACCCGCCAGCCGGCGACTACAAGGCGGTCGCGGTGAACTTCGACCAGACCGACCCGAACGCGGTCGACGACTGGACCGGCGACGTCTCGTTCGCCGCGCCGATCCCGGCCACCTACGGCCCGAAGGAGGCCTACCAACTGACCTGCACCTCGCCCAAGGGCAAGCTGGTCGGCGTGGCCGACGTCTTCGCCGACCGCGGCCAGACCGTGGACGTCGGCGAGGTCTGCACCCGCTCGGCGCACGCGCAGAAGCAGCGTCTGTCCGGCGGGGCCAGGTAACAGAAGTTCGCGGTGCCACGCCAACGGCGTGGCACCGCGAACGGGTCAACGCAAAACTAGAACCACTGCTGCTGCGGCCCGCCGTTGCAGGACCACACCTGCATCGAACCGGTCAACGTCTTGCCGTCCAGGGTCTGCGCGTCCAGGCACTTGGTGTTGTCCATGCCGTTGTGCAGGGTGTGGTTGGACGGGTCGAGGATCCACTGCTGCTGCGGGCCGCCGTTGCAGTCCCACACCTGGATCGAACCGGTCAGCGTCCGACCGTCGAGGGTCTGCGCGTCCAGGCACTTGGTGGTCACCATGCCGTTGTGCAGCTGGGTGTCGGCCGCGCCGCTCCAGGACTGCTGCGGGCCGCCGTTGCAGTCCCAGACCTGCACGGTGCCGGTGACGGTGCCGGCCTGGAAGGTCTGCGCGTCCAGGCACTTGGTGAGGTTCATGCCGTTCTGCAGCGGGCCGTTGTGCGCGCCGGTGGTCTGCTTGATCCACGACGCGAGGTCGTCGGTGCGGACCTCGGTGGAACCCGAAGTGCCTGCGGCGGAACCGAAGCAGCCGTGCTGGGCGGAAACGCTGCTGATGGCCACGATCTGGCCGTTACGCAGCGCCGGCCCCCGGCGTCGCCCTTGCAGGTGTCGACGGAAGCCGAGACGGCGACGGTGGTGGCGTCGACCGAGCCGACGCTGTAGGCGCCGGCGTGCGGCTGGAGCGGGGCCCACGTCGAGGCGGTACGGCCGTAGCCGACGACGGTCAGGTTGTCGCCGACGGCCGGGACGGCGGAGCCCAGCAGCGCGGGGGCGATGTCGGTCACGGGCTTGGACAGCTGAGCCAGCACGAAGTCACGTTCGGTCCGCGGCGTGAGCGAGGTGATCGTGGCGACCTCGCCGTTCGGGAAGGTCGCGGTGCTGGCCTGGCTCGGCGCACCGGCCTGGACGGTGCCGGGCGAGGCCGGGTCGTCGGCGAAGCAGCTGGTCGCGGTGGCCAGCCAGCGCGGGGCCACGAGGAAACCGGTGCAGCCACGGCCGTTGGCCGAGGTGGGCGCGCCGACGGCAACCTTGGCCAGGTACGGGTAGTCGGTGGCCGGCGGGGTCGACGAGCCGCCGGTTGCCTTGATCTCCAGCAGAGTGGCCGGGTCCGGACCGGCGCCGACGCCAACGCCGGTCCAGCCGTTCTTGTCCACCGCAACGGTGCTGGTCTTGTCGTTGACCGTCACCGTGGCCTGCACGTCGTGGTTGTCGCCCTTGACCTGATAGGCGTTGGGAATGTTCAGGGTCAGGTCGCCGACCGGCCCGTCGATCTTGAAGCAGTAGTGGTACAGGTCGGAGCCGTGGTCACCGGGCACGTTGGTGCTGCGGACCTCGATCAAGCCGGTCCCACTGCACGTGACGAAGGTGATGTGCCCATCGCCCTTGAGCAGGGTGATCCCCCGGTCGGCGAGAACCTGTGCGGCGCCGGGATATCCGTAGTCCTCGACGGCCGGCGACCGGCCGGTGTCGGCGGCCGCCGTCGGCACGGCCGCGGCGCCGCACAGCGCCATCGCGCCGAACACCGTGAGCAGACGGGGAATTCTTCGCATGACAGATCGCTTTCTCTGTGGAGCTCAATGGTTTACGGATGGTCATTGCTCGTGCGGCCGCAGGTAGACGGACTCGCCCGGGATCGAATGCCGGAACGTGTTCCGGTTGTCCTTGATGACCTGGAGGATGATGTTCGGGTCGTTCAGGTCGGCCGGATCGGGGTGCTGGGCGAACATCCGGGCGCCGGCCCGGATGGCGGCTTCCTTGTCCGGGCCCCAGTGGTTGCCGGGCGAGATGTCGTGGTACAGCTTGCCCGCGCCGACGAGGACCTCCTCGCTGAGCCCGCAGGACGCGCCCACGTAGCCGTAGTGCAGGTTGGACCAGAAGTCGAAGTTGATTTCCTCGTCGGTGCCGGGGATCGGGAAGTACGGCTCGTCGGTGTCGATGCCGTTGCCCTCAAGGATTTTCAGCAACCGTCCCTTGTGGTCCCACGGGCCGTCGGTCCTGACCTGCTGCGCGAACAACGCGAGCCCCCCGGCCAGGTCGGCCGGGTTGCACGTGCTCAACGACTGGCACTGGGAGATCCCGAGGCGGATGGCCTTGCCCATGGGGCTGTTGGGGTTGTTGACCATCTCACCCTGCATGAACTGCATGGCCATGTCCCACGCCTGGTTGTCCGGGATGCGCTTGTCCGGCGGCACACACGTGGGCGGGCAGTCGAGTCCGCCGTTGACGCCGGGTGCTGGCGGGGCGTCCTCGCGGCCGGTCACCTCCCGCCGGGCGGCCTTGGCCACGGCCTGGAACGCAGCCTGCGCCGCCTGCGCGGCTTCATCGGCCGATTTCTGTGCGGCGTCGGCATCCTGACGCGCCTGCGCGGCGGCGGCCGCTGCCTCGGCGGCGTAACCGGCGGCCTGCGCGGCCGAAACCTTGGCCGCGGCAGCGGATTTGTCGGCGTCGGCGGCTGCGGCCTGCGCGGTCTGAGCCGCCGTGGCGGCCTGCCGGGCCGATGCCGAGGCCTGGTCGGCCGAGTTCTGCGCGGCCGTGGCGGACTGGGCCGCCGCGGTCGCGGCGTCGTGCGCGGCGGATGCGGCGTTGGCGGCGTCCGTACGGGCCTGGTCGGCGGCCGCCGCGTCCCCACGGGCGTTGGCGGCGTAGACAGCCGCCTGGGCCGCCTGGCTCTTGGCGTTGGCCGCGGTCTCGGCGGCGTCGGCCAGGTAGCCGTCGATCTGCGCGTTGTGCACGGCCGCGTCGGCGTCCCGCTGGGCCGCCTTGTACTGGTCGACCTGGAGGAATTGCTTCACGTACGACCACGGGCCGGAAAGCGCGGCGTTGGCCGCGGCCTTGACCTCGGGGCCGCCGTTGGTGACCAACACCTGGGTGGCCACACGGTCGTCGTCCTCGGCGGCCCGGTACCGGCCGGTGGCCAGGAACGCCTGGATGTCATCCGCAGTACCGTTGAGCGCCTTGTTCGCGGCGGCCTTGGTCGCCGGTCCACCGGTGTTGAGGATCTTCTGCACTGCGATCCGGTCGTCGTCGACCTTGCCCGGATACGCCCGCGTGCGCAGGAATTCCTTGACCTGGTTGTAGGTTCCGGCCAGCGCGGCCAGTGCAGCGGTGCGCTGGGCGGGAATCGTGGTGGTGTCGGCAATCGTCGTGACGCTGGCCCGGTCGTCCTCCTCGACGGCGGCCGAGAGTCCAGTGTGGACGAACGCGGCGACGCCGGCATCGGTGTCGGACAACGCGGTCAACGCGGTTGACTTCACCCACGGGCCACCGGTGTGCCAGAGGCGGGCGGCCACCTTGCGGCCGTCGGCAATGACGGTCGCGACAGGGGTTCCGGTGGCCTGCGCCTCGGCCAGCAGCCGCTGCTCTTCGGCGTCGAGCTGGGCGGCCTGACCGGCCTGCCACACGATGGCGGCCTGCTTGTCCCGTTCGGCCTGCGCGGCGTCGGCGGCGTCCTGCATGCCCTTGTTCTGTTGCGCGGTAAGGCGTTCCGCGTCGGCCGCCCGGGCGGTCGCGGCGGTGGACTTGGCCTGGTCGGCTGCGGCCTGCGCCTCCTCGGCAGCGGTCTTGGCCGCATCGGCGTCGGCCTTGGCCTCGTCGGCCGCGTGATCGGCGTCGTAGGCGGCGTCGGCCGCGGCCTGGGCAGCTTGCGCGGCAGCGTCGGCGTGCGCCGCGGCCGCATTCGCAGCGTCCTTGGCCTGGTTCGCGGCGGCCTGGGCCTGAGCGGCGATGGACCGGGCGGCATTCGCGGCGCGAGTGGCCTCCCCGGCGTAGGAACGGGCCCGGTCGGCGGCCCGCTTGGCTTCCTGGGCACTGGCGTTGGAGCTGTCCGACCACCGGGCGGCGGAGTCGGAATACCCGCCGGCCAACGCCGCGTCGTTCGCCGTGGCGGCGGCCTCGGACGCGGCCTGGATCGCGAAGTCGAGCGCGTTCAGCGCATCGCCGAGGGCGGAAACCGCGCCACGGGCACCGTTCGCGGCGGCGGTGGCGTTCGCCGCCGCCTGTCGTGCGGCGTCCCGGATGCCCGCGGTGTTCCCGGCGTCGAGGTGGGCCGCCGCGGCGGCATTGCGGGCCTTGGCGGCGGCCTGGCCGGCCATCGACGCCGCCCATGCGGCCTGCTGCGCCGCGGCGGACGCGGTCCGTGCGGCGGAAACGGCTGCTGTGGCGGCACTGATCGCGGTCTGGGCGGCGGACGCCGCGGCGTTCGCCGCACTGGCCGCACGGCTGGCCGCATCGGCGGCCTGGCCGGCGGACGCCTTGGCGGCTTCGGCTTCCTCGGACGCGCGCTTGGCCGCATCCTTCGCCGCCTGTGCGGCGGCCGCGGCACGGTCGGCCGCATCCTTGGCGGCGGCGGTCTGCTCGGTCGCCCGCTGCCCGGCCGCGTGGGCCAAGTTGACCAGCTGCGAGATGCTGAGCGTCTCCTGGTCCCGCTGCGACGCGACCTGCCAGCCGGTCTCGAGGAAGTAGCGGACGTCGTCCGGCGTGCCGTTCAACGCGGCGTTGGCCGCCTTGCGAACCTCAGGGCCGCCGTTGTTGAGCAAGATCTGCGCGGCAATCCGGTCATCGGTGACCTGGGCCTGCTGCACGCCGACCCCGTTGAAGACCTCGATGTCCTGGATGGTGCCGCTGAGCGCCTTGTTGGCGGCGGCCTTCACCGCCGGCCCGGTGGCCGCGGCCAGCAGCTGGCTCGCCTTGACGCGCTGGTCGGTCTGCCACGGCTGGGTCCAGCCGGTGTCGAGGAACGTGCTCAGGTCCGCCGGCGTGCCGGACAGCGCCTGGTTGGCGGCGTTGCGGGTGGCCGGGCCGCCGCCGTTGAGCAGCCGCTGCACCGCGATCCGGTCGTCGGCGGTCCGGCATTGGGCCAGAATCGTCGTCAGGAACGCGTGGACGTCGTCGTCGGTGCCGGCCAGCGCGGTCTCCGCGGCGGCGGCCACCGCCGGGCCGCCGGACGTGAGCAGCGCGGCGACCTGCGCCCGTTCGCTCGGCGGCGGGGCCGTGTCGGCATTGGCCGGCGCGGTCATCGCGCCGGCGGTGATCGCGGCCACGCTCAACATGGCCGTGGTCTTTACCCACAGCAGTCTCAACGCACTGTCCCCCCTGGTCGGCCAGCACACGTCAACCGCACCATAGGGACGATCACGTTGCGCCGCACCATGTTTCGACCAGGTTCGAAGAATGCGGCGAGCTATTCGATCCAGGTTGGACCACCGGTTACCGAGTGACCGTCAAAAAAAAACGCCGCGCGGTATCGCGCGGCGTCCGGAGGGTCTACGGTCGGTCAGAACTCGTCGGACTGGGTGAGCTCCTGCTCAAGGGTGTCGGCGCGGGCAACGAGCAGCTCCAGCGGCCGGGCGAATTCGTCGAGCACGCTCAAATCCTCGAGCGGGGCGGCGTACTTGAGCAGGGCGACGCCGTCCACCACGGCCGCGCCGCCGACGGTCGCCTCCCCCGCCAGCTCCAGCAGCCGGCGCAGGTCGATCGCGTCGGCCCGGCCGACCGGGGAGGAGATCTCCAGCCACTCGGCCCCGTCCAGGTCGGCCACGTGGTGCACGGCCACCTGCTGCGTGCGGTCGCCCTCGCACTCCAGCCGGAACCGCAGCCACGAGCCCGTGTCCTCCAGCACCTCGTGCCGGGTCCGGACATAGTTGATCACGTCGGTCCAGGTGGTCACTCGTCTCGCCTCTCACTGCCGGTCCGAAAGCCGTCCACAGCATCCCATGCCGGCCGCCGGGGCCAGCACGGAATCGCCGCCGTCAACCTACTTCGTGACCGGCCCGAGCAGCAGGGTCATCAGGGCCTGCTGGACGGGCTCGCGGCCGGCGCCGTTGGCGATCATGAGGGCGGACTCGATGACGGCGCTGAGCACGAGCTGGGACAGGGCCGGCACGGAGGTGCCGGCCGGGATCATGCCCTCGTCAGCGGCGGCGGAGAGCATGGACGTGATGATGCCGAGGCCGTGGCGGCCCTCGATCTCCCGCCAGGCGGCCCAGCCGAGCACGGCCGGCGCGTCGGTCAGCCCGATACGCAGCACCTCGGGCCGCTGGCAGATGTCGAGGAAGCACTGGACGCCGACGGCCATGGCCGCGAGCTGGTCGGTCGAGCCGGCGACGGCGGCCGTGATCTCGGCGGTGATCTCGGCTTCCAGCTGCTCGAACACGTCGCGGAACAGGGCCTGCTTGTCGGCGTAGTGGTGGTACAGCGCCCCCCGGGTCACGCCGGCGGCCCGCACGATCTCGTCGGTGGACACGCCGGCATAACCCCGCTCGGTGAACAGCTCACGGGCGGCGGTGGTGAGGGCGGACCGGGTGGAACGGGTGCGTTCCTCCTGGCTACGGCGTGGTGGCACCGAGAAAGTTCACCACGAGGCGGCCGAGCGCCTGCGGCTGGTCCTCGGGCAGGAACGTGTAGCTGTCGTCGATCAACTCCAGCCGGGCGTCGGGCAGCACGGCGGCCAGCCGCTCGGCCAGCGAGACCGGGAACAGCCGGTCCTCACGGGCCCAGGCCAGCAGCACCGGCCGGTCGAAGGAGCCGAGTCGCTCGGCGGCGGCCAGCGTGTACCGGTTGTGCACCCCCGTCGCGAACCGCCGCAGATCGGCGCGGATCGCCGGGTCGCGGCGGGTCGGCAGCAGGTAGGAATCGACGATCTCGGCCGGCGGCTGGCGCTTGGCCACCCAACCCAGGGCGATCGGCAACCGATGCAGGGCCTTCAACCGCATGGACTGCACGAGCATCCATGCCGCGCCGGGAAAGCGCATCAGCGCCGGTAGTGGCGCGAACACCGACGGGAAGAACGCCTCGAAGCAGTCGCACGACGTCAGCACGACCCGCCCGACCCGCGCCGGATGATCGGCCATCACCAGCTGGGTCAGCGCCCCACCGGTGTCGTTGGCGATCAACGTGACGTCCTCGAGGTCAAGGGCCGCCATGAACTCGGCGATCAGCGCCGCCAGGCCGGGCGGCGTGAGGTCGGCCTCCGGCACCGGCACCGAATGCGCACCCAACGGCCAATCCGGGACCAGGCACCGATAGCCGGCGCCGGCGACGATCGGCACGACCTTGCGCCACAGGTCCCCGTTGACCAGCAGGCCGTGCACGAAAACGACGGGCGGCCCGGTGCCGACGTCCCGATAGCGGATCCGGCCACCACTGAGCTCGATCTCTCTGCTGTCACTCCCCATGCCCGTCAACATACAGACAGACGGTATGTAAGTCGAGAGCCGACCGGCCGGGTGTGAGCAGGACCCCTGACAACATCGGGCCTATCCCCACGCCGCATTGCGTAGGTTTGACTCAGCACGCCGATCATCCCGAGGGGGCACCGTGGAGACCGGGACCGAACATCCGCAGCCGAGGTTGGCCCGCCACCTCGCAATGGCCGAGGTATACGCCGATCAAACGCTGTCGCAGCGCTTCGCCAGCGACCTGAACCACCTGTTGGCCGAGGCCGGCGACACGCCCCGAAACCCCTCCGCCACCTGGGACGACTGGCACGCCGCGGTCACGCGAACGCTCGGCCCGTCGCTCACGGACATGGTCCTGCCGGACGCGCCGCCCACCGCGCCGGTCATCCCGCCCAACCAGCGGCACCTGTGGCGCAATCGCTTGCGGGCGATGCACGACACCGTCACGAGCGAGCCGCTGCCCTGGCCCGAACTGCGCATGACGGTCGCGCGCCTGTACCTGGACCTGCTCGCGGCCGGCGTCTGGGAATCCGGTGAGGAGTGGCGGCCGGAGCTGCGGGACGTCGTGTCGACGCTCCCCCTGCGCGACGGCGAGAGCGCCCCGGGCCAGCTGGAGTCGTTTCTCAGCTCGCTGATCGCGGTGTGCCTGGCGCTGCTGTGCCAGGAGGCGGACATCTTCGGCAGCGCGCCGAACGACGCGATCGCCAAGTCGGCGTGGGACAAGGCGGCGGAGATCGCCGCGTTCGCCGACGCCGAGCAGGCCGAGCGCTACCTGTACCACCCGGACCAGCCCTACGCCCGGGTCGTGACCCGCACGGACGTGGACTGGGTGATCGAACTGGCGGTGGACTCGGCCGACGATCCGCACGCCGAGCTGCGGGCGGCGTTCGAGAGCGCGGGTCTTGACGTCGAGCTGATCGACGGCGTCTGGGTCTCCAAGGGCACGTTCCGCAACCCGCGCCGGGCCGCCGCCCGGATCGCGACACTGGTCGGCGACCAGTGCGTGACCATGGCCTACAACGACAAGCGGGCCAGCGTGATCATCCGCAACGGCCGTGAGGTCGTGGTGGCCGACTCCACCGCCCCGCGCTGGCGCTACTACCGGCTGACCACGCTGGCCACCCCGGAATCGCTGCTCGGCGACGCCGAGGGCCTGCCGCCGACCAGGGAGAACGACCCGTTCCGGCCGGTGCCGGCCCGGGTCGCCGCCCTGTTCGAGGCCGCCGGCGTGAACTCGCAGCACATCCTGATGCTGTTCGACAGCTTCCGGCCACGCCTTCGCTAACCCAGAACCCTGACCGGTTCGCCGGCTGCGAACGCGTCGATGTCCTCGACGGCTTCCGTGAAGTAGCGGAAGTAATTGCCGCGGGTCACGTAGCCGAGGTGGGGCGTGGCCAGCACGGTCGGCAGTGTCCGAAGTGGATGGTCGAGCGGCAGTGGCTCGAGGTCGAAGACGTCGAGCCCGGCCCCGGCCAGCCGTCCGGCGGACAACGCGGCGATCATGGCTTCGGTGTCCACGATCGCCGCGCGCGAGGTGTTGACCAGCAGCGCGGACGGTTTCATGGCGGCCAGCGCGGCCGCGTCGACCAGGCCACGCGTGCGGTCGCTCAGGGCCAGGTGGATCGAGACGATGTCGCTGCCGGCCAACAGTTCTTCCTTGGACGAGGCCAGCACGGCCCCGACCGCCTCGGCCCGTTCGACGGTGAGGTTCTGGCTCCAGGCCAGCACTTCCATGCCGAACGCCTTGGCGATCGCGGCCACCCGAGTGCCGATCTTGCCCAGTCCGAGCAGGCCGAGCGTGGCCCCGGCCAGGTCGGTGCCGATGGTGCTCTGCCACGCCCCGGCGGTGCGGAACGCCGCGTTCTCCGGCACGACGTGACGGCACAGGCCGAGGATCAACGCCCAGGTCAGCTCGACCGGCGGCGTCGACGAACTGGCCGTGCCGCACACCGTGATCCCCTTGGCCGCAGCGGCTTTCAGATCAATGGACGCGTTGCGCATACCTGACGTGATCAGCAGTTTGAGCCGGGGCAGCCGGGCAATGAGCGAGGCCGGGAACGGCGTGCGCTCACGCATGATCACCACGACGTCGAACTCGGCCAACGCCTCGGCCACCTCGTCCTCGGTGTCCAGGTGCTCCCGGAAAACGGTGAGGTCGACCCGGCTCCAGTCGGCGAGCCCCGCCGCCGCGTCCTGGTAGTCGTCGAGCACAGCACAACGCAACATCAACAAACCTCCGCGAGCCGGTACTGGTTGGGCGACTGGCCGAACAGCCGCTTGAACGCGTGCGAGAAGGCGAACGGGGACTCGTAGCCGACCTGGTGGGCGATGGCCGACAGCGGCGCGTCGGATTCGCGCAGCAGCCGGGCCGCGCGAGTCATCCGCCACCAGGTCAGGTAGGCCATCGGCGGCTGGCCGACCAGCGCGGTGAACCGCCGGGCCAGCGTGGCCCGGGACTGCCCGACCAGGGCGGCGAGTTCGGGCACGGTCCACGGCCGCGCCGGATCGTCGTGGATCGCGTGCAGTGCGCCGGCCACCGCGGGATCTTTGAGCGCGGCGGACCATCCGGTGCCGGGATTGTCCTCGAGCCAGGCGCGAAGCATGTACACGAGCAGCAGGTCGAGCAGGCCCGACACCACGGCGTCACGGCCGGAACGGTCGGCCTCCACCTCGCCGCCGAGCAGGTCGATGGCCGCGCGCAACTCGGGATGACGGCCGACGGTCGCCGGCAGATGAATGATCTCCGGCAGGTCGCCCAGCAACGGGTGGGACCGTGACCGGTCGAGCCGGTATTTGCCGCACAGCAGCTCGGTTCCGTCGCCGGCCAGCCGATGGGCACTGCCGTGCGGCAGCAGCACGACATCGCCGACGCCGAGGCGTACCGGCTCGGCGAAATCGCCGAGCAGCGAACAGTTTCCGCGCAGCAGGATGTGGAACCCGGCACCGTCGTAGGCGTCGAACGGCATCTGCCAGCGCACGTCCACCGAGGTGCGGTTGGAGGACGGCCGCCCGGTGCGCAGCACCGTGATGACATCGCTCACCACGTCCATGGCGTGAGCGTATCAAGCATGGAATCGACTTGCATAAGCATTCAAACGCTCAGCCGTGAGCCGCAGACTACTAGTCATGAACACCATCACCTTGGGCGATGTCGAGATCACACGAGTGGTTGAGCGGCACCGGGAGTTCGGTCCGCTGCGCACGTTCGTGCCGGGCGTGCCGGACCCGGCACCGGCTTGGCTGACACCCGATCACCACGACCCGTCGACCGGCGGCATGATCGCCGCGGCCCAGACGTGGGTGCTGCGCAGCGGTGGACGGACCATCCTGGTCGACACCGGCGTCGGCAACGACCGTGTGCGCACCAACCCGGTTTTCGCCGGCTGGCAAACAGATTTCCTGGAGCGGTTGAGTTCGGTGGTTGATCCGTCCTCTGTGGACGTCGTCGTGAACACCCACGTGCACGCCGATCACGTCGGCTGGAACACCCACGATGTCGACGGCCGCTGGGCACCCACGTTCCCGAACGCCACCTATCTCATCCATCGCGCCGACCACGAGCACTTCAAGGGCACCGAGGTGCATGACGACAGCGTCGCCCCGGTTCTCGGCCAGACCACCTTGTGGGAGAACAGTTTCCGTATCGACGAGAACCTCGAACTGGAGTCCGCGCCCGGGCACACCCCGGGATCGGCCGTGCTGCGCCTACGCTCCGGTACCGACCGGGCGGTGTTCGTCGGCGACCTGATGCACAGCCCGTACCAGGTCACGGATCCGTTGTGCAACAGCACTTTCTGCCTCGACCCGGCGCAGGCGCAGGCCACCCGGCTCCGCGTCCTCGGCCGGGCCGCCGACACCCACGAGCTCGTCGTGCCGGCCCACTTCGGCGGTCACGGCGCCGTCGAGGTGGCCCACTCCGGCCCCAGTTTCGCCATTACCACCTGGGCCGCCTTCCCGCCACTCGCGACGCCATGAAAGCGCCGTTCCTAAACCCCGAGTTGTGGAATGGTCCGTTCCGAACTTCAATCCAGCAGTTCTTGGGCGACTATGTAGCCGGAGCCGCCGTTGATGCCGTGGCCGGGCCAGGTGGCGGCGCCGAGCATGTAGAGGTTCGGGACGACGGTGCGGTGGCTGGGCTGGCCGGGCAGTGGGCTGAAGACGTAGCTCTGGGCCAGGTCGTGGCTGCCGCCGAAGGGATCGCCGGGCCCGCAGTTGGGGTTGAACGCGGCCAGCTCACGTGGGCTGATCACGTGCCGGTCCAGGATGATGTCCTTGAGTCCCGGCACATGCCGGGCGGCCTCGTCGATCACCCGGTCGGCGAAGGCGTTCTTCACGTCCTCGGTCCAACCGTGCTCGCCGACCGGGATCGTGCCGGCGGCGTCGCCACGCACGACCGTCGGCACCTCCAGCATTTGCAGGCGAGCCACGGCCCGGCCGGGCGGGCAACGGGACGGGTCCAAAGTGGACGGAGTGTCCCACGAGATCGTCGGCTCGACCGGCAGCAGGCCGCGCAGGGCTTCGTTGGTGGCACGGGAGATCGCGTTCAGCCCGCCGGTCAGGTGCGGCTGGCCCACGTGCATCAGGCGCTCGTCGTGGAACCGCGCCGGCTCGGACAGCGCGAGGTGGACCTGCACCGCGCCGAGGCCGTAGCGATAATCCCTGGCCTGCTTGCGAAGCGTGGGCGGGGCGACGCCGTGCTCGTGGTCGAGCAGCCGGAGGTAGAGCTGGTCGGGATTGACCGAGGCGATCACCGCGCGCCGCGCGTGGATCACGTCGCCGTCGGCGGTGCGCACGCCGACGGCATGTCCGCCTTCGACCAGAACGTGTTTCACCCACTGTCCACAACGGACCTCGCCGCCATTGCGTTCGACGATGCGAACCAGTCCCTTGACCAGTTCCTCGCTGCCGCCCTTGGGAATGGGCATGCCGACCATGGTCAGCGCGGCCAGCACGAGAATGGTCCAGGTACCGCTGTTGGCGTCGTCAACGGCCCGGCCCAGGTGCGTCGCCCACGGCGCGAGCATGGCCCGCAGCACCGGCGAGCGGAACCGCTGCTCCAGCAGGTTCCGGGCGCTGAGCGTGAACATGTGGGCGAAGTCGGAGAAACCGCCGTCGGGCGTGTGCATCAGGCCCTGGATCGCCGCCGCCGAGGCCGGCGTGGTCAGATCGGCCGAGCACAGCGCGAACACGGTCTCGATGGCCGGCCCGAACTCCTTGAAGATCTCGGCCAGCGCGTCGCCGTCGCCCGGGGACAGCCGGTTGGCCTCGACCACGTTCTCGTCAAGGTCGGTCGAGACCACCGAGCTGGCGCCGTCCGGCAGCGACACCCCGGTGGGGTATCGGCTGTTGAGGTACTCGATGTCCAATTCGGACTTGAGGTCGGCGTAGGCCGGGCCGGCCACGAACAGCGGGTGCGCCGCCGAGAAGTTGTCGTGCACGAAGCCGGGCAGTGTCAGCGCATCGGTACGGACCAGCCCGCCCGGCCGGTCGTTGCCCTCCAGCACCAGCACGCCCCAGCCGGCCCGGGCCAGGTACGCCGCCGCCACCAGCGCGTTGTGGCCACTGCCGACGACCACCGCGTCGTATCCCGCCATGTCCGAATCATGACCGCGGCGAGGGCCGTGGACAACAGGTGATGTGGTGCTTTTTCCGTGACTCGGCGGTGACGGCGACCTTGCCTGGAACCGATCCAAAACGGAGGTCAGCGCGGATAAGGCGGTCGCATTGCCACTCCTACCGGGGCGAGGGAAGTGGAGGGCGGCCGCGCCGGACCATGCAGGGAAGGCCCGGCGCGGCCGGTCGGCGGGTCAGAATCCGTACACGGTGAACGTGAACGTTGTGCTGCCCGAAGTGCCATTGGCCTCGGTGGCCGTGGCCTTGACGGTGAAGGTGCCGGCCGCGGTCGGCGTGCCGGTCACGGCGCCGGACGCGCTGATCTTCAGGCCGGGCGGCAGGCCGGTGGCCGAGAACGTCACCGAGCCGCCGTCACTGGCGGTGGCCTTGAGCTGCAAGGTCTGGAACAGCGGATAGCCCTTGAACGCCCACTGGTTGCCGGGGTTGGTGACCGTGACGGTGCCGGTCGGCGGGTTGCCCACGGTCCACTTGAAGCTGGTGTTGCCGGAAGCCTGCGTGTCATCGGTGACGGTGACCGTCACGGACGACACGCCCTGGGTGGTGGCGGTGCCGGAGATGACGCCGGTGCCGGAGTCGATCGACAGGCCGGCCGGCAGGCCGCTGGCCGAGTAGGTCAGCTTGGCCGTGGACGACGAGTCGGTGGCCTTGACGGCCAGGTTCACCGAGCCGTTCACCGCCGTCGTCTGGTCGCCCGGGTTCGTGACGGTAACCGTGTTGCCGCTGGTGGAACCGTTGAGGGCGTTGAACAACTTGGTGCCGTCGTACGAACCCCAGCCGGTGGTCTCGTCGTAGCCCGGGCCGGCCTTGAAGTCACCGTTGTTGCCGGACGTGACGTCGTGGAAGGTGTTGCCCTTCAGCCCGTAGATGGCGGCGTTGCCGGCGCCGAGCTTGGCCTTGGCCTTCTGGTTGTACAAGGCGGCCCAGCCGGCCCACATCGGGGCGGCGCAGCTGGTGCCGCCGTAGACCTGCCACTGCCCGCCGGTGTACACGGAGTAGCCGGTGTTGGGATCGCCGTCCGAGGCCACATCGGGCACGGTCCGCTTGCCGTTCACGCCGGTCTGCCAGCTCGGGGCACTGAACACAGTGGACACACCGCCGCCGGTGGCGCCGATGGAGTTGTTCCACACGGTCTCGGAGCCGTAGGAGTTGTTGCTACCGACGGTGAGCGTGGTGCCGCCGACGCCGGTCACGTTGGGCGAGGAAGCCGGGAAGTCGACGGCCACCACCGACCCGCCGGAGTCGCTGTGCTTGCAGTCCTTGGAGCCGTTGTCGCCGGAGGCGGCGAAGAAGCTCTGCCCCTGGGCCGCGCCCTGCTTGAAAGCGCTGTCCACGCTGGACATCGTGGACGGCGTCGAGTCCTGCTCGCACAGGCCCCACGAGATCGACACGACCTGGGCCCGGTTGTCCTTGACGATCTGGTTGGCCATGTCGAGCTCGCCGGCGTCGGTGTTGGGCGCCTCGTAGACCAGGGTCGTGGCCTTGGGCGCCATCGCCTGCACGATCTCGATGTCCAGGCTCACCTCGGCCTGTCCCCCGCCGGGGCTGGAGTCGTAGTTCGCGCCGTCGACCGACACGGTGGTCGGGGCCGAGGAGGCGAGCCCGAACTGCTGGTCGTACGTGCTGATGTCGGACTTCTTGTAGCCGTCGAACTCCCACAGCGCCACGGTCTGCCCGCTGCCGTCGGCGCCGATGCCGTCGGTGTCGTAGATCGACCGCAACGCCGCCGGGCCGAGGCCGCTCGGGGCGGCAGGCTGTGCGTCATGCTGGCGGACGGCGAAGTTGTTCAGGCCGGAGACGCCCTGCACCAGACCGGCGATCCCGGCCGGCAGCACGGGGTTGCGGTCGTTGGCGTAGAAGCGCTTTCCACCCCGGTCGTACACGCCCATCGGCATGGCGAACGCGGCGGTGACCTGGGCCGTCGTGCCGGTGGCGTCCACGGCCTGGCCGTTGATGCCCGTGACCTTCAGGCCCTTGGCTCGCAGATAGGCGCTGACCTGGTCAAAGGACTGCCGCGTAGGCCCGAACCGGTCGGCGAACTGAGCAGGGTCAGGTAGTGACCGTACTCGGGCGAATGCCGGTCGGCGACGGCGGCCAGGAACCGGTCAAGGCCGGCGGTGTCCCGGAGCTTGAGCGGCACGGCGACGTGCAGCTCCTGGCCGGCGGGTAGGTCGCCGACGCGGTGGCTGACGCCGACGGCCGGGCTGATGTCGCCGGTCAGGGCGATCTGCGGCTCGGCGGCGGCCGCCGGGGCGGCCAGCGCCGGCAGGGACAGCGCCAGCGGCGCGGCGAGCAGGAGCGCCACGCGTGAATATGGTTTCACGTCATCTCCACAAGGCAGGGGAATTAAGTGTTAATGGACGTGGTGAATTTGCTGCGGACGCAGTACAGGTCAACGAACGCCGTGATGTCAAGAGCCCCAAGAAGGGTGGTATCGGTGCTATTGATCCGCGATAATGGGACGCGATGACGCAACGCCGCGACTTCGCATCCGCCCTGCACGGTGCGATCACCGCCAGCGGACTGACCCTGGACCGTATCGTCCATCGGCTCGCCGAGCGGGGTTTCGCGCTGAGCACCGCCACGCTCAGCTACTGGTCACGGGGGCGGAGCAGACCCGAGCGCCCGGAGTCGCTGGCCGCGCTGTCGGCGCTGGAGGAGATACTCCGGGTGCCGTCGGGATCGCTGCGCGAGCTGCTGCCGGACCGGGTCCGCCGCGGCCGGGCGGCGGCGAGATCGGTGCCGTTCGGCGAGCTCTGGGGGTCTTTCGGCGAGGCCGTCGACCACGTGATCGCGCAGGTCAAGTCCCCGGCCGATCAACGCCGCGTGCTCAGCTACCACGAGCGGTACCACCTCGACGAGACCGGCGCCGAGCGCTACTGCCGGGTCATCGCGGTGCTGGAGGCGGTCACCGAGAAGGCCAAGCACATGGTCACCGTGTATCGCGACGACACCAGCGGCACCCACCTGCCGACCGTGATCCCGGTGGCCGGGGTGCGGCTGGGCCGGGTCGGGATCGACCGGGAGTCGCACGTGATGGCGGCCGAACTGTGGTTCGACCAGACCCTGCGCAAGGGTGAGCGAACCGTTGTTGAATACGACCTCGAATTTGTCCGCGGCGGCAACCGTTCGTTGATGTGTGAACGAAGATTCGCCAGCCCGATCCGCCAGTACGTCCTGGAGGTCACCTTTCATCCGGAAGCGGTTCCGCGCTACTTCCAGGCCATTTCTGAACCGAACAAGGGCACCGGCGGGGCCACCGTCCAGCTCTCCGTGGACGACCGCCGCACGGTCCGCGCGGTCTGGCTGGACCAGCCGGCCGGGGCCTATCGCATCTCGTGGGAGTGGGACCGATGAGTTCTGCGCCTGGCCGTCGTTACAGTTCGCATGACAGCGCTACACGACCCGTGCCATGCTGCGGAACCAGTGGACCAGAACGACTTCACCGAGCTCAGCGCGCGGCACCGCCGCGAGCTCCACGTGCACTGCTACCGGCTGCTCGGCTCCTTCGAGGACGCCGACGATCTGGTGCAGGAGACCTTCCTGCGGGCCTGGCGGTCTCGTGGCGACGTGCGCGACGACGGCGTGCGGGCCTGGCTGTACAAGATCGCCACCAACGCCTGCCTCGACGCCATCCGCAGCCGCAAGCGCCGCGCCCCGTTCCTCCAGCCCTATCCGGACACGCTGCTGGATGAGCTGTCGCCGGACCAGATCGTGGTCGAGCGCGAGACGATCGAGCTGGCCTTCCTGGCCGCAATCCAGCTGCTGCCGCCGCGACAGCGAGCGGTGCTCATCCTGCGTGACGTGCTCGACTGGTCGGCCGCCGAGACCGCGAATCTGCTCGACCTGACCGTGCCGGCGGCCAACAGCGCCTTGCAACGGGCGCGGGCGACTCTGCGCAGCACCCAGTGGACGCCGTCCACGCCGAGCAGCGACGAGCAAGCCCTGCTCACGGGCATGATCGAGGCGCACGAGCACGCCGACGTCGACCATTTCGTGCGGCTCGTGCGGGACGACATCCGCATCTCCATGCCGCCCGAGCCGATGACGTACCTCGGCGTCGCGTCCATGCAGCCGCTGTTCGACATCGCCTTCGGCCCCGACGGCATGGGCGACTGGCGGTTGCTGCCGACCTCGGTCAACCGCTCGCCGGCCGCCGCCAGCTACCTGCGCCGTCCCGGCGAGGTCGGCTTCCGCCCGTTCAAGCTGGACGTCTTCCGCATGGTCGACGGCCTGGTGGCGCAGATCCACACGTTCGACGCCCGGATGTTCGACGACCTTGGCCTGCCGAAGGAGCTTGGTGACCATGCCTGAGCCGATGAGCGTTGCGCGGCAACGGGAATTCCTGAACGAAGGCACCAGGACCGCGGTGCTGGTGACCATGCGGGCCTCGGGCCGGCCGCACGCCGTGCCGGTCTGGTACGCCCTCGACGGCGACGACGTGGTGATGTTCACCGGCGCTCACTCGGTGAAGGGCAAGGCCATGCGGGCCAATCCCCAGGTGTCGGTCGTGGTCGACGACGACCAGCCGCCGTACGCCTTCGTGACGATCGAGGGCACCGCTTCGTTGTCCGACGACCAGGCCGAGCTGCGCCGCTGCGCGACGATCATCGCCGAGCGCTACCTGCCGGCCGAGCAGGCCGCCCAGTTCGTCGAGTACAGCGCCGCCACCGGCAACGTCCTCGTCCGCGTCAAGCCCACCCACGTCATCGCCCACGACCGCATCGCCGGCTGATTCAGCAATGCAGGGAAGGACGCCTTCCCTGCATTCAGCCGCAGGCGGCGGCGCGGGCCAGCAGCAACGTCCGCTCGCGTTCGTTGCGGGTGAGGGAGGCCGCCCGCTCGAATTCGGCGCGGGCCTCGGGCAGGCGGCCGAGCTTGGCCAGGAAATCGCCGCGCACGCTGGGCAGCAGGTGGTAGTTCTGCATCGCCGGAATCTCCATCAGCTGGTCCAGCAGCGCGAGCCCCATCTCCGGCCCGAAGGCCATGGACACCGCCACCGCCCGGTTCAGCTCCACCACGGGCGAGGGCATGGTCTCGGCCAGATGCTCGTACAGCCAGGCGATACGGGCCCAGTCGGTGTCGTCGAAGTGCCGGGCCCGGGCGTGGCAGGCGGCGATCGCCGCCTGGAGCACGTACGGACCGGGCTTGTCGTCGATCAGCGCCTCGGCCTGCTCCAACGCCGCCAGCCCGCGGCGGATCAGCAGCTGGTCCCAGCGGGAGCGGTTCTGGTCGGCCAGCAGGATCGGCTCGCCGTCCGGTCCGGTGCGGGCGGCCGCCCGGGAGGCCTGGATCTCCATCAGCGCAACCAGGCCGTGCACCTCGGGCTCACGTGCGGCCAGCCGGGCCAGGATCCGGCCCAGCCGCAAGGCGTCCGCGCACAGCTGGGGGCGCATCCAGTCGTCGCCGGCGGTGGCCGAATAACCCTCGTTGAAAATCAGATAGACGACTTCGAGCACCGAGGACAGCCGCGCCGCCAGCTCGTCGCCCTGCGGCACCTCGAACGGCACCTGGGCCTTGGCCAGGGTCTTCTTGGCCCGCACGATCCGTTGTGCCATGGTCGGTTCCGGCACCAGGAAGGCACGGGCGATCTCGTCGGTGGCCAGGCCGCCGAGCAGCCGCAGCGTCAGGGCCGCGCGGGCCTCCGTGGACAGCACCGGGTGGCAGGCCACGAACACCAGACGCAGCAGGTCGTCGCCGATGCCGTCGTCCTCGGCGACCACGTCGCCGATGTCCGGCGTGGCCTCCTCGAGGTCGCGGCCGACCTCCTCGACCTTGCGCCGGTACGTCTCGTTGCGCCGGATCTGGTCGATCGCCCGGCGCTTGGCCGTGGTCATCAGCCACGCGCCCGGATTCTTCGGCACGCCCTCGTTCGGCCACTGCTCCAGGGCCGCGACCAGCGCGTCCTGGGCCATCTCCTCGGCCGTGCCGACATCGCGGACCAGCCTGGTCAGGCCGGCGATGAGGCGCGGAGCCTCCATTCGCCAGACAGCGTCGATCGCGCGGTGGGTGTCCGTGGGCACTGCCCCCGTCTACCCCACCGCGCGTACCGACCGCAACCGATTCGCTCAGTTGTTGTGCTGCGCGGCGGCCCGCTCCCGCAGGGCCTCGACCGCCGCCTGCCGCTCCGGCGTGAAGTTCTCGCCGAAGTCCTCGGCCTGGAAGACCCGCCGGATCTCGATGTTGGTCTGCACGCCCGGCGCCGGGTTCGGGCAGCGCTTGAACCGCTCGACGCACTCCTCCAGCGAGGAGACCTCGACCAGCCAGTAGCCGGCGATCAGCTCCTTGGACTCGGTGAACGGCCCGTCCACCACGGTCTTCTTGTCGCCGTCGAAGTAGATCCGGGCACCCTTGGAGCTGGCCTGCAGGCCGTCGGCGGCCAGCAGCACACCGGCGTCCACCAGCTCCTCGTTGAACTTGCCCATGGCCTCGAACTCCTCCGGGGTGGGCAGCACGCCGGCTTCGCTCGCCTCGCTGGCCTTGACGATCACCATGAAACGCATCGCGGTCTCCTCAGGTCGTTGGTGCCTTCTTACCTACGCGTCGAGCGGCCGTCAGCCCGATCGACACCCGGCCCAAAACTTTTTCGGGGACGTTGTCGGATCGGGTCGGCGGCGTTCGTAGCACCACCATGAAGCTGACGACGATGACCCAGATCGCCCTCGACGGCGTGGTGCAGGACAACGGCCGCTGGGCGCGGGGCGCGGGTGACGACTCGACCCGGGCGTTCATCAACGAGACCTACCAGCGGGCCGACGCCTTCCTGTTCGGTCGGCGCACGTACGAGTTGTTCACCGAGGCGTGGGGAACGTCCACCCACCCCGTCGGCCTGGCGCTGCGGCAGGCTCCCAAGTACGTCGCCTCGACCACGCTCACCGATGCGTCCTGGTCGGGCAGCACCGTCCTGCCCGACGTGGCCGCGATCGCCGACCTGAAGGCCAAGCCCGGCGGCGAGCTCCAGGTGCACGGCAGTGGCACGCTGATCCGGTCGCTGCTGGCGCACGGCCTGGTCGACGAGATGACGCTGATCGTCGTTCCGGTGATCGTCGGCCACGGCACGCGGCTGTTCCCGGAGAACGGCCCCGATCTGGCGCTCGACCTGGTCGAATCGCGGGTGGACAGCAAAGGCGTGACCATCCAGGTCTTGCGGCCGGCCGGACGCCCGAAGTACTTCGGCGCCTGAAGCGCACAGGAGAGGATCTTCCGATGCAGTATCTGCTTTCCGTGATCCACGACGGGCCCAGCCTGGCCGACGCCGAGGAGGACGCCGCGATCGACGTGTTCAACGAGGCGCTCCGGACCGGCGGCTACTGGGTCTTCGCCGGCGGGCTGGGCATGCCCGACACCGCCACCGTCATCGACAACCGGCAGGACGCCGGGCTGGTCACCGACGGGCCGTTTCTGGAGTCCAAGGAGTACCTCGCCGGCTTCTGGATCATCGAGGCGGCCGACCTCGATGTGGCGCTCAAGCTGGCCACCGCCGGCTCGAAGGCGTGCAACCGCAAGGTCGAGGTGCGACCGTTCCTGGTCCCGTGAACCCGGCGGACGCCGTCGCCCGGGCCCACCGCGAGGAGTGGGCCCGGGTGGTCGCCACCCTGACCAAACGCTTCGGTGACCTCGACATCGCCGAGGAAGCCGCCGCCGAAGCGGTCGCGACCGCCGTCGAGCGGTGGCCGGCCGACGGCGTGCCGCCCAATCCCGGCGCCTGGCTGACCACCACCGCCACCCGCAAGGCCATCGACCGGATCCGGCGCGAGAACAAGCGTGACGACAAGTACAAGGAGGCTCTGGTGTTCGACAACGACCCGCCCGAGCCTCTCGGCGTCATCGACGACGACCGGCTCCGGCTGATCTTCACCTGCTGCCACCCGGCACTGGCGTTGGAATCCCGGCTGGCGTTGACGTTGCGCATGGTCGGCGGACTGACCATGCCCGAGATCGCCCGGGCCTTCCTGGTCGCCGAGAGCGCCATGGGGCAGCGGATCACCCGGGCCAAGGCCAAGATCAAGGCGGCCCGGATCCCGTATCGCGTGCCGGCCGCCGAGGACCTGCCGGCCCGGGTGGCCGGCGTGCTGACCGTGCTGTTCCTCGTGTTCAACGAGGGCTACCTGGCCACCGGCCCGGACAGCGATCCGCTCCGGCCCGACCTGACCGGCGAGGCGATCCGGCTCACCCGGCTGATCCGCGCGCTACTGCCGGACGACGGCGAGGTGACCGGGCTGCTGGCGTTGATGCTGCTCACCGAGGCCCGCCGGCCGGCCCGGGTTTCCGGCGGCGAGCTGGTTTCCCTGGCCGAGCAGGACCGCGGGGCCTGGGACACGGCGCTGATCACCGAGGGGCATCGGCTGGTACGCGAGCGTCTCGCCGCTGGGGTGGTTCCGGGGCGGTACCAGATCCTGGCGGCGATCAACGCCGTGCACACGTCGGTCCGCGATTCGCGCGACACCGACTGGTCGCAGGTCCTTGCCCTGTACGACCAGCTCGTCCGTGTCGACACGTCCCCGGTGATCGCGTTGAACCGGGCCATCGCGCTGGCCGAGCTGGACGGGCCGACGGTGGCGCTGTCCGTGGTCGACCGTCTCGAGGCGCGGTTGGCCGGCTATCACGCCTTTCACGCCACGCGGGCGGATCTGTTGCGCCGACTGGGCCGTGGCCGGGAATCCCGGGCGGCCTATGACAAAGCCATTGAGCTGGCCGGAAATACCGCCGAGATCGCCAACCTGACCCGACGGCGTGATCAGTTGGGGTAGGCGAACCTGTCGGTGGCCGTGATCAGGGCGTGGCGCATGCCTTCCGACCGCACGCTGTGGCCCTCGTCCGGCACCATCACCAGCTCGGCGTGCGGCAATGCCTTGGCCAGCAGCCACGGTGAGCCGACCAGGTTGCCCAGGTCGAGCACTCCCTGCACGAGGACGGTGGGGATGTCCTTGAGCTTGCCGGCGTTGGCCAGCACCTCGTCGGGGTCGATGAAGTGGTCCTGGCTCCAGTAGTGGGTGACCAGCCGCGTGAAGGCGTACGCGAACTTCTCGTCCTCCTCGTACATGGCGCGGGCCGGGGCGTACGGGAGCATCGCGTCCTCCCAGTCGCACCAGGCGCGCATGGCGCGGTCGCGGACCGTCGGATCGGGGTCGTTGAGCAGTTTCGAGTAGCCGGCGGCAGCGTTGTCGCGCTCGTTCTCCGGCAGCAGGGACACGAATTTCTCGTACGCCTGCGGGAAAATGCCGCCGAGGCCACGGGTCAGCAGCTCGACGTCCTCGCGGCGGCCGGTGGCCAGGCCCATCTGCACGAGCTCGGTCACGCGGTCGGGGTGCCGCTCGGCGTAGACGAGGCTGAGCACGCAACCCCAGGAGCCGCCGAACAGCATCCAGCGGTCGATGCCGAGGTGCTCGCGCAGCAGCTCCATGTCGGCGATCAGGTGGTCGGTGGTGTTGGCGCTCAGGTCGACGGCCGGGTCGGCCGCGTTGGGCAAGCTGCGGCCGCAGTTGCGCTGGTCGAACAGCACGATCCGGTAGCGCTCGGGGTCGAAGTAGCGGCGCGAGTTCGGGTTGCAGCCGCTGCCCGGGCCGCCGTGCACGGACAGCACCGGCTTGCCGTCCGGGTTTCCGCAGGTCTCCCAGTACATGAGGTTGCCGTCGCCGACATCGAGCAGGCCGTGGTCGTAGGGCTCGATGGCCGGGTAGCGGTCACGCATGGATCCCCCTTCATCGGATACAACAGCACTGTTACATTAGCACTGTTATATTGCTTCCGTGACGGGACCGGGACTGGGCACACGACTGCGCCACCTGATCGAGCTGTTGGACGGCGACGTGGCCGCGGTCGAGGAAGAGTTGGGGCTCACCGGTTTCCGGCCCCGCTACGCGCCGTTCCTGCGCACCCTGGCCGCGCTCGGGCCGAGCTCCATCCGCCGGCTGGCCGAGGTCGTCGAGGTCACCCACTCCGCCGCCAGCCAGACCGTCGCCGCCATGGAACGCCAAGGGCTGGTGTCGCTGTCGCCGGGAACCGATGCGCGCCAACGGATCGTCGACCTGACGCCGCACGCCCGCGCACTGTTGCCCAAGCTGGAGCAGGCATGGCAGGCCACCGAAGCCGCCGGCCGTGAACTGGACGCCGAGCTGCCGCACCCACTGTCCGAAGTGGTCATTGCTGCCCTGGAAGCGTTGCAGCGCAAGCCCCTCCGGGAGCGGATCCAGGACTACCTGTAGGACTTGCGGTTGGCGTTGATCTGCTCGCGGTTGGCCATCGCCCACTCGGCCAGCGCGATCACCAGCGGCACCAACGTTTTCCCCAACTCCGTCACCTCGTACTCGACGCGGGGCGGCACCTCGGCATAGGCGGTGCGGGAGACCACGCCGTCCTCGACCAGATGCTTCAACGTCAGCGTGAGCATGCGCTGCGAGATGCCGGCGATCTTCTTCTCCAGCTCGCCGAACCGCAGCGGGCCGTCGCGCAGCGCGCCGACGACCAGCAGGCTCCACTTGTCGCCGATGCGGTCCAGCACCTCGCGGACCGCACCACCGTCCTTGATCGGCGGCGGACAGTTGCCCTCGCCTGTGAGCTGCGTCATAGCCGACCCGCCTTTCCTGGACACTTACATCGCTGTGCCTTTTGTAGCGACGCCCGTACGGACAGACCATGAGGCTACGCACAAGAGGTAAGGATTGGGGAATCCCGTGAACATCGCCCTGTGGGTCGTGCAGGTTCTGCTGGCATTGGTCTACCTCGCGGCCGGCGGCATGAAGGTCGTGCGCCCGCGCGCCGACCTGGTGGCGTCCGGCCGGTTCGACTGGATGAAGGACACCTCCGACGCCGGCGTCAAGGCCGTCGGGGCGGTCGAGGTGCTCGGCGCGCTCGGCCTGATCCTGCCGCAGCTCACCGGAATCGCCCCGATCCTGACGCCGATCGCCGCGATTGGACTGGTCATCGTGCAGATCGGCGCGATCCGAGTCCACCTCACCCGGGGCGAGCGGCAACCGTTGCCGGCCAACGGAATTCTCCTGCTACTGGCCACTTTCGTGGCGGTCGGTCGTTTCCTCGGCTGACCAGACCAATTAACAAAAGGCCGCCGGCATGCCGGCGGCCTTTTTGTCGGTCACCGACACGTCAATATGTTTCACCCAATCGGTGGCATTTCCCGCCCTTGGGGAACTGATTGACAAGTTACTCCGAACGCAGCATCATCTTGCGCATGATGCGCGGGGTCTATCTGACCATTCGCCGGCATGTCGACCTGCAGAGGCAGGCCAGCGACCTCTGTCTCGGCCGCTGAGGCCATCTCACATTCATCGGTGACCGACATGTTCGGGAGCCGGTGAAAGCGCTTGCCCGAACATCGAAATCGGTGTCCGGTCGGTCAGTCGCGCGCATTTTCTACTTTGCGAATCGGGAGCACACATGTCTGTAAATCCGCCTGGCCGGCGCAGGGCCGGGATGGTGGGCGCGGCCGTGCTGGTCGCGGCCGGCGCCACCTTCTTCCCGGCCGCCGGCACGTCCGCGTACGCGGACGTGCAGGTCAGCACCGAGCACGTGACCGGCTCGGACGGCAAGGACTACTCCGTCACCAACCACCTGGTGCCGCAGTACGCCGCGAAGTCCACCAGCCGCAAGGAATGGCTGCTGGTCTGGGCCGGCGACGAGAACATCGCCGACACGATCGTGCCGGACATCAAGAACCTGCCGGGCACGCTCGGCGGCGGGCTGACCAAGGTGCGCAATGCCTTGCCAGGCCCGGACTTCCTCGCCGTCATCGACGCCACCAAGGGCTCGCCGGACTACGGCAAGGTGGTCAACACCGCCACCGTCGGCCCGCTGGTGGAGAACGAGCCGCACCACATGCAGTACGTGTGGCACAAGGGCGACACCATCTACGCCGGCGCGCTGTTCGCCGCGGCCACCTACGCGTTCGACGTGTCGTCGTTGCCGCAGCTCAAGCTCAAGGGCATCAGCCTGCCCAGCCAGACCCTCGGCGGCTCCGTGCCCGACGCGTACTGGACGCTCAAGGACGGCACCGCGTACGGCACCTACATGGGCGGCCCGGTCGTGCCCGGCCCGTACGTGTACGGCGACGGCTCTTCGGTGATCGGCAACGGTTTCGCCGGCAGCCCGGGCGAGGTCATCCACTTCGACCAGAACGCCAAGGTGCTGTCCCAGTCCCCGGCGGCGACCCCGCAGGGCGACGATTCGAAGCTGTGCGACAACCTGCCGCAGCTGGGCAGCGCCACCTGCGCCAACCCGCACGGCATCCAGGCCCGTGAGGACCTGAACACGCTGATCACCAGCGACTACGCCGAGCCGCGCAACATCATCCTGGACCCGGTCAAGCAGCCGTCGCCGTACCTGCGCCGGCCGACCATCCGGACCTGGGACATCTCCGACCGCAACAACCCGAGGCTGCGTGCGGTCAGCTATCTGCCGGACGGTCCGCGGGCCAACCCGGCCGACCCGCTGCACGCGGAAAGCCGTGCGGTCATGGAGAACACCGTGACCAACCAGCCCGGGCACAAGGGCGCGTTCGCCCAGACCATGCAGGGCGGGGCGATCTTCTACACGCCGGACATCACCGCGGCGGAGCCGCACTGGCGTGAGGTGTTCGACGACGGGACGGCCACGAAGGCGTTCAATCCCAACGCCACCGAGGCCAACGGCGGCGGCACCAACGGCGGCTGGGTGCAGGTCAGCCCGGACGACCACTACCTGTACCACGCGGTGATCGGCCGGCCCAAGGGCGTGCTGTCGGCCGACGACCCGGGCACCATCGGCGGCGTGTACACATTGGACATTCGCAAGCTGCTGTCCAGTGGCTCCTCGTACACCTGCAACATCGACACGATTGCCAAGGCACAGAACGGCGGCGGCGCGGACTGCCCGACGCTGGTCGGTGCGGCGGCGATCAACCCGAGCACGCCGGGGCAGGGTCCGCACTGGGGGACCTACGACAACTTCACCATCGGCTCGGACGGCTACTACCACGAGACCGACAACCCGGCCCGGGTCGCGGTGTCGGACTACTTCGTGGCGCGGTCCGGCATCGACGGCGACCACAAGGTCAACATGGTGAACATCGGCCCGGACGGCAAGCTGACCGTCGACACCGCGTTCCGTGACGAGTACACGGGGCAGGTCGGCATCAACTTCAACCGGAAGTCCTGGCCGCACGGCGACTTCGGCAACGCGAAGCCGCACTCGGAACTGTTCGTCGTCGCTGACGCGGACGTGAAGTAACGGCGAGCGGGTGGCGCCGCCCCGACCGCGGCGCCACCCGCTCCTAGGCGAAGCGGGATTGCCTTGAACATGACCGACATGGGCATGGACACCTCCGTCACCGGAGTGCCCCCTGCCGTGCTGCTGCTCAGGATCGTGCTGCTGTTGGCGACGGCCACGGTCGCCGGTATCGGCCTGCTGCGTCCGACCGTGGTCTCGGTGCGCCGCAACACCTTCGTCATCGCGTGGGTCGCCGCCGCCGTTACGGCCGCGGCCGACCTGATCTCCTTGCTGTGGCTCGAGAGCAATGTGGTTTTCGCTGTCGGGCAGCTGGTGCTGGCCGTCGCCGTGCCGGCCGCACTGCGCTGGCGCACGCCGTCGGCCTACCTCGGCTTCGGCCTGCTGGTGGTACTGATCTCGGAGATCTCCTTGAGCCACATGGGGATCGAGTTCCTGGCCGACACCGGCTTCACCGTCGGCGTGGTGGCCTGGCTGGGATTGACGCTGATCAGGCCGACCTCCAGCCGTCTTCGCCCGTTGGCCCTGACCTTGGCCGTCGTGCTGGCGCTGGCCGGCGTGTTGCAGATCGCCGTGTCCGGCGTCGGCTTCGACCGCCGCCTCTACGACACCGGCTTCGGTATCGCCCTGGTGGTCGTCGCCCTGCTCCCGATCGTTGTCACCGCATTGACGATCACCTTGCCGGTCAACCGTCTCTACCCCGTCGGTGCCCTGCTGGTCGTCGTCTCCTACCTGGCGTGGGCCGCCCTCGGCGCCATTCCCCGTCCCGCCGACCTGCCCACACCGGGCGTTCCGTTGCTCGGCTCAGCCGCCGGCACCCCGGTTCTCGTTGTCCCGCAACGCCCCGGCCGCAACCTCGTCCACCTGCCGGCCGAAGCCGTGGTCAACGGCGTGCATGCTGTTCCAAGACCCGGCACGAACGGGGCTTGGGCTTCCGTCGACCTACCACCCGGCCGCAGCACCTTGCAGATCACGATAGCCGGCAAGGAATCCACGGTTCCGGTCGACACCGGCTCCGGCCCCGCCGGTCGCACTGTCGACCCCGAGTGCGCCAACGCCGCCCTCGGCGGTCTCATCGGCGGCAGCCGCGTCCCGGTAACCTCCTGCCCCAGCGATGGGTTGTCCACAGGTGACGCCGAGGCTGTCCACAAGCTTGTGGATTTCCTGGCCAGCCGGAAGATCTCCGCCATCACCGTCGTCGGCGACGACTCGGCTCGCGCCAGGGCCGCCGCCGACGTCGTGCGCCGGGCCGGCCTTCCCGTGTTCGACACCGAGCAGCCCAACAGCGCCCTCGTCGTCGTCTCGGGCTGGTCCACCGCCGCCGACACGCTGTCTCGCGTCGCCGTCGAGCAGACCCGGAAACCCACCTACATCAACGGCATCTACCTCGCCCCGTGGCTGCTCACCGCTCCCCTGCTCAAATCCGTGGTCAGCTCGGCCGTCCCGCTCCGCTTCGATCCCCGGGACCCGAAGACCCTGGCCTACACCGTCGCGCTGGCCAACGCCTTCCCCGGTGAGACCGGAGCCATCGGCGGGCTCGACGAGTGGCTCGCCGCCCAGGGCCAGCAGTCGGATCCGTCGGTCCGGCTGTACGCCTCGGCGCAGGTCGACGCCATGCCCATGGACAACACCATGGACGGCATGGAAATGGCCTACCCCGGCCAATGGGTCCCCAACGGCACCATCGTCCCGATCTCGGGACCGCTGTCATGACGTTCGGCTTACGTCCCCAGGAGGGAAGATGACTGTCGCCAACGAAAGGCTGCCCGTGCTGGCGGTCGAAGCGCCGTCGGCCAGATCGGGTGTGATCGTCGTCGGCACGGCCGTGGCCGCGGTCCTCGGCTTCGCCGTCTACCACGCGGCGGGCTGGAAGCTGGCCCTGCTGTACGTGGTCGGCCTGGCGCTGGGTCTGGTGTTGTTCCACTCCCGCTTCGGGTTCACCTCGGCGTGGCGGCAGATCGTCTCCGTCGGCCAGGGCGCGGCGATCCGAGCCCACATGCTCATGCTCGCGGTCGCGGTCGCGCTGTTCGCGGTAATCCTGCAATCCGGCATCGGACTTTCCGGCGCGCCCAAGGGAATCATCCTTCCGGCGAGCATCGGGGTGGCGCTGGGCGCGTTCATCTTCGGCATCGGCATGCAGATCGGCGGATCCTGCGCGTCGGGCACACTGTTCGCGGTCGGCAGTGGGCAGACGGCGATCCTCTACACGCTGGGCGGCTTCATCCTCGGCTCGATCGGCAGCGCGTTCGCGGCCAACTGGATCGCCTACCTCCAGTCGCTGGGCCCGACGGTGTCGCTGGCCGACACCCCCTGGGGGTACGGGGGCGGTGTGCTGTTCTCGTTCCTGATCATCACGGCCATCGCGGGCGGATCGCTGCTGCTGCAACGACGTCGCAACCCGCCGCCCATCGAGCCGGCTCCCGTGGCCCGGGGCTGGACGCGGGTGCTGCGCGGCGCGTGGCCGCTGTGGGTTGGCGCGATCCTGCTGGCCGTGCTCAACGCGGTGACGCTGCTCATCTCCGGCAGCCCGTGGGGAATCACCGCGGCGTTCGCCTTGTGGGGAGCGAAGTTCCTTGGTTGGATAGGGATCGACATCTCCCACGCTCCCTATTGGACGGTGCCGAAGAACGCCGCCGCCCTGCACGCCTCCGTGCTGGCCGACCGCGTGTCGGTGATGGACTTCGGCATCATGCTCGGGGCCCTGATCGCCTCGGCCCTGGCCGGCGCCTTTGTGCTGCACCGCGCCGTGCCGTGGAAGATGGCCGTCGGCGCGGTGATCGGCGGCGTGCTGATGGGCTTCGGCGCCCGCATGGCCGGCGGCTGCAACATCGGCGCCTACTTCTCCGGCGTCGCCTCCTTCAGCCTGCACGGCTGGCTCTGGGGCGCCGCCGCCATCGTCGGCACCTACGTCGGCGTCCCGCTGCGCCCGCTGTTCGGGCTCGGCAATCCCAAACCCACCGATTCCGTCTGCTGAAAGGTAAGACCCATGACGCCCAAAGCTCTTACAGTCGGCCTGCTGACCGCCACGCTCCTCGCCCTCGGCGCCGGTTCGGCCAGCGCCGACACTCTGCCCATCTGGGCCCTGCCCGGCGTTGACGTCGGCTCGCTGCTCGGCCCGACCGTGCCGCTGCCGACCACCGCCCTGGCTCCCGTCGACGGCCTGCTGAAGCTCATCAGCGGCTGAACAACAAGGCTGTACAGGAAGGAAACCCTTATGCGCAAGGCACTTGTGACCACCACCCTGGTCGCCGCCGCCCTGGTCGGCGCGGCGTCGCCGGCCCTGGCCGACGGCGTCACCGTCGTGGACCAGCCCGACACCAGCTCGCTCAACAACATCTGGACGTTCACCGTGCTCGGCGTCCCGCCGCTCGGCACCCTGCAGTCGGTCTCGCAGGCCGTCGGCCGCTTGTTCTGAGCTGCTGACCCACCGTGCTCGGCATCCGGCCGCTCGGCGGCCTGCGATCCGTCTCGCAGGCCGTCGGCCGGATGTTCCGAGCCGTTGACCCACCGTGGCCCGGCCCGTCGTCCCGCCGGGCCACGGTCCTTTCCTTTCCCCTGATCGGAGTCGCCTTGTCCAGCCGCGCCTGCACCGGCTTGCTCGCACTCGCCGGCGTTCTGGCCGTCACCTGCGTGGCCAGCACCACCCCGCCCGCCGTGGTCTCCCCCGGCCCGTCGCCGCGCCCGATCACGTTGTCCCGCCGGCAGTCACTCCCGTTGCGCCGCACCAGCGGTCCGATGTCCAGGTCGTCCGCCCGGAGCACGTCGTCGCGTACCGGCCCGTCGCCACCGTGACCGACAACCGCATTCCCGCCGTGCTGCTCGCCGCCTACCAGCACGCCGCCGAGCGCTCGCCTTCGTGCCATCTGCGGTGGCCGGTGTTGGCCGGCATCGGCAAGGTCGAGTCCAATCACGCCCGTGGCGGCCAGGTCGATTCGCGGGGCACCGTCACCGAACCCATCGTCGGTCCCGAGGTCCTCGACGGCACGCATGCCGTCGGACCCATGCAGTTCTTGCCGTCCACCTGGGCCCGTTGGGGCGTCGATGACAACCATGACGGCGTCGCCGATCCCCAGAACGTCTGGGACGCAACGGCTTCTGCCGCCGACTACCTCTGCGCCGACGGCCGCGACCTGTCGCTCAACGGCGACCTCGTCAACGCCGTGCTCAGCTACAACCACTCCGGCGCCTACCTGGCCGAGGTGTTCCAGTGGATCACCACCTACTCCGGCGGCGTCAGCGCGATCCCGGCCGTGCCTGCCCCGCCCGCGCCCGCCACCCCACTGCCCACTACCGGGACTTCCACGCCGCCCACCTGCACCGGGCCGGCGACCGGTGCCGCCGCGAATTCCACCCCGGTGACGGCCGCGAAGCCGCCCGCCACCTGCACCTCCCCCACCACACCGCCGCCCACGACAACCACGACCACGCCGCCGAATGTGCTGGACGCCGTGGTGGGCGGGTTGTTGGGCGGGGTTGGCGGGTTGTTGGGGAAGAAGTAGCGGCCCGACCACGCCGGTGGCGACATCGCGAGGGCTGCTGGGCAAGAAGTGATCAGGGTCGCGACAGGATGCCCTCGGCCAGGGCGATGGCGTGGGCCTGGCCGGGGCATTCGTGGGTGCCGGCGCCGAAAGGCCGGTCGTCGAGGCTGACCAGGACTACCTGGCCGTCACGAACGCGACGGGTCTCGCGTAGGGGCGGGTCGTCGCGGAGGGTGTCCGCGATGCTGGCGTGGTTGCGGGCATTGGCGACGAGGGCGGTGGTGGCGTCGCAGCTCTGGATAAGCAGGCTGATCCGTGCGGCGGTGAGCTCGTCGGGGACGCCGCCGAAGAGCTGCACGAGGTGGGTGACGGCCTGGTCGGCCTCGGGGGTGGTGGCGGTGTGAGGGTGGTACGACCGGGCGGCGACGGAGACGGCGTCGCCGACCTCGATGCCCAAGGCCTGGCCCAAGACCTCGGCCGGGCTGCACGTGGTTGAAGCGGCCAATTGCCGCAATGCGGCGGGATCGATCCTGGCCAGCTCGGCCACGGCCAGAGCCCGTCGGCGCTGGTGGTCGGGGCCGGAGCTGAACCGGGCGACCATTGCCCGAAGCCAAGCGACGGACGGGGTGGGCGACGGGACGGGCAGGTCCAAGTCCATACCGAAAACGCTAGTGCGGCAAAGGTTCGGTGGCGGCCGAACCGTAGGCCGAGGCCAGGGCGGCGAAGACGGCCTTGGGGACGAAGCCCTGGTCGGTCAGCTTGACCACGCTGTAGCCGGCCATGTCGAGGTCGGTACGGGGATCGGCGGTGTGCGGGGTGTCGTAAGAGGCGAACGTGAACCAGAAGGCGGCATCAACGCCGACCTCCTCGAAGATCGGCAGCAGCTCCTCGAGATAGCGGACCTGCTCCTGCTCGTCCCGCACGTGGTCGCCGGCGATCACCGGCGGGTCGGACTTGTCGTCGACGATCATCCACCCCATGCCGCCGCGCTCGCCGGCGCCGGTGTAGGTGCTGGAGCCGAACTCGGTGATGGCGACGGGCTTGCCGTGCTTGGTGCGAGCGACCAGCTGGTCGACGAAGGTCGGGGCGTTCTCCTTGTCCCGGTAGGCATCCACGGACACGAAGTCGAACGGGGACCAGTCGATGTCCTCCCACAGCCCGGATGCGTAGGTGATCGGCCCGCCGAACCGCTCACGAGCGGCGGCAACGGCGGTCCGGAGGAACCCGGCGACGGCGGCGGGCGCGGTGGCGAAGGCGGCGTAGGTCTCGGGCGAGGCAGTCATGATGCCCTCGATACGGGAGTAGACGTTGTCGCCGGGCAGGAAACCCTGGGCGAACAGGCTCATCTCACAGCCCAGCACGAGCACGACGGACGCCCCGCCAACGCGCAATGCCTCGGCCCGCGAAGCGCAGTCGACGAACAGCGGCAGCATCTCGTCGGCGGTCAGGTCACACGGGAACGGCGCGAACCACACCTCCAGCCCCAGCTCGGCGGCGATGCCGGCGGCCACACCGATCCGCTCGGGATCGAAGCCGGTGATCCGCACGGCCGTGCAGTGCAGGTCCTCGACGATCATCCGCATTTCACGGCGGACCTCGTCGGGCTCGAACCCGATCCGGCTGAGCTTGCCACCGGGCGTGAAACCGGTGTCGTAGTTGATTCCCCTGGCTCGCATGATCTCGAGTCTTGCACCGCAATCGGTGATCCACCCACGACAGATGTCATGCCGCCGGCACGACAATCCACATCAGACGGTCGAGCTACGCCGCTCCAGCAGCACGACGTCACGCCACCGGCCGTCGTGGAACTGCCCGACCCGCTCGGTGACGCCGATCACCCGGAAGCCCAGCTTCTCGTGCAGGGCAAGGCTGGCGGTGTTCTCGGGGAAGATCCCGGCCCGCAGCGTCCATACGCCGGCGGCCTCGGAGCTGGCGATCACGGCGTTGAGCAGCGCCCGCCCGACCCCACGCCCATGGGCGTCCGGGTGCACGTACACGCTCTCCTCGACGACCCCGGCATACACCGCCCGCTTGGACGTCGGCGAACACGCGACCCACCCCAGCACCTGGTCCCCGTCCAGCGCGACGAACCGGTGGTCGGACAGATGCCCCGAGTCGAACTCGGCCCAGGACGGGGCCGACGTGGCGAAGGTGGCCTGACCGGTGTCGATGCCCAGCTGGTAGATCGCCAGCACGGCGGCCGAGTGGACGGGCAGCATCGACGTGACGGCCATCATGGATCGGACCTTACGCCATTCGGGGGACGTATCCTGGCCAATTGTGACGAAGGCGAGAACGGCCTGGTTGGCGGTCGTGCTGGGCAGCCTGTCGGCGTTCGCGCCGCTGTCCATCGACATGTACCTGCCGGCTTTCCCGGCGATGGCGCGCGAGCTGACAGCGACGCCGTCGGACATCCAGCTGACGCTGACGGCGTGCACCATCGGCCTCGCGATCGGCCAGCTGATCGCCGGCCCGCTGTCCGACCGGCTCGGCCGGCGCGGTCCGCTGCTGGTCGGGCTGGTGATCTACCTGCTCGCCTCGGCGGCCTGCATCTTCGCCCCGTCGGCCATCACGCTGACCGTCCTGCGGCTGGTCCAGGGCACGGGCGGCGCGGCCGGCATCGTGATCTCCCGCGCGGTCGCGCGGGACCTGTTCGACGGCCGTGAGCTGGCCAAGTTCTTCTCACTGCTGATGCTGGTCAACAGCCTCGGCCCGGTGGTAGCGCCGGCGCTGGGCGCGGTGGTGCTGCACTGGACCACCTGGCGCGGCGTTTTCGTGGTCCTGTCGGTGATCGGGCTGCTCCTGTTGGTCATGTGCACGCTCACGATGAAGGAGACGCTGCCCCGCGAACGCCGACACCGGGGCAGCCTGTCCATCGGTTCCCTGCTGGTGGACCGGGTTTTCCTTGGTTACGCCCTGTCCTGCGCGCTGGCCTTCGCCGCGCTGTTCGCGTACATCTCCGGCTCCTCGTTCGTGCTCCAGGACACCTACGGCCTGTCGGCGCCGCTGTTCAGCCTGGTGTTCGGCGTGAATTCGCTGGCCATCATGGGCGCGAGCCAGCTCAACCGGTGGCTGCTCGGCCGGTTCACGCCGCGCCTGCTGCTGGCCGCCGGCCTGGTCGGCACGGTGGTGAGTGCGGTGGCCCTGCTGCTGTCCGTGCTCACCGGCCTCGGCCTGGCCGGCGTGCTGCCGGCGCTGTTCGTGCTGGCGGCGAGCATCGGCGTGGTGTTTCCGAACGGCGTCGCGCTGGCCATGAACGATCACCCGGACAAGGCCGGCAATGCCTCGGCGGTGCTCGGCACGGCCCAGTTCCTGATGGGCGGCGCGGCCGCGCCGCTGGCCAGCTCGGCGGTGTCGATGGGCGTGGTGATGACCGCGGTGGCGGTCGCCGCCTTGCTGGCCTTCCTGCTGCTCACACGGGCGTCAGCGCGGAAACCAGCCACTGGCCGTCCTGTCGTTGCAGGGTAGCCCGCACCCGAGCGCCGTCGATCCGGGACGACGGGTCGGCCTTGGTCTGCGTGACCTGGTCCAGGAACACCAGCAGCACAACGCGATCCACCTCGGCGCTGACCACTGACGTGCCGGCGACGGTGGTCTTGGTGACGATCTCCTGCTGCTGCGCGGCCGGCGCAACGACCTTCGTGGTCAGCTCGACGAACTGGTCACGGAAGGCTCCGGTGGTGCCGGCACGGGCGCCGGCCAGGTCGCGGTCCAGCGTGTGAAAGTCGTACGACAGCAGCTGCGGCAACCGCGTCCGCGCCGCCTCGACCGCCGACTGTCGAGCGGAGTCCACTTCGGACGAATGCTCGACCCGTTGGTACAGCAGGAATACGGCCGCACCCAGGCCCACGACCGCCGCGGCGGCAACCAATCGCACGAATCTCACGGCACGAACTCCAGATCCGAGACCAGCCAGCGGTCTCCCTCGTGGTGCAGCTGCATCTTCATCCGGTACTGACGCTGTTCCCCGTTCGGCGCGTCGGCGTTCTGCACGGTCGCGGACACCGCGGCCAGCACGGTGACCGTGTCGCCGTCGACGCTGCTCACGCCGGCCTCGGCCACCGTGCCCTTGGACGTCACGGAAGCCTGCTGCACGACCTTGCGGAACACGTCGGCCTGCTGCGCGAACTGGTCCTTGAACGAGCCGGTGGCCACGCCCATCAGCCGGGTCACGTCCTGCTGCGCGGTGTCCTTGCTGACCGTGGTCAGGTCGACGGCGACCTGCCGGGCCACCTGCAACGCCGACTGCCGGCTGTCCTCGTCGGCGTTGGCGTCGTTCAGCTTGAGCAGCAACAGGGTTGCGACGGCGACCAGCGCGGCCGCCAGCACCATCGCCGCGGCGGTGAGCATCCGCCGCCGCCACGGCACTACTTCACCAGCAACTTCTGCCATGTGGGCTCCTGTTCTCGGCATTGCTCGGGGCTCGGACCGCGCTGGCCGGGCACGTTCAGGCACGGCGTGTTCCGCGCGCCCCGCACCACCCGCGGATCGGCCGGCGCGACCTTGCAGTACAGGTCGCTCGGCGCGGCGATGTCCTTGGTGTCGCTGGGATCCCGCCGCTGCGGGTTGGGCAGGAAGCCGGTCGTGCACGGCGGCGGGTCGTTGATGTTCAGGCGCAGCGTGGCGGCGATGTCGCCGTGGTGGGCCAGCAGCATGTTCTGGATGAGCGCCACGGTGGCCGGGTAGTCGGACAGGAACTGCTCGACGCCCGGCAGGTACGTGCGGACGACCTGCCCGGTGGCGATCATGTTGCCCAGCAGCATGGGCAGCGTCGGCCGCAGCCGGTCCTGAAGGCCGAGCACCTGGTCGTCGAAGGTCGGCACGGTGGTGATCAGCCCGAGCAGGTCGCTGTCGCTGTACCGGAGCTGGTCGGTGAACGAGGCCAGATCCCTGGTGTACGACCGGATCTGGCCGTCCAGGTCGTGCTGGGTGTCGAGGAACGGCCCGAGCCCGTTGATCAGATTCGTGGTCGGACCGACGTTCACGGTCGCGTCGTGCACCAGCAGCGAAGCCTGGTCGAGCAGCTGGCGGAGATCGTCGTGCGAGCCCTGGAAGGCCGTCGTCACCTCGGTCAGCACGGTCCGCAGCCGGTCGGTCGGTACGGCTTTGGCCAGCTCGTCCACGCTCGTCAGCAGCGTGTCGGTCGGGGTCATCGGCTTGGTGTGGTCGACGGTAATACGTGTACCGTCGTGAGCTCTTACGTCGGTGTCACCTAGCGGCGACAGGTCGACGTACTGCTCGCCGATGGCCGAGGTGCTGTGGATCTCGGCCCGCAGCGCGGCCGGCACCGGCTGGTCCAGTTCCAGCGCGACGGTGACGCCGTCGGTGCCGAGATCCATCGAGGCGACCTTGCCGACGGCCACGCCGAGGTAGGTCACCTCCGCGCCCGGATACAGGCCGGAGGCATCGGTGAAGTCCGCGGTGACGGTGTACCTGCCGCCGCTCACCCCGAGGTAGTCGACGGCAATCACCGACAGGGCGAAGATCGTCAGCGCCGAGAACGCGGCGAGCTGGATGCGGACCAGCCGGCTGAACATCAGCGGCCGCCCAGCGGGGCCAGCAGCGGATTGACCGCCTGCAAGGACAAGTCGACGCTCGCGTACACGTTGACGAAGTCGCCGCGGAAGCTGTTCCGGAACGTGGACAACGGGAACAGCAGCGTGCCGGCGACGTCGAACGACCGGGGCAGCGCGTCGCCGGAGGCGACGAGATCGGCCAGGATCGGCTTCAAACTGTCGAGATCGGCGTGCAGATCGTCCTGGGTGTGGTCGATGACCTTGGTCGCGACGGTGGCGAAGGACGTCAACGCCGTCAGGGCAGCGGTGAGGTTGGTGCGCTGCTGGTTGAGCAGGGTCACGCCCGGTGTGACGTGATCGAGGGCGTCGGACAGCTGATCCCGTTGCGCGGCGAGAGGTTTGCCCAGGTTGTCCAGGGCGTCGATGGTCCTGAGGATGGCGTCCTTCTGGCCGTCGATGCTGGTGGTGAAGGTGCGGAGCTGGTCAAGCAGGACGCGGGTGGTCCGCTCGCGACCGCCGAGCGCCTTGTCCACCTCGTTGTAGATGCCGCGCAGGTTCTGAAGGCCGCCGCCGTTGAGCCACAACGACAATCCGGCCAGCAGCTCCTCCGTCTCCGGGTAGCGGTCGGTCCGGGTCAACGGGATCAGGTCGCCTTGGCGGAGCTGCCCGTGTGCGTCGGACGGGCGGTTCAGCTCGACGTATTCGGCCCCCAGCAGGCTCTTCTGGCCGATCTTGGCCGTCGCGTCGGCCGGCAGCCGGACGCCGTCGTCCAGCTCCAGCGTGAGCCGGGCGTGCCAGCCGTCGAGGCGGACCTCGCTGACCCGGCCGACCGTGACGTCATCGACCTTCACCTCGGCATCCGGCACCAGGTTGGCCACGTTGGCGAACTCGGCTTCGACAGTGAAGGAATCGCGGGCGCACGCCGTCAGGCCGAGCACAAGGGCGACCGCCAGGAAGATCCTCATCGGCCACCGCCCAGCAGCAGGGTCGGCAGGCTCGGCGGGTTGAGGGCGACCGGGACCGTGTTCATGTCCAGCATGTGCAGCAACGGATCGAGGGTCTTGCGGCACTCGTCGGGCGTGCCGCCGAGGGAGAACAGCGTGATGCAGGTGAAGCCGGCGAGGTCCTGGGTGTTGTTGATGGCCAGCCGCGCCTGCAAGGTGTTGGTGCTCGGGTCGAACAGGGCCAGCGTGTCGGCCAGCGTGGTCGGCGCCTGGTGCAGGATCTCGGCCAGCTTGGCCCGGTCGTCGGCGAGGATCTTGGTCACGTCGGCCAGCTGGCCGACCGTGACGCCGAGCCGATCCGCATGGTGGGCAGCGAAGTCCGCGACCTCGGCCGTCGCCCTGTCCAGGGCCTTGAGCGCGGCGGAAAGCTCGTTCTTGTTGTCGTCCACCAGCTTCGCGACGGCGGTCAGCTGCGCGCTGAACGTCCGGACCTGCTGGTCGGCCCCGTTCAGCGCGGTGATCAACACTTGCAGGTTGTTGATCGTGCCGAAGAGGTCCTTGCTGCCGGCGGTCAGCGTGCTCGCGGCCTTGGCCAGGTCGGTGATCGTCTGCCGGATCGAGCCACCGTTGCCCTGGAGGTTGGCCGCGGCGGTGTCGATGGCCTTGGGTAGGGATCCGTTCTGCGCCAACGCCTTGGACAGCCTGGTGAGCTGGTCCTTCAGGTCGTCCCACTCCACCGGCACGGCCGTGCGGTCCTTGGCGATCACCGCGCCGTCGGCCAGCTGCGGGCCGTGCGTGTAGGCCGGCGTGAGCTGCACGAACCGGCCGCTGATCACGCTGGGCGTGACGATGACCGCCTTGGCGTCGGCCGGCACCGGCCGGTCGTAGCCGATGCCGACGGTGACGTGGTCGCCGGCCGGCCGCACCGACGTGACCTCGCCGATCCGCACGCCCAGCACCCGCACGTCGTCGCCTTCGTGCAGGTTGACCGCGCGCGTGAACTCCAGGGTCGCGGTCCGCCGGCCGCCCGGGTTCAGCACGACGTACGTGGTCGAGGCCAGCAGGCCGGCGATCACGGCGGCGACGGTCAGCCGGTGCAGGTTCACTTTCCGCCCCTGGAAAGGAGTTCCGGCAGCAGCGGAATCAGGTTGGTCGGCACCAGGTTGCCGACCTGGGTGTCGACGAACGGCCCCGAGCCGATGGCCTCGCCGACCTCCCGCACCAGCGGCCCGGTCCGGTCCAGCAGCTGCTCGATCTGGCCCCGGTTCTGCCGCAAGACGGTCAGCAGGTCGTCCAGCTGCTCGAGCGTCGGGTCGAGCTGGTTCTTGTTGTCCGCCACCAGGCCGCTGAGCTGGTCGGACACCGCGACCGAGTTGGCCAGCAGGGAACGGATGTCCGCGCCACGCTGGTTCAGCGACGCCAGCAGCGTTGAGCCCTGCGTGAGGATCTGGACCAACTGGTCGTCGCGCTTGGCCAGCACGCCGCTGACGTTGTTGGCGTGCAGCAACAGGTCCCGCAACGCCGCGTCACGGGAGCTGACCGTCTGAGAGATCCGGCTCAGGCCGTCCAGTACGGCTTTGACCTGCGGCGGCGTGTCCTTGAACGTGTCCGACAGCGTGTCCAGCGCGTTCGACACCTTTCCGGTGTCCACTTGGGACACCTCGGAGGTGACGTCCGACAGCGCATCCGTGACGTCGTACGGCACCGTCGTCCGGTTGAGCGGGATCCGGTGCAGCTCGCCCGATCCGGCCGGGGCCAGCGCGAGTTCCTTGCGCCCCAGTGCCGTCTCGGCCTTGATCGCCGCGCTGGTGTCCTGGCCGAGACGGACGTTGTCGTCCGTCAAGGAAAACGTGACATCGACCCGGTCGCCGTCCAGGTCCACGCCGTCGACCTGGCCGACCTTCAGCCCGGAAACCACCACCGGGTCCCCGCTGCCCAGGCCGCCTACCTCGGCGAACTCGGCCACGAACGGCCGTCCGCCGATCGCTGTCGGCACCACGAAAGCGCCGACCACCACCGCCACCAGCACGACCGTGCCGATCACGCCCAGCTTGACCGGATCTCGTTCGGCGAAGGTCCTTGTCATGCGCGCCTCACTTCGTCGGCCGGCAGCGGGCGATGCCGCTGCGTAGTGCGATCGGGTCCGCGAGCTTGATGCCGAGACCACACAGGTAGATGTTGAAGTAGCCGCCCCAGGCGGCACCGCGGGTCAGCCGCTGATAGGCGTCCGGCAACGTGGCCAGCGCCGCGGTGAGGCTGTCCCTGTTGGCGTTCAAGGTGTTCGACAGCCGCCCGAGGTTGCCGATGTCGTCCCGCAGCGACGGCCGGACGACGCCGAGCAGCTGGGCCGTGCGGCCGGTCAGGGCATCGATGTGGGTGACGGCGTCGCCGATCTGGTCCCGGTCGTCGTTGAGGCCGCTGACGAGCTGCTGCAACTCGATGATCAACTGTCCGAGCTCGGCCGTGTTGACGCGGGCCAGCGCGGCGTCGAGATTGGTGATCACGTCGCCGATCACCTGGTCACGATCGGCCAATGTGGACGTCACCGAGGCCAGGGCGGCCAACAGCTCGTCGATCGTGCCGCCCTCGCCCTGCAACACCGTGACCAGCTCGCCGGACACGGCGTTGACCTGGTCCGGCGACAACGCGGCCAGCAAAGGCTTGAAGCCGTTGAACAACGCGTCCAGATCCAGCGCCGGCGCGGTCTGCCCCACCGGGATCGTGCCGTCCGGCGCGAGTTCCGGGCCGTCGCCGGCGGTCAGCTCCAGGTAACGGTCGCCGACCAGGTTCTTGTACTTCACCGCCGCGTGGGTGCCGGTGGTCAGGTCCACGGTTCGCTGCGCCGAGAAGGTCACGCGAACCTGATTGGAGTCCGCTATGGACAGATCACCAACAGTGCCGACCCGGATGCCGGCGACCCGAACCTCGTCACCGGCAACGAGATTGGAGGCGTCGGCGAAGATCGCGTGGAAGTCGTCGGCCGGGCCGTCGGGGGCGCGGCCGGACAGCGTCACGGCGACCAGTGTCGCGGCGACGACGCTGACGAGTAAGAAGACGAGGAACTTCATCGGCCCGCCGCCATTCCGTGGCAGCTGGGCCCGGTGCCGGGCCGAATCTGGGGCAGATCCTGGGGATACTGGTACGGCTGCGCGCCGGGGCCGACCGTGACATCGACGTGCAGGCCACTGTCCTTGTTGCGGCTCAACAGTTCCCGGTTCAGGTCGAGACCCTGGAACAGACAGGGAAACATGCTGGCGTAGTCGGCCAGCAGCCCGACGGTCGGCCGGCTGATCTTGAGCGCGTCGGTCAGCGGCTGGTCGATACCGGTGAGGAACTCGCTGCCCTGGTGGCCGAACTTGGTCAGGGACAACAGGAACGTGGTCAGCGGCGAGGACAGCAGCGTGTCACTGGTCGCGCCGAGGTTGTCGCCGACACGGATCGCGTCCGGTACGACCGCCGCGTACGTGTCTAGCACGGCCGGGGCCTTGGCCAGGTCGTCGTGCAGCGCCGGCAGGCTGGGGTTGAGCCGGCGGAGATAGCCGTCCAGGTTCGTGGCCAGCTCGCCGAGCTTGTCCCCGTTGCCCTGCAACGCATCCGCTACCGCGGTGAGCGCCAGGTCGAACCGGCTGGGCTCGATGGCGTTGAGCTGGTCCAGCACGTGCTCGAAGGTCTCGTTGATCTCCACGGCCACCCGGCTGCCGCCGATCACCGTGCCGGCCTTGATCGGCGGCGACGGGTCGTGCGGCCTGATCAGCTCGATGTACTTGGCCCCGAAGATGGTCAGCGGCACCACATTCGCCGTGACCTCCGCCGGCACCTTGTCGATCAGCGCCGGGTAGAGGCCGACGCCGAGCTCCGCCCCGTCGGACGTGGGCGTGACGCTGCGGACCGTGCCGACGGTGACGCCGAGGATCTTCACCTCGGCCCCGCGATCCATCAACAACCCGGCCCGGCCGGCCAGCACGGTCACCGGCACGACCCGATCCAACGCGCCCTGGAACTGCGCGGCGACCAGCGCCGACGCCGCCAGCACAGCGACGACGAACGCGGCCCCGAGCACAGTGTGCCGGTTCATCCGGCGATGTGCACGGTCGAGGCGTTGCCGAACACGCAGAAGTCCACGGCCATGTCCACCAGCAGCACCGTGACCAGCGACGTCCGCACCGCCCGGCCGACCGCGATGCCGACGCCGGCCGGGCCGCCGCGGGCGGTGAAGCCGTGATAGCAGTGCACGGACATGACCACGATCGACATCAGCAGCGCTTTGGCGAAGGCCCAGAACAGGTCGGCCGGGTTGAGGAAGATGTCGAAATAGTGCTGGTAGGTGCCGGACGGCTGGCCGAAACCGACCGTGACGACGAACTTGGTCGCGGCGAACGAGGTCAGCACGGCCAGCGCGAACAGCGGCACGATGGCCAGCAGGCCGGCGATGATCCGGGTACTGACCAGGAACGGCAACGACGGGATGGCCATCACCTCGAGCGCGTCGATCTCCTCGCTGACCCGCATCGCGCCGAGCTGCGCGGTGAAACCGGCGCCGACCGTGGCCGTCAGGGCGATGCCGGCGATCAGCGGCGCGGCCTCACGCGTGTTGGCGTACGAGGAGAGGAACCCGGCCAGCGCGCCCGCGCCGATGTCGTTCAACGCCGCGTAGCCCTGGAGGCCGACCTCGACGCCGACCGCGGCCGTCATGAACGCCACCACCGCCGCGGTTCCGCCGATGACCGCCAGTCCGCCGGTGCCCATGCTCGTCTCCGCCAGCAGGCGGAACACTTCCCGCCGGTACTTGCGCAGCGCGGTCGGCAGTTTCGTGTAGACGCGGCCGTGGAATTCCAGTTGGCGGCCGATCGATCCCAGCATCGTCAGCTCCTCAGGAACAGCGCGGTGATCAGGCTGTTGGCCAGGAACAGCAGCAGAAAACTGCACACCACCGTCTGGTTGACCGCGTCGCCGACGCCTTTCGGGCCGCCTTTGGCCGTCAATCCGAGATGGCATGCCACCAGGCCGGCGAGCAGGCCGAAGACCGCGCTCTTGAATTCGCTGATGGCAAAGTCGCGCGGACCGGCCAGCAGGGTCAGATTGGCCATGAACAGGCCCGGACTGGCGTGTTGCACGTACACCGAGAACACGTAGCCGGCCAGCAGGCCGACCAATGTCACCATGCCGTTGAGGCACAGCGCGACGACCGTCGCCGCCAGCACCCTGGGCACGACCAGGCGGTGCACCGGGTGCAGGCCGAGCGCCCGCACCGCGTCGATCTCCTCGCGGATCCGGCGCGCGCCCAGGTCGGCGCAGATCGCCGTGGCCCCCGAGCCGGCCACGACCAGGGCGCTGACCAGCGGCGCGATCTCCCGCACCACGCCGAGACCGGCCCCCGCGCCCGACAGGTCGGCCCCGCCCAGCTCGATCAGCAGCTGGTTGAGCTGGAAAACCGTGATGACGCAGAACGGGATCGACATCAGCAGCGTCGGGGCCAGGCAGACGCCGGCGATGAACCAGGCCTGGCGGAGGAATTCGCGGGTCTGGAACGGGCGGCGGAACGCGAACCGGAACGAGTCGAGGGAAGTGGCGTAGAACCCGCCGACGGCGGCGGCCGGTTTGCGCAGCACGACGCCCCCTTCCCGAGACCGTCGACTTGTATACTCCAGCCACGAAATGGTGAGGCGAGCTCAGTCCTTGGTGCGGCAATTGCTGACAGCGCGTTTCCGATCTGTCGCTCGAAGTGGTGAACGGTTGTTCGCCGATCGAGTTGCCGCCGTTCGGTGGCGCACAATGAGTACCCGGGGCGGGGTCGGGCGGGTTACCGTCGCCGCGTGCGGACGCTGCTGGTCGACAACTACGACTCGTTCACCCACAACCTGGCCCACTACCTGGCCGAGGTCACCGGGTGCGCGCCGACCGTGCTGCGCAACGACGACCCGGCGCTGACCCCGGGACTGCTGGCCGAGTTCGACAACGTGGTGGTGTCGCCGGGGCCGGGCACGCCGGAGCACCAGGCCGACCTGGGGCTGGGCCGCGAACTGCTCGCCCGGTGCGAGCTGCCGCTGCTGGGCGTGTGCCTCGGGCACCAGGCGATCGCCCATCTGTACGGGGCCAAGGTCGCCCGGGCCGACGAGCCCCGGCACGGACGGACCTCGCCGGTCGAGCACACGGGCCAGGGCCTGTTCGCCGGGCTGCCGTCGCCGCTGCGGGCGGTGCGCTACCACTCGCTGGCCGTGACGGACCTGCCGGAGTCGTTGGAGGCCACGGCCTGGACGCCGGACGGCGTGCTGATGGGCCTGCACCATCGGACGAAACCGTTGTGGGGCGTGCAGTTCCATCCCGAGTCGATCCGCACCGAGCACGGCCACCGGCTGCTGCGCAACTTCGCCGACCTGACGCCGGTGCGGCCGCGACCGGTGATCACGACCAGCTTTGGCCGGCCCGCCGGCGAGCCGGTAAGCGTGCACGTGCGCCGAATGCCGACGACCGTCGAGCCCGAAGCCGTGTTCGCTCAGCTGTTCCGTCACGCCGAGCACGCGTTCTGGCTGGACAGCAACGGAATCGGCCGGTTCTCGATCATGGGGGCCGGCACGCGCTGCGTCACCTCGGCCGACGTCGAGGGCTCGTTCTTCGAGTGGCTGGACGGCGAACTCGGTGCGGTCAAGGCGATCGCGGACGTGCCGTTCGACTTTGCGCTGGGATGGATCGGCTATCTCGGCTACGAGCTGAAGTCCGAGTGCGGCGGCGAGGCCGCACACCGGTCGCCGCACCCCGACGCCGCCATGATGTTCGCCGACCACGCCGTGGTGTTCGACCACGCCGAGCACACAACCTACGTGCTGGCCTTGGATCCCTCGAAGCTGTCACTGCTGGATGACGTGTCCGATGTGGACCTCGAACCGGCGGAAGCACTCGAACCGGCGGCGATCTCCTTGCGGCACAACCGGGAGCAGTACCTCGATGCCATCACGGCGTGCCAGCAGGCGATCGCCGAGGGCGAGACGTACGAGGTCAACCTGACCAACCGGATCACCGTCGAGGCCGACGTGGATCCCTGGGCGGCGTACCGGTTCCTGCGGCGCACCAGCCCGGCCCCGTTCGGCGCGTTGCTGAAGTTCGGCGACCTGCACGTGCTCAGCACATCGCCGGAACGCTTCCTGCGCATCGACGCCGACGGAGTCGTGGAATCCAAGCCCATCAAGGGAACCCGGCCGCGCGGCAGCACCCCCGAACACGATGCCGCGTTGCGGGAAGAGCTCCGGACCAGCGAGAAGGACCGGTCCGAGAGCCTCATGATCGTCGATCTCGTGCGCAACGACCTGGCCCGGGTGGCCGAGGTGGGCAGCGTTCGCGTGCCGACGCTGTTCGACGTGGAGAGCTACGCGACCGTGCACCAGCTGGTCTCGACGATCACCGCCCGCCTGCGGCCGGACGCCTCGCCCGTCGACTGCGTACGGGCGGCTTTCCCGCCCGGCTCCATGACCGGCGCGCCCAAGATCCGCACGATGAAGATCATCGACCGCCTTGAGGGCGACGCCCGCGGCGTGTACTCGGGGGCCGTCGGCTACTTCTCGCTCAACGGCGCCGTCGACCTGAGCGTGGTCATCCGCACCGCCGTGGTCACGCCCGGCCGGGTCGGCTACGGCGTCGGCGGGGCGGTGGTCGCACTGTCCAATCCGGACGGTGAGTACGAGGAAACGGCCGTCAAGGCAACGCCTTTGCTGGCCCTGTTCCAGGCCGAGTTCCCCGATCGGGTGATCTAGACGGGCGGAAAGTGCTTCACGGGTCAACTATGAGCGCGTCCAGTTCCGACACCCCACCCAGAGGTCAACGATGCCCAAGACCGTTGTCGGGATCATCGCCGCCACGCTGGTAGCCGCCGTGCTCGGCGTTTCCGGCGTCGCGCAGGCCAGCACCCCGACGCTGGCCCAGCAGGTTCAGCAGGGCCGCGACCGCGTCGCCGCCGCCTGGCAGGCCAAGGACGTCGCCGCCGTGCGCGTCGCCGTCGCCGACCTCGCCCCGGCGTTGGCCCAGGTCCGCACGGACGTCGACCGCCAGGCCATGAGCCCGGCCATCGCCATGTACCTCGGCCGCGCCGAACAGCAGCGCACCCAGCTGGCCACCGCGCTCGGCCCGCAGCCCCGCGACGGCATCCTCGACTCGGTCACCGGCTTGGTCAGCGGCCTGCTCGACTCGCTGTCCGGCCTGCTCAGCGGCCTACTCGGCGGCGGCGGTGGCCACGACGCCGGCAGCGCCCCGGCCGCGCCGGCCGACCACGCCCCGGCTGCGGCCTGAGCGCTTGGAAGGGGCCTTCCTGCACTCCGAGTGCAGGAAGGCCCCCTTCCAAGCTTTATCCGAGATTTGCTCAGTTCTGCGATACCGACATCAGGGCGAAGACGGCGCCCTGGGGATCCTGGATCACCGCCATGCGGCCGAACGGCGTGTCCTTGGGCTGGGTGAGCACGGTCGCCCCGTTGCTGTCGGCGATGGCCGTGGTGGCATCCGTGTCGGCCACGGCGAAGTACACCCGCCACTCCGGCTGCGCGTCCGGCACGGTGAAGATCCCGCCGACGTCCCGGCCGTCGGCCTTGATCGTCGTGTAGTCGAAGTCCGGCATGGGATCGCCGATCTCCAGGCCGAACACGGACCCGTAGAACTCCCGCGCCCGCGCGGCATTGGGTGTCGACAGCTCGTTCCACACCACCGCGCCGGGCTCGTTGACCACCCGCGAGCCGATGTGCCGGCCGGGCTCCCACACGCCGAACACGCCGCCGGTCGGGTCGGCCGCGATGATCATCCGGCCCTCGCCCATCACGTCGATGACCTCGGTCATCGGCTGCCCGCCGTGCTCGACGATGGCCTTGTGGGTCAGGTCGGCATCGTCGGCCTTGAGGTACGTCGTCCAGGCCACCGGCTGGTCGGGCTGCGACATCAGCCCGGCGACCGACTTCCCGTCCAGCAGCGCCTGGGTGTAGTAACCGGACTCGGCCGGACCGGTGAAGTACTCCCAGCCGAACAGCGCCGCGTAGAACTCCTTGCCGGCATTGATGTCCGTGCAGGAAATGTCGATCCAGCACGGCACTCCGCGCGCATAGGCGCTCGCCTCGGGCATGACTGCCTCCCTTTCCGACCGGACCACTCTGCCAGCGGCCCGGCCGGCCGGTGTCAGCGAACCTGACGACGTGACCGCCCGCGTCCACCTGATCAACGCGGCGTGCCCACATGCCACCTCTGTCATGTCACTGTTGACATGTCATAGGGCACGTGTCACCGTTGGGACATGACTCCGAACTACCTGACCGGCGAGCTGGCCCCGGTCGACGACGAGATCGAGGCGTACGACCTCCAGGTCGAAGGCACCCTGCCGACCGAGCTGACCGGCCGCTACTTCCGCAACGGGTCCAACCCGGTGCCCGGCGAGGACCCCGGCCACTGGTTCACCGGCCAGGGCATGCTGCACGGCATCCGCCTCAACCAGGGCCGCGCCGAGTGGTACCGCAACCGCTGGGTGCACACCAAGCGCATGGACGGCGGCGCCCTGTACGGCCCCGACGGCAGCCGCGACCTCGCCGCCGGCGCGGCCAACACGTCCGTCATCGAGCACGGCGGCAAGATCTTCGCGCTGATGGAGACCAGCTACCCGTGGGAGATCAGCCCCGAGCTGGAGACGGTCGCGCCGTGCGACTTCGGCGGCCGCCTCACCACCGGCATGACCGCGCACCCCAAGGAAGACCCCGAGACCGGCGAGCTGCACTTCTTCGACTACGGCATGCGACCGCCGTTCCTGACCTACCACCGGCTCTCCGCCGACGGCGAGCTCGTCACGAGCTTCCCGGTGCAGGTGGCCGGGCCGACGATGATGCACGACTTCGCCGTCACCCGGAACCACGTGGTGTGGCTGGACCTGCCGGTCGTGTTCGACTTCCAGCTGATCGGCCGCGGCATGCCGTACCAGTGGAGCGACAAGTACACCTCGCGCATCGGCGTGATGGGCAAGGACGACCCGACCGTCACCTGGTTCGAAGTCGACCCGTGCTACGTCTTCCACGTCGGCAACGCCCGTGAGGACGGGCAGGGCCGCGTCATCCTGGACGCCGTCCGCTACGACCGCGACGCCTGGTTCGAGAGCTGGACCAAGATCGGCGGCGCGCCGCGGGCCGAGCAGGCCGCCTCGCTGGCCGTCAGCAAGCTGCACCGCTGGATCCTCGACCCGAGCACCGGCAAGGTCACCGAGCAGGAGCTGGACGACGGCAGCATCGAGTTCCCGACCGTCGACGACCGCCGCGTCGGCCTGGCCAACCGCTACCTGTACGGGGTCGACGAACACGCCATCGTCAAGTTCGACACCGACCGCGGCGTGATCGGCCGGCACGAGCTCGGGGCAGAGTGGCGCGCCGGAGAGGCAGTCTTTGTGCCGGCGGCGGACTCCAGCGGGGAAGATGAGGGCTGGCTGCTGTCGATCGCCACCAACACCGATCCGGCCGTTGCCTCCCAACTGCTCGTGCACGATGCCACCGACGTGGCCGCCAAGCCGGTCGCGTCGGTGGTGCTACCCCGTCGGGTGCCGGCCGGCTTCCACGGGTCCTGGATTCCGGACGGAGAACTGTCGCGATGACCGAGCCCACGAAGTCGCCCGGTGTGGCCACGATCCTGAAGTCGCTGGTTTTCGACGTCGGCGTGCCGACGGCGGCCTACTTCGTGGCCCACTGGCTGGGGGCGAGCGACTTCGTCGCGCTGCTGGCCGGCTCGCTGATCGCGCTGCTGCGCACGCTGGTCGTCGCGGCCCGGGACCGCAAGTTCCAGCTGTTCTCGGCCGTGATGGTCGGCGTGTTCACCGTCGGCATCGTGCTCTCGTTCCTGACCGGCGACGTGAAGTTCTTGCTGGTCAAGGAATCCGCCGGCACCTTCGTGGCCGGCGTCGCCTTCCTGGTCAGCTGCCTGATCGGCAAGCCGCTGATCTACTTCGCGGCGCTGCGCATGCAGCCGGCCCGGGAAGCCGAGTTCGCCCAGCTGTGGACGACCCGGCCGGAGTTCCGCCACACCTTCGTGGTGCTGTCGGCGGTATGGGGCTTCGGGTTGCTGTTCGAGGCGCTGCTGCGGATCCCGCTGGTGTTCGTGCTGCCGACCGAGGTCATGGTCACCGTGTCGACCGTGATGATCATCGTCGCGTTCGTGCTGCTGGCCGTGTGGACCAAGTGGTATGCCGGCCGCCGGCAGGCCAAGTTCGCCCAACTCCAGCCGGCCACCGAGGCCTAGTCCGCGGCGAAGATCGCGCGGTGCCAGATCGCGGTCAGCGTGTCCACCAGCTCGGCCTGGCCCAGCGCGCCCACGTTGTGCGAGATGGTGTGCTCGGTCATGCCCACCAGCATGGTGGCCATCGAGTGCGCGGAGGGCGGTCCCGCCGGGGCCGCCCCCGTCGCGCGATTGCGCTCGATCATCTCCTCGGACGCCGCGACCAGCCGGCCGTTCAGGTCGGCCATGAACTCCTGGGCCTCCGCCGGGGCGTCCGGGTTCTGCGCGGCCAGCAGCACCGCGCCGTGCTCGTCCCACATCCGGACGGCCAGCTCGATGCTCTGCCGGACCGTGTGCCGCATGTCGGCCTGGGGTTGCAGCCAGCACTCGACGACCTGCGTGACGAGCTCGTCCGACACCCGTGACAGCAGGGCCAGCAGCATGGCCTGCCGGGACTCGAAGTAGAAGTAGAAGCTGGAGCGGGAGATGCCGGCACCCCTGGCCAGCTCCTCGATGCCGATCTCGGCCAGCGGCCTGGTCGCCAGCAGCCGCTCCGCCGTCTCCAGCAACGCCTCCTGTTTGAGGTCGCCCTTGCTGGGGCCTCTGCGGCGGACGGGTGCGGACACCCACGGATCATACCCTTTTCAACCCGCTGGCGACTTTTTTCGACACCGTGTTGACTCTGCGTCGGGCCGGGGCCACAGTGGAGCCATGACGCTGACCGTGGACGACACGCCGTTCGGCTTCGATCCGATGAAGCCCGGCTTCCGCGACGACCCGTACTCCGTCTACCGACGGCAGCGCGAGAGCGATCCGGTGCACCACAGCGCGATGGGCATCTGGACGTTGACCAGGCACGCCGACATCGAGGCGGCGCTGAGGGACCAGAAGCTCGGGCACGGGGTCGGCATCAACCGTGCGGCGGATCACCTGTCGTTCCTGACGTTGAACCCGCCGGACCACACGCGGCTGCGAGGACTGGTCAGCCGGGCCTTCACGCCCAAGGTGATCCGCGAGCTGCGACCTCGTATCCAGCAGCGGGTGGACGATTTGCTGGCTCCGTTGCGTGGCGCCGGCGAATTCGACCTGATGAGCGCCTTCGCCTATCCGCTGCCGGTGATCGTGATCAGCGAACTCATCGGCGTGCCGGTCGAGGACCAGGCACGGTTCAGCGGCTGGTCGGAGGAGATGGCCCGTGGCATCGACCCCGACTTCATGCAGACGCCCGAGCAGCTGGTCCGCCGGGACGAGGCCAAGCTGGAGTTCGACAACTACTTCCGTGAACTCATCGCCGCCCGCCGCGGGCATCCGGCCGACGACCTGCTCACCGGGCTGATCGCCGCCGAGCAGGACGGCGACAAGCTGGACGAGCAGGAGCTGCTCGACATCCTCGCGCTGCTGCTGGTCGCCGGACACGAGACCACCGTCAACCTCATCGGCAACGGCACCCTGGCCCTGCTGCGCAATCCCGCGCAGCTGGCCTTCCTGCGGGACAACCCCGACCAGGCGCCGGCCGCCACCGAGGAGCTGCTCCGCTACGACTCGCCGGTGCAGTTCGTGTCCCGGGTCGCGTTGGCCGACACCGAGGTCGCCGGCGCTTCCGTGCTGGCCGGCGAGATCGTGTCCATGATCCTCGGCGCCGCCAACCGCGACCCCGACGCCTTCCCCGACCCCGACCGTCTTGACCTGACCCGGCAGCCCGGCCGCCTCGTCTCGTTCGGACAGGGCATCCACTTCTGCCTCGGCGCCCCCTTGGCCCGCTTGGAGGGTCAGCTGGCACTGGCCGGCCTCGCCACCGCGCTGCCCGAGCTGACGCTCGTCGACGACCGTCCGGTCTACCGTGACCACTTCATCCTGCGGGGAGTGTCGGCGCTGACGGTCAGCGCCTGAGCTTCGCGGTTTGCGTCCGGATGGCGTAGTGGGGTATGCTTCGAGCTAGAAACGGCTGTATCGGTGCATAGGTCAGAACGACCGAACACCACATCCTAAGGCCGCCCCCCGGGGCGGCCTTAGTGCTTTTATGCGCTATGTTGCCCGGGTGCATTTCTGCTATATCGACGAGTCCGGCGGCTCAGAATCACCCGATCGGGGAATTAACTCGACTCCGGTGATGGTGATTCTGGGGCTTATCGTCGAGGCCGGCGCCGTTCCCGGCCTCACCCGTGATTTCCTGGCCCTCAAGCGGCGGTACTTCCCGCGCCGCTTCAACACCGGCCTCGCCCTGGACGAGGTGCTGCACGAGCTCAAGGGCAACGAGGTGCTGCAGATGGTCCGCAGCGACTCCCGCAACCGGCGCCGCCAGGCCTCGCTGATCCAACAGGCCCTGATCGAACTGGTCAACCGGCACGGCGGCAAGGTCGTCGGGCGAATCTGGGTCAAGCGCCCCGGCAAGGGGCTCAAGCCGGACGCCACCTACTGCTACGCCGCGCAGGACATCGCGAAGCATTTCTCCCAGTATCTGATCGAGCGGAGCTCGACCGGGCTGCTCATCGCCGACGGCCGGGACCCGGAGGCCAACTCGCGGGTCGCGCACTCGATATTCACGCAGAAGTACCGGGTCGCCGGCGACCCGTATCCGCCCGTGTTGGAAGTGCCGCTGTTCTCCGACAGCCGAAACCATGTCGGTATCCAGATCGCCGACCTGCTGGCCTCCACTCTCGTGTTCCCGATGGCCGCCGTCGCGTACGGCACGAAATGCGTTTCCGTTCACTCCTCCGGGCGATACCACCGGGTGCGGGACGACCATGGCGAGGCGCTGCGGGAATTGCAGTTCCGCTACCTCGACGAGACCGGCCGCTGGCGCGGCGGACTGGTCGTGAGTGACATCGGGTGCAAGCGAACCGGGTCGCTGCTGTTCAGCGCGGCCCCCTGAGTGGTCCAGACCTTGACAGCCGCACGGGGGCTGTATCCAATGGGTTTCCGCCGCCACGCCCAGGTTCCCGCGCGGGAGGACATCCAGACATGTCAACGATCCCCCGGCAGCTGGTCCTCGCGGCCGCCGCCATCACGTTGCTCGGGACGGCGGGTGCCGCGCAGGCGGCACCGGTGAAACCGAAGGCGGTGCCGTACGCCAGCGTGGTGCCGGCCCCGGCCACCGTGGCCCAGGCCAGCTCGGTCTTCACGCTGGGCAGCGGGGCCAGGATCGCCGCCAGTGGCCAGGCCGCACCGGTCGGCGACTACCTGGCCGGCGCGCTGCGCCCGGCGACCGGCTTCGCCTTACCGGTGGACAAGGCGTTCGTCGCGCACGCGTTCGACCCGATCCAGCTGCTCGTCGCGCCCGACCCGTCCCTCGGCGACGAGGGCTACCAGCTGACGGTCAACACGAACTCGGTGGTGCTGACCGCGAACAAGCCGGCCGGCCTGTTCGAGGGCGTGCAGACGCTGCGCCAGCTGCTGCCGGCCAGCATCGACGCCAGCACCAAGCAGGCCGGCCCGTGGACGATCCAGGGCGGCCGGATCACCGACCACCCGCGCTTCGGCTACCGCGGCGCGATGCTGGACGTGTCCCGCCACTTCTTCGGCGTGGACACGGTCAAGAGCTACATCGACGAGATCGCCCGGTACAAGGTCAACACGCTGCACCTGCACCTGAGCGACGACCAGGGCTGGCGCATCCAGATCAACAGCTGGCCGCGGCTGGCCACCTATGGCGGCAGCACCCAGGTCGGCGGCGGCGCCGGCGGCTACTACACGCAGGCCCAGTACAAGGACATCGTGGCCTACGCGGCCAGCCGGTTCATCACGATCATCCCCGAGATCGACATGCCCGGGCACACCAACGCCGCACTGGCCTCCTACGCCGAGCTGAACTGCAACGGCGTGGCCCCGCCGCTCTACACCGGCACCGACGTCGGCTTCAGCACGCTGTGCGTGAACAAAGACATCACCTACAAGTTCCTCGACGACGTGATCGGCGAGCTGGCGGCGATCACCCCCGGCCCGTACATCCACATCGGCGGCGACGAGTCGCAGTCCACCACCGACGCCGACTACAAGGCGTTCATCCCCAAGGTCCAGGCGATCGTGGCCAAGCACGGCAAGATCGCCATCGGCTGGCACGACATCAGCAAGGCCGATCTGCTGCCGTCGACCATCGGGCAGTACTGGGACACCACGCCGACCAACGCCGCCGTGCAGGCCGCGGCCAAGAAGGGCACGCATTTCGTGCTGTCCCCGGCCAACCTGGCCTACCTGGACATGAAGTACACCGCCAGCACGCCGCTGGGCCAGGACTGGGCCGGCCTGATCGAGGCCAAGGACGCCTACAGCTGGGACCCGGGCAAGTACCTGACCGGGGTCAGCGCGGCCAACGTCAACGGCGTCGAGGGTCCACTGTGGACGGAGACCATCACCAAGCTGGCCGACATCCAGTACATGGCCTTCCCACGGCTGGCCGAGCTGGCCGAGCTGGGCTGGTCGCAGGCGGCGACGCACAACTGGACCACGTTCAAGACGCGGCTGGCCGCGCAGGGGCCGCGGTGGAAGGCGCAGGGCGTGAACTTCTACGCCTCGCCGCAGGTGCCGTGGGCTAAGTAGTCCTGACGTACTCGTGGAAGCGGCCGACTGGGGTGAACCCCAGTCGGCCGTACCAGTGTTGGGGCCAGTCGACGCCGTCGGCGAACAGGAACACCGTCTCGCAGTCCCGGGCCCGGCGCAGCGCCTCGTGCATGATCGCCGTCGAGTAGCCGCGGCCTTGGTACCCGGGCGGCGTCAGCACGTACTCGATCTGCGCGATCCCTTGGTGCAGATACAGATCCGCCCAGGCGACCGGTTGACCGTCGGCCAGCACCCCGAGGAAGTGCACCTCGTCCGCACCCCGCTGCCGCGCCGCGATGCGGGTGGCCAGCTGCTCCACCTCGTCCTCCGGCAGCTCCGGCTCCTCGGCCCGCCAGTTCCGCCGCAGCGCCTCGATCATCACCGGCAGTTTCAGCGACTCCACCCGTACCGCCGGCTCCGGCGGCACCTTGGCCCCGAACCTCATCGGCACCAGCTCGTGCGCCTGATACCCCGCCGCCTCCGCCGCCGGCCCGAACTCCCGCCCCGGTTCGTCGTCGAGGAACACGATCACGCGGTAGTCCAGGTCCGCCATCACCTCGTCCACCGCCGCCAGCAGCTCCCCCGCCTCGACCGGCTCCCGCACCAGCACCCGGTTGTTGTTGTACGAGGCCGGAAAGTCCCGATGTCGGACCGCCACCCCGCCCGGCACCTCGATCACGTCCGTGGCCTGTCGGCAGGAAAACCCGACCAGGAAGTCGACGATGTCGTCGGGGGTGCTCATCCGGCCACGGTAGCGCCGCCCGCCCCGAAGCCCGCTGCCATTTCGCCGACCCCGCGCGTTCGGGCTACAGCCGGACCCAGTTGACAATGAGCACGTCGACCCGACGCTGGTCGGCCAGCAACAGGTAGGTGATCAGGCCGGGACCGCCGCCGAACACCAGCTGATAGAGACCGCCGTCGGGATTACCGGCGTGCAGCGGCTCACCACGCTCCGGCACGAGCGCGAGCACGTCGAACGCCTCGGACAGCGCGCCGTGTGCGGCCGACGGCAGAGCGCGGATCTGCGCACGCGCGAGCGGATCGATGTCGAGCTGGTAGGACACGAAGAGCGACCGTCAGATGCCCAGCTCGGCCTTGAGCTCCTGCCAGGAAACACTGCCGTCGCGAGGCGTACCCGTGCGACGCACCTCGGCGGTGGCGTCCGCCATCTCGCGCAGGGCATTGGCGTCGGTCTCGGTCTGCCATGCCACCCGCCGCCAGACCCGCAACACCTGGTGCAACTGGTCCAGGCTGAGCGTCTGCCGGGCGGCGGTGAGCGCCGCGTCGTAGGCGGCGTCGAACTCGGCCACCTGCTCGGACAGCAACGCCGCCCGGATCGAGGCCGGCGAGCCGAACCTGGCCGCGGCTTCCTCGTCGCCGGCCCACTCCGTGTGCCCCTGGGCCATCGACTCGGCGGACTGATGCGGATCCGAGTTCGAGTAGTGCGCCGGCGAGGCCATACAGCCACGATAACGCTGACGTGCAGCAACCGGTAGCGACCCGCAAGGACCGGTAGTGATCGGTACCGGTCCGAGGGAGACCCAACTCACATTCCAGGCGGTATGTGATACATGCAGGCTGGATTGATTGTTACTTGGGGCACCGCTACCGTCGAGGTGATGCCCGAGCCAGGAGGCGCCACAGCCATGAGCACCGAAGCTTTTGTGTTCGACGCGGTCCGGACCCCGCGGGGGAAGGGCAAGCAGACCGGGTCGCTGCACGAGGTCAAGCCCGTATCCCTGCTCGTCGGCCTGATCGACGAGCTGCGCACCCGCAACCCGAACCTCGATCCGGCCCGCATCGACGACGTGGTGCTGGGCTGCGTGACCCCGGTCGGCGACCAGGGCGCCGACATCGCCAAGACGGCCGCACTGGCCGCGGGCCTGCCGAACACGGTGGCCGGCGTGCAGCTGAACCGGTTCTGCGCCTCGGGCCTGGAGGCGGTGAACATCGCGGCGCAGAAGGTGCGCTCGGGCTGGGACGACCTGATCCTGGCCGGCGGCGTCGAGTCGATGTCCCGGGTCCCGATGGGCTCGGACGGCGGCGCCTGGGCGATGGACCCGGAGACGGCCTACGACACGAGCTTCGTGCCGCAGGGCATCGGCGCGGACCTGATCGCCTCGATCGAAGGCTTCTCCCGCGAGGACGTGGACGCCTACGCGGTGGAGTCGCAGGCCCGCGCGGCCAAGGCGCAGAGCAACGGCTTCTTCGACCGCTCGGTGGTCCCGGTCCGCGACCGCAACGGCCTCGCGGTGCTGGAGCGTGACGAGTTCATCCGCCCGCAGACCACGCTGGAGGGCCTCGGCGAGCTGAAGCCGTCCTTCGCGATGATCGGCGAGATGGGCGGCTTCGACTCGGTGGCGCTGCAGAAGTACCACTGGGTCGAGCGCATCAACCACGTGCACACGGCCGGCAACTCGTCGGGCATCGTGGACGGCGCCGCGCTGGTGGCGATCGGCAGCGAGCAGATCGGCAAGGAGTTCGGCCTGACGCCGCGGGCCCGCATCGTGGCGACGGCGGTCAGCGGCGCGGACCCGACGATCATGCTGACCGGCCCGGCCCCGGCCTGCCGCAAGGCGCTGGCCAAGGCCGGCCTGACGGTGGACGACATCGACCTGGTCGAGATGAACGAGGCGTTCGCCGCGGTCGTGCTGCGCTTCATGCGCGACATGGACATCCCGTGGGACAAGGTCAACGTCAACGGCGGCGCGATCGCGCTGGGCCACCCGCTGGGCGCCACCGGCGCGATGATCCTCGGCACCATCGTGGACGAGCTGGAGCGTCGCGAGCTGCGGTACGGAATGGTCACCCTGTGCATCGGCGGCGGCATGGGCCTCGCCACCATCGTCGAGCGCGTCTGAGGGACGAGGTCATGAGCGAGTACTTCCAGTGGGACTCCGACTCCGACGGCATCGTCACGCTGACGATGGACGCGCCGGGCCAGTCCGCCAACACGATGAACCCGGTGTTCACCGCGGCGGTGACCGAGGTCGTGGAGCGGCTGCGCCGCGAGCGTGACGACATCACGGGCGTGGTGCTGACCTCGGCCAAGAAGACCTTCTTCGCCGGTGGCGACCTCAACGACCTGCGCCGCGTGACGCCGGCCGACGGCGAGACCTTCATGGCCACGCTGACCAGCACGAAGGCGGCGCTGCGCGGCCTGGAGACGCTGGGCCGACCGGTCGTGGCGGCGCTGAACGGCTCGGCGCTGGGCGGCGGCCTGGAGATCGCGCTGTCCTGTCACCACCGGGTCGCGCTGGACAACCCCAAGTCCCGCTTCGGTTTTCCCGAGGTGACGCTGGGCCTGCTGCCCGGCGCCGGCGGCGTGGTCCGCACGGTGCGCATGCTCGGCATCGCCGACGCCCTGCTGAAGCTGCTGTTGCAGGGCCAGCAGCTGGCCCCGGCCGCGGCCAGGGACACCGGCATCGTCGACGAGGTCGTGGCGACGCCGGAGGAGATGATCGGCCGGGCCAAGCAGTGGATCAAGGACAACCCGGCGGCCGTGCAGCCCTGGGACGTCAAGGGCTACAAGATCCCCGGCGGCACGCCGTCGGTGCCCAAGTTCGCGGCCAACCTGCCGGCCTTCCCGGCCAACCTGCGCAAGCAGCTCAAGGGCGCGCCGATGCCGGCGCCCAAGGCGATCCTGTCGGCCGCGGTCGAGGGCAGCCAGGTCGACTTCGAGTCGGCGCTGCGCATCGAGTCCCGCTACATGCTCCAGCTGTCGGCCGGCCAGGTCTCGAAGAACATGATCAAGGCGTTCTTCTTCGACCTGCAGACGATCAACAAGGGCGGCAGCCGTCCGCAGGGCGTTCCGCAGTACACGACCAAGAAGGTCGCCGTGCTCGGCGCCGGCATGATGGGCGCGGGCATCGCCTACTCGGCCGCCCGCGCCGGCATGCAGGTCGTGCTCAAGGACGTCTCGATCGAGGCAGCCGAGAAGGGCAAGAACTACTCGGTCGGCCTGCTGGACAAGGCGCTCAGCCGCGGCAAGACGACGCCGGAGAAGCGGGACGAGATCCTGGCCCGCATCACCCCCACCGCCGACCCGGCCGACCTGGCCGGCTGCGACCTGGTGATCGAGGCCGTCTTCGAGAACACCGAGCTCAAGCACCAGGTGTTCGCCGAGATCGAGAACGTGGTCGAGCCGGACGCGCTGCTGTGCTCCAACACCTCGACGCTGCCGATCACCGGCCTGGCCGAGGGCGTCAAGCGCCAGGCCGACTTCGTCGGCCTGCACTTCTTCTCGCCGGTGGACAAGATGCCGCTGGTGGAGATCATCCGCGGCGCCAACACCGGCGACGAGGCGCTGGCCAAGGCGTTCGACGTGGTGCTCCAGCTGAAGAAGACGCCGATCGTGGTCAACGACAGCCGCGGCTTCTTCACCAGCCGGGTCATCGGCACGTTCATCAACGAGGGCGTGGCCATGCTGGGCGAGGGCCTGCCGGCCCCGTCCATCGAGCAGGCCAGCACCCAGGCCGGCTACCCGGCCCCGGTGCTGTCGCTGATGGACGAGCTCACGCTGACCCTGCCGCGCAAGATCCGCGACGAGTCCCGCAAGGCGATCGAGGCGGCCGGCGGCACCTGGGTCTCACACCCGGCCGAGCAGGTCATCGACCGCATGGTGGTCGACTTCGACCGCGGCGGCCGCGCCTACGGCAAGGGCTTCTACGACTACGCCGACGGCAAGCGCGCCGGCCTCTGGCCGGGCCTGGTCGAGCACTTCGGCAAGCCGGGCATCATCCGCGAGGGCGACGAGATTCCCTTCAAGGACATGCAGGAGCGCATGCTGTTCGCCGAAGCCATCGAGACGGTGAAGTGCGTGGAGGAAGGCGTGATCACCGCCGTCGCCGACGCCAACATCGGCTCCATCTTCGGCATCGGCTTCCCGGCCTGGACCGGCGGCGTGCTCCAGTACATCAACGGCTACGAGGGTGGCCTCAACGGCTTCATCGCCCGGGCCGAGGAGCTGGCCCAGCGCTACGGCGACCGCTTCGCCCCGCCGGAGCTGCTGCGCAAGAAGGCCGCCGCCGGCGAGACCTTCGAATAACTGTCCACGTTGCACACTTGTGCGGTTCAGACTTGGCCCCGCTGGCCAAGTCTGAACCGCCGGTGAAGGGTTGGCGACAAGCTGGTCTGCCGGTAGCCTGCTCGTCGCCGGGGGTTCAACGGCACTCCCGACACTGCACTGCACCACGACGCGGTGAAGGGCAGGACCAGAATGCGACTGGGGATTCTCGTAGGCTGCTTGGCGATCACGCTGGCCGGTGCGCCGGCGTTCGCGGCCACCAGCAGCGGCAACCTGATCGTCGGCGGCGACGCCGAGGCGGGCTACTGCACGAACGACTGGCACGCGGCCACGACCGTGCCCGGCTGGACGGTCACGGCCGGCAGCCCGGACGTGATCTGCTACTCGGCCGGCAGCTTCGGCCATCCGGCCAATCCCTTGCCGGGAAAGGCTTTTCTCGCCCCCGGCGATCAGGGTGACGGCACGATCTCGCAGACCGTCGACGTTTCCTCGGCGGCAGCGGCGATCGACGGCGGCGGTGTCACGTACGACCTGTCCGGCTGGCTCGGCGGCTGGACCACTTATGCCGGCTATGCCGGCGTTTCCGCGCAGTTCCTCGACGGCTCGGCGCACCAGCTCGGGACGACCGCGCAGCTGCCGACCGTCAGCGAGTCCGATCGCGGTGGCACAACGGAGTTCCTGGCCCGCGACGTCACCGGCGCGGTGCCCGCCGGCACGCGTTCGGTGCTCGTCCAGGTGCGATTCGTCAACAGCAGCGGGGAATCCGGCTACGCGGACAACCTGTCGCTGACGCTGTCCACGCCGGTGCGCCAGCCGGTGCTGACCCCGCCGCCGTCGCAGGTCCCCGGCTACGACCACGTCTTCACAGTGATGATGGAGAACACCAACTACTCCGCCATCATGAACGACACCACTGACACGCCGTACCTGCACAGCCTGATGGCGCAGGGCACGTTGATGGCCAACTACCACGCCGTCTACCACCCCAGCGACGAGAACTATCTCGCTATCGCCGGCGGCGACACCTACGCCACCGGGGCGACGTACTTCCCGAACATCAACGACCCCAACGCGCATCTCGGTGACAAGCTCGAGGCCGCCGGCAAGTCGTGGAAGGCGTACGAGCAGGGCATGGGCACGCCCTGCAACACCACCACGCAGTACGACAAGTACTACGAGCCGGACGACGCCCCGTTCATCAACTACACCAACGTGAGCGGGAATTCCGCGCGGTGCCAGGCCCATCTGTTCGACACCAACCAGCTCACGACCGACCTCGCCAGCGCGTCGACCACGCCGGCGTTCTCGTGGTTGGCCGCCGACGACTACTACGACGGTGAGGCGTCCGGCAACGGCAGCGCCGCCAGCCTGAAGGTCCAGGACGGCTGGCTGAAGCAGACCCTCGACCCGATCGTGCACTCGCCGGCGTGGACCACGCAGCGCTCGCTGCTGATCGTCACCTGGGACGAGAACGCCTCCGGCGTCGGCAACCAGGTCGCCACGATCGTCGTCGGCTCGCAGGGCACGGTCCCGGCCGGGCGGGTCAGCACCAGTCGCTACGACCACTACGGCACCGGCCGGACGATCGAGGCCGCGCTCGGGCTGCCGGCGATCACCGCCAACGACCGCTACGCCACGCCGCTCGACGACGCCTTCACCACGACCACCGCCGGCAGCACGCTGACCGGCGGCCCGAGCACGTTTCAGTACTCAACGCCGGCCGCGACCGTTAGCGACAAGAACTGGATCGGCATCTACCCGGTCGGCGTGCAGCCCGGTTCGCAGCCGTCCACGACCTGGCAGTACGCGCCCGGGGCCGGCGGCAGTCTCACGTTCTCGCTGTCGGCGGGCACCTATGCCGCCTGGTACCTCTACAACGACGGCTACACCGCACTGGCCGGCCCGGTCACCTTCACCGTCAGCTGACGCCAAGCGGGACTCGCCCTGACGCCAAGCGGGACTCGCGGGGGTTGATGAACCCCCGCGAGTCCCGCTCAGCGTCATATCGAAATCCGGTTTACAGCTGGGCGAAGCTGGTGATCCGCCGGTGGTTGCCGGTGTCCGGGGAGCCGTCCTCGGGACGACTCACGCCGATCGTCTGCCAGCCGGCCTCGGCGGCCGCGTCGAGCTCGGCGGCGACGTCGGACAGGAACGTCAGCTCCGACGGCTCGGCCCCGATCGACTTCGCGATCGCCTGGTACGAGCCGACGTCACGCTTCGGCCCGGCCGACACGGTGTCGAAGTGCCCGGCAAAATGGTGCAACAGGTCGCCGTGCTGGGTGTGCTTGAACCACAACCGTTGCGCCAGTTCGGATCCCGACGAGTAGACGTACACCGGCACACCGTCGGCCGACCACCGCCGGAGCACCGGTGGCACGTCGTCGTAGACGTGCGCGGTGAGCTCGCCGGAGGCGTAGCCCTCGGCCCAGATCAAGCCCTGCAACGTCTTCAGCGGCGTGGCCTTGACGTCGGCGTCGATCCAGCCGACCAGGATCGACGCCGCCTCATCGGGATCGTCGGCCACCTCGCGCACCACGGAGGCCGCCTCGGGCCGGCGCACCCAGTCACCGATGCGCGCCCGCGAGTACGGGAAGAGCACCTGGTGCACATGGGAAATCGCGCTGGTGGTGCCCTCGATATCGGTGACGATCACACCAGTTCGTCCAGCGTCGGCATCCGGGACGAGATGCCGTCACCGGTGAAGCCGGCAACCCAGCCGTCCTCCTCCTGGAAGAACCGGATCGCGCAGAACTCCGGCTCCGAGCCCATGTCGAACCAGTGCGTGGTGCCGGCCGGCACCGACATCAGGTCGCCGCGCTCGCACACGACGGCGTACACCTTGCCGTCAAGGTGCAGGTAGAAGCAGCCCTTGCCCTCGACGAAGAAGCGGACCTCGTCCTCGTCGTGGGTGTGCTCGTTGAGGAACCTCTCCCGGGCCCCCTTGGCCAGGGCCGGCCACTCGGGGTCGTCGGACGGCTTCATCCGCACCACGTCGACCAGCCGGAAGTCGCCCTCCTTGGACACCTTCTCGACGTCGGCCCGGTACGCCTCGAGGATCTCCTCCTGCCCGGCGGTGTCGGACAGCTCGACGGTGTCCCACTGCTCGAGGGTGATGTTGAACGGCGCCAGCTCGGCGGCGATCGTCGCGAGGTCGGTGGTGCGCAGCAACACCTCGTCACGGTCGCCGTCGGCCATGACCTGCAACAGCGTCATCGGTGGTCTCCTAATTCGTGAGCAGATGCAGCCGGCAGAGGGCCTCGATGCACTCCACCCGGTTGCGAGCGATCTCCAGGGTAGGTCCCCACGCCGTCACGCCGTGGTGGCCGATCAGCAGCACGGGCACTGAGCCGTCGACGCGTTCGCCCACCTCGGCGGCGATACGCGGCACGTCCGACCAGTTGGTGAACACCAGCACGTCCACCGCGTGCGGGTCGGCGACGCCGAGCCCCTTGATGATTTCGAAGTCGGTGAAGCGCACGGACTCCTGGCCGGCGGCCATGGCCCGCGCCGCGACGGCGGTCGCGTAGGGCGGATGGGCGTGCACGACTGCGCCGCAGTCCGGGAACGCCTTGTAGATGGCGGCGTGGATGCACGTCTCGGCCGACGGCTTGGGCCCCGAGATGTGGGCCCCGGTCTCGGCCTCGACCAGCACCACGTCGGCGTCGGTCAGCTCGCCCTTGCTACGTCCACTGGCGGTGATCAGGGCCTGGTCGCCGATCCGCACGGACAGGTTGCCGGCGGTGCCGTCCAGCCAGCCGCGCTGGTAGAGGCCGCGCGCGACCTCGGCCAGCTGCCCGGCCGGCCGCTGCGGCCAGACCCGCTCCTCGGTCACGATCGCCGTCACGAGGTCGTTCGGCGTGACGTCGAAGGCCGGGTTGAACACCGGCGTCTCCGGCAGCGCGACACGATGCCCATGGAAGGCGATGACTTCGTCGGCGTGCCGCTGCTCGATGACGATCTGCGAGCCGTCCGCGATGGACTCGTCGACGGTCGACTCGGGGGCGACGACCACGAACGGAATCCCGCTGCGCTTGGCCGCGACGGCCAGCGAGTAGGTGCCGACCTTGTTGGCGACGTCGCCGTTCGCGGTGATGCGGTCGGCACCAACCATGACCACGTCGACAAGCCCAGCCGCGATGGCTGCCGGGCCGGCGGAGTCGACGCACAACCGGAACGGAATCCCGGCCTGCGTCAGCTCCCATGCCGTCAGACGCGCGCCCTGGAGCAGCGGCCGAGTCTCGCCGGCCAACACCTCTTCGACCAGGCCCCGCTCGGCCAGCTCCTTGATGCCGCCCAGCGCCGTGCCCACAGCAACGGTGGCCAGCGCACCGGTGTTGCAGTGGGTCAGGATCCGCAGCGGACGGCGGCTGGTCAGTCCGAGCACCGCGTCGGCGGCGCGAGCCGCCATGGCGCGATTGGTCCGCTCGTCCTCTTCCAGCATGGCCAGCGCCTCGTCCAGCACTGCCCGCGCGCCGCCCGGCAGTTTCGTCAGGACCCGGCGCACCGCCCAGCTGAGGTTGACCGCGGTCGGCCTCGCGTTGGCGATGCGTTCGGCGTCCTCACGCACCGCCTGGTCGTCGCCGTCACTGAGCTGCGCCGACAACGCCACCCCCAGCGCACCCGCCACCCCGATCGCCGGCGCGCCCCGGATGGCCAGCCGCTTGATCGCGTCGATGACCTCATCCGGTGTCGTCAGGCGCAGCACGGTCCGCTCGTGCGGCAGCGCGCACTGGTCGACAGCCACGACGGCGGCCCCGTCCCAGGCCAGTGTCCGCTCCAATGGTCCTCCAGCCGACGGTGTGCAAACGCCCCTCAGTGTGCACGTTTGCAGTTACGCGCGTTAGCCGTCTTCCAGTGGACGAGAACACTTGACTGTGACATGGCGCCGCCTCCGGCGTCGCGGCTCGGCCCCTCGTGACCCCTGCCTCGCCCTTGCCAGATTTTTCGAGGCCCGCATCGGGCCAGGTGGGGGCGCGTCGGGTGGCGGACCTCGAAAAATCCGGCAACCGGACGAAGCAGGGGCGGGGCCTCGCGCACTCGGAGTGCAGGTCAACCGCGTGCAGCGCATCCCCAAACCGGGTTCGGAAGGCGTCCCGGTGACCGGCCTACCGGCCGCTGACGGGGGTCGGTACCGGGTCAGGAACGGTGCTGGGTCAACCCGGACAGGGCACGCCACTGGTCCCGCGGGAGCGGACTGTTGAGGACCTGGATGGCGACGTGGTCAGCGCCGGCGTCGAGGTGGCGCTGCACCCACTCGTCGACGACGGACTCGTCGCCGACGGCGACGGTGCCGGTCACGAGCTTGTCGCTGCCGCCGTCGGCGAAGTCGGCGTCGTCGAAGCCGAGGGTGCGGAGGCTGTTCAGGTAGTTCGGCAGGGTGAGGTAGATCTGAAGGTGCTCGCGGCCGATGTCGAGGCCCTCGGCGCGGTCGTTGGTCAGGACGACCTTCAACTCCGGCACGAGCAGCCGGTCGGGCCCGAGGATGTCGCGAGCGCGGGCGGTGTGCTCGGCAGTGGTGAGGTACGGGACCGCGCCGCCGGCCTCGCGCGCGGACAGCTCCAGCATCTTGGGCCCGAGGGCGGCCAGCAGGCGCTGCTCCCGAGGGTGGCCGGCGGCGTCGAGGCCGGCCAGGAACGCCTTCATGGTGGCCAGCGGCTTCGAATAGTTGGCCACCATCGGCCCATGGCTGGCGCCGAGACCCAGTACGAAGCGGTTGTCGAACTTCGCGTTGGCCGCGGCGGCCTGCGTGGCGACGTCAGCCGGCTCGTGCTGCCAGATGTTGAGGATGGAGGTGGCGACGATGATGCGGGAGGTCGCCGCGAGCACGTTCTCGGCCATCGACACCGGCGGGCTGCCGCCGATCCACACCGCCCCGAAGCCGAGCTCCTCCAGCTCGGCGGCGGCCTCAGCGGACTCCGGCCGCCCCTCGGCGACCGTCCGGTTCCAGATCCCTACCCGCCCCAACGCCACGACGTGCCCCTCCCGATCGGTTTGTACGACCAGAATCGTACAACCGTCGGCCGGCGTCCGCCACCAGCACGGCCAGGGCCACCCAGACCAGGCCGAAGCCGAGCCAGCGGGTGGCGTTCATCTGCTCGTGGTCGATCAGGATGCCGACCAGGAACTGGAACACCGGCGCCAGGTACTGCACCAGCCCCAGCGTCGACAGCGGCAGCCGGATCGCCGACGCGCCGAAGCACACCAGCGGCACCACGGTGATCAGACCGGCGCCGACCAGCATCAACGGATGCCCGACGCCATGACCGAGAAACGTGCCGAACCCGACGACCTCGGCCACGACCAGGAACACCACGGCCGGCACGAACAGCACCGCGGTCTCGGCCGACAGGGCCTCGACGGCCGGCAGGTTGACCCGCTTCTTGATGAAGCCGTAGACCGCGAAGGCGACGGCCAGGATCAGGGCGATCCACGGTGGCCGGCCGTAGCCGACGGTGAGCACCACGACGGCCAGCACGCCGATGCCGACCGCGACCCACTGCGCCGCACCGAGCCGCTCCCGCAGCACGACCACGCCCAACGCGATCGTCAGCAGCGGGTTGATGAAGTAGCCGAGTGAGGTCTCCACCACGTCGCCGGCGTTCACGCCGTAGATGTACGTGCCCCAGTTGATCCCGATCATCACCGCGGCCAGCGCCAGCAGGCCCAGCCGCTTGGGCTGGCGTAACAGCTGGCCGACCCAGGCCCAGCGGCGACGGATCAGCAGCACCGCGCCCAGCACGACCAGTGACCAGACGATGCGATGGGCCAGGATCTCCACCGCGCCGGCCGGTTCGAGCAGCGGGAAGTACAGCGGGAACAAGCCCCACATGCCGTACGCGGCGATCGCGAGCCACAGGCCCTCGCGGGCTCGACCCGATGGGGCAGGGATTTCGGTCAGGGTTGACGGGGAGGCGACCACCGACTCAGCTAACCTCGGTCGACACCGAACTTCTATTAATAATTTCTGCATGGGTCGTGAAGTTCTTCTTCACGGTCTCACGCCGCGTGACCGGCGTGCTCACTCCGACGGGCTAGTGACGATGCCGGCCCGCCGCCAGGATCCTGAGGCGATGGCCGACACCATTGAGCTTTCCGCCGAGTTCACCGACCGGCTCGGTCCGACCGAGTCGGTGCGTGCCGTGCTGTCCGGCCCCGGCATCACGCTGGTGGCCACCGAGTTCCGGGTGCTGACCGAGGACTCGCACATCCCGCTGAACGAGGTCGTGTCGGTCGCCACCGCCGGCAACTCGCTGTCCGGCGGCGCGCTGTCCATCCGCGCCGAGCACCTGGAGCTGCGCTGCACCGGCGTGCCGTTCGAGCAGGCCCAGCGCTTCGCCGCCGCCGTGCGCAGCGGACTGGCCCGGGTGCAGGCCGCCGCCTGGATGCCGATTCAGCGCAGCAACTGACGCCGGTAGCCCACCGGAGACGTGCCGTAGGCCGCGCGGAACAGCCGGCTGACGTGCGTCGGGTCCAACACGCCCCAGCGGGCCGCGATGACCGCCACCGGTACCGTGGCCTGGCCGGGATCGGCCAGGTCGTCGCGGATCCGTTGCAGACGGCGGGTTCTGATCAGGGCGGCAATGGTCGTACCGGTGCCGGCGAACACCTTGTGCAGGTACCGCACGGAAATCCCGTGCGCCTGGGCGAGCGACTCCACGGACAGGTCGGGGTCGCGCAGATTGGCCTCGCAGTAGGCCAGGATCCGTTCCCGCATCGACGTTCGCGGGTCGGTCAGCGCGGTGTCGCCGGTGAAAACCTTTCCCAGCAGCGCAAGCAGGGCGTCGGCCAGCTGGGTGCCGCCCTCGGTGACCGTGCCGTCCAGGTCCTCGGCCAGGCCGTTCAGCATGCCGGCGACCACCCGGCGCAGACCGCCGTCGGTACGGGTCGGCTTGGCGATCGCCTGCTGTAGCGCCGATGCCTGGCCGGCCAGGCGTTCCTCGGCACGCCGACCACCACCGTGCGGTAGGTCGTGCCGTACACCAGGCCGTACGGGCGGGTGGTGTCGTAGACGACAAGGTCGCCCGGACGCACGGTGGCGTGCCGGCCGTCCTGGCCCAGCGCGCAGGTTCCGCTCAGGTGCAGGGAAAACTTGTACAGCTCGTTGTCCGTCGAGGTGATCAGCCGCTGCGGCCGCCACACGCCGCCCGGGTTGCCGGTGATGTCGGCCACCAGCAAGCCGCCCGCGTTGGCGTACCGGATGCCGCCGTCGAAGTCATAGTCCTCTGTGGTCAGTCGCAGGGGTGCGAAGGCCGCCGATGCGGCTTCCTGCATGGCTTCGAGGCGCTCGTTGCGCTCCACCTCGGTGACGCTAGCGACCCGTGCGTGCGATGGCGAGGTGACGTGCGCCCGATGGCGAACCCGGTCCGCGGCGTGCTTCTAGCGTTTCCGCCATGACCGGCCCGTTCATCTGGTGGCACAGCCAGTACGACGACCAGGTGCATGCCTTTCCCCTGGCACAGATCACCCAGGTCGGACGGGGCATGCTGGCCGCCCGCTGCACCCACTCCGCCCACCGCGACCTGATCGTCGACACCGCCGACGGCATGCGCTGTTTCCGCTGCGTGCTGCTGGTCAACTGCCCCGAATCCCCCGCGCGGGCTACCCCCATCTGGTGAACCCGGCTTTCTTCACATGCGCTTCCCATGTGGCGCTGAGTGCCACATAGGAAGCGCATGTGACAAAAGAGGCGGAAGGGCGGCTACGGGTGGGGTAGCGTCCGTGACGCGGGCGCGGCGGTGGGATCGGGCAGCGGATGGGCGGCGCAGTTGACGTCGGCCGGCGGCACCGCCCCGGTCAGCAGGTACGCCGTCGCACGGTCGTCGATGCACTTGTTGCCCACCCACGGCGAGTTGTACAGCCCGTGCGACCCGCCGCCCTGCTCGATGATCATCCGCGAGCTGGGCAGCAACTGGTGGGTGCGCAGCGCGCCTTCGTACGGAGTGGCGGCGTCGTTGGTGCCCTGGAGCATCAGGATCGGCGGCAGGCCGGCCCCGGTGATACGCAGCGGCTCCGCCTGGGGCACTCGCCAGAAGGCGCACGGGAGGTTCAGCCAGGCGTTGGACCATGTCAGCAATGGAGCCTTGCGCGCAACGGCGGTGTTGTCGTTGTTCCACACCGTCCAGCTCCGCGGCCACCGGGCGTCGTTGCACTCGACGGCGTTGTACACCGCCTGGCTGTTCTCGGCATCCGCGGTGGCCGGGTTGTTCTGCTGCATGTACTTCGTCAGCCCGGTGGCGTCGCCCTTGACCACGTAGTCGCTGATGGCCTTGGCGTTGCTGACCCAGTTGATGTCGTAGTACGCCGAGTTGACGACGATCGTGTCCAGCTCGGCCGGGCCGACCATCGGGGCCGGCTTGGCCGCGAGTTGGGACCGGGCCTTGAAGTAGCTGTTGTACACGGCTTCCGTGCCGCTGCCGAGATGGAAGACGTTGTCGTAGCGGCCGATCCAGTCGAACCAGATGTCGGCACGCTTCTGGAAGGCCACGTCCTGGTCCAGGTTGGCCTGGTACCACACGGCCGAGGTGTCGGCGTTGATGTTGCTGTCCAACAGCATCCGCCGCACCTTGTCCGGGAACAGCTGCCCGTACACCGGGCCGAGGTAGGTGCCGTAGGAGACGCCGTAGTACGAGATCTGGGGCTCACCGAGGGCCTTGCGGATCTCGTCCATGTCCCGGGCGGTGTTGACCGAGTTGATGTACGGCAGTTCCGCGCCGGATTTGGCCGCGCAACCGTCCGCAATGGACCGTGCCCGCTTCACGAACGGCACCTTGGCCGCGTCGTCGGCCGGGTTGGGGTCGGCCGCCGGCGTCGCGTAGAAGGACGGGTCGACGCAGCTGATGGGGCTGCTGCGGCCGACGCCGCGCGGATCGAAGCCGATGAAGTCGTACGCGGCGCGCACGCTCTTGGGCACCGCGCCGGCGGCGAACAGGCCGCTGCCGCCGGGACCACCGGGGTTGAACAGGATCACGCCCTGGCGCGCACTGCCAGTGGCCTTGTACCTGGACACCGCGATGGTCAGCTTGGGGCCGTCGGGCCGCGCGTAGTCCAGCGGCACCGAGACGGTGCCGCACTCGTAGAACGTGTAGGGCTGGCAGGGCTGCGTGAACACCTTGTCCGCGACCGGCGGCCGCGGCTCGGTCGTCGGTGTGCCGGCCGATGCCGGCGCCGCGCCGACCGTCGAGGCCAGCAGAACGGCGGCCAGTGCCAAGGTCCATTTCACGGTGAGGTCCCCTCGCTTTCCCGCAGACCGACGCCGCAGTTGACCGCGAACCCGGTCCGCCGTCCCAGCGCGACGGGCCGCGCGTTATGAAAGCGTTATCCCCGATCGGGTCGTTTTCGTGCTGGGGTGCAGTCATGCCCGATCCGCTGGTGATCCACTGCTCGCCGACCAATCCGCGTGTGCTGTCCGTGATCGTCCTGATGGGACTGTTGTCCCTGACGACCCTGATCGCCGGTTTCACCACGATCGGCACGCTCGGGCCGTTGCAGATCGTGCTCTGGCTGCTGATCGTCGCGGTGTTCGCGCTGATCCCGGTGGCCTACCTGCGGCGGACCCGGCTGGTGCTGGACGACCGGCAGTTGCGGGTGCACGTGCTGATCGGGCCGGCCAGCAAGGTCGACCGGGAGCGGATCGGCGCGATCACCATGGCCCGCCGCGGCACGCACTTCGTGCTCGACACCGACGGCCGCCGCATCACGGCGTTTCGCGACCTGTGGTCGTACCGGCAGCTCGAGGCGCTACGCGAGGAACTTCGCGCCGACCTGATCGAATAACGGGGATAATCGACGGTGTGACCGACGACGGGCTCTGCTGGTACGGGGTGCGGTGCGTGTTCCGCTGGAGCTGGACCGACCGCGGCAGCCGGCCGTACGAGGAGCGGATCACCTTGTGGCGCGCGGCTTCCCCGCGCAGGCGATCGAGCTCGCCAGCCGCGAGGCCCGTGACTACGCCCGTGACAACCGCTTCGAGCACCTCGATTTCGCCCAGGCGTTCGCACTGGCCGAGGACCGGATCACCCAGGGCACCGAGGTCTTCTCGCTGTTACGGGACAGCGAGCTCAAACCGGAGGCCTACCTCGACGCCTTCTTCGACACAGGTGGGGAACACCAGAGCTAGTTGACGCAGGTCACGCCGTCAGCGGTGATCGTGTCGGTGGAGCTCGGCGTCGCGGCGGAGGTCGTCGGGGCCAACGCGTAGGCCCGAGTGCCGGCGAAGCCCTGGGTGGCGCCGGGGCCGTCGTACTGCGTGGACACGAACAGCCGAACGTGGCCGGCCGGGATGCCGTCGGCGTCGTCCTGCTCGGTGTCGTAGCCGCCGCCCAAGGCCTCGGAGACCTTCTCGGCGGCGGCGGCGCCACCGGCCGGGTAGCGGATGACCGACTTGGACCGCTTGGTCGAGTTGCCGGTGCCGCCGTCGGCGAAACCCTTGGCCACCAGGGCGGACATCACGGCGTCGGCCAGGCCGGGGGTGCCGTTGGCGTTGCGCACCTCGACGGTGATGCTGTTGCCGGTGGACGAAGAGCCGCTGGTCGGGGCGCTGGAGCCGGTGGGCTTGGTGCCGGTCAGCTGCTGCACGAACGACTTGACCTGGTCCGGATCCACCTCGACGGCCTGGCCGTCGTTGGGCGTCGGCAGGTCGGGACGGCCGGTCGGAATGGTCTGGAAGTGCAGCCCGCCGCCGGTCATGCCCTTGAGCTGGGTGGCGAAGCTGAGCAGGTCCCAGCCCTGGTCGAGCACGACGGCGTTCTTGATGGCATCGATCAGTCCGGCCAGCTTGCCGGGGTTGGTCAGCGTGCCGCCGGACAGCACGGTGCTGGCCAGGCCGGCCATGAACACCTGCTGGCGCTTGATCCGGTCCAGGTCGCCGTTGGGCAGCTCGTGCCGCTGCCGCACGAACTTGAGCGCGTTCACCCCGGAGATGGTCTGCACGCCGGCCGGGAAGTCGGCGCCGGAGAAGCTGTCCTTGGTCGCCGCCTTGAGGCACACCTTGACGCCGCCGATGGCCTGGGTGATCTCGCTGAAGCCGAACAGGTTGATCTCGGCGTAGTGGTCGATGCTGGCCCCGGTGAGCTGCTCGATGGTGGCGATCAGCTCCTTGCGCCCGGCCGACTGGGACTGCTGGGCGATCTGCTTGTTGTCGGTCACGCCCTTGTTGCGCAGGTCGGAGGCCTCGTCGTTCATGGCCCGGGCGTAAGCCGAGTTGATCTTGTGGGTGCCGTAGCCGCCGGGGATGTCGACGTAGGAGTCGCGCGGGATGGACAGCAGCGCGGCCGGCTTGCTGGTGTCGTTGGGGATGTGCACCAGGATCAGCGTGTCGGTGTTCAGCTCTCCGTCGTCGCCACCGGCGTTGAGCTGGGCCAACAGCTTCGGGTCGAGCGGGTTGCCGTGCGCGTCGGTCCGGCTGTCCAGGCCGACCAGCAGCACGTCGATCGCGCCGTCGGCCGGCTTCTCGGCCTTGATCACGTTGTCGGTGGCCAGGCCGGAGGTGAGGCTGTCCAGGGTCGCGTAGCCGTAGCCGGTGACGACTAACACCACGGTCGACACCACGGCCAGCGCGACGAGGCCGGCTCGCTTGGCCACGGTGGCGCCGCCGAGCGCCGGCCGCGCCGGGGCCGGCTTGCGGGCCGGCGGCTCCGACTTCGACGCGGACGTCTTGGCCTGCGGCTTCGGCTTGACCGACGCCTGAGGCGCGGCGGGTTTGGCGGCGCCCGGCGTGGCCGAGGGCTGGGCGGCATTCGGTGGCTTGGACGCGGCCGGCTTCGCCGCGGGCTGAGCGGCACTCGGCTGCGCGGGCTTGGGCGCGGCCGGCTTGGCCGGGGGCTGAGCGCCATTGCCCGGCGCAGGGTTGCGCGGCGGGGGCTGCTGGCCGGCGGGACGCGGCCCGTTCGGCGGCACGGCGCCGCGCTGCGGCGGTTGCGGCCGACCGGGTCCGGGCTGGCGCGGCGGCTGTGCCGCTGATGGGGCCGATGACTGGCCCGGTGACGGGGGCCGTCCACCGCCCGCCGGGGGTCCGGGGCGTCGGGGCGGCTGATTGCCGAAGTTGCTGTCCACAGGCGTCCACCTCCCGGCGATCGTCAGTGCCTGACCACGTGCCCCCGGCAACTCGTTGCCGAGGATGTGTCGGTGCCGGAACTCCCCCACCCAGCGATGTCCGGGCCGTACGGTAGCCGAGTTCGCCGCACCGGCCGGACACCAGGGGGCACGAACGGCGGTTGATGACCTAGCGTATCGGTCCTAGCATCCTGCGTGACGACGGCTGGTCCCGCCAGGGAACGCGCACCCAGCACCCGCGTCTAAGGAGTGCCGATGCGCAGATTCGCAAGTGTGTTCGTCGTCGGGCTGGCCGCTTTGTCGGTCTTCGCCCAGCCAGCGGCCGCCGCGCCGGACAGCGGCTGGCACCGCCAGCAACCGCCGCTGTCGACACCGTGGACCGACCAGGTCGGTCCGGACAACGCGCTGCCGGAGTACCCGCGGCCGCAGCTCGTGCGCCAGGACTGGCGCAGCCTCAACGGGGTCTGGCAGTTCGGCACCACACCGCCGGCCGGACATTCCCTGCCGGAACGGATTCTGGTGCCCTACCCGGTGGAATCCGCCCTGTCCGGGATCATGCGGCACGAAAGCACCATGTGGTACCGCCGCACCTTCACCGTGCCGGAGTCCTGGCACGGACAGCGTGTGGTGCTCAACTTCGGCGCCGTCGACTACCAGGCCACGGTGTCGGTCAACGGACATGAGCTGGCCACGCACAAGGGCGGCTACGACGCGTTCAGCGTTGACGTGACCGACGCCCTGACCCGGCACGGCGACCAGGAGCTGGTGGTCGGCGTGGTCGACCCGACCGAGGACGGCGGCCAGCCGATCGGCAAGCAGCGCGCGCACCCGGTCAACAGCATCCTGTACACGCCGAGCTCGGGCATCTGGCAGTCGGTGTGGCTGGAACCCGTGCCGAAAACGCACGTCACGGCCCTGGATGCGGTGCCGGACCTGGCCACCAACTCGCTCCAGCTGACCGTGCACACCGCCGGCATGATGGGTTCACGGGTCGAGGTGACCGCCGGTGATCACGGCCGTGTCGTGGCCCGCACCACCGGCCGGGCCGACACGCAGCTCAGCATCCCGATCAAGCAGCCGCACCTGTGGAGCCCGGACGACCCGTTCCTCTACGACCTGACGGTCCGGGTCGGCGACGACCGCGTGACCAGCTACTTCGGCATGCGGTCCATCTCGATCGGCAAGGGCGCGGACGGCAAGCTGCGCACGCTGCTCAACGGCCGGTTCGTGTTCAGCCTGGGCACCCTGGACCAGGGCTTCTGGCCGGACGGGATCTACACCGCGCCAACGGATTCGGCGCTGCGCTTCGACCTGGCCGAGCAGAAGTCGTTGGGCTTCAACACGGTCCGCAAGCACATCAAGGTGGAGCCGGACCGCTGGTACTACTGGGCCGACAAACTGGGCCTGATGGTGTGGCAGGACATGCCGGCGATGAACGTGGACTTCGGCCCGTCCGTGCCCAGCACGCCGCGGCCGACGCCGGCGGCCGAGCAGCAGTTCATGGTCGAGCTGCACAGCATGGTCGACCAGCACGTCAGCCACCCGTCGATCGTGGAGTGGGTGCCGTTCAACGAGGGCTGGGGCGAGTTCTCGCCGGCCGCGGTGACCGACCAGGTCAAGGCCTGGGACCCGAGCCGGCTCGTGAACAACAACAGCGGCCTGAACTGCTGTTACTCCTTCGACGGCGGCAACGGCGACGTCTACGACAACCACGCCTACGTCGGCCCCGGCAACCCGATCCCGAGCGACACGCGGGCCGCGGTCGACGGCGAGTTCGGCGGCCTCGGACTGATCGCGCCGGGCCACGAGTGGCAGCCCGGCCATGGCGGCAGCTACGAGATGGAGCCGGACAAGGCCACGCTGACCAGCCGATACGTCGAGCTGCTGAACAAGGTCAAGGACTGCGAGGTCAAGTGCGGGCTGTCGGCGGCCATCTACACCCAGGCCACCGACGTGGAGAACGAGGTCAACGGCCTGTTCACCTACGACCGCAAGGTGCTCAAGCCGGATCAGGCCCAGGTCCGGGCGGTGAACAAGGCGGTCATCGCCGCGTCCGGGCAGGCCACGCAGCCGACACCGCCGCCGCCTGGCACGCCCGGCCTGACCGGCGTCGGCTCCTGGCCGCTGGACGGTGTCGGCGACGACTCCTCGGGTCACGGCCACGCGCTGGCGTTGCAGAACGGTCCGGTGTGGACGGACGGCCACAGCGGGCAGGCGCTGGAACTCAACGGTGCCAACCAGTGGGCCGACACCAATTCGTCCATTCTGGACACGACGACCGACTATTCGGTGGCGGCCTGGGTGCGGCTGGACAAGACCGGGCGGTTCGCCACGGCGGTCAGCCAGGACCGCGGTGACGGCATCAGCGAGTTCTTCCTCCAGTACTCGGCCCAGGACAACCGGTTGGCCTTCAGCACGCCGACCATCCGGGCGCTGGGACCGACTCCGCAGGTCGGGGTCTGGTACCACCTGGTCGGTGAGTACGACTCGGTGCACTCGCAGCTCCGCCTGTACGTGAACGGCCAGCTCGCCGGCACCGCGCCGTACTGCCCGGGCGAGGCCGCCGTCGGCCACACGGTGCTCGGGCGGGCGCTCTACAACAAGGCCCAGGTCGACTTCTGGCCCGGCGCGCTGGACGGCGTGCACGTCTACGACCGGGCGCTGTCGGCGGCCGAGATCGATCAGCTGTACCGGTCGGACACCTGATCGGACAAACATTGCGTGACCGCTTGACAGCAAAACGCAGTTCTCCGTTAGTTTGATGCGAAGCGGGTAGAAGGGATGTTGACGATGAAGTCTTCCCTTGGGGCGGTAGCCGCGGTCGCCGCACTACTGGTGCTCTCCGGATGCGCCAACCCGGAGAACAACGGCGGCGGCGGCTCCGGCGCGACCGGCGGCGGGCAGCAGACCGCGTCCAACTCGTCCGGACCCACCTGCACGCTGGACGCCTACGGCGCCACGAAGGTGGACTTCAGCAAGGCCGTCATCGGCTTCTCGCAGTCCGAGGCCGAGGCCAACCCGTTCCGGATCACCGAGACCCAGTCGATCACCGACGAGGCCCAGAAGCAGGGCGTGCAGCTGCTCAAGCGCAACGCCAACTCCAACCTGAGCCAGCAGATCTCCGACATCCAGGGTCTGCTGGCCCAGGGCGCGAACCTGCTGGTGGTGGCCCCGCTGAACTCGGAGGGCCTCGAGCCGGCGCTGAAGGCGGCCCGGGACAAGAAGGTCCCGGTGGTCACCATCGACCGCAAGCTGTCCTCGGCCACCCCGTGCAAGGACTACCTCACGTTCATCGGCTCGGACTTCGTGGCCCAGGGCAAGCGGGCGGCGACCCAGCTGGTGAAGGCGACCAACGGCACGGCCAAGGTGGCGATCCTGCTCGGCGCCACCGGCAACAACGTGACCACCGACCGCACCAGCGGCTTCACCGACTACCTGAAGGCCAACGCCGCAGGCGTGCAGGTCGTCGCCCAGCAGACCGGCGACTTCACCCGGGAGAAGGGCCAGTCGGTGACCGAGCAGCTGCTCCAGGCCCACCCGGACATCACCGCGATCTACGCCGAGAACGACGAGATGGCGCTGGGCGCGGTGACCGCGATCAACGGCGCCGGCAAGAAACCCGGCACCGACATCAAGGTGTTCTCGGTGGACGGCACCCGCAACGTGGTGCAGGGCATCGTCAACGGGCAGATCAACGGGGACGTCGAGTCCAACCCCCGGTTCGGCCCACTGGCCCTGTCCACGCTGAAGGACTTCCTCGACGGCAAGGCGATCCCGCAGACGATCACCATCCAGGACAAGGAGTACGACAGCGCCAACGCCGCCGCCCAGGTAGGCAGCGCCTACTGAGCGGTCCCGACTGTCCGGCCGGCAGTGCGCGCCGGCCGGACAGTCGTATTTCTCGCACGAGGAGGCTCGATTGCTCAGAGCGGTCGGGGTGAGCAAGCACTTCGCCGGTGTGCAGGCGCTGCGGGAGGTGGATTTCGAGCTGCGCCCCGGCCAGGTGCACACCCTGGTCGGCGAGAACGGGGCCGGCAAGTCCACCCTGATCAAGGTGCTGACCGGCGTGTACCAACCGGATGCCGGACGGCTGGAGCTGGACGGCGAGCCGGTGTCGTTCTCGCGGCCGCTGGACGCGCAGGCCGCCGGGATCAGCACGGTGTACCAGGAGGTCAACCTGGTGCCGTCGATGTCGGTGGCGCAGAACCTGTTCCTGGGCCACGAGCCTCGCAATCGCTTGCGGCTCATCGACTTCCCGGGCATGCAGGCACAGGCCCGGGAGCTGTTGTCGGAGCTGGGCATCAGCGTGGATCCGCGGCGGCAGCTGCGCACTCTGGGGCTTGGCGTGCAGCAGATGATCGCGGTGGCGCGGGCGGTGCGGGCCCGGGCCAAAGTCGTGATCATGGACGAGCCGAGCTCGTCGCTGGAACCCCGTGAGGTGGAAACGCTGTTCGCGGTGATCCGGCGGCTGCACGAGCGGGACGTGGCCGTGCTCTACGTCAGCCATCGGCTCGAGGAGCTGTACCAGATCTGCGACACCGTCACGGTTCTGCGCGACGGCCGTGTCGTCCACAGTGGACCGCTGGCCGATATCGGGCGGCTGGAGCTGGTGGCGACCATGCTCGGCCGGGAGCTGTCCGGCGACCGTACGGTGTTCGCCGGCGAGCACCACAGCACCGACGCAACCGTGTTGCGCGGCAAGGGCTTGCGCCGCCGGACCGTGCTCGACGGGGTGGACCTGACCGTGCATCCCGGCGAGATCGTCGGGCTCGGTGGGCTGCTGGGCTCCGGCCGTACCGAGACGATGAAGGCCCTGGTCGGCTTGCAGCCCTTGGACTCCGGCGAGATCGAGGTCGCCGGCCAGCGCGTCCGCGCCGGCTCCACGCCCGCCGCCATCCGGGCCGGTCTCGTGCTCGTGCCGGAGGACCGCAAGGCCGAGGGCATCATCCCCAATCTCTCCGTACGGGAGAACATCGTGCTGGCCGCGCTGCCCCGATTGTCGGTCGCCGGCATTGTCTCCAAACGGAAACAGCGCGAGATCGTGGACACCTTCATGCGCCGCCTGCGCATCAAGGCGGCCAGCCCGGAGCAGAAGGTCGGCGAGCTGTCCGGCGGCAACCAGCAGAAGGTGATGCTGGCCCGGTGGTTGGCCATGAGCCCCAAGGTGCTGCTGCTCGACGAGCCAACCCGCGGCATCGACGTCGGGGCCAAGGCCGAGGTGCAGGCCCTGGTCGACGAGCTCGCCGGGCAGGGCCTCGGCATCGTGCTGGTGTCCAGCGACCTGGAGGAGTTGGTGGAGGGCGCGGACCGGGTGGTCGTGTTGCGGGAAGGGGCGTCGGTGGCCGAGCTGACCGGCGACCAGGTCACGGTCGACGGCGTGATGGCGGTGATCGCCGATGACCATTAGTCCGTTGCTGAAACGCACGGCCATTCGGGACTACGGCGTCTATCTGGCGCTGGTGGTGCTGGTCGTCATCAACGTGGTCATCACGCCGAGCTTCCTGACCGGCGACAACCTCCGCACGCAGCTGGTGCAGGTGGTGCCGGTGCTCGTGGTGGCGCTGGGCATGGCGCTGGTGATCGGCACCGAGGGCATCGATCTCTCGGTGGGCTCGGTGATGGCCATCGCGGCGGCGTTGTTGCCGCTCTACCTCGGTTATGGCGTGGTGGCGTCGATCCTGGTCTGCCTCATCGCCGGTGCGGCAGCCGGGTTGTTGAACGGCTCCCTGGTGACCTTCGCCGGCGTGCAACCCATCGTGGCGACGTTGGCGTTGCTGGTGGGCGGGCGAGGGCTGGCGCTGGTGATCGCCAACGGCCAGCTCAAGCAGCTGTACAACCCGGACCTGTTGGCCTTGGGCACGTCCTCGGTCATCGGCATCCCGTTGACGGTGTTGGTCGCGCTGGTGCTGGTGATCATCGTGGCGCTGCTGGTGGAGCGCACGACGTTCGGCCGGCAGTTGGTGGCCGTCGGCGGCAACCGCCGGGCGGCGGAGTTCGCCGGCCTGCCGGTGAAAAGGACGCTGCTCACGGTCTACATGCTGTCCGGCGTGTTCGCGGCGATCGCCGGCGTGCTGGCCAGCGCCCGACTGACCGCCAGCGACCCGTCCAGCCTCGGCCTGCTGATCGAGCTGTCGGCGATCACCGCGGTCGTGGTCGGCGGCACACCGCTGACCGGCGGCCGGGTCCGGGTGATCGGCACGGTGGCCGGCGCGCTGCTGATGCAGCTGATCTCGGCCACGTTGATCAAGCATGACGTGCCGGCCTCGGTCACGCAGATGCTGGAGGCGGCCCTGATCGCCGCAGCCGTGCTGGTGCAGCGGGAAAGGCGGAACGGTAAATGATCGTCCGTCTGCAACGCCAGGGCGCGCTGGTGGTGCTGGTCATCCTGCTCGCGCTGGGCGGACTGCTGTTCCGCACCTTCCTCACCACCTACACGCTGGGCAATCTGGCCGTGCAGGCCAGTTTCCTGGCGATGATCGCGCTGGGCATGACACTGGTGATCATCAGCGGTGGCATCGACCTGTCGGTCGGCTCGGTGTACGCACTGTCGGGCGTGCTCGCGGCGTACGGCTCGACGCGCTGGGGCCTTGCCGGCGCGCTGATCCTTCCGCTGCTGGTCAGCGGGGTGATCGGGCTGATCCAAGGCACGTTGATCGCGCGCCTGCGGATGGCGCCGTTCATCGTGACGCTGTGCGGGCTGCTGTTTGCCCGCGGCCTGCTCCAGCTGATCACCAGCGAGGGCTCGACCACCTACCTGGTGCCGCCCGGTTCCGCGTTCCGGTGGCTGGGTGACGGGACCGTGCTGGTGGTGATCGCGGTCATCGCCTATCTGGTCGGAGGCGTTGTGCTGCAACGCACACCGTTCGGCATGCGGCTGTTCGCGGTGGGCGGCAACGAGGACGCGGCCTCGCTGATGGGATTGCCGGTGGCCCGCACCAAGATCAGCGTGTACGTGGTCTCCGGGCTGCTGGCCGGCTGCGCCGGGGTGATGTCGGCCGCGCAGCTGGGTTCCGGCGTGACGGTGATCGGGGTGGGCCTCGAGCTGAACGCCATCGCCGCGGTGGTGATCGGCGGCACCATGCTCACCGGCGGCAGTGGCGCGGTCAGCGGCACGCTGGCCGGAGTGGCCCTGCTGTTCGTGATCCAGGAGCTGATCAACCAGCTCGGGCGGTTCAACTCGAACATGCAGAACGTGGTCAGCGGCGCGGTGCTGGTGGTGGTCGTGGTGCTGCAGACCCTGCTGTCGCGAGCCCGGCGGTAGGACTTGTTTCGACTTCGGCCGGAATCAGCCGCGCAGCAGCATCAGCTCGATCGGGTCGACCCGGTCGAAGTTGGCGCTGGCCGAGCGGCCGAGCTCGTCGGCCATGGCCTGGTCGCCACGGCCGGCCGCGCGCAGCGCCTCGGCCGCCAGGGCCAGGCCGTTCAGCAGCTCGATGCGGCTCTCCGCGGTGCCTTCGTCCTCCGGTACAACCGCGTTGAGCAGCACGTCGACCACGAGGTCGGCGGCATCGGCAGCCTCATGGAACGTGGTCGCCATCACAGGACTCCCTCAGAAATGACCGGAGCCCCGCACGGGGGTGAGCGGGGCTCCGGCACTGGACCCGCCGCTCAGGGGGAGGGAGCGGCGGGGGTCTCGGTGTGCCTTCAACGATACGACCGTCCGGCCGTCATGGGCCAAAACATGGAGTAAATCACTGTGACCGTGACCGAATCCGTGTCCACATCGAGGGAACGGGTGCGGACTCGCGGTCCGCGTGATGGGCTTGTCACGCAGAGTGGGCCCAAGGGAATTCCAACTGAAGGGGTGGACGTGATGCGCGGGTACAGCCGGCGTGGGTTCCTCGGGATGGCGGGCGGCGTCACAGCGGCCGGGCTGCTGGCGGCGTGCGGCTCGAACACCGGCCGCGGCAACGGCAACAGCGGCGAAACGATCGAGCAGTGGTACCACGCCTACGGCGAGGCCGGCGTGCAGCAGGCGGTCGAGCGCTACGCCAAGGCGTACGACAAGGCCACGGTCCACGTGCAGTGGAATCCCGGCGACTACGACTCGAAGATCGCCAGCGCGTTGGCGGCCAGCAACGGGCCGGATGTGTTCGAGTCCACGCTGCGGGTGGACATGGTCCGCAGCAAGCAGATCGTGTCCCTGGACGACCTGCTGGGCGACGCCCGCAGCGACTTCACGGAGTCGGTGTTGGCCAGCCACACCGTTGACGGGCAGGTCTACGGCATCCCGCAGTCGGTCGACATGCAGATGCTGTTCTACCGCAAGAGCCTGCTGCAGAAGGCCGGCGTGCAGCCGCCGCGCAGCGTCGACGAGCTGATCGACGCGGCCCACAAGCTGACCACCACCAAGGTGAAGGGCCTGTTCCTGGGCAATGACGGCGGCGTCGGCGTGCTGGGCGGCCCGCTGCTGTGGTCGGCCGGCCTGGACTACCTGACGCCGGACAACAAGGTCGGTTTCGACGACCCGCTGGCCGCCGAGTCCGTCGGCAAGCTGCGGACCCTGTTCACCAGCAACAGCTTGCTGCTCGGCGCGCCGGCCGACTGGTCCGACCCGTCGGCCTTCGTGCAGGGCCTGACGGCCATGCAGTGGACCGGGTTGTGGACCGTGCCGGCCGTGCAGAAGGCCCTGGGCGACGACTTCGGTGTGCTGCCGTGGCCGGCGCTGAACGCCGCCGGCAAGGCTTCGGTGCCCTTCGGCGCGTACGGGTCGATGGTCAGCGCCAAGAGCAAGAAGATCGACGCGGCCAAGAAGTACGTGCAGTGGCTGTGGGTGGAGCGCGGCGACTTCCAGCAGGACTTCGACCTCAGCTACGGCTTCCACATCCCGGCCCGCAAGAGCCTGGCCGCCAAGGCCGACAAGCTGAAGTCGGGGGTGGCGGCCGATGCCGTGCGCTTCGTGCAGGACCTGGGCAAGCCGTCCAACCCGCCGGCCTGGACGGCCAAGATGCAGCTGGCCCTGAGCGACTCGCTGAACAAGATCGTCCGCAGCGGGGCCAACGCCACGACCGAGCTGAAGAACACGGTCGCCGCCGTGCAGGACGAGCTGAGGCGAATCAACGGATGACCAGGCGCGCTGGCGCATTCTGGCTGTTCGTGGGCCCTTTCCTCATCGGGTTGCTGATCTTCAACTACATCCCGATCGGCTGGAGCGCCTACCTCAGCTTCTTCGACGCGCAGGGCACCGTCACCCCGGACACCTTCGTCGGCCTGCGCAACTACGCCGACATGCTGACCGGGCCGTTCGCCCAGAGCCTGCTGACGTTCAGCGTGTTCGCGCTGTTCATCGTGCCGCTGACGTTCGCGCTGGCGCTGGGCCTGGCCGTTGCGGTCAACCGGATCCGGTTCGCGCGGGCCTTCTTCCGCTCGGTGTTCTTCCTGCCGACCGCCTGCTCGTACGTGGTGGCGGCGATGGTGTGGAAGCTGTCGCTGTTCAGCGGCGTGCGGTTCGGGCTGGCCAACACCGTGCTGGACTGGTTCGGCCAGGACCCGGTGGCGTGGCTGTCCAACCCCGATCCGCCCTGGTACTGGGTGGTACTGGTGACCGCCCGCCTGTGGCTCCAGGTCGGCTTCTACATGATCCTGTTCATCGCCGGCCTCCAGCGCATCCCCGACTCGCTGTACGAGGCGGCGTACGTGGACGGGGCCAAACCGGGCTGGCAGGTGTTCCGGCACATCACCTTCCCGCAGCTGCGGCCGACCTCGATCGCCGTGCTGCTGCTCAGCCTGATCGCCGCGTACCAGGCGTTCGACGAGTTCTACAACCTGCTCGGCACCGCCCGCGGCTATCCCGACTTCGGCCGGCCGCCGCTGGTCTACCTGTACTACCTGGCCCTCGGGCAGACCCAGGACTACGGGCACGGCAGCGCCGGCGCGCTGCTGCTGGCCCTGCTGATCGCCCTGGTCACGCTGTTGCAGGGCCGGCTGCTCGGCCTCGGCCGGCGGGAGGCGTGATGGACAACCGACCGGTCGGCCTTCGTCCCGGCATCGCCGGCACCGCGCTGCGCTACGCGGCGCTGGCCGTCGCGGCGCTGCTGTTCCTGCTGCCGTTCTACCTGATCGTCCGCAATGGACTGTCCACAGAGGCCGACATCACCTCGCCGGAATGGTCGCTGTTCCCGAGTTCCCTGCACTGGGAGAACATCGGCGAGCTGTTCACCGACCCGAGCGTGCCGATGGCCCACGCCCTGTGGAACTCGCTGGTGATCGCCGTGCTCCAGACCGGAGGTCAGCTGCTGCTGGGCTCGCTGTGCGGGTACGGGCTGGCCCGTATCCCGTACCAGCATGCGAACAAGATCTTCTACCTGGTCGTGGCCACGCTGATGGTGCCGGCGGCGGTGACCTTCGTGCCCAGCTTCGTGCTGGTGTCATCCCTCGGCTGGGTGAGCTCGCTGCGAGGTCTGGTGATCCCAGGTCTGTTCGTCGGCTTCACCGCGTTCATGTTCCGGCAGTACTTCCTGTCCTTCCCACGCGAGTTGGAGGAGGCGGCCCGCATCGACGGCCTCGGTTACTGGGGCACGTACTGGCGGATCGTGGTGCCGAACTCCGGCGGCTTCTTCGCCGCGGTCGCGGTGATCCAGTTCATCGGCAGCTGGAACTCCTTCCTCTGGCCGCTGGTGATAGGCCAGGACGAGGATTCCTGGACCGTCCAGGTGGCCATGTCCACGTTCCTCACCGCACAGAACGTGAACATCCATGAGCTTTTCGTGGCCGCCGCGGTCGGCATCCTGCCGCTGGTGCTGGTTTTCGTGATCTTGCAGCGGTTCCTCGTTCGTGGCGTAGCCGAGACCGGCATCAAGGGCTGAGCATGGCACAGTAGAACCCGGCGGCGGCACCACGAAGGCCGGTGGGACAGCATGACGATTCGGGTCGACTCTCCCGAGACGGTGGCGGCCGCCTTCGACCGGATCCGCCGCGAGCGCCCGGAGCAGCCGATCCTGACCTACGTCAAGGACGACGGCAGCGACGACGTGACGCTGACCGCGGGCCTGCTCGGCGACCAGGCCGACCGGGTGGTGGCCGAGCTGCGCACCCGCGGCGTCGAGCCCGGCGACCGGGCGCTGCTGGTGCACCTGCCGTCGCCGGACTTCGCGATCACCCTGCTGGGCTGCCTGGCCGCCGGCGTGGTGCCGGTGCCGGCGGCGCCGCCCAACCCGTTCACCATGCGGCACGACCTGGAGGCGTTCGCCGCCATCGCGGCCAGCTCCGGGGCGCGTGCCGTGCTCACGCACGGCGCGTACGACCGGATCCGCACCACGGTCGGTGCGGGTCAGCTGTGGCCGGCGCTGCCGTGGTACCGAACGGACCGGGACAGACCCGAGGCCGATCGGGCCGACGACTGGCACCAGCCGTCCACACTGGACGAACCGGCGCTGCTGACCTACACCTCCGGCTCGACCGGCTCTCCGCGCGGAGTCGTTGTCTCGCACCGGAATCTGCACTGCGAACTGGCCCAGAACCTGGTCGACACCGACCTGCGCGGCCCGGAAACCCGGGCGGTGTCCTGGCTGCCGCACTTCCACGACCAGGGCCTGATCTCCATGACGCTGGGCGCGCTGGCCGGCAGCGGGCACGTGTACCTGATGTCCCCCTTGGCTTTCCTGCACCGGCCGACGGTGTGGATGGACGTGGTGTCCCGGGTCGGGGCCACGCACACCGCCGCGCCGAACTTCGCCTACGACCTGATCGTGCGCAAGACCACCGAGCACCAGCGCGCGTCCTGGGATCTGTCCGCGCTGCGGGTGGCGATGTGCGCCGCCGAGCCGATCCGGGCCTCCACTGTGGACTCATTCGTCAAGGCGTTCGCGGTGTCCGGCCTTGCGCCCCATGCCTTCTACCCCGCGTACGGGCTGGCCGAGCACGCCGGCAGCATCACCATGGGCGGCGGCAGCGTGCTCCGCGTCGACCGGGACGCCCTTGACGGCAACTGGGTCGTGCCGGTGGCCGAGGGCTCGGTTGCCCGCAGCGCCCGCTACGTCGGCTGCGGTCCGGTGACCAAACCGGACACCACCATGCTGATCGTCAACCCGGAGACCCGGCTGCCGTGCGCGCCCAACCGGGTCGGCGAGGTGTGGGTGGACGGGCCGAGCAAGGCGCTGGGCTACCACGAGCTGCCGGACGAGACCGCCGAGAAGTTCCGCGCCCGGCTGGCCGACGATCTCGGGGCCGGCGAGTTCCTGCGCACCGGCGACCTCGGCTTCGTGCACGACGGCGAGCTGTTCGTGACCGGGCGGCTCAAGGACCTGATCATCGTGCACGGTCTGAACCACTACCCGCAGGACATCGAGGACAGCGTGCGCGGCTGCCACGCCTCGGTACGGGCCGGCGGTGTCGCCGCGTTCGCCGTGACGACCGGCGAGGACGAGCCCACCGGCGAGCGGCTGGTGCTGTTCGTCGAGCTGCGGCAGCGGCGGCCGAGCGAGGCCGTGATCGACGAGGTGGTGCGGGCCGTGCGGCGGGCCGTGTACGGCGATCACCGGCTGGCCTGCCACACCGTGGTGCTCGGGCGGGGCGGGCTGGTCCGCAAGACCACCAGCGGCAAGGTTCGGCGGCAGGCCTGCCGGGAAGCCTTCGAATCGGGGCTCGTGCACGGCGAGCCGACCACCGTGACCGTCTCCACCCTGCACTAGGGTCGCTCGGTCGGGTGATTTTGGGAGGCGGGCAGATGGAGCGGCCTACGTGGGCCCCTGGTGAGGTCGACCTGGAGCGGCCGAGCGCGGCCCGGGTGTACGACTACTACCTCGGCGGATACCACAATCTCGCCGTCGACCGGGAGTTCGCCGAGCAGGCCATGCTCGCCATGCCTGAGCTGCCGCTGATCATGCGCACCAACCGGGCCTTCCTGCGGCGCTCGGTGCGCCACCTGGTGTCCCAGGGCATCCGGCAGTTCCTCGACCTCGGCTCCGGCATTCCGACCGTCGGCAACGTGCACGAGATCGCGCAGGGGGCCGCCCCCGAGTCACGGGTCGTCTACGTGGACAAGGACCCGGTCGCCGTGGCGCACAGCCAGGTCATGCTGGAGGGCAACGCCAACGCCGGCGTGCTGCTGGCCGACATGCGTGACGTCGAGTCGGTGCTCGCCTCCGACGCCGTCACCCAGCTGATCAATCCCGCTGAGCCCGTCGGCGTGCTGATGTTCGCGGTGCTGCACTTCGTCGACAGTGACCGGCTGGCCCGGGAGACCGTGCAGGCGTATCTGGCCGCGGTGCCGTCCGGCAGCTACCTGGTCGTCTCCCACGGCACGCACGAGAAGGTCGGCGAGCGGGGCAAGGAGGTGGAGCGGCTCTACACCAAGACCGACAACCCGTTCTTCCCGCGCAACCAGGCGCAGGTCCGCTCCCTGGCCGAGGGCCTTGAGCTGGTCGAACCGGGCGTCGTCTACCTGCCGTCGTGGCATCCGGACTCGCCGGAAGAGGTGGAGGACCACCCCGAGAAGTCGAGCACGTACGCAATGGTCGCGCTCAAGCCGTAACCCACCCCAGTTTTGTCACATGCGGTCCGGATGTGCCTCTGGGAGGCAAGTATGACGCGCATGTGACATTCGGGATGTGCCTGGGAGCGTGTTTCGGTGTGTCGGAGAGCGGGACTCGCGGGGGTCAGGCGGTGCGGCGCAGGTGCATCGGGCGGTGCTCGGCCATCAGGCGCTCCATCTTGTCCAGGGCGCGGCTCGCGGTGGACTTCACGGCGCCCTGCGAGATGCTGGTGGCGCGGGCGATCTCGGCCTCGGTCATGCCGCCGTAGTAGCGGAGCACCAGCACCTCACGCTGCCGCGGCGCGAGCTGGGCCAACGCGTCCATCACGGCCTGCTGGTCGGTGGTCAGCATGGCCAGCGACTCGGCCGAACGGGCCGGCACCTCGTGCGGCGGCACGTAGTCACGGGCGCGCTTGCGGCGGCGGAGCATCGACCGGCTGCCGTTCACGACCGCGGCCGACAGGTAGGCGGCGGCCGACGACTCGTCGCGCAGGCCGCCCCAGTTGCGGTGCAGTGCCGCGAAGGCGTCCTGGACCACGTCCTCGGCGCTGGCCATGTCGTCGACCAGCTTGCGGGCCAGGCCGAGCAGGCGGACGCGGTGCTGGCGGTACAGGTCTTCCAGCGTCAGCGGCTGTCGGATGGTGGGCACGGACCTGAGCTGCGTTTGCTGCATGGCCGAAACGATCGCCGAGCAATTTCCGCATCCCATGGTGACTGTGTCACAGACGTGTCACAGAGGCTGCGGACAAGATCACATGGCCACGATGGAACCTCGACCGAAGATGCTTGTCTGCGCTGGTGAGCGGCCCTCAGCCGCCCGGAGTCGGCCGCATCGGCGGCTGCCTGCCCGTGCCACGGAACTCCGGCCAGTACTCGAAATGCCACCACTCGTTGGCATATGTGCGGTACAGCCCGTACCGGTCGCCGTTGCGCTCCAGCCAGCGGGCTCCCTCGGTCGGCCGCACGTCCAGCGCCCGGCCCCGCACATGCGAGGACTCCTCGGGTGGCAGCACCCACTGCCGTGCCGCACGCTCGGACCCGTAGCTGCGCACCGCTTCCTCGAACAGTTCGCGCTGCTCGGCGTACATACGGTGACCGGAGGTGAGGCCGATGAGCTCGGCGTCGTGCCACAGCGCGTCACAGCGTGCGGCGATGAACGCCGCCCTGGTACCGGGCGTAAGTCCGGTCAGGTCCTCCGATGGATACCGCACTCGAAAGGCCCATTCGCATGCCCGTTCGCGCACTCTTCCGCCGACCGTGACCAGCACCGCCAGCGGTAACAGCACCGTCGCCACCACCACCGTAAGGTGGCGGTAGGCGTGGTCCCGGCGGCGCACGGGCATCTGCCCGACCAGCTGCTCACCCCCACGTCGGCGGCGCACGAACGTCACTCCCCGGTTCTCGGCACGTCATGGTTTCGCTACAAGAGCCCGCGCTCGGGGCTTACGACCAGCGTCGCCGCGACCATAACCGAATAATCTTCGACCGTGTCCAGGGTTCTGTTGATAGAGGACGACCGTGCAGTGCGCGAGGGCTTGCAGCTGGCCCTGCGGCGGCAGGGCCATACGATCCATGCCGCCGAGTCCGGTGAGGAAGGTCTCACCCGGCTGCGCGCGGAGGCGCCGGACATCGTCGTGCTCGATCTGATGCTGCCGGGCATCGACGGGTTCGAGGTGTGCCGCCGGATCCGCTCCATCGGCGACATCCCGATCATCATGCTGACGGCGCGCAGCGACGACTTCGACATCGTCGGCGGCCTCGAGGCCGGCGCGGACGACTACGTGGTCAAGCCGGTGCAGCCGCGGGTGCTGGACGCCCGTATCCGCGCGGTGCTGCGCCGCACCGGTTTCGAGCGCTCCGAGCAGGAGGCGCACGGAAAACTGGTCATCGACCGGGCGGCGCTCGTGGTCAGCAAGGACGGCGTGCAGATCAGCCTCACGCCGACCGAGCTGCGGCTGCTGCTGGAGCTGTCCGGCACGCCGGGCCGCGTGCTCAGCCGCCAGCAGCTGCTGGAGGCGGTCTGGGAGCACGACTACCTCGGCGACTCCCGCCTGGTCGACGCGTGCGTGCAGCGGCTGCGGTCCAAGATCGAGGACAACGCCGCCGAGCCGCTCTACGTGCAGACCGTGCGCGGCTTCGGCTACCGGTTCGGCCCGGTATGAGCCGGCTGCGGCGGTTCCTCGGGGTGGCGTGGGGCCTGCGCCCGCGCCTGGTCGTCGCGTTCGTGCTGATCGCCGCGATCAGTGCGGCGGCGGCATCGGGCGCGATCTACGTGGCAGCGCGGCGCACCATCGAGACCGACGCCACCAACTCCGTGGTGCTGCCGCTGATCGACCGGGTGAAGAGCTACGCGCACCAGAAGCTGCCGCCGAACCAGGACACCCTCAACAACATCGCCTCCTACGCCGGTGCCACGTCCATCGCCCTCTACCAGGACATGAAGTCCAAGGGCAGCCTGTTCGACCTGGCCACGATCACGCCCGAGATGCACGAAGCCATGCGCACCAGCGGCAACGTCGTCTGGCAGCGCATCAACTACAAGGGCACGCCGGCGATGGTCATCGGCATCCCGATCCTGGCGTACCAGACCGACGAGACCTGGAAGCCCTCCGGGCTCGAGGTCTACACCATCACCTACATGGGGGAACAGGAGACGGCGGTACAGGAGCTGGCCCAGAACGCCTGGCAGTTCGGCTCGCTGGCCGCGCTGTTCGCGGTGATCGTCGCGTTGGTCGCGGCCCGCGGCGTGCTCAGGCCGGTGCGCCAGCTCGGGCTGACCGCCCGTCAGCTCGGCGAGGGCGACCTGTCGGCCCGGCTGACCGTGCGCGGCAACGACGAGATGGCCGAACTGGCTCGCACGTTCAACAACACCGCCGCCGCGCTGGAGCAGCACGTCGGCCAGCTGCGGCGGATGGAGGCCGACGCGCGGCGGTTCGTCGCCGACGTGTCGCACGAGCTGCGCACCCCGCTGGCCGCGATGACCGCCGTCACCGACGTGCTCGACGAGGAGGCCCCGCAGCTCGGTGACGACGCCGGGCAGGCGGCCCGGCTGGTCAGCCAGGAGACCCGCAAGCTGACCCGGCTGGTCGAGGACCTGATGGAGGTCTCCCGGTTCGACGCCGGCGCGGCCAAGCTGGCGTTGGACGACGTCGACGTGGCCAACGCGATCGGCGCCACGCTGCGGGTGCGGGGCTGGCTGGGCCGCGTCGAGGCCGAGCTGCCCGGCGGCATCATCGCCCGGCTCGACCCACGGCGACTGGACGTGATCGTGGCCAACCTGGTCGGCAACGCGCTCAAGCACGGCGCGCCGCCGGTGCGGCTGCGGCTGTGGGCCGACCACAACTGGGTCGAGCTGTGGGTCATGGACAACGGCCCTGGTCTGGCCCCCGAGGTGCTGCCGCACGTGTTCGACCGGTTCTACAAGGCCGACTTCGCCCGGGCCCGGTCCGAGGGCAGCGGCCTCGGCCTGGCCATCGCCTGGGAGAACGCGCGACTGCACAGCACCGGCCACCTCCATGGCAGCCTGGAGGCAGCCAATCGTCCGGAAGGAGGCGCGGTGTTCACCCTCCGTCTGCCCCGAGTGATGGATGAGGGACCGGCGTGACCCGCAGGAACGGCCTGCTCAGCACGGTCTCACTGATACTGACGGGTGCGATCGTCGGTCTGGTCGTGGTCGGCTGCGGCATCCGGCCGACCGCGGTGATCTACGGCCAGAGCGCGCCGAGGGGCGCGGTGACGAGCATGATCCTGTACCTGCTCGACCACGGAAAACTGCACGCCGTGGCCCGGCCGCTGCCGGCACCGGTGACGATCGACGGACCCTCCGGGAAGATCATGCCCTTCGTCCCCGCCGAATCCCAGGCGCTCGACGCGCTGCTGAAGGGGCCGAGCGCCACCGAGGTCGCGGGTGGCCTGACCAGCGACATTCCGTCCGGCGCGTTCGGCAGCGTGGAACGCGGCTTCGACGGGCTCACCATCCCGGTGTTCATCAAGACGGACCGGGGCGTGTCGTTGAGCCAGCACGCCGTCGACCAGATCGCCTGCACGGTCATCACCGCGCAGCTCACCGACGGCGCCCTCGAGACGACCAACCTGAAGGTCATGGTGTACGACAGCGGCGACCAGCAGCGGACGCCCCAGAACTGCCCGGTGAGCACCCCGTAGCCTGGGGGCCGTGCCGAAAATCACCGGCAGGTCGTTGGGCGAGCACCGGGAGCGGACCCGGGAACGGATCTTCGCGGCCCTGTCGACACTGATGTACCAGCGCGGCTTCGACGCGATCTCGCTCGCCGACATCGCGGCCGCGGCCGGTGTCGGGCGCACGGCGATGTACAACTACTTCGCCGACAAGGAATCGCTGCTGCTGGCGTACGCCGAACACGTCACCGAGCAGTACATGGCCGAGCTGATCGCGGCGCTGGCCGAGGTCCGCGATCCCGTCGACGGCCTGGCCACCTATGTGCGCAGCCAGCTGCGGCACGTGGCCCGCAACCACCTGCCGCCCGGCACCGCGCTGCGGTCGCTGATGTCCGAGCAGACCTACCGGCACATGGTCGAGCACGTCAGCGCGTTGGAACTGGTCCTGCGCGGCATCCTGGCCGCCGGCATCCGCGAGGGGCTGCTGCCCGCGGACGACGTCGACACCCTGGTCGGGCTGGTCACCGCGTGCATCAGCGGCCGGACCGTCGCCGAGCTGTCCGGGGCCGAGCTGGACCACGCCGTCGAGTCCACCGTGCGCTTCGTGCTACGCGGAGTGGGCGCTTTTTATGACGACCTGTCGTCACAATCTTGACGACGCCGCGTCGGTAACACCACACTCGGAGCGTGACCTTCTCCGCGACGCTCCGGACCGAGACCATGGCCGACCACCAGGTGGCCAACGGCGCCGAATTCGTGCGCGTGTTGTTCGACCAGCGGCTCAGCCTCGCCGGCTTCGCCGCGCTCGTGGCCCAGCACTACTTCATCTACCGGGTGTTGGAAGAGGCCTCCGACGCCATGGCCGACGACCCCGTCGCGGGTCCGTTCGCCAGTCCCGAGCTGCGTCGGGTCCCCGCACTCGAGCAGGACCTGGCCCACCTCTACGGGCCCGAGTGGGCGTCGATCATCGAGCCCGGCCCCGCCACCACCGCCTACACCGACCGACTGCGCGAGGTCGCTTTCACCTGGCCCGGCGGCTTCGTCGCCCACCACTACACCCGCTACCTCGGCGACATCTCCGGCGGCCAGGCCGTCGGCGCCATCACCGAGCGCCAGCACGGTCTTGAGGACCACGCCGGCACCCGGTTCTACGTCTTCGACCGCATCCCCGACCGCAAGGCCTTCAAGGCCCGCTACCACGAGCTGCTCAACACCGCGCCGTGGGACGAGGCCGAGCGGGCCCGGATCATCGAGGAGTCCCGCATCGCCTACCGCCACAACTCGGCCGTCTTCACCGACCTGGAGCGGCACCTGCCGCAGTACCTGATCGCGTCCTGACGCTTGGAAGGGGCCTTCCTGCACTCGGAGTGCAGGAAGGCCCCTTCCTAACGTTCAGGTAATGGGCCGTGTTACCTCAGGCGGCTTTTGGGTGGGGGCGGTAGCTGTCCACGTATTCCTGGCCGGTCAGCTCCAGGATGGCGTACATGATCTCGTCGGTGACGGCGCGGTGGATCATGGTGGACTCGGCCATGCCCTCGTAGCGGGAGAAGTCGAGCGGCTTGCCGAAGCGGACGGTCATCGGGCGGATGCGCGGCATGCCCTTGCCATTCTTCTGCACCTTGTCGGTGCCGATGAGGCCGACGGGGACCACGGGGGCGCCGGTGGCCAGGGCGATGCGGGCGACGCCGGCGTGACCACGGTAGAGGCGGCCGTCGAGGGAGCGGGTGCCCTCGGGGTAGATGGCGAAGGCGCCGCCGTTGTTGAGCACCTCCTCGGCGGTGTCGAGGGCGGCCCGAGCGGCGCGGCCGCTGCCGCGCTGCACGGGGATGTGGCCGAGGCCGCCGAAGAAGCCGCGCATCAGCGCGCCCTTCACGCCCTTGCCCTCGAAGTACTCGGCCTTGGCGAGGAAGTTCACCCGACGGGGTACCACCATCGGGATGACGATGCTGTCCACGAAGGCCAGGTGGTTGCTCGCAAGCATCACCGGACCGGTGGTCGGGATGTTCTCCAGACCCTCGACCGTCGGCCGGTACACGGCCTGACCCAGCCGACCCGCAACCCGTTTCATGAACCAGTACAGCAAAACACGACCTCCGCGCCGCCCACGATGCCGCATGGATTTTGTCATGTTCAACGCTTGTGCAGGCACGACAGTGCCAGTGCTGTCCGTCACGGGGTACCCCAGTACCGGTTTCGGAACCCTCCGCGGGCCCAGACTTCGCGAACCGGCAACCGATCAGGCCTGTCCGGCGTAACCTTCGGCAACTACCACTTGGCGAAGGGTGGTCGGCACCATGGGCCACTGGGGCAGCTGGGATCCGGGGCACGAGCGGCTGCTGTGGTTCTTCCTCGGCCTGGTCACCGCGTTCGTGCTGATCAGGATCAGCGTGCGGATGATCAGGGCGAAGGTGCGCTGGTGGCCGGGGAACCTGACATCCGGTGGCACGCACATCCACCACGTGGTGTTCGGCGTGGTGGCGATGGTGATCGGCGGCGTGATCGGCCTGGCCGCCCCGGACGACGCCGTCGACTGGCGGCTGTGCTCGGCGGGCCTTTTCGGCGTGGGCACGGCCCTCGTGCTCGACGAGTTCGCGCTCATCCTGCACCTGCGTGACGTGTACTGGACGCAGGCCGGCCGGCTGTCGGTGGACGCCGTGTTCCTGGCCGTCGGGCTGACCGGGTTGTTACTGCTCGGGGCCAAGCCGCTGGACTACGGCCTGCTGCCCGACTTCAACCTGCCGCCGCACCTGGCCAGCGGACTGATCGCGCTGATCGATCTCGGGTTCGCGGTGGTCGCCCTGCTCAAGGGCAAGATCTGGACCGGCCTGCTCGGCCTGCTGCTGCCGCCGCTGGCCGAGATCGGCGCGCTGCGGCTGGCCCGCCCGAACTCGCCGTGGGCCCGGTGGCGCTACCGGGCCGGGTCGCGCAAGCTCAGCGTGGCCATCCGGCGGGAGGCCCGCTACCGGCAGCCGCTGATCCTGCTCAAGATCCGCTTCCAGGAGTTCATCTCGGGCCGGCACGACCTGCCCGAGGAGCCGCTGGAGAACGTCGCCGAGCAGCGGGAAGAGGCTGAAAAGGCCGGCGCCCCCGCACGGGGGTGAGCGGGTGGCCCAAAAGATCGAGAAAGGCCGGCGCCCCCGCACGGGGGTGAGCGGGGGCGCCGGGGTAACCCGCCATGTCGAGGGGGAGGAACACGGCGGGAGCTTGCTGGCCTCACTGTAGTACCCGGGTTCGGCCGGCCGTAACCCTTGAACTGTTGCCAATTGTAGTCGACCGACTACCGGTGTGATCTACAGGCCCAGGTCACGGGCGATCAGCATGCGCTGGACCTCGCTGGTGCCCTCGCCGATCTCCAGGATCTTGGCGTCCCGGTAGAAGCGGCCGACCGCGTACTCGTTCATGAAGCCGTAGCCGCCGAAGATCTGGGTGGCGTCGCGCGAGTTGTCCATGGCCGCGTTGGAGGAGACCAGCTTGGCGATGGACGCCTCCCGCTTGAACGGCTCGCCGCGCAGCATCTTGTCGGCGGCGTGGTGGTAGGCCAGCCGGGCGGTGTGGGCCCGTGCCTCCATGTCGGCGATCTTGAACTGGATGGCCTGGTACGTGCCGATCTTGTGGCCGAACGCCTCGCGCTCCTTGACGTAGCGCAGGCACTCGTCGACGCAGCCCTGGGCCAGTCCGACGCCGATGGCGGCGATGGCGATCCGGCCCTCGTCGAGGATGCGCAGGAACTGGGCGTAGCCGCGGCCACGCTCGCCGAGCAGGTTGGCCGCCGGCACGCGCACGTCGCTGAACGACAGCTCGCGGGTGTCGGAGGCGTTCCAGCCGACCTTGGAGTACTTCTTCGACACGGTGAAGCCGGGTGTGCCGGACGGCACGATGATCGTGGAGATCTCCTTGCCGCCGTCGGCCTTCTGCCCGGTGACGGCGGTCACCGTGACCGCGCGGGTGATGTCGGTGCCGGAGTTGGTGATGAAGCACTTCGACCCGTTGATCACCCAGGTGTCGCCGTCGAGCTTGGCGGTGGTGCGGGTGGCGCCGGCGTCGGAACCGCCGCCGGCCTCGGTCAGGCCGAAGCCGGCCAGCGCCTCGCCCGAGGTGAGCAGGGGCAGCCACTGCGCCTTCTGCTCGTCGGTGCCGAAGCGGTGGATCGGCATGGCGCCGAGGGACACGCCGGCCTCCAGCGTGACCGCGACCGACGAGTCGACCCGGGCCAGCTCCTCGAGGGCGAGGCAGAGCGCGAAGTAGTCGCCGCCCATGCCGCCGTGCTCCTCGGGGAACGGCAGGCCGAACAGGCCCATGCGGCCCATCTTGGCCACGATCTCGTACGGGAACTCCTCGCGCTCGTAGAAGCCGCCGATGACCGGCGCGACCTCCTCGCGGGCGAACTCCTCGACGGTCTTGCGCAGCGCCTCGTGCTCGGGGCTGATTCTGGTGTCCATCTCGTCACTCCTGTAGGGGTGCAACCACCGCGAGCTGCTGACCGAGCCGAACCTGTTGGCCCGCGTGCACCGCCAGCTCCGCGACCGCGCCATCGATGGGCGCGACGACCGTGTGTTCCATCTTCATGGCCTCGACCACCAGCAGCGGCTGGCCGGCGCTGACCTGCTCGCCGGCGGCCACCCGCAACAGCAGCACCGTGCCGGGCATCGGACTGGTGACCGTGCCGCCGGCCGCGCCGGCCCCGCCCTTGCGGGACAGCTGCTCCGGCTCCTGGAGCGGCCAGTTGCCGATCCAGGTGAGCTCGCCGTCGGTGGCGTGCCGGTAGGACCGGGTCACGCCCTGACTGCGGACGTACAGGCGGTCGCCGTCGCGCCAGGCGCCGGCCTTGACCGGCTCGCCTTCCCCGACAACGACTTCCGCGTCGGCCGCCCGGCCGCGCAGCCGGACCTTGGCCGGCTCGTCGCCCGGCGCGCCGATCAGCCACGTGGTCCAGGCCGGCTGGCCGATCCGCCAGCCGCCGGGAATGTCCCACGGGTCGACGATGTCCGCCCGCGGCTCCAGCTCCAGCGCCCGTTCCAGGGCCGCCGCGAAGAGCACGTCCTCGGGCATGGGGTTGGCCACCAGGGCGTCGAGCTTGCGTTCCACCAGCCCGGTGTCGAGCCGGCCGGCGATCACGTCCTCGTCGCCCAGCAGGGCCCGCAGGAACGGGATGTTCGTTGTCACGCCTTGGATCGTGACGTCGCCCAGCGCCGACCGGAGCTTGCGCAGGGCTTCGTCGCGTGTGGACGCATAGGCAATGTGCTTGGCCAGCATGGGGTCGTAGTCGCTGCCGACGACCGAGCCTTCGGAAACCCCGGAATCGACACGGATCCGGTCGGCGGGCTCGTCCAGGGTCAGCAGCGTGCCGCCGGTGGGCAGGAAGCCGTGGGCCGGGTCCTCGGCGTAGATGCGGGCCTCGACGGCGTGGCCGGTGAGCCGGATGTCGTCCTGGGTAAGGGAAAGCTTCTCCCCCGCGGCCACCCGCAGCTGCTGCTCGACCAGGTCGACGCCGGTCACGAGCTCGGTCACCGGGTGCTCGACCTGGAGCCGGGTGTTCATCTCCATGAAGAAGAACTCGTCGGGCCGGTCGGCCGAGACGATGAACTCCACGGTGCCGGCGCCGGTGTAGCCGACCGAGGCAGCGGCGTCGGCGGCCGACTTTCCCATGCGGGCACGGGTTTCTTCGTCGAGCAGCGGCGACGGGGCCTCTTCGATGATCTTCTGGTGCCGGCGCTGGAGACTGCACTCGCGCTCGCCCAGGTGCAGCACCGTGCCGTGGGCGTCGGCCAGCACCTGGATCTCGATGTGCCTGGGGTTCAGCACAAAGCGCTCGGCGAGCAGCGTGTCGTCGCCGAAGGAGTTGCGGGCCTCGCGCTTGGCCGACTCGATCGCCGCCGGCAGCTCGTCGACCGAGTGCACCAGCCGCATGCCCTTGCCGCCACCGCCGGCCGACGGCTTGAGCAGCACCGGAAAGCCGATCTCGGCGACCGCGTGCTCGATGTCGTCGCCGAAGGCGCCCGGCACCACCGGCACACCGGCCGCGGTCACGGTCTGCTTGGCCCGGATCTTGTCGCCCATGGCGTCGATCGCGGCCGGCGGCGGGCCGACGAACACCAGCCCGGCTTCGGCGCAGGCCCGGGCAAAGGCCGCATTCTCGGCCAGGAAGCCATATCCCGGGTGCACGGCCTGCGCCCCGGTCTTCAGCGCGGCGTCGATGATGCGCTCGATCGACAGGTAGCTCTCCCGCGCGGCGGCCGGCCCGATGCGCACGGCCACGTCGGCCTCGCGCACGTGCCTCGCCCCGGCGTCCGCGTCGCTGTGCACGGCCACGCTGCGAATCCCCATGCGCCGCAACGTCTGTATGACGCGGACGGCGATCTCGCCGCGGTTGGCGATCAACACGGTGTCGAACATGATCACATCCTGAAGACGCCGTAGGAGACGGGAGGCAGCGGCTCGTTGGCCGCGGCGGACAGCGCCAGTCCCAGCACGGTCCTGGTGTCCCTGGGGTCGATCACGCCGTCGTCCCACAGCCGGGCGGTCGAGTAGTACGGGTTGCCCTGGTTCTCGTACTGGTCCCGGATCGGCTGCTTGAACGCCTCTTCGTCCTCCTTGGACCAGGCGTCGCCCAGCTGGTCGCGGCGGACCGTGGCCAGCACCGACGCGGCCTGCTCGCCGCCCATCACCGAGATCCGGGCGTTGGGCCACATCCACAGGAAGCGCGGCGAGTAGGCCCGGCCGCACATTGAGTAGTTGCCGGCGCCGAACGAGCCGCCGATGACGACCGTGAACTTGGGCACCCGGACGCAGGCCACCGCGGTGACCATCTTCGCGCCGTGCTTGGCGATGCCGCCGGCCTCGTACTCGCGGCCGACCATGAAGCCGGAGATGTTCTGCAGGAACACCAGCGGGATGCCGCGCTGGTCGCACAGCTCGATGAAGTGCGCGCCCTTGACCGCCGACTCGCCGAACAGGATGCCGTTGTTGGCGATGATGCCGACCGGGTGGCCGTGGATCCGGGCGAAGCCGGTGACCAGCGTGGTGCCGTACTCGGACTTGAACTCGGCGAACCGGCTGCCGTCGACGATGCGGGCGATGACCTCGCGCACGTCGTACGGGGTGCGGGTGTCGATGGGGACCACGCCGTAGAGCTGCTCGGGGTCGACGGCCGGTGCCTCGGTCGGCGTGACATCCCAGGGCTGCTGCGTCTTGGGCCCGAAGGTGGCGACGATCTGGCGCATGATGCGCAGCGCGTGGGCGTCGTCCTCGGCCAGGTGGTCGGTCACGCCGGAGGTGCGGGAATGCAGCTCGCCGCCGCCCAGCTCCTCGGCCGTGACGATCTCGCCGGTGGCCGCCTTCACCAGCGGCGGGCCGCCGAGGAAGATCGTGCCCTGGCCACGGACGATGATCGCCTCGTCGCTCATCGCCGGCACGTAGGCGCCGCCGGCCGTGCAGGACCCCAGCACGGCGGCGATCTGCGGGATGCCTCGCGCCGACATGGTGGCCTGGTTGAAGAAGATCCGGCCGAAGTGCTCGCGGTCCGGGAAGACGTCGTCCTGCTTGGGCAGGAACGCGCCGCCCGAGTCGACCAGGTACAGGCACGGCAGGTTGTTGTGCAGCGCCACTTCCTGGGCGCGCAGGTGCTTCTTGACCGTGATCGGGTAGTACGTGCCGCCCTTGACCGTGGCGTCGTTGGCCACGATGACGCACTCGCGGCCCTCGACCCGGCCGACACCGGTGATGATGCCGGCGGCCGGGGCCTGGTCGTCGTACATGCCGTTGGCGGCCAGCGGCGACAGCTCAAGGAACGGCGAGCCGGGGTCGAGCAGCGTGTCCACCCGGTCCCGCGGCAGCAGCTTGCCCCGTTCCACATGGCGGATGCGCGACTTCTCGGGCCCACCCAGCGCGGTGTCGGCCAGCCGACCGCGCAGCTGGGCGACCAGCTCGGCGTGTTCCTTGGTGTTGCGCTGGTAGCCCGGATCCGTCGGATCCGCGGCGCTGGCCAGTGCCGGCGCGACCATGACGCTCCTCAGCTGTTAGCGACCGTTAACCCCAGGCTCCAGGTTAACGGTCGCTAACAGCTTCGTCCAGTCAGGTCACCCGGTCACGGCGGTCAGCGCCGGCAGGTAGCCGGAGGAGTAGCCGGACGAGTTCGGGTGGTAGCTGTTCACCACCGGCCAGGTCACGCTGTTCAACCAGGCCGACGACGAGCAGATGCCGTGGTTGCCGAACGCCGTGCGCACGTCGACGAAGCGGAAACCGTGCCGACTCGCCGCGGCCGAGATCGCCGAGTCCAGCGTGTCCGCGCCACCGTTGATGTAGCCGCGGGAGGTGTCGCTCAGGCCGACGCTGCACGAGCCGCCGATCTGATAGAAGCGCGGGTAGCCGACCACGTAGACCGTCGCGTTGGGGGCGTGGCCGCGGATCGCGTTGTAGGTGTTGTCCAGCAGGCCGGGCAGGGTGGTGTTGACGAAGTTCGTGGCCTTGTCGACGGCCGACTTGCAGCCCGAGTCGCCGCCGACGATGCAGGACTCCATCGTGCTGGAGAAGCCGGCGTCGTTGCCGCCGACGGTGACCGTGACGACGGTGTTGGCCGAGCTCAGCGAGCCCACCTGGCCGTTGATCACGTCACTGGTCTTCGCGCCCGAACAGGCGACGTTGGTGAAAGCGGACGCCGAGTGCGCGGCCGCCCAGAGGCTCGGATAGCCCTTGCTGCTGCGGTCGCAGCTGTTGTCGTAGGAGCTTTGCGTGCCGACGCCGGCCGCATAGGAGTCGCCGACCGCCGCGTAGTTCACGGCAGCCGGGGCCGCGTCGGCGATGGCCGTTGTGGACAGTGCCGCGGCGGCCGCGGCCGCAAGGCATAGGAGGGCACGAGAAAGGCGCATGGCAGGGAAACCTCTCCGCTGAGGGTGCCTAGACCGGATAACTGTTGCAGTGACCGGGTTTGCGCCGGAAGACATGCGTCAAGAGTTGATGACTTATTCGCCATTTGGGTGCGAAACACCCTCGGTCACTCGCCCGATCGATACCGCGGTTAGCGATCGTTAACCAACTCGACTACCATCGGTGTCGTGCCGTTCGCCGAGCAGACCGCGCCGCCGAGCCGGCGGGAGCAGATCCTGGCCGCCGCCGCCGAGTTGTTCGCCCGACACGGCTTCCACGGCGTCGGCATCAACGACATCGGCGCCGCCGTCGGCATCTCCGGGCCCGCCCTCTACCGGCATTTCCGCAGCAAGGACGCCGTGCTGGGCGAGATGCTCACCTCCATCAGCGAGCTACTCCTCGACGGTGCCCAGTCCCGGGTCCGCGAGGCCACCGACCCCGAGAACTCGATCAGCTCCCTGATCCGCTGGCAGGTCGACTTCGCCCTGGACAACCCCGCTTTGATCACCGTGCAGGAGCGGGACCTGGGCAATCTGGCGGACACCGACCGCCAGCGCGTACGGGCCTTGCAGCGCCGTTACGTCGAGGTCTGGGTCACCACCATCCGCCGCGCCCGCCCCGAGGTAGGCGAGCCCGCCGCCCGCGCCGCCGCCCACGCCCTCTTCGGCCTGATCAACTCCACTCCGCACTCGGCGCACCTCGACCGGGCCCAGATGTCCGACCTGCTGGCCGCCATGGCCTACGCCGCCGTGCACTCCCTGACCTGATCAGACCGCAGCCGCCAGCCGTCGCAGGCACCCCGCCAGCTCCGTCGACGCCGGGCGGCGCAGGCTCCTGGTCGCGGTCGACGCCGGCCGCCAGGACTCCACGAAGACCCGGGTCCACGTGCGCTCCACCGGGAACTGGAGGAACAGCGTGGCCGAGAGGGTGTCGACGACGGGCTCGACGCGGTGGATCTGGCTGACGGTCATCATCGACCGCGCGCCGACGCCGGCCAACGCGACGAACTGGCGGGCGAGGGTGACGGGACCGCGCGGCCGGAGGCGGTAGCCGGTGTCGCGGCCGGGACTGCGGTACTCGTACTCGAGGCACGGAATGGGCTCGTCGACGCCGTCGTACTCGTGGAAGTGCTCCCACTTGAGCGCGCCGCACAGCAGCACGCTGGCGAAGCGCCAACGGTGGTTGTGGATCTCCTCGACGCTGTGCGGGGCGACGGCCGGGTCCCAGACGTGGAGCACGAGGCGGAAACCTTGCAGGGAAAGGGAATCCCACTCGTCGGTGTCGACGACCACCAGCTTCACGAACCCGTTGTGGTGCACGGCCGCCCGCATGGCCAGGCGGCTGCGCACGGTCCGGTCGGCGGTCGCGGCGGCGAGATCCGACACCAAGGCGCAGGCAATGGCGTGCACCTCGTCGGAATTGTCGCGCAGCGCCCGGCCGATGTCCGCGGCCTCGATCACCGTGCCGATCATGACGGCCTCACCTCCCACACCTCGGCCCGGTCCCGGAACTCCTTGGCCTCCAGGTCCAGGACGCCAACCCGGTCGGCCGGCCCGGCCGACCAGCCGTCGCCCAGCTCGTGGCGCAGGGCCCGGCTGACGATCACGTAGTGCCGCTTGGCCTGTAGCTCGACGCCGGGCTCGATACGCTGCCCGGCCCGCATGGCGCTGGCCAACCCCTGCTCGAGCCGGGCGACCTCGACGATGGACGCGCCGTCGAACGCCGGCAGGTAGCTGGCGATACCGCCGATGCGGCCGTACTCGTAGTCGCCGAAATGCAGTGCCATCCGAGAGCCGACCCGCAGCCCCTCCTCACGGATCTCCTTGTTCAACACGGCGATCTCGCCGACCAGCCGACGCCACTGGGTCAGCAGGTCGGCCACCAGCTGCGCGGGATCGCCGAACACCCGGGCCGGGAACGCGGCGACGAAGCCGTCGCCGGCGGTCTGCACCTGCATCGCGCCGAGCTGCCCCAGCATGCGGTCGAAGTAGGTGCCGATGGACTTGCGGAACGCGGCCTGGATGGAGTTGGTGTCCGACCCGAAGCTGTGCATGCGCTCACGGGCGTACTTCAGCGCGGTGCCGTAACCGGCCAGGTCGACGGCCACCAGCAGACCACTCTCACCACGGGCGAACAGGTCGCGGGACAGCGCGATGCTGGACGAGGCCAGCGTGGCCCGCAGACCGGGCGTGGCCATCACGTGCTGGATGTTGCTCATCAACGGCTTGCCCAGGAACCACTGCTCCTGACGCAGATGGGCGGCGCTGAACCGCTCGTGCAGATAGTCGCCGTGATCGAGCGGCAGGAACACGTAGCCCCGGCGCAGGTCGGGATCGGCGATGTTGCGCAGGCACGCCTCGTCCACACTGGACAGTCCATAGCGGATCATGTGGAACGCCTTGACCAGCTCCGGGGTGCGCGGCGACACCTTGATCTCCAGGAACTCGCCGAGCCGGGTCAGCGTGGTGTCGCGTAAGCCGAGCAGGTAGGCCAGCTGGCTGATGTCGGCCTCGGTGTCCTCGGCGGCCATGGTCGCGGCGATCAGCCGGCGCAGCGAGGCCACGGTGGTCGGCGGGCCGTACCCGGTGTTCACCGGGTAGGCCACGAACGGCGTCGACCAATAGCCCTCGTCGTGCGCGGTGCCCGGGCCGAGCGGATAGCTGGGAAAGGTCAGCAGCAGGTGCGGGCGGCCCTGCTCCTGGTGCACGGTGATCTCCAGGGTGGCGATCACCCACACCTGGGCCGGCGGCACCAGCAGCCGCCGGTCGGGCGTCCCGCCGTCGATGATCTCGTACGTCACCACGGGCTCACATCAGCTAGTCACGGACATCGGTCATCGGGGAAAGGCGCCGGTCATCCGGTCCAGCACCTCCGGCACGTTCGACGAGACCTTGCGGCCCTGGAAGCGGAAGCCGCCGTCGACCCGACGGCCGGCGAACTCGTCGATCCGCACCCACACGTGTGGCACCGGCAGGTACTGCCCGGCCGGCCACACGGTCCGGTGGTAGTCGAAGACGTAGGCGGTGTAGCTGTTCGACGTGTTCGAGAACTTCAGCGAGAAGTTGCGGTACACCGGCTCGCCGCCCCACGAATCCCGCAAATGCGGGAGAACGTTGTTGTAGCCCGTGGCCAACGCGTCCCGGTACTCGGGCCACAGCCGTTCACGGAGGCGGACCACCGAATCGGCCACAGTGGCCAGTGTGTCCCCCACCGCCAACCGCAGGAATTCCACCTCGTCCCCGCACCACTGACGGATGTCCGCCCCGGAAAGCACCATCGAGGCATAGGGGAACATCCAGGTCTCCCATGTGCCCGGCGGGTGCGGATCCACCAACAGGATTTGCGCCGAGTCGTCCGGATGCGTCACCAGGAGCGGTGCGGTCAACGCGGCGCGTCCCGGTATCTCGTCGCGGTGCAGCCGGGTCGAATGTGCCCAGTCATCGTGCTCGTCCCACGTGTAGTCGGTCAGTGCCATCTCTTTCCTCCTTGATGAGTGTGGCCAGCACGTCGTGCTCGGCCCGGGCGAGAATGTCCGGCATCGGCCGGAACAACTGCTCGTCCAACGCGCGGAACAATTCCTTTCTGGGCCCGTCCTCGGCCCAGATACCCACGTCGGTCAGTGGAATGGTGTCGGCGGCCGGTGGTTTCGGCGTGCACGGCGACACGACCGTGACGACGATCGCCTCGCAGCCGTGCCGCAGCGCGGCCACGGCGCGGTTCGTGCCGTCGAGCACCACGGCGGTCTCGCCGTACGACTCCACGACCACGCCCAGGGCCACGCCGCGAGCCGAGTACCGAACTGGCTCATAGAGCCGCAAACCTGAGCCAGTTTGTGAGGCCAGCACCGCGTGCGCGTTCCGCAGCCGGTCCCGGCGCACGGTTCGGATCGTCGACCGGAGGTCGGCCAGCGCAACGACCTCGCGGCGCACCGCCACGGCACCCCAGTACTCGACGAACGCCCTGGCCAGGGCGTCGTTCACCAGCGGCGCCGGGATCACGTGAGGTCCCGTGCGGTATTGGCCAGCGTCTCCGCGGCGTGCCGCTGCACGGCCTCCGAACACAGCGGATCGGCGGTGATGAGGTCACGGCCCAGGCGTCCGAGCACGAGCAGGGCCCAGCGCGCGGACGCGGGATCGGCGGTCGGCACCGTGTCCAGGAACGTGGTCCACAGACCGACCGCGGCAAGTGTCTCCTGGGTCGGCACGCCGTGCGTCGGCCACCACTGGTCCCCGGACACCAGCGCGTTGAAGACGAGGTTGCGGGCCCGGTCGAGGCGGGTCAGGCACGCCCCGTAATGGCCACGGCGGAGGCTTTTCACCGCGGACGTGTACCCGATCAGGAAATCCACCGCGGCGGCATTGCGATGCCGACGGACGACGGCCGGATCGCGGGCCGCCCGCAATGACGAAGCGAGTAGCGCCGCGAACCGGCCGCACGGATCCCACAACAGTCGATTCTTCGCGCGCAGCGGTGTCGGCACCACGGTCGCCTCGGTCAGGAAGAAGAATTCGACCAAACCAAAACACGCGCTGAGCACGGCAATACGCACGCCGAATTCGGGCAGATAGCGGACCTGATCAGTGCCTATCATCTCCGGGACAAGGTCGATTTCGCCCCGTAGGGCCTCGGCCAGCCGATCCGCGTCCACCAGCACGAACAGATCCAGGTCGGAATGCTCGTCGGCCTCTCCCGTGCCATGCGAGCCGCCGATGGCGAGCCCCTGAAATCCGGGACGGCGGGCCAGTTCCGCGGGCAGCTCACGGCACAGCCAATGATCGAGTCCAACGTTCATCGCGGCACCCCCGGCCGGAATTGGTCCGACTTCGGAGGGTAGCCGCAGTGCGGCGTGATTCGATAGCGGCAGGCGTCGCTCGTTCGAGTAATTCGGCCAGGCTATCGCCGCCTGAATAACCCGATCGGGGGCTTCAGCTCAGCCGGGCGGCGGCATACGCGAGCATGGCGTCGCGCATGTACTCGGCGAGGTGCGGATGCCGGGCGTCGAGGTGAGCCCGGAGCTCGGGCGTGGCCGCGAACGCCTGCGCGAGCGCGCAGTACTCCTCCTTGTTCAGCACCAGCAGCGTCTGCTCCGCGGCATGGGATTCGGCCATCAGGTCGAGCACTCGCGGGTCGTCCACCGGCGCGTCGTCCAGCATCAGCGCCAGCAGTCGGCGCTCGCCGTCGGCCGTCTGCTCGTTGGCGGCAGCGAAGTCCTGCTCGGTCCAGTTCGCGGTGTTGGCTCGCATCTCGTCGAAGTAGTGCTTGGACGAGGCCGGGGACTTGGCCTCGAGCTCGTCCAGGGTGGCCGGGCTGAGGTCGAAACCGTCGAACAGCTCGTTGTCGGGCATGGTTGTGCTCCCTTCCAGGTCGGCGATGGTGCTGGTGATCGTCCGCACCAGTCGGTCCATGCGGTCGCGCTCGGCCAGCAGGCGCTCGCGGTGGTCGCGCAGCGCGGCGAGCCGGTCGTGTTCCCCGTCCAGGATCCGGCCGATGGTCGGCAGGTCCAGGTCCAGCTGCCGCAGCAGCAGGATCTCCTGGAGGCGCAGCAGCTGCTCGCGCTCGTACCAGCGGTAGCCGTTGTCGCCGACGCGAGCCGGCCGCAGCAGTCCGATCTCGTCGTAGTGCCGCAGCGCCCGCGCGGTGACCCCGGACATCCGGGCCAGTTGGGTGATCGACCAGCTCATGGGGCCACGCTAGGAGTTCTCGCTACGAGAGGGTCAAGCCTTGCCTAGACTCGGTCCCGTGGCGGACTTCGAGCAGCATCGGCAGCGCCTGTTCGCGGTGGCCTACCGGCTGCTCGGCTCGGCCGCCGAGGCCGAGGACGCGGTGCAGGACACCTACCTGCGCTGGCACGCCGCCGATCAGGCGGAGATTCGCGAGCCGGCGGCCTGGCTGACCAAGGTGCTGACCAACCTGTGCCTGACCCGGCTGACCTCGGCCCGGGCCCGCCGCGAGAGCTACATCGGGCCGTGGCTGCCGGAGCCGCTGCTGACCTCGTACACGCCGCTGGACCCGCTCGAGCTGCGCGAGTCCGTGTCGATGGCGTTCCTGCTGCTGATGGAACGGCTCTCGCCGGCCGAGCGGGCGGTTTTCGTGCTGCGCGAGGCGTTCGAGTACAGCCACCGCGAGATCGCCGACGTTCTCGACCTGACCGAGGCCAACTGCCAGCAGCTCTACCACCGGGCCAAGCAGCGGGTGGCCCAGGACCGGCACCGGTACGAGGCCGACGGCACGGAGAAACTCCGTATCACCAAGAACTTCCTGGTCGCCGCGCGCAGCGGCAACATGTCGGCGCTCGAGGGCATGCTGGCCGAGGACGTCGTCGCCTGGGCCGACGGCGGCGGCAGGACGCAGGCCGCGCGCAAGCCGATCCGCGGTCGCCAACGCGCCGCCGTGTACCTCAACTGGCTGGCGGGCAACGTGGACGGCCTGGAGATCCGCATCGACGAGGTCAACGGCGAGCCGGCCATCCTGGCCTTCATCCACGGCGAGCTGTCGGTCGTGATCAACCTCCAGATCGTGGACGGCCTGATCACCGACTTCCGGGCGATCGTCAACCCGGACAAGCTGACCCACCTGACCCGGCAGGTGACGCAGCCCACATAGCCGCCCTGTCAGGAATCGCGCGGCTGTCCGGTTCAAGTCCCGTCACCACAAGTGAAGGGACCTGGACATGACGAACATCGTCGTCATCGGCGCCGGCTACTCGGGCCTCATCGCCGCGCACCGCCTGGCCAAGCGGACCACCGCGCACGTCACGCTGGTCAACGCCGCGGCCGACTTCGTCGAGCGCATCCGGCTGCACCAGCACGCGGCCGGCGAGAACCTGCGTGTGCGGCCACTGGCCGATTCGGTGCGGGGCACGGGGATCGAGCTGGTCATCGGCCGGGTGCGGGCGATCGACGCGGCCGGCAAGAAGATCGACGTCGACGGCCGCACGATCGGCTACGACACGCTGGTGTACGCCCTCGGCAGCGCCGCCGACGACCGCGGGATCCCAGGCGTCGCCGAGAACGCGCACACGGTGGCCGGGCACGCCGACGCCACCGCACTGCGGGAAGTGTTGCCGGCCAGCGGAATCGTCACTGTGGTCGGTGGCGGTCTCACCGCGATCGAGGCGGCGACCGAGCTGGCCGAGCAACACCCGAACCTGCACGTCCGGATGGTTGCCGGCCACGCGCCGGGCAACCGCCTCTCCGCCAAGGCGCGCCAACACCTCGGCCGGGTGTTCGGCCGGCTGGGCATCGAGGTCCGCGCCGGCGCACGGGTGGCCAAGGTGCTGCCGGACGCCCTGGTGCTGACCGACGGCGAAGAGCTGCCGACCGACATCACCGTGTGGACGACGGGTTTCCGCGTGCCAGAACTGGCACGGCAGGCCGGCGTCCAGACCGACCACAATGGACGGATCGTGGTCGACGGGACGCAACGGTCGTTCTCGCACCCCGACATCTACGCGATCGGCGACAGCGCGGTCGTGCGAGTCGACGGCCAGGAACTGCGGATGGCCTGTGCCACCGCCGAACCGATGGCGGAGTACACCGCCAAGGCGATCGCCGCCCGGCTGGCCGGCACGGAGCCCGAGCCGTTCGGCTACCGCTACTTCATCCAGTGCATCAGCCTCGGCCGCAAGGACGGCCTGGTGCAACGGGTCGACGCCTTCGACCGTCCCAAGGAGAAGGTCATCACCGGACGATTCGGCGCACTGATCAAGGAGGGCATCGTGCGCGGCGCCGGCTGGGCCGCGCTCCGCTAGGAGGTCTTGACTTCCCAGCGCTCCTCGATGCGCCCGAAGCGCCACACCGCCAGGGCGACCAGCCAGGTCACCACGAACAGGCCGACGATCACGTAGCCGACCACGTTCAGGTCGAGCTCGCTGATCCAGCCGAGCACACCGGTGGTGACGTCGAGCTTTTCGGCCAGCAGCTGGAAAAGCTCGATGAGACCGATGACCAGCGCGACCACCACGGACAGGCCGGTGACGGTGATGTTGTAGAAGACCTTGCGCACCGGCTTGGCGAAGGCCCAGCCGTAGGCGAAGTTCATGAAGCAGCCGTCGATCGAGTCGAACAGGCTCATGCCGGCGGCGAAGAGCACGGGCAGCGTCAGAATCGCGTACCAGGGCAGGGAGAACGCCGCCGCGCCGCCGGCAAGGACGAGCAGTGAGACCTCGGTGGCGGTGTCGAAGCCGAGGCCGAACAGCAGGCCGGTGGGGTACATCTGCCACGGTCGGCTGATGGCCTTGGTCAGGCCGCGCAGGATGCGGTTCATGAAGCCGCGCTCGTCAAGGCGGCGCTCCAGCTCGGCCTCGTCGAACTCGCCGGAGCGCATCTTCCGGAACACCTTGATGATGTGCACCATCACGACCAGGTTGATGATGCCGATGATCACCAGGAAGGTGCCGGAGACCAGGGTGCCGACCAGGCCGGTCCAGCTGTGCAGCGGCGAGCCGTCGTCGGCGACCTCGCCGGCCAGGGCCCGCACGCCCAACGCGAGCAGCACGCACAGGCCGAAGACGACGGAGGAATGGCCGAGGGAGAACCAGAAGCCGACCGACAGCGGGCGCTTGCCCTCGGACATCAGCTTCCGGGTGGTGTTGTCGATGGCGGCGATGTGGTCGGCGTCGAAGGCGTGCCGCAGGCCCAGTGTGTACGCGGTCAGACCGAGGCCGATGCCGAACACCTGGCCGTTGCCGACCTGGTAGTTGGCCGGCGAGACCAGGAAGATCAACGAACCCCAGCCGATCACGTGCAGTGCCAGCACGAAGCCGGCCATGCCGCCGATGCTGGCCCACTCCGACCGGGCCAGCGGTCGGGTGCGCAGGGTGTCCGCCATGGGTCGCCGCCTCTTCCGAGCTCGGGGATGCAACAGGCAGATTGTGGTACCTGCAACCCTTTGGCGACAGTGTTCACCGGCGGAGAATTGTCACATCGGGCGGTCCGGCGCGGCGTTACCGGACCGCTGCGTCACCGTGCGATCACGGCGAGTAGCACTTGTGGGTGCTGGTGTTGAAGATCGGCGTCGTGTCCACGGTCAGGTTGGACGCCGGGTTGACGATCACCGAGCCACTGCGGGTCAGCTTGTCCTCACAGGCCAGGATGCCCGAGTTGGTGGAGTTGCCGGCCCACATGTCGATGTGGCGCTTCTTGCCGCTGTTCCAGTCGGAGATACAGGCGGCGCAGCTGTCCTCCATGATGAAGTACTTCTTCAGGTACGCGTAGTACACCCGCGTGCCCGGGGCCAGTTCGGAGCTGCTGGTCGCGAACGTGACCGGGTTGCTGTACGTGCCGGTGCCGCCGGCCTTGGAGTGGATCTGCGGGTAGGCGATGTCGGCACTGCCGGGCGGGTCGTTGTCCAGTGCCCCGTACAGCGTCACGTACATGGTGTACGTGGTGCTGTGCGGTGCAGCGGCGGCTTGGGCAGGGACGGCTCCCGCGATGAGCAAGCCGATGCCGAGCAGGGCAGCGAGCAGCTTGCTGGTCATGAACACCTCCACTATTCCTCTATATGATTAGGAAAGTTCCCTAACTCAGCCGAGGGTAGGAGCGGGCCCGCCGCCGCGAGAAGCCCCGATCGTTCACAGTTATCCGTCCCGTCACGGACAGGATTGCGAAAATTCTTCAGATTCGGCCCCTGGACTGCTATCCCTTGGCGCAGACGCGACGAAGGGGTTGGGGCTCATGGGCAGGAAGACGCTGGCCGCCGCGCTCGCGGTGGCGATCGCCGTGATCGTGCCGGGCATCGCGCACGCCGACACCGGGGCCTGGGTGATCCAGGGCTCCGACCACGCCCGCGCGCTGGACGAGAGCCAGGGCCTGGCCACGGTGGTGCGCCCCAACTCCAGCTTCATCCAGTACACCGGCATCGGCACGGTGCCGATCGCCGACTCGGTCAAGGGCTGGAACCACGTTGGCGACCCGGGTTCGCGTCTCGGCTACTACATCGAGCCGTACCAGAGCGACAACAACGGGGCCAAGATGTTCCGGGTGCAGGCGCCGGACGGCAGCTGGTCGGAGTACACGCACAAGCTCGAGTCCTGGGAGGCGCTGAACAACTCGTTCGCCGCCGTCTCACCCGACGGGCAGTGGCTGGTGTCCGGCGAGTGGGGCACCATGGACCGCCTTCTGGTCTACCCGATGCCCGGCGTCCGGTTCACCACGCCGGGCCAGAACCTGCCGTACGCCTTCGCGATTCGCCCCGATCACCCCGTCCGTGACGTGCAGGGCTGTGACTTCACCTCGCCGACGCGGCTGCTGTGCGCGTCGGACGATCCGGACGGATCGCTCTACGGCATGACGAAGCCGTTGCTGCAACTGGATCTGAGCGGTCCGCTGGGCGGCGCGGACGTGTCGGCCCATGTGAGCGCTCTCGGTCAGCTGCCGCTGCAGAGCTCGTGCAGCGGCACGTTCGAGGTCGAGGGCATGGACTACGACCTGCGGGACGGCACGCTGCGCGTGATCGTGATGTCGCCCGGCTTCTGCGTGCTCACCGACTCGAAGACCTGGCGTTTCAAGCACTCCTGAACCCGGACGGCCGATTGGATCACCGCCGGTCCCGGTTGTGTTGCAAGATGGGCCCCGTGGACCCACAGGATCCGGACCGACGGCAGCGCATGGTCAGCACCGCGGGCGAGGCGCTCGCCGCCGCCCAGGCGGGCGACGACGGCGCCGCGATCAGCCTGCTGACCACCTTCGTCGACACCTCGCCGGCCGGCGACGTCGACGGCAAGGAACTCGTGCTGATGCTGTTCCGCGAGTGCAGCGAGATGGTCGCCGCGCTCGGTTCCGGCGGGGCCACCCCGGTCAAGATGCAGGTCTACGACGCCGACGGGCAGGAAGTCTCCATCGACGACGCCGACCCGCCGGTGCGCACCGCGGTCCGAACCCTGCTCGCCGAGGTCCACGGCGACCAGGACGCGGCCCGCGAGCAGATCGACATCGCGCTGAGCACCGCCGCGCCGAGCGAGGTGGCGGCGGTGGTCATGCAGGCCCTGCGCTGGACCATCCGGCTGGCCACCGAGTGCACCAACCGCGACCTCCCGGTGGCCGGCTGGATCGCCGAAGCCCTGGAAGTCGAGGAACCCGACAGCGACTGAACCGCTTGGAAGGGGGCCTTCCTACACTCGGAGTGGAGGAAGGGCGCGTTGATCATGGGCGGGGGATGCGTCAAGCCATGTCGCGTGTCATCATGCCGTGCCGATCAGCGGCTCGATGCGCATGGCGTCGTGCAGGACGGCGGCCAGCTCCAGCAGAACCCGCCGGGTGTCGGCGACCTCGGCCCGCAGGGCGTCGATCTGGTCCCAGCCGCGCTCGTGCACGACCACGCTGTCGCCGGGCAGGCGGATGGCCTCCCACTCGGCCAGCGCGGGATGCCACTTGGTCAGCAGCGGCCGCAGCACGGTGTTGACCATCTCCACGGCGATGCCGGCGAAGGTGACCCCGCCGGCCCGGCCCCGTGGCGCCAGTTCGGGACCGTACTTGCGCAGGATGTCGCGGGTGCAGGCGAACAGGGAGTAAATGCTGTTGAGTTCCTCTCTCACGATTCCGGCGCCCGGTTTTTGTTCCACGGTCGTAATCCTCGTGGCGAGCTCGACATACAGCTCCCACGCGGCCTCTCGTTCTATCGGTGACGGCGTCCACACGCCGCTCACCCGGCTTCGCTGACTCACGGAGAAGCTCCTCCACGCAATGGCCCCGCGGCGGCCGATCGATAACCGTCGTCCCGTTGCTCGGGAATGGGCGTGACCGGGCCGACACGGGGCGGAGAGGATGGACTGGGCAGATTGTTGATCTCGTCGTTGCGGGCGCGCTCCCGGATCCGCTCGATCTCCGCGAGGTAGCGGCGACGGCGCTCGGCGTCGGTGCCGCCGAGCTGGTCGGGGTCGTCGACGAGCTTGCGGACCAGGGAGTACACGCTGGACTCGTGCAGGCGGTACTTGCCGTAGTTCTCCTCGGCCTTGAACGTCCTGTGCAGGCCGAACACCACCGCGCCGAACACGGACAGCGCCTGCACCAGCAGCCGGGAGCCGTTGCCGTCGGTCACGTACGGGATCAGGAACGGCAGCGACAGCGAGATCAGCACGGTCCAGCCGACGGCGTAGTAGTGGGCCGCCCCGTACAGCCAGGCCCGGTGCTGCCAGACCCGCAGCACCGGAACCGTGCGCCGGTAGTGCGACGCGGCCCAGTCGCGCAGTTCCGGGCCGATCAGGTCGGCATCCGCGAACGGTCCGTCCGCCTGGCCGCCGGCGTTGGCGACCGAAAATTTCGGTCTCATGTAGGCCGCAATCGCGACCGCACTGGATATCGCCAGAACGGTCACGACACAAAGCCCGACAACCCACGGGTCTATCACCACACACCCATCCCTGACGGTGTCAAGTGCGGGAGCGTAGCCCCTGTGCAAGTGCATGGACCATAGTCACGGAACGCAGCTGAATCCCGTATATGCGGGAAAGTAGACATACAGTGATCCGGCTTCGGCGAACGGTGGAGGACTGCCGTCCGCAGGTCGACGACCCACCGTGACGGCTCGCCATGATCCGTGACGCCGAGTAGCGCTACCTCGTGAATTATGGCAAGTAGGTGGCTTGCGATTCACCCGTCCGTCAGGCTCGACACTGTCCCCCAACGGAGTTAACCGGAGGAGGTAGGGGCCGATGGCCTGGGACGTGTTCCTCAGCTACTGCCGGTCGGACACCACACCGGCCGAGGCGCTGGCGGCCGAGCTGCGGGCGCGGGGGCTGCGGGTCTTCCAGGACGAGGTCGGTGTGCACCGGTTCGACTCGGTGTCCCGGACGATCATGGCCGAGCTGGGCCGGTCCCGACTGCTGCTCGCCTACTACTCGCACGCCTACCCGACGCGCCGCGCCTGCCAGCAGGAGCTCATCACGGCTTTCCTTGCCGGGCAACGGGAAGGCGACCCGCTGCGACGGGTGCTCGTGGTCAATCCGGAGCGCGGCACCGCTCACATCGAGCCGATCGAGCTGCGTGACGCGCGGTTCTGGAGCCCGTCGGCCGAGCTGCGCCACCTCACCGAGGCCGTCACGCGCAAGGTCGACGAGCTGCCGACGACCATCAACGCCGTGGTCCACGGCCGCGCCCCGCTCTGGCTGCCGGCCCCGGGTCACCGGCCGCCGCCGCGTTTCGTCGGGCGTACAGCAGAACTGTGGCGGCTGCACTCGGCGCTGCACCCGCAGTCGGCCACGTTGACCGAGGGCGGCGGCGAGCCGGTCGCGGTGGTGCACGGCGTCGGCGGCATCGGCACGACCTCGCTGGTCGCCGAGTACGCGCGGCAGTTCGGGGCGACCTTCCCCGGCGGCGTTTTCTGGCTGTCCGCCGCCGATCCGTGGACGGAGCAGCTGACCGCGATCGCGGAAGCTTTAGGGGCCAAGGGCAATGGTCACGCCGCCGATCGGGTGGCGTTGGCTCTGGATGCCGAGCGCGCCCCGAGCCTGTGGGTGGTCGACGGCGTGCCGGCCGGGCTCGACCTGGACCACGTACGACGGCTGCTCTCCCCGCACCCCACCGCGGCCAGCGTGCTCACCAGCACCGACGCCAGCTACGCCGAACTCGGCACCGGTGTTGAAGTCCCCGAACTCCCTGCGGCGCAAGCGATCCGACTCGTGCTCAACCAGGTCGAGGCGCCGGGCGACCGCGAGTCCGCGCACAAGCTGGTGGACGCCGTCGGCGGACACACGGGCGCCCTGCTGGACCTGGCCGGCTCGGCCCGGTCGGCCGGTCTGGACTCGGTGCGGCGGCGGCTGTTCTCGCGGGACTGGCCGGTGCTGGAGGCGACCGCGAAGCGGCTGCTGGCCGAGGTCGACGCCGCCGGCGACGCCGGTCTGGATGTGTTGCGCGCGGTGACGGCGTTCGCGCCGGAACCGATGCCGTTACCCGTTCTGGATGGTCTTGGCCCGGTCGGGCTGGCCGTCGACCGGTTGTCGAGGCAGTCTGTGGTGCGGCTGGTCGACGGAGGAGCGTTGGAGGTGCCGGCGGTGGTCGCACACGTGATCCGGCACAGCGATCCCGATCCGGCGCGGCACGAGCGGATCAGCACCGCCGCGCTGGCCGCCCGCCGCGAGCGGGACGACTTCGCGGCGGACGAACGTGAGCGGGCGGCGGCGTTCCGCGTACAGGTCGAGCTGGCGCACCGGGTTCCCGTACGCCCCTTGGGCGGTGGCGGTTTGCGGGAGGCAATTTCCTCCCTGCACAGCATCTTCGCGTTCACCCGGGAACAGCTTCGGGAATGCGGCCCGGATTCCTCGCAGCGTTTCGGCGAAGTGGCGGAGCGGCTGATGGAGGAGGTGCTGCGGCCGTTCCTGTCGGAGTGGCACCCGGCGCTGCGCCGCTACGAGGACCGTACGCAGTTCGACGACACGGCATGGGATCCGACCGCCGAACTGCGCCACGCCCTCGACGCACTGCGGGAACCGCTGCTGGCCGTGATCCGGGACCTGAGCCGAATCAGCGGCAACCCGCACGGGACTCGCTACCTGTGAACAACTCCTTCACCAGAGCGGCGATCTGCTCGGTCTCGATGAGGAACGCGTCGTGCCCGTACGGCGAGTCGATCACGCGCAGACCATCCGCTGTAGGTATCCCGTCGGCGATTTCTCGCTGCTGCGCCAACGGATAGAGCCGGTCCGTGGTCACGCCGCCGACAACCGTCCTGGCCGTCACGCGTCTCAAAGCGGCCCGCACGCCACCACGCCCACGGCCGACATCGTGCGAGTTCATCGCCTCGGCCAACACGCCGTAGCTGCCGGCGTCGAAGCGCCGCACCAGTTTCTCGGCATGATGGTCCAAATAGGACTCTACGGCGTAACGCCCGTCGCCCTGCGGATCACGCCCGAACCGGGCCGACAACTCACCCGAGCTCCGATACGTGACGTGGGCAATCCGCCGCGCCACGGCCAATCCCCGCCACGGCCCGTCCTCGGCGTCGTAGTAGTCGCCGCCCCGCCACCACGGATCGGACCGGATGGCCTGGAGCTGCGGATACGTCCAGGCGATCTGATCGGCCGACGACTGCGCGGGGGAAGCCAACAGCAGCAACGACTTCACGCGATCCGGCACACTCACCGCCCACTCCAACGCCCGCATCCCGCCCATCGAACCGCCGACCACGGCGGCCCACCGGTCGATGCCCAACGCGTCGGCCAGCGCGACCTCGGCGGCGACCTGATCCCGTACGGTCAAGGCCGGAAACCGGCTGCCCCAAGGCTTCCCGTCCGCGGCAAGAGACGACGGCCCGGTGCTCCCCTGACACCCGCCCAACACGTTGGGCGCCACCACGAACCACCGGCCCGGGTCGATGACTCCGGGCTGCACCAGGGCATCCCACCAGCCGGCGGTGGGATGCCCCGGCCCGGCGGGACCGGCGACATGGCTGTCGCCGGTCAGCGCGTGCAGGACGAGGACGGCGTTGGACCGGTCCGGGGCAGGGGTCCCCCACGTCTCGTAAGCGAGCTGGACGGCGGTCAGCTCGCCGCCGCGCTCCAGCGGCAGTGGGCGATCAAGGCGCACCCACTGCCGCCGGCCGGGCGGGTCGGATTCCCGCCACGCACCCGTGACGGAGCTCAGAGCGCGGCCTTCGCGGCCCGGAAACCGGCCTCGAGGTCGGCCTTCAGGTCCTCGACGCCCTCCAGCCCGACCGACAGCCGCACCAGACCCGGTGTCACGCCGGTGACGGCCTGCTCCTCCGGCGTCAGCTGCGAATGCGTGGTGCTGGCCGGGTGCACGATCAGGCTGCGCACGTCGCCGATGTTGGCCAGCTGGCTGAACAGCTCCGTGCCGTCCACGAACGCCCGCCCGGCCTCGGCGCCGCCGCGCAGCTCCAGGGACACGATGGCCCCCGCGCCGCCCGGCAGGTACTTCTGCGCCGCCTGGTGCCACGGACTCGACGGCAGGCCGGCGTAGTGCACGGTCTCGACCTCGTCCCGCTGCTCCAGCCACTCGGCCAGCGCCTTGGCGTTGGCCACGTGCCGCTCGATCCGCAGCGACAGTGTCTCGATGCCCTGCAACACGAGAAAGCTGGTCTGCGGGGCGATCGCCGCACCGGTGTCACGCAGCAGTTGCACGCGCAGTTTGGCCGCGAATGCCCCATGACCGAGCGCCGGCCAGTACTGCAGGCCGTGATAACTCGGATCGGGCTCGTTGTAATCCGGGAAACGATCCGCGTGCGCACCGAAATCGAATGTGCCGCCGTCCACGACCACGCCGGCAATGGCCGTGCCGTGGCCGCCGAGAAACTTGGTCGCCGAATGCACGACGATGTCCGCGCCGTGCTCCAGCGGCCGCAGCAGGTACGGCGTCGGCACCGTGTTGTCGACGACCAGCGGCACCCCGACCTCGTGCGCAACGCCGGCGACGGCCTCGATGTCGAGCACGTTGCTGCGCGGGTTGCCCAGCGTCTCTGCGAAGAAGAGCTTGGTGTTGGGCCGGACCGCGGCGCGCCACTCGTCCAGGTTGTCGGGGTCGTTCACGAAGCTGACCTCGATACCCAGCTTGGGCAGCGTGTAGTGGAACAGGTTGTACGTGCCGCCGTAGAGCGAAGCGCTGGACACGAAGTGGTCGCCCGCGCCGGCCAGGTTGAGGATCGTGGCCGTCTCGGCCGCCTGCCCGGACGCGAAGGCCACCGCCGCGACGCCGCCTTCGAGCGCGGCGATCCGCTGCTCCAGCACGTCCTGGGTGGGGTTGTTGATCCGCGTGTAGATATTGCCGGCCTCGGCCAGGCTGAACAGGGCGGCCGCGTGGGCCGTATCCCTGAAGACGTAGGAAGTGGTCTGGTAGATCGGCGTCGCACGAGCCCCGGTGGCGGGGTCGGGTGCGGCGCCGGCGTGGATCTGACGGGTCTCGAACGACCAGGAAGAAGGCATGGCTGTGCTCCGAGCCGAGGAAGGTGAGGGTGAGGTGAGGTCAGCCGTGAGCGCGACACGCCATGCTGGTCACGCGCACGTAGTCCACGTGCCGGCGGGACACCAGGAGGGCCATGGGCCCGACGGTAGCCGCGGCACATTCACCCGAGAAGGCCCGTTCACCCAGTGGGAAGAAAGGGAGTAGGTTTGCGTCATGGCGCCGGCCGAGAACCGAGACATCACCCAGTCGATTCCCAGCTTCACGGTCGCCATGCGTGGCTATGACCGTATGGAGGTCGAGACCCACCTCAAGCGCATCACCTCGGAGGTGCGGCTGTTCGCCGCCGACCGGGATGCCGCGCTGCGTCAGGCCGACGAGCTGGCCAAGCAGCTCGACCAGGCCCGGGCGCGGATCGAGGAGCTCAAGGGGCAGGTCGAGCAGGCCCGGCAGACGCCGCCGCCGGCGCCGGCCCCCGAGCCCGTCGTGCAGGAGACGCCCGACCAGGCCAAGCGCGCGCTCCAGCTGGCCGAGGCCACCGCCGCCGAGACCGCCCAGCGGGCCGAGGCCGCCGCCGAGACCACCTGGTCGCACGCCGAGGCCGCCGCGACCAAGCTGCGCGAGCGGTACCAGACCCTGCTGTCCGATCTGGACAAGCAGCAGTCGGAGATCATCGCCGAGCACCAGTCGCTGATGGAGAAGGCCCGTACCGAGGCGGCCGAGCTGACCACCGTTGCCGGTCAGCGCCGCAAGGTGCTCGACGAGCAGGCCGAGCAGCGGCGCCGGCAGATCGAGGCCGAGTTCCAGCAGGAGATCGCCGACAAGCGCAAGGCCGCGCTGGCCGCCATCGCCGAGCTCGAGGCGTCCCAGATGACCGAGCTGGACCAGCGGGTCACCGCCGCCACCGCGGACGCCGACGCCCGGATCAACCGCAGCAACCAGGAAGCGTCCCGGCTGCGCGACTACCGCGAGCGCATCGCCGACCAGCTCCGCTCGGCCACCAGCCTGCTCAACGACGCCGGCTCCCTGTTGGAGCCGCTGCCGGACGAGTTCCCCCAGCAGGAAAGCTGAGCTGCCCGCCGCCGAAGTTGTGAACGGACCATTCCCAAACTCCGAGTTGTGGAATGGTCCGTTCCGAACTGTCGTTCAGGAGCGTTCGAGGCGTAGCGGCGCGGATCCTTCGTCCAGCACAAGAAGAAAGTCGTCGAGGTCCTCGCACGCGCCCGTGGGCACGCCCGGCTGGGCCAGGGCCAGCAGCTGCACGGCCAGCCCGGTCAGCCCGGCGGGATCGCCGACCACGCTCACTTTGCCGTCGCCGCCGACCGTCACCATCAACCGGTAGTTCTCCGGCCAGGCCTTGACCAGGCCGATGCCGCGGTCGTAGGACGGAATATCCAGCTGCACCTTTGCCACATCGACCTCCGGTCGGTGAACCTCGCACACCAGCCGCCGACTGTCCAGGCAGAACGCTGGCCCTAGATCGTCTCGTAATCCCCTTGTCACCCACATCTCTCGTCAACTAAGATACTTTTGGGTTGAGATTTAGGGGGCGGATGGACAGCACGCGAACACAGGTCCTGGTCGCGGGGGCCGGACTTGCCGGCACGGCAACGTCGATGTTCCTGGCCGACCGGGGGATCGAGCCGCTCGTGGTGGAGCGGAATCCGGAAACTTCCTTACGCCCCAAGGCTCTGGAACCGATCGGGCTCGACCGAGCACGGGAACTGGGCGCACACGTCCGGTTCGACACCGAGCTCGTCTCGTTCGAACAGGACACGCTCGGCGTCACCGCGCGGCTGGTGCACCGGCCGACCGGCACGCTCAGCCAGGTCCGCGCCGACTACATGATCGCCGCCGACGGCCACCGCAGCCCGATCCGCGAACGCCTGGGCGTAGACACCTTCCGCAGCGGCCGGGTTTTCCTGGCCGGCGACGCGGCCAGGGTGACGCCGCCGACCGGTGAGCTGGGCGACAGCACCGCCATCGCCGACGGTTTCGATCTGGCCTGGAAGCTCGCGGCCGTGCTGCGCAATCAGGCCGGCCCCGGGCTCCTCGACAGCTACGACGCCGAGCGGCGGCCGGTGGCACCGGAATTACGCAACCTCCGGCTGCGCTCGGCGGCCGTGCTGATCGACGACGAGGACCCGGCGCTGACCGAGGACCCGCACCGGCCGAGCGGCCGCCCCGGGTTCCGCGCCCCGCACGTGCCACTGCGCCAGGGCGGCAAGCCGGTGTCCACTGTGGACTTCTTCGGCCGCGACTGGGTGCTGCTGACCGGAACCGAGGGCGGCGTCTGGCACGAGGCGGCCAAGCACGTCGCCGACCGGCTGGGCATCGTCGTGCGCACGGTCGGTCTCGGCCCCGGGCTCACCGACCCCGACGACCGCCTGGTCTCCGCGTACGGCATCGGCCACGGCGGGGCCAGCCTGGTGCGGCCGGACGGCGTCGTGGCCTGGCGTACCGACTTCGAGGTCGCCGACGCCGCCGGCACGCTTCAGACGGTGCTCACTCGGCTACTGGCCCGGGTGCCGAGCGTCGCAGTCCCAGCAGGCACAGCGCGCTGATCACGCCGCCCAGCACCAGATACAGCGAGATCGGCCACGGCTTGGCGTGATCGACACCGAGCAGGGCGACGGCGATCAGCGGGGACAGGCCGCCGCCCAGCGTCGCGCCGAGCTGGTAGCTGAAGGCCGCGCCGGAGTAGCGCAGCCGCGGCTCGAACAGCACCGCGTAGTACGCGGCCATCGGACCGAACAGCACGCCGGAGCCGGCGTAGGCCAGGGCCAGCGCCAGGATCAGCAGGCCGGCCGAGCCGGTGTCGATCAGCCAGAACAGCGGGAACGCGAACACGATGATGAACGCCGCGCCGAACAGCATCACCGGCGTGCGGCCGACCCGGTCGGCGATCCGGCAGGCGATCAGGATCGACACCACCTGCGCCGCCCCGCCGACCAGGCTCGCGGTCAGCACCTGCTGCTGCGGCAGGTGGTGCACGGCCGTCCAGTAGTTCAGCACGAAGGCCACGAGCACGAAGATGAAGGCGTTGAAGCCCAGGTTCACGCCGACCCCGAGCAGGACCTTGGACCACGAGGTGCGCAGCACCTCGACCAGCGGCACCTTGGTCACCTGGTGGGCGTTGCGCAGCTCCTTGAATTCCGGGCTCTCCTCGATGCCGACCCGCATGTAGATGCCGACCGCGACCAGCACCAGGCTGGCCAGGAACGGGATCCGCCAGCCCCAGTCCAGGAACGCGCCGCCGGACGCGGCCGTGGACAGCGAGAACATGGCCGTGCCGAGGAAGAGCCCGAGCGGCGAGCCGAGGAAGGTCCAGCCGCCGTACCAGGTGCGGTGCCGTTCAGGGAGTGCTCGACGACCATCAGCGCCGCCCCGCTCTGCTCGCCGCCGAGGAAGAAGCCTTGCAGCAGACGGAGAATGAGCAACAGCACCGGCGCGATCAGGCCGGCCGACGCGTAGCTGGGCAGGACGCCGATCAGCGCCGTGCACAGGCCGGTCATGGTCAGCGTGAGCACCAGCATCGGGCGGCGGCCGACACGATCACCGAAATGGCCGATGACCGCCGCACCGAGGGGTCTGACCAGAAAGCCGACTCCGAATGTGGCGAATGCCAGCAGGGTGCTCACGGTCTGGTTGCCGGCCGGGAAGAACAGTTTCGGCAGCACCACCGCCGAAGCGGTGCCGTAGATCAGGAAGTCGTACAGCTCAATGGTGGTGCCGGCCGCGCTGGCCAGTGCGACCTTGCGGACCGACGAGCTTCGCACCTGTTCAATCGATCGAGTCACGGCAGCCTCCCTCAGTCACGACATGGGACCACAAAAGGGTGAAGGCGGCCACACGTTCTGGTGGAGCACTCGGTTTTACATCGATTGGCTGCACGATTGGCGCGAAAGTTGGCAACCATGGTCCCCACCCGAGTCCTTGCCGGCGCGGCCGCGCTGTTGGCCGCCGCCTGCGTCACCGCCGCCCCCGCCGCGGCCGCTCCCCTGCCGTCGTCGCTGACCCTGACCGCCACCACCGACGGCCACGCCCCGCACGTCGTCGAGCTGACCTGCGACCCGGTCGCCGGCAACCACCCCGACGCCGAGCTGGCCTGCTACCAGCTGGCCCAGGTGGACGGCGACATCGCCACCATGCCCGGCACCGAGGCGCACATCTTCTGCCCGATGATCTTCCAGCCGATCACCGTGACGGCCGACGGCCTGTGGCGCGGCCGGCCCGTCACGTTCCAGGACAAGTACACCAACAGCTGCGAGCGGGACAACAAGACCGGGAACCTGTTCCGGTTCTGACGTTGGTCGGGGCTCCCGATTTCCATCGGGAGCCCCGCGACACAGATCACACCAGGCGTTCCTGAGGATCGGTTACGGCTTTCCTTACAGGATGCTGTGAAACTCAGGCGGGCAGGCCCCATGGCGCGGAAGGCCCGTTCGGCGTGACCGGCGCTACGGTGAAGTCCGGCCGATCGCCGGACCGGTAGAGCACGGCCTCTCCGCCCCGTGGCAGATCGATCTGGATCGTGGTGGCGTCGAGTTCCTTGGTGCGCAGTGGCCGGCCGTGCCCGTCAAGGACCTTGATCTGTCCCGGAATGCCGTGCCGGACGACGCAGGGCGCGCCGGCCTCGCTGCGGACCCGAACCCATCGCGTCACATTGTGCTGACGCGACGCGCTGATCAGGAACGCGCCCTCGGTGCGGAAGTTGTCGATCGTGACGTCGGCCCAGGCGTCCGGGATCGCCGGGAACACCCGGATGACGCCGTGCCAACTCTGGCAGATCATGTCGTGCATCGACTGCGCCGCCGACAGCGGCGTCTCGATCACCGGGCCGGACTCCTTGTACAGCGTGTTGGGCTGGACGTACAGGCGCAGCAGGTCGCTGAGGTATTGGGCGGAGTCGTTGCCGCGCAGCATCTGTGCCGCCATCGAGGCCGCGCCGGTGTAGCTGTAGCCCTGTAGCGCGCCCTTGAAGCTGATCCAGTGGTTGAGCGAGGTCTGGATCAGGTTCCGGTTCTCCGACTGTTCCCAGTTGACCAGGTAGAGCGGGTACACCGACAGCATGTGCGAGTAGTGCCGGTGGGACATGGCGAACGGCTGGCCCGCGCCGATCATGAAACCGTTGGCGTCGGTGGGATACGGCGTGAGATTCGCCAGGACGTCCTGCCACTTCGGCAGGAGCGGGTCGCTGATCTTGAGGGTGGCGCCGGCTTCGATCAGCGTCTGGCAGCCCCAGCGGATCAGCGCCAGGTCGAAGTTGGTGTCCGGCGTGTCGACGCCGTACTCCGGGGAGAACGTCTTCGGCAGGTGCAGCCGGCCGTCGTCGCCCTTGGCCAGGAAGTGCAGGTAGTAGTTGATCGCCTTGCGCAGCAGGGGAAAGACGACGGTACGGAGCGTATCGGTGTCCATGGTGTGGCGGTAGGTCAGCCACACGTTGTGCAGGGCCCAGGTGAGGTTGCCGGTCTCCGGCGTCGGCGGGTCCTGGCCGGGGACGCCGGCCGTGCCGCCGTTGAGCAGCGTGATGTCCGTGGTGCGGGGAATGGCCGCCGAGTCCTGGTTGTACGGGGCGACCACCTGGCTGCTCAGGCGGTCCCGATACTGGCTGATCGCGCGGGTCAGGGAGTCCAGCTCCAGGTGGTTGGAGCCGTTGATCAGCCAGTACTCCAGCTGCACGTTGAGGTTCCACCATGTCGCGGGCCAGGGCGTCGGCTCCAGCCAGGGGCCGGTGGTGGCCATGACCGGGGCGGTTTTCCTGGTCGCCGAGGCCACTTTGTAGAGCTGGATCCAGTAGAAGCTCTGCAGGCGGCCGTCCGGGACCGACAGGAAGCTCTTGCGGTAGAAGGCGTTCCACCAGACACGATGGTCTTTGGCCAGGGTGTCGAGCGGTTTGACAGCCTGGTGCAGGGTATTGAGCGCCTTGGCGCCGGCGGTCTTGTCGGGGTTCGACCAGGCCACCGTGGCGTACAGGGTTCTGGTGGTGCCCCTTTGGGTTTCCTGGTAGGCCGTGACGTGCTCGCCGCCGGACAGCAGCGGCTGGGTGATCACCGTGGCGTCGCCGCTGGTGTCGGTGGTTGGCTTCGGATTGGGCAGGTAGCCGGCCGGGGCCGGCTTGTTGAACTTCGGGTCCGTCCGGGGGCTGACCGCGGGCGCCGGGTGGAACACCCAGCCGAACTTCGCTTCCCCGGCAGTGGGTTTGGCCTGGACCGCGAGCGTCGACAGTCCGTTGTGGACGATCGCCCGGATGGCGATGCTGCCGGCGGTGGTGGTGATCGTGCCGGCCAGCTCGGCGTCGTACAGGCTCAGCCGCCAGTCGACCTTGGTGATCGTGCCCTGCGGCTCCAGCGTGAACCAGCCGATCGGCAGCCGGGCCAGGCCGTACAGCGAGCCGAACTCCGGGCGGTGGTCCTGGACCTCGCTGTGCTGCACGTTGAACCGGATGGCGTTGGCGCCCGGCTCGGCGTAGATGCCGGAGCCCAGGAAACCGTTGCCCAGAAAGGGGCCGTCGTACCAGTTCTTCGGCAGCTGCTGCCAGACCAGGTCGCTGCCGCCGATGAAGTTCCGCCAGTTCAGGCCGTTGGTGTCGAGATCGAAATCGGGGATCCCCAGCGCCGGCGTGGCCAGCAACGCTCCGCCCGCGGCCAGCACACTCCGTCGCGACAGCTCAACCATGTCGGCCCCTCACATCGCCGTGAAAACCTATACATCGGAGCTCTGCCGCCCGACCGTAGGGAGCTTCTTGGGCTGGGTCAAGACTCTTGTCCGGGACCGCGCCTGCTGTCATCGGATGAATCGATCGTGACAACAATGATCATCATGCGTCTGCTCGTCCTGGTCACCGCCTTCCTCGTCGTGTCGGCGACGCCCGCCCTCGCTTCCGACGTCCGGCCCGGCTTCGGCGGCTCCTTCAACGGCGCCAGCGGTGTGCTCACCGGCAACAGCACGCTGGCCCCGGCCAACGTGCCGGTCCAGCTGCCGGGCCCCGGCATCGCCGTGCTCGGCACCGGCGTTGGCGGATCCGCCGACTGAGGTCGCCCCGGCCGTCACCAGCGCATACGCTGCCTTCGGCCGACCGGGAGGATTTTCGCCATGACCTATGCCGTCGATTTCACCACCGTCTCGACCGTCGGCCTGGAGTCGTCGCCGGTCGCGGAGGCGCTGGCCGGCCTGCGGGCGAACGAGGCCCGCTACTTCAAGAACAAGTACGACCACGTCTTCACCACCCTGCCCGCCGCGGAGGCCGGGGCGGTCATCGACTACGTGCACGGGATCCTGGCCGACGAACGCGACATCGTCATCGCCTCGCCCGCGCTGGAGGCCACCGAGTTCCAGGTCGAGAACATCCGGATGTCGTACGTGTTCTACGAGAGCGGCCTGTCGATCAACGTGATGTACACGCTCGATGACGGCGGGAAGCGGGCCGTCGGCTTCAAGCTCTCCGACGGCATGGAGATCCCGGCGGAGCTGTCCGCGTTCAAGTTCGCCCGGCAGAAGTCCAAGCTGGCCGGCACCATCCGCGGTTCGTACTTCGTGCTCAAGAAGGAGCACTGATGGACGTCCTGGACGGTCAGCGCGCCGCGTGGGCCGGGCTCGCCGCCAGCTGGGAGAAGTGGGACGCGCTGATCATGGATCAGCTGGCCCCGGTCGGCGCCGCCATCATCGACGGCCTCGACATCGCCGCTGACCAGCACCATCTCGACATCGCTGCCGGCACCGGCGAGCCCGGCTTGAGCATCGCCAAGCTGGCTCCTGAGGGCCGCGTCGTGCTCACCGACCTCTCGCCCGAGATGCTCTCCGTCGCCTCTCGCCGTGCCCAGGCTGCCGGCGTCAGCGTCGAGACCGTCGTGTGCAGCGCCGACGACCTCCCTTTCCCCGACGCGTCCTTCGACAGCGTCTCCGTGCGCTTCGGCTACATGTTCTTCCCCGACTTGGCCAAGGCCACCGCCGAGTTCGTCCGCGTGCTCCGCCCCGGCGGCCGCCTCTGCGCTTCGGTCTGGGTCGACCCGTCGGCCAACCCGTGGACCTCCGTCGCCATGGAGGCCATCGCCACCTCGGTCGCCTTGCCCACTCCGGCCCCCGACGCCCCCAGCATGTACCGCTGCGCCGCCCCCGGTTCCGTCAGCCGCCTCTACGACGCCGCCGGCCTCCGCGCCATCTCCGAGTGGGACGTCCCCGTCGCCCTCGTGACCACGTCAGCCGACCAGTACTGGACCATGATCAGCGAGCACGTCTCGCTGGCCGCCGCCGCCCTCCAACAGGCCTCCCCGTCGGCGCGGGACCACATCCGTTCCCACGTGCTCGCCGCCATCAGCGCCTTCGAACACGAGGGCACCATTCGCGTCCCCGGCCTGGCCCGCTGCATCCTCGGCACGAAGTAAGTGCCCGCGCCCCCGGATTGACGCCACCCCTACTATGTAAACGTTTCCAGCCCTGCCGCCGCGCCGACACTCCTGGAGGTTGTGGTGGCATCACGTGCCCGGTGGTCGCTGGCGATCGCCTGTTCCCTGGCGGCCGGAGCCTTGCTCCCGTCCGCGGCCGCGGCCGCGCCGACCGCCTGTTCCGAGGAGGCGCCCATCCGGGCGGCCGCCGACCACTGGATCGCCGGCAACGCCAAGCCCGCCGACGCCACGTGGTTCAACTCCCTGTTCATCAAGGGCGACATCGAGGCGTACAAGCTGACCGGCGACGCCAAGTACCTCAACTACGCCACCGCGTGGGCCGCGCACAACAAGTGGAAGCTGCCCACCGGCACCCCCAATCTCGACGGCCCCGAGGCCTCGCAGGAGTACATCGACCTCTACCAGCTCGACGCCAAGCACCCGGCTTCGGACATCGCCGACGCCAAGGCCTATGTCGACCGGGAGACCAAGAAGGTCGAGGGCGGCAGCTCCTCCGACATGAGCTACGTCGACGCGGTCCGCCTCGGCGCCCTCTCGGCGTTCGCCTACTTCGGCGGCACCGCCAACATCGACGCCATGGCCAAGCTGTTCGCCTATCCCGAAAGCCACATCTACGACAAGAAGAACGCCCTGTGGTGGCGGGATTCCCGGTGGGTCGGCACCACGCAGCACTGGTCCCGCGGCAACGGCTGGATCGTCCTGTCCCTCACCGACACCATCGCCAACCTGCCCGCCGGCGACACGCACCGGGCCCACTACATCAGCCTGCTGCAGGACATGTTCGCCAAGCTGAAGGCAACGCAGCAGTCCGGCGGCTACTGGACCGCCGACGTCGACCATCCGTCCGCCTACCCGGCACCGGAATCCAGCGGCACGTCGCTGTACACCTACGGCCTGGCCAAGGGCATCCAGGCCGGCTACCTCGACTCGGCCACCTATCTGCCGGTCGTGCAGAAGGCTTGGGGTTGGCTGAAGTCCACCGCCCTGCGTTCCAACGGCGTCGTCGGTTACGTGCAGGGGCCGTCTTCGCACCCGTCGCAGTACCAGCCGATCAGCCCCACCGCCACGAGCAACTACGGCACCGGCATGTTCATCATGGCCGGCGTCGAGGCCGCCAAGCTCACTCCCGGCTGCACGGCCAAGTTCTGAGTCGACGGTCCGGCCAGGGCACCCCTGGCCGGACCGTTCGCTAGGCCAATTCCGCGCAGAGCCGGGGCACCGCGGTGCCGATCGGCTCCGTGATCTTCTCCGCCGCCTGGTCGTCGTACGGCGTCGGGTCGCGGTTCACGATCACCAGCCGGGCCCCCGCCCGCACCGCCACCGCGCATAACGCCGCCGCCGGCTCGACCTGGAGCGAGCTGCCGATCGCCAGGAACACCTCGCTCACCGCCGCGATGTTCCTGGCCTGCGCCAGCACATCCGCGTCCAGGTGCTCACCGAACAGCGTCACGCCCAGCTTCAGGACACCTCGACACTGCTGGCACGTCTTGTCCCCGCCGAGGATTTCCTTTGTGGCGTACGTGGTTCCGCACCCCATGCACACCGTCTTGTGCATGCTTCCGTGCAGCTCCAGCACCTTCCGCTCCGGCGTGCCGGCCTTCTGGTGCAGTCCGTCCACGTTCTGCGTCAGCACCCGGACGTTCGGCAGCTTCGCCAGCGCCCGGTGCGCCCCGTTCGGCTCCGCCGTCCAGGCCGGATGCCGCTCGTACCGCCGCCAGAACTTCTCGCGCGTCTCCTCGTCGCGTGCGAAGGTCTCGTACGTGAACAGCTCCTGCGCCTTCGGGTCTTTCGTCCATTCCCCTTGCGGGCCACGGTAATCCGGAATCCCCGAGTCCGTCGAGATCCCCGCTCCCGTCAACACCGCGATCCTGGTCATGCCTCGAGTCTATGGTTGGGCCACAAGCGTTTTTGCCCACGTGCGCAGCGGGGTGTCGGGCGCCAGCCCGCAGTACCTCCCGAACTGCGCTCGGACTTCGTCCGCCCGGATGCCCCCGTGCATCTCCGGCGCCCGATACCACCCCATGCCCGGCCCCGGCTGCCACACCCTCGCAATGCCCGCCGCCCCGTCCCCCGGCGAGTTCAGGCCGTAGTAGATCTCCTTGACCCCCAACGACATCGCCGCCCCCAGGCACATCAGGCACGGCTCCAGGTTCACCGCCAGCCTCAGCCGTTGGTACCCCTTGCCGTCCACTTCCAGCATCGCCAGCAGATCCGCGTGCTTCAGCCGGCCCCCACTGTCCTTCGTGTACGCCTTGGCCACGATCTCGTCGCCCGACGCCACCACCGCCCCGATCGGCAGTCCCCCTTGCGTCATCCCCTCTTCCGCGGCTTCCATCGCCGCTGCGACCAGTTCGTCCGGCGTCATGCCGTTGCCAGCTCCGTTTCTCGCACCATCTTCCAGGCCAGGAACGCGAAGGGCACCAGCAGCAGCAGATCTACCCCGCTCGCCAGCCACTCCACCCTCGTGATCAGCGCCGCTGGGAAGGCCAGTCCTCCCAGGCACACCAGCGTTCCCACCCACTTCGGCACCCCTCTTGCCAGCAGCAGGCCCACCCCCGTCAGCACCAGCGCCGCCGGAAACATCGGTCCCGCTCCCCAGAACGCCACGTCCGCCGCGAACGGATGCTCCCCCAGCACCTCGATCGCCTTCCCGTGCGACATTCCCAGCGCTTCTTCGTATATCGCCTGCACCCCGAACGCCGTGCCGCCCACCACTCCCAGCACCGTCACCAGCGTCGCCACCGCCCCGTACACCGGCAGCTTCCTCGATATCCCCGCCAGCACCTTCACCAGGCCGTACGCCCACACCCCCGTCGCCAGCACCACCAGCGCCCCGCCCGTCGCCCCTTGACCGCTCCCCTCCCAGAACGCCGTCGACGCCCCCATCAGCGCCGGTCCCGCCACCAGGCATGCCCCCGCCATCACCCGGCCGATCCCGTTCCCCTCCATGGCTTTCAGCCTTCACTCAGCGGCCGCGCCCCACATCAGGGTTCCCCCTGACCTCACCCCAGGAGCGCCCCCATGTCCTCCGCCAGCCTCCGCATCTCTTCCCCTGCTTGGATCCCCCGCACCGTCACCTCAGCCCGCCAGTCGATGAACATCGACCGCGGCGACAGCGCCCAGGTCATGTCCACGTACCCCCAGGTCTTGAACACCGCCTTGATCGTCAGGTCCCGGCTGAGGCTCTGCCACGTCTTCTCCCCACTCCACCCTTCGTAGCTCTCCGCCACCTCAGCCACGAACTTGTCCGGGCCCTCGTTGTGCAGCACCACCTTGTGCAGCCTCGCCGTCATCTCCCCCGCCCCCATCTCGATGCAGAAGGCCGACAACGGATACAGCGACTCATCCACCACCCGGTTCCACACCCTCACCCACCCCTCCGGCCCTCCCACCCGCACCGCCGCCTCGTCGTCCTCCACCGCCACACACTCGTGTTCCACGCGCGCAGGGTAGGCAGCACGAGGTCGCCGCCGCGTCTGATTTCCCCTACCCGTCGTCCGACCACCAGATGCCCCAGACCGACTGACCATCCTTGCCCGGCTGATGCTCCGTGACCCCTGACGACCGCCCCGTCTCACGGCGCAGCGCCTCGCCCGTCTCCCGGAGCCACTGAACCCGTTCGTCGTCGCTAAGACCATCGGGCATGTTCAGATCGACCACGGAGCCGACGGTAGCGACTACCCCTGACAAATTCGGTCCGCCGCGGGCCGGGGCGACCATCAGGTCGACTGCGGTCTGTCACATGCTCCGCTCGCCCGCGGCCCTGCCCCGGCATCCCCGTTGCTCAGCACTCGATGACGTTGACCGCGAGGCCGCCGCGGGCCGTCTCCTTGTACTTGTCCTTCATGTCACGGCCGGTGTCGCGCATGGTCTTGATGACCTTGTCGAGGGAGACGAAGTGGGCGCCGTCGCCGCGCAAGGCCATGCGGGCGGCGGTGATGGCCTTGATGGAGGCGAGGGCGTTGCGCTCGATGCACGGGATCTGCACGAGGCCGCCGATGGGGTCGCAGGTGAGCCCGAGGTTGTGCTCCATGGCGATCTCGGCGGCGTTCTCGACCTGCTCGGGAGTGCCGCCGAGCACCTCGGCGAGACCGGCGGCGGCCATGGAGCAGGCGGAGCCGACCTCGCCCTGGCAACCGACCTCGGCGCCGGAGATGGAGGCGTTCTCCTTGAACAAGACGCCGATGGCGCCGGCGGTGAGGAGGAAACGCACGACGCCGTCGTCGGAAGCGCCGGGGACGAAGCGGGAGTAGTAGTGCAGCACGGCGGGGACGATGCCGGCGGCGCCGTTGGTGGGGGCGGTGACGACGCGACCGCCGGCGGCGTTCTCCTCGTTGACGGCGAGGGCGAAGAGGGTGACCCAATCCATGACCCGAAGGGGATCGGTGGCGAAGTGCTCGGCGGCGAGGGTCCGGCGAAGGTCAGCGGCCCGGCGACGGACCTTGAGACCGCCGGGCAGGGTGCCCTCGACGGTGCAGCCCCGCTCGACGCACTCCTGCATGACGTGCCAGATGTGCAGCAGACCCGAGCGAACCTCGGCCTCGGAACGCCAGGACTGCTCGTTCGACAGCATGACATCGCTGATGGAGAGCCCGGATTCCCTTGTACGGGCGAGGAGTTCGTCGCCCGAAAGGAAAGGATGGGGCAACGGGGTGGAGTCCTGCTTGATCCGGTCGGTCCCGGTGGCGGTCTCGTCGACGATGAAGCCGCCGCCCACCGAGTAGTAGACGGCGGAGTCGAGCGAAGCACCGTCGGCATCAACAGCGGCGAAGCTCATGCCGTTGGGGTGCAAGGGAAGCTGCTTGCGACGGTGCATGACGAGGTCGGTGTCCTCGACGAACTCGATCTCCCGGGAACCACCCAACACCAGCCGGGACGACGCGCGGATGCCGGCCACGCGGTCGTCGGCGTCGGTGGGGTCGCAGAGCTCGGGCTGGGAACCCTCAAGACCGAGCATGACGGCCTTGGGGCTGCCGTGACCATGACCCGTCGCGCCGAGGGAGCCGAAGAGCTCGACGTGCACCCGGGCGACCGAGTCGAACACCCCACCGGCCCGGAGGCGGGAGACGAACATCGAGGCGGCGCGCATCGGCCCGACGGTGTGCGAGCTCGAGGGACCGATCCCCACCGAGAAGAGATCGAAAACGCTGATGGCCATCACGGACTCCAGGGCATGGGAGAAGCAGGCGGAAGGCTCCCCCTCTGTCATGGGACCTGAGAGCTTCGCCGTCACGACCGCGACGGCTTGCACCGTGGGTGGCATGCACGACCGCGCACGCTGCTTTCCAGAGTTGCCTCGCCCGGCCGGTCTGGTTGCCTGAGAGTGTGCGGGGAGGCTTGCTCCTTCGGCGCCCCGAGAAATCCGAGGGCTCTCCCGACCGGGCTGTGTGCCGAAGGCACGCGGCCTGTGTGGAATTGTTGGCTCTCACTGTAAACGAACCGGGGAGCGGCTGATGAGGTTCGGGGCGAACTACACGCCGAGCAAGCACTGGTGGCACACCTGGCTGGACTTCGAGCCGGACTCGATCCGCCGCGACCTGGACCAGCTGGCCGGCCTCGGCCTCGACCACGTGCGGATCTTCCCGATCTGGTCGGTCTTCCAGCCCAACCGCGGCGTGGTCCGGGAGAAGGCGGTGGAGCAGCTGCTGGACATGGTCCGGCTCGCCGCCGACGCGGGCCTGGACGTCACGGTGGACGGCATCCAGGGCCACCTGTCGAGCTTCGACTTCTACCCCTCCTGGACCCAGACCTGGCACCACCGCAACGTCTTCACCGATCCCGACGTACTCGAGGGCCAGGCGCTGCTGCTGCGCACGCTGGCGACGGCGCTGCGCCCGGAGCCGAACTTCCTGGGCATGACGCTGGGCAACGAGATGAACAATCTCGTGGCCCACAACCCGTGCACGCCGGCCGAGGTGGATTTCTGGCTGGACCAGCTGCTGGCCACGGTCGACGAGGCCGACCCGGACCATCCGCACTGCCATTCGGCCTTCGACGACGCCTGGTACGTCGATGATCACCCGTTCACCCCGCTGGCCAGCGCGACCAAGGGCGCCATGACCACGGTCCACCCCTGGGTGTTCACGCTGAACGCGGCCCGTCGTTACGGTCCGCAGTCGACGGAGATCCATCACCTGGCCGAGTACGGCACCGAGCTGGCCCGTGCCTACGGCACGCCCGACCGGGTGATCTGGGTGCAGGAGGTGGGCGCGCCGGCCCCGCACATCCCGGTGGAGCACGCCGTGGAGTACGCGGAGCAAACGATTGGCAACGTCGCTACCTGCAAGAACGTCTGGGGCCTCACCTGGTGGTGCTCGCACGACGTGAACCGCAGGTTCATCGACTACCCGGAGCTGGAGTACGGCCTGGGCCTGTTCGACGCGGACGGCAACGCGAAGCCGCTGGCCAAGGCCGTGGCCAACGCCGTGCACGCAGAGTTGCCGAAGCCGGTGGAGCGCACGACGGCGCTGTTCTTCGACGGCAAGCGGAGCTCCTCGGGCCCGGGCGGGGCGTTCTTCGAGGCCTGGATGCGGCACGCCAAGGAGGGCCGACGGCTGGCGGTGGTGATGGAGACGACACCGGAGTATCTGAGCGCCCGGGGCATCACCGAGGTCCTGACGGTCTGAGCGCGGTTGCCGATGGCGGCCCCGGTGAGACGATGGCGCGATGGTGACCGTGCAGGGTGTCGTCGACCGGGTGGGGCCGACGATGCTGCGCGCCGTGCACGCGGCGGCGGCGCCGCAGAGCGTGACGGACGTGGTGATCGCGGAGCCGGGGCGGCGGAACGTGATCGCGGCGGGGGATCTCGTGCTGGGGGTGGCGGTCGGCGGCCGCAAAGACGCGGTGGACCTGATCAAGCACTCGAAGGGCGCGGCGGGGGTGCTGCTGAAGCAGCCGCAAGCCGGTGACAAAGAGGTGCTCGACGCGGCCGGCCAAGCAGAGATAGCGATCGTCGAAGTACGGCAGGAAGCGGCCTGGGCGCAGCTGGTCTGGCTGCTCAGGGCGGTGCTGGACGCGGCGGCGGACGACGAGTCGGACGGCGAGGTCGAACAGTTCGGCGACCTGTTCCGGCTGGCCGACGCGGTGGCGGCGGTGATCGACGCGCCGGTGACGATCGAGGACGCGAACTCCCGCGTGCTGGCCTACTCGACCCGGCAGGACCGCACGGACCCGGCCCGGGTCTCGACGATCATGGGCCGCCGGGTGCCGGACGACGTGCTGGCCCGGTTCCGCAGCCGGGGGTGTTCCGGCAGCTCAGCAAGGGCCGCTCGGTGATCTTCGTGCCGGCCCAGCGGGACGGCACGCTGCCCCGGCTGATCGTGCCGATCCGAATGGGCGGCGAACTGCTGGGCTCGATGTGGGCGGTGGTCGACGGCGAGGTCAGCGACGAGCGCTCGGCGGCGTTCGCCGACACGGGACCGGTCGTGGCGCTGCACCTGCTGCGCCGCCGGGCCCGGGTCGACGCGGAGCGGATGCGGTCGGCGGAGCTGGTACGGGCGGTGCTGTCCGGCACGACCGGCAGCCGGGCCGCGGCGGCCGAGCTGGGCCTGGAGGAGCAGCCGCACCGGGTGGTGGCGATCGACGCGGCCAGTGAGGACGCGGCCGACGCCGAAGGCGTACGGCTGGCGCTGTGGGAGCGGATGACCCGGGGCGTGGGTCGCCGGCCGGCGGTCGCGGATCTGCACGGAGTGCTCTACGCCGTGGTGCCGGACAAGGGCTGGACCCAGTTGCGAGCGGTCCTCGCGACCGGCGGGCCGCTGGTCGCCGCGGGTAGCGCGGTGGACCTCAACGACCTGTCGCTGTCCCGGTCCCAGGCTGACGAAACGTTGGCACTGCTGCGAACCGGACTCACCGACCAACGGCTGGCCGGCTATGAGGAGGTGTGGTCCTCGCTCGTGCTGCACCGCGTCGCCGCGGCGTCGAAGGCCTCCGGCGTGGCCGAACTGGGCCCGCTCAACGACCTCAAGGACATGGACCTGGACACGCTGTACCAGTGGCTGCGCCATCCCGGCGACCCACGCGAGGCCAGCCGCGCGCTGCGGATCCACCCGAACACCTTCCGGTACCGGATGAAGAAGATCGGCGAAGTGGTCGACCTGGACGACCCCGATGTCCGGCTGGCCCTGCTGACGCAGCTGGTCACGTTGAAGTGGGCGTGAAAGCCGCTCGGTAGGACTGTGGGCTGGTGCCGACGATGCGCTTGAAGTGCTCACGAAACGCTGTCGGAGAACCGAATCCGCACCGAACGGCGATGCGTTCCACCGGTTCGTCGGTGGCCTCCAACAGGTGCTGCGCCCGCCGGACGCGAGCGCGGTGCAGCCAGCGCAGCGGCGAAGTCCCGGTCTGCTCCCGAAAACGCCGGTTCAACGTGCGAGTGCTCATGCCGGCCTGGGCGGCGATCTCGTCCAGCGTCAGCTCCCGGACGGAGTTCTCCTCCAGCCACACCAACAACTTCTCCAGTTCGGCGCCCCGCGGCACCGGCGGCAGGTCGTGCACGATGAACTGCGCCTGCCCACCCTCGCGTTCCAGTGGCATCACGGCGATCCGCGCGGCGTCGGCGGCCACCGCGGAGCCGTGGTCGCGGCGGATGATGTGCAGGCAGAGATCGAGACCGGCGGCCGCGCCGGCCGAGGTCAGGAACTGGCCGTTGTCGACGTACAGCACATCCGGATCGACGTCGATCAACGGATAGCGCGCGGCCAGCTCGGCGGCCGCGGCCCAATGAGTGGTGGCGCGCAACCCGTCCAGCAAGCCGGTGGCGGCCAGGATGAAGGCACCGGTGCAGATCGACGCCAGCCGAGCGCCGCGAGAAGCCGCTGCCACCAAGGCATCGACAACCGAACTCGGCACGTCGAACTCCGTGCAGCCCGGCAGCACGATGGTGTCGGCAGTCGCCAGCGCTTCCAGGCCGTGCGGGGCGGTCAGCGTGAACAGGCCGGCGGAGATCTCCGGCGACGGCGCGCAGACCAGAACCCGGTAGCCGGGCGTGCGCCGGAACGCCTCGATCGGCGTGGCCAGGTCGAACGGTATGACGTCCGGCAGGGCCAGCACGGCGACGGTGTGCATGCCGCCCACGGTAGCTGGCCGGAATCCGTTGGTACCTGGCGATCCAGCCACTGTCTCAGCAGGCGAATGATGGGGCTGAATGAGTGAAGTAGCTCAGAGGGAGGACCCACCCGCCGTGACGAAGATCCTGCTGACCATCCACATCCTCGCCGTGATCATCGCCATCGGGCCGGTCGCGGTGGCCGCCAGCATGTTCCCTCCCACCGCCCGCAAGGCCCTGGCCAGCGGAAACGACGCGGACATGGCCACGCTGCGGCTGCTCAACCGGATCTGCAAGGTCTACGCCCTTGTCGCCATCGCGGTGCCGGTGTTCGGCTTCGCCGTCGCCGGCATCCTGCACGTCACCGGCGATCTGTGGATCATCGTCTCGATCGTGCTGACCGGCCTCGCCGCCCTGGTGCTGGGCCTGCTGGTGCTGCCGTACCAACAGCGCGTGCTGGACGGCAAGCCGACGCCGACCGCCCAGCTGGCCATGTACACCGGCCTGTTCAACCTGCTGTGGGCCGTGGTCACGGTCGTGATGATCTTCCGCCCGGGGTCCTCGCTGGCCGGCTGACAAAGGTCTAGACCTTGACGCCTATTGTGCTCCCAGCACAACGAGAAGACCGTTTGATACTTCCGGGCGCACGATGACACCCCGGTTGGCGTAGCCCACCGTGGTAAGCGACACACCAACAAGCCGTGCGCCCGGAAAGGACCGAACATCGTGCGGATCGCCGTCCCCCGCGAGATCAAGAACCACGAGTACCGCGTCGCGCTGACCCCGGCCGGGGCGCACGAGCTGGTCACCCGTGGCCACGACGTGTTCGTGCAGGCCGGCGCGGGCGCCGGCTCGTCCATCCCGGACGAGGACTACCTGGCCGCCGGGGCCAAGGTGCTGGCGACGGCCGACGACGTGTGGGCCGAGGGCGAGCTGGTGCTCAAGGTCAAGGAGCCGATCGCCGCGGAGTACCCCAAGCTGCGCGCCGGCCAGACCCTGTTCACCTACCTGCACCTGGCGGCCGACCGCCCGCTGACCGACGCGCTGATCGCGTCCGGCAACACCGCGATCGCGTACGAGACCGTGCAGACCGCGAACGGCGCGCTGCCGCTGCTGGCCCCGATGTCCGAGGTCGCCGGCCGGCTGTCCGCGCAGGTCGGCGCCTACTCCCTGATGCGTCCCTCCGGCGGCCGCGGCGTGCTGCCCGGCGGCGTGCCCGGCGTCCGGCCGGCCCGCGTCGTCGTGCTCGGCGGCGGTGTCGCCGGCGTGAACGCGGCGACGATCGCCGCCGGCATGGGCTCCGACGTGGAGATCCTGGACACCAATGTGGACCGGCTGCGCCAGATCGACCACGAGTTCCACGGCCGGATCCGCACCGTCACCTCCAACCGCTACGCGCTGGAGCAGGCCGTGCTCGAGGCCGACCTGGTGATCGGCGCGGTGCTGGTGGCCGGCGCGAAGGCGCCCAAGCTGGTCAGCAACGAGCTGGTGTCGCGGATGAAGCCGGGCTCGGTGCTGGTCGACATCTCCATCGACCAGGGTGGCTGCTTCGAGGACTCGCGGCCGACCACGCACGACGACCCGACCTACACCGTGCACAACTCGGTGTTCTACTGCGTGGCCAACATGCCGGGCGCGGTGCCGAACACCTCCACCTACGCGCTGACCAACGTGACCCTGCCGTACGCGGTCGCGCTGGCCGACAAGGGCTGGGAGCAGGCGCTGCGCGACGACAAGGCGCTGGCGCTCGGCCTGAACGTGCACGACGGCAAGCTGGTCAACGAGCCCGTCGCGGTGGCGCACGGGCTCTCGCACACCCCGCTGAGCGACGTGGTCACCATCTGAGCCAAGCTCGGCATTCCGGGAACAGGCCGGTCGCGCGAACAGCGCGGCCGGCCTGTCGTCTGTTGATGGACTGTTGAAAGACCCCTCACATCGTCTGTTCCCATCTGAGCGTTACACGTCTAGCGTCGGTGACCACTTGGGCGCGAACCCTGCCTCGAACCAAGGAGTCACCACATGTCACGACGCTTGCGCGCACTCGCACTGGCCGCGGCGCCCCTGCCGCTACTGGCCGCGGCGGCCATGGCCGGCACCGCCGCCGCGCAGACCGCGCCGCTCGTCTCCGTTCCCGGCAACGTTTCCCCGGCGCTGGCCCACAGCCAGCGGGACGGCGCGGTCGACGCCGCCAGCAAGATGTCGGTTTCGGTCGCCCTGAAACTGCGCAACAGCAGCGAACTGGACAAATTCATCGCTGACGTGAGCAATCCTCGCTCGCCGCAGCACGGCAAGTTCCTCACGCCGCAACAGTTCAACGACCGGTTCGCGCCGACGCAGTCCACCGTGGACAGCGTGGCCGACTTCCTGCGCGGGCAGGGACTGACCGTGAGCAAGGTCAGCGCCAACCGCCAGATCGTGACCGCCGACGGCACCGCCGCCCAGCTCCAGCAGGCGTTCGGCACCTCGCTGAGCCGCTACACCGACACCACGCAGCACCGCGACTTCTTCGCCAACGACTCCGCGCCCAAGCTGCCGGCCGCCGTCGCCGCCGCCGTGCAGGGCGTCGTCGGCTTGGACAACCACGCCGTCAAGCACACCAACAACACCAATGGCCGCAAGCCGCACGCGCCGTCCGGCTACAACCCGACGCAGCTGCGCGGGGCGTACGACACCGGCTCGCTCGGCACCGGCTCCGGCCAGTCGGTCGCGCTGTGGGAGTTCGACGGCTACCAGGCGTCGAACATCGCCCAGTACAGCAAGCAGTTCAGCCTGAACTCGTCGGCGCCGAAGACGGTGTCGGTGGACGGCGCCAGCTACGACTCGCAGCCGGGCGAGGGCCAGGGCGAGGTCGAGCTGGACATCGAGATCGTCAACGCGATGGCCCCGGCCGCGTCGACCTACGTGTACGAGGCGCCCAACAGCGACCAGGGCGAGGTCGACATGGCCAGCCAGATCGCCAGCGACAACAAGGTCTCGGTGGTGTCGATCTCGTGGGGCTCGTGCGAGCCGGACACCACCGACGCGGCCATCACCGGCACCAGCAACGGCATCAAGCAGGCCACCGCCGAGGGCATCAGCTTCTTCGCCGCCTCCGGTGACGACGGCTCCAAGGACTGCACCCGCAGCCAGACCGGCAGCGGCGTTGACGCCGTCGACTACCCGGCCTCCGACCCGAACGTGACCGGCGTCGGCGGCACGCACCTGACCGTCAGCGGCAGCAGCTACGGCTCCGAGTCGGCGTGGAACGGTTCCGGCGGCGGCACCTCGACCAAGTTCGACGCCCCGAGCTGGCAGACCGGCGTCAACGGCAAGCGCACCGTGCCGGACGTGTCGTCGGACGCCGACCCGAACAGCGGCTACGCCATCTACTCCGGCGGCAGCTGGCAGGTCTACGGGGGCACCAGCTGCGCCGCCCCGATGTGGGCCGGCTTCGCCGCGCTGTACGGCACCAAGCTCGGCGCGGCCAACCAGGCGCTGTACGGCCTGAAGGGCACCGGCTTCCACGACGTGACGTCCGGCAGCAACGGCACCTTCAAGGCCGGCCAGGGCTACGACCAGGTCACCGGCTGGGGCTCCTACGACGGCGCCAAGCTCGCCGCCGCCCTCAAGGGCTGACCGCTTTAACGCTTGGAAGGGGGCCTTCCTCCACTCGGAGTGGAGGAAGGCCCCCTTCCAAGCTTCACCGGCTTGACGGGGCTTCGGCCCTGGTGGTGGCGGCCCGCCAGAGGAGGAAGCCGGAGACGGCGCCGCCGCCGAGCACGGCGACGGCGCCGAACAGCTGACTCACTGACAACGCCGAAGCGAAGGCGTTCTCCACCGCGCCGGCCAACTCCGGATGTGTCTGCACGGCGGCCAACGCTGACGGCAGCGAACGGGCGGCGTCGGGACCGAGCCCGGTGGGCAGCCCGGCCGCGAACCAGCCGGCCAGCGCCGAACCCAGAACGGCGATGCCCATGCCGTCACCGATCTCGGTCAGCATGCCGGAGACGCCCGACGCCGTACCGGCCCGCTCCACGGGAATGGCCCCGAGCAACGCGCCCGCGGCGGCCGGACCGGCCAGCCCGAAACCGGCCCCGAGCAGCACGATGCCCACCAACAACGGCAGGTAGCCGACGCCGGAGGCCAGCGCCACGACCGCCAACCCGACGGAGCCCACGCCCATGCCAAGGGCCAAGGCGCGAGGCGTGCCAAGGCGTTTGATCAGCGGGGCGTTGAACCACGTGCTGACGATCAGCATCGACGCCGGCAGCGGCGCAACGCGCAGCCCGGCCTCCATCGGCCCGTAGTGCATGACGAACTGCAAGTGCTGGGTGAGCAGGAACATCGAGCCGGCGATGCCGAACTGCCCGAGGATCATGCCGCCGACCGCGCCGCTGAACATGCGGTTGCGGAACAGGGCCATGTCCAACATCGGCGACGACGTCCGCAGCTCCCACCACACGAACGCGCCCAGCGCCGCGACGCCGAAGCCGACGGCCCCGAGCACGACGCCGGAAACCCAGCCGTACGCAGGAATGGAGATCACGCCGTAGACGACCGCGACCACGCCGACGGTCGACAGCACCGCGCCCAGCACGTCGACCCGACCGGCGTTGGGATCACGGGATTCCGGCACCGACAGCAGCACGGCCACGAAGGCCAGCACCGCGACCGGCACGTTGACCAGGAACACCGAGCCCCACCAGAAGTGCTGGAGCAGGAAGCCGCCGATGACCGGCCCGATGGCCACGCCGACGGACAGCACCGCGGTCCAGATACCGATGGCCCGCGGGCGCTCGTCCTCGTCGAACACCTGCATCACCACGGCCAGCGTGCCGGGCATCATGCACGCCGCGCCGACGCCCATGAACGCCCGCGCGCCGATCAACATGCCCGACGACGTGGAGTAGGCCGCGGCCAGCGAGCCCAGCCCGAACACCGCGATGCCGAACAGCACGGACCGCTTGCGCCCGAACCGGTCGGCCAGACTGCCGGCGGCCACCAGCAGGCCGGCCAGCGTCAGCACGTAGGCGTTGATCATCCACTGGATGTCGGACGTGCTGGCCGACAGCTTGGTCGCCAGCGTCGGCACGGCCACGTTGAGGATCGTGTTGTCCAGCACCACGACCAGCAGCGCGAGGCACAGCACACCCATGATCAGCCACCGCTGCGGATGGCGTCCGTCAGCCACAGTCATCCCCCCGGAAAGTCGGTCGGCCCCCACGGTACGGGGGCCGACCACCCCTTTTCCTCAGCCGACGAAGCCGGCCAGCCGGTCGACCACGTCGACCGGCGACGGCATGGCGTGCATCTCGGCCCGCATGCGCCGCGCGTTGGCCTGCCAGTCCGCGTCGCCGAGCAGCCGCTCGATCAGCGCGACGTCGACCTCGTCGGCCGATGCCCGTTGGCCAAGGCCGTTGGCCTGCACGGTGTCGGCGTTGAGGAACTGGTCCGCGCCCTGCGGCACCACGATCTGCGGGATGCCGGCGTCCACAGTGGTCATGGTGGTGCCGGCGCCGCCGTGGTGGATCGCGGCGTCGCAAGTGGACAGCAGCGCGCCGAGCGGCAGGTAGCCGACGGCACGGACGTTGCCCGGAAGCTCGCCCAATGAGGTCAGGTCCACGTCCCCGAGCGCCAGCACGAACTGCGCGTCCACCTTGCTGACGGCTTCGACGATCGGCTCGAGTGCGCCGAGACCGAAGTTCGGCAACACGGTGCCGAGCGTGATGAGGACGCGGTGCTGGCTCGGGCGATCCAACAGCCACTCCGGCAGCACCGAGCCGCCGTTGTACGGCACGTACCGCATCGGCCACGCGTCCTCGGCCGGCCCGACGCTCGGCGGCGTGACACTGAGCCGAACCGCCGACTTCGGCGCCTCGGCCACACCGTGCTGCTCGAAGTGTTCGCGCAGCTCGCGGTAGGTGACCTCCCGCATGTCGTCGAAGCCGCGGTCGCGGCCCATGCCGAGGTCCAGCGTCACCAGCGGGACGCCGAGCTTGCCGGCGGCGAGCTGCCCCGCGGCCTGCAACGGCGTGCGCAGCACGACGTCCGGCTGCCACTTGTCGGCCACCCGCACCACGGTCTCCAGCGTCGGCTCGGAGACCTTGGCGAACATCTGGAGCGCGAGCTCCATGGTCCGCCGCAGGTCGCCCTGCGCCTGCTGCATCTTCGCGAAGTGCTCGGCGCCGAAGCTCTGGAACACCTGGGCGTAGTCGGTGCCCGGCGACGCGTCGACGACCTGGAGCCCGGCGTCGGACACCGCGGACACGTAGCCGCCCATGGCGTAGAGCACGTCGTGGCCGGCGGCGCGGGCCGCGTGGGCGAACGAGATGGTGGGCAGGACGTGGCCGAGGCCCGGGGACGTGGTGATCAGAATGCGCATGACGATGTTCTCCTCCCTGTGCCGCCCATTTAACTCTCCTACTAAGAGATCTGTCCACCGAAATTCTTAGTGAGCCGCTCGGCCACCGAGGCCGGCGACGGCATGGCGTGCATCTCGGCCCGCACCCGCGCGGCCTCGACCCGCAGCGACTCCTCGGACAGCAGCCGCTCGATCACCGTCCCGTCCAGCTCCTCGGTCGCCACGTTGAATCCGCAGCCGGCGGCGGCCACCGCAGCCGCGTTGATCGGGCCGTCCGCACCCTGCGGCACCACGATCTGCGGCACGCCCGCGTCCAGCGCGGTCAGCGTGGTGCCGGCCCCGCCGTGGTGGATCACTGCGGTGCTGGTGGCCAGCAGCGGACCGAGCGGCACGTAGCCCACCGACCGCACGTTGTCCGGCAGGTCCAGCCCGGACGCGTCGGCGTTGCCCAGGGCCAGCACGAACTCGGCGTCGATCTTCTCCGCCGCCGCGGCGATCCGCTCCACCGGCCCGAGCCCGGTCATCATCGGGGCCACCGTGCCCAGCGTGACGGCGATCCGCGGCCGCTCCGGGCGGGCGGTCAGCCAGCCCGGCAGCTGGCCGCCGCCGTTGTACGGCACGTACCGCATCGACCAGCCCTCCGGCTGCTTGAAGCTCGGCGGCGCGACGTCGATGTGCGCGTCCGGCTTCGGGATGGCGTCAAGGCCGTAGCGCTGGAAGATGTCGACCTGCATGCTGCCGAACAGGTCCAGCATGCGCTGGTTCTGCGCGACGCCGATCGCGTGCGACACCGCCTTGGCCCCGGCCGCTTCGGCCGCGAGCAGGGCGATGACGTGCATCGACTCGTAGACGACGAGGTCCGGCTGCCATTCCTTGGCCAGCCCGACCAGGCCGTCGACCATGGCCTCGGCCAGGCCGTTGAACATCCGGAACGCCGGGTGCTCCCGCACCGCCTCGGGGGTCGTGGGGAACGCCTGGCCGGTCGTCGAGCTGCGGAAGGCGTTGGGACCGTTGGCGCCGACCACCGAGCGCATGTCGAGGCCGGGGGCCACGTCGTAGGAGTGCAGGCCGGTGGTGGCGACCGCGCCCATGTCGCCGCCGGTGGCGAACAGCACCTCGTGGCCGGCGGCGCGCAGCGCCCACGCGGTCGTGACGAGCGGGAAGAGGTGGCCGGCTCCGGCCAGGGCAGTGACGAGCACGCGCATGGTTCAGCCCACCAGTTCTTCGAGTCGGGAGACGAGTTCGGCCGGCGCCGGCAGGGCGGCGATCTCGGCGCGGACCTCGGCGGCCGCGGTGGCCAGCGAGGCGTCGGTCAGCAGTCGGGTCAGGTCGTCCGCGTCGACCTGGCGCACATCGGTGTCGACCTCGAAGCCGACGCCACGCTTGGCCACCTCGTGCGCGTTGTGGAACTGGTCCGCGCCCTGCGGCACGACCAACTGGGGCACGCCCAGCGCCAGCGAGGTCATGGTGGAGCCGGAGCCGCCGTGGTGGATCACCGCGGTGCTGGTGGCCAGCAGTGCGTTGAGCGGCGTGTACGACACCGGCCGCACGTTGGCCGGCAGCGCGCCCAGCTGCTCCGCGTCGGCGTCGCCGAGCGTGACCACGAACTCGGCGTCGATGCCACCAGCCACGTCGGCCAGCCACTGGAGCGGCCCGAGACCGGCGAAGCCGGGCAGCACGGTGCCGAGCGTCACGACCACCCGCGGCCGGTCGGGCCGGCGCAGCAGCCAGTCCGGCAGCTGACCGCCGCCGTTGTACGGCACGTACCGCATCGACCAGCCGGTCTCGGGCGTGCCCATGCTCGGCGGGGCGACATTGAGCAGGCCGCGACGCGGCGGCGGGCCGTCCACGCCGTGCTGCTGATAGGTGTCGGCCAGCACCTCGGCGATCCGCGTGCTGCGGTCGGCCGGGCTGAACAGGCCGAACGCCTGTTCCACCGCGGGCACGCCGAGCTTGGCCGCGGCCAGCGCGCCGGCGCCCTCCAGCGGCGAGTGCAGCACGAGATCGGGCCGCCAGCTGTCGGCCAGCTCGACCACGGCGTCCGCGACGGCCACGGACAGCGGCGCGAACAGCTGCATCGCGACCCCGGTGAGCCGGTCGAAGTCGCCGCTGCGCGAGGCCTCCTTGATCCGCTGCTGGATGGCCTTGACGTCGACCTGGTCGCGCGTGGCCTGCATCAGCCGTTCGAACCGCGCGTGGTCGGCGGTCTCGACGACGTGCAGACCGGATGCGGCCAGCATCGGCACGTGCTCGGGGCTGCGGCCGGACATGGCCAGCAGCACCTCGTGGCCGGCGGCGCGCAGCGCCCAGGAGATCGGCACCATCGGCAGCATGTGGCCGAGGCCGGGTGACGCGGTGACCAGAACTCTCATCAGGAACCCCCGTGACGAAAGAGATGGGATACACCCACAATTTAGCGGCCAAGCGAAGGTCACGTCGAGGAGGGTGCGCCAGAGGATGTGACGGGGGCGCCGGTCATGCGCCTTAGACAACACTGGAGAAAAGAAGAGCGGCCCGCTCAACCAGCCTGGGGGTCACTGGGAGCGGGCCGCCGAGAACAGCTTAGGGTCTCGACCGCCGATTTGCCTCATGTTTGCGCGAGATCCGTCGAAAAAATCTTCGCCGCCGCCACTCGAACGGGTGAACGAGCGTGCAAACGGGTGAAACCCTGCCTCGCAGACTGTGTGAACTGCCCCGATCGGCCGATGTGAGACGGGTGTGTGCCGCCAGCCTGACAGTCACTCGCGTGGCACCCCGTGGAGCCTGACGGAGATGCCTGATGAGTGAACCCCGTTGGTGGGTGGACTGCCTGGACCCGTTCGGCCGGGACCGGTCGATGACGGTGCTGGTGGAGCACGACAGCGTGGTGCTGGTGGCCCCGCCCGGCGCGACAGCGGTGCTGTCGCCGCAGCAGACGCGGCGGCTGCACAGCGCACTCGACCGGGCGGCTGGGGATCTGGGGTTGAGCGAATGAGCACTGTGGACGACGGGATGCGGCGCGCCGTACTGCGCCGCCTGGCCGCGCTGGACCAGGCCGCGGAGCAGACCAACGCCGGTGGCGCGCTGGCCCCGCTGGCCCGCGCCGAGCTACAGCGGCTGGCCGACGGCTGGCGGCTGCTGCTCGAGGTGCACACCGCCGACGAGGAGGGCCGCTGTCGGGCCTGCCCCGGCCGGCTGCGCAAGCGGCGTTGGCCGTGCAAGGTGTGGCTGCTCGCACACCAGCACCTGATCGGCGCCGGCACGCCGCCGCCCCCGCCGCAGCGCGGCGGGTTGTTCGGCCTGTTCCGCCGCGGCGGCCGACACGGCAAGCACTCCAACGCAGCGCCCGTGCAGGGCGTGCGCACGCCACCGCTGCCGGCGACCGCGCGGCGCAGCATGGAGCTGCCGCCCGATATCCCGCCGGAGGTGCCGGCGGAGATGACCGTGCGGCTGCCGGTGATCCGCGCGGCGCTGCCGCCCGCGCCCAGCTACACGCCGGTCATGCCGGCCAGCACGCCGCCGGCCATCGCCAGCTCCGGGCCGTTCGCCATCGTCGACGACCCGACGTGGCCCGCGCCCAGCGAGTACCTGGACCGGCCGGACGCCCCGGCGCTGGCCACCCTGGACCCGATCGGCGCGTTCGGTGGTGTGCTGCCCGCGCCGGCCGAGCCGGCCATGCCGCCGATCGAGCCGCTGGAGGACACCATGGTGGTGGCCGAGGCGCCGCGGTTCGAGCTGCTGGGCGAGCCCGACGCGGAGACCGAGGAGATGCGCCGGGTGCTCGAGGACTACTGGCAGGGCTCACCCGCCGCCAAGTAACCCGCGGGCAGGATGGGACCGGTGAACTGGCTGATGTCACCGGGGCAGCTGCTCGTCTGCGACCTGGACGGGACGCTGCTGCGTTCCGACACGTCGCTGTCCGACGTCGCCCGCGACGGGCTCAACCGGCTCGTCGCGGCCGGCGTCGCGCTGACCATCGCCAGCGCGCGCAGCACTGCCGCCATGCGCCCGATGCTGCCCGGCGTGGACGTGGCGCTGCCGGTGATCGAGCACAACGGGGCGTACATCTCCGATCTGCGCAGCGGGCAGCACCTGGTCACCAACGCGCTGGACGCGGCCACCGCCGGCACGGTCGTGGAGCTGCTCGGTGCCCCCATCGTGACCAGCTGGGACGGGGCCCGCGATCGGGTGCACTTCGGCGCCGACCTCAACGGCGGCGCGGGCTGGTTCATCGCCGAGAAGCGCCGGTACCACGACCCGCGGCTGACCGAGACCGCCGACCTGCGGGCCGTCGCCGCCGCCGAACAGGTCGTGATGCTGTGCTCGTACGTGCCGGACGAGGACGCGCCGGCGGTGGCGGCCCGCGTGCAGGAGGCGGTGGGCGAGGCCGCCCGGGTGTGGGCCGCGCTGAACTCGTACAGCCCGGGCTGGTCCGAGGTCGTCGTGCAGAGCCCGCTGGCCAGCAAGGGCGCAGCCATCCTGGAGCTGCGGCAGCGCCTCGACCTGCACGGCGAGATCACCGTGTGCGGCGACCACGTCAACGACCTGCCCATGTTCGCCGTCGCCGACCGCCGCATCGCGCCGGCCAACGCCCAGCCCGCGGTGCGCGCCGCCGCCACGGTCGTCACGGGAACCAACGACGATGACGGCGTCGTCACATATCTGACGGATCAGCTCGCGATCTCACGGCGCGCAGCCGCTGAATAGGGTATGACCAGGGCACGCACCGGCACCGGGAGGAACACGTGCACGACGGCAGTGGCCGCATCGTGGTGCAGGGCCTGAGCAAGCAGTTCGGCCCGATCACCGCGGTCAACAACCTCAGCTTCACCGTCGAGCCCGGGTCGGTCACCGGCTTCCTCGGGCCGAACGGCGCCGGCAAGACCACCACGCTGCGCATGCTGCTCGGCCTGGTGCGGCCGAACGCGGGCACCTCGACCATCAACGGCCTCCCGTTCGACCAGCTCGGCAACCCTGCTCGCGTGGTCGGGGCCGTGCTGGAGGCCCAGGGGTTCCACCCGGGCCGCACGGCCCGCAACCACCTGCGGGTGTACGCGGCCGCCATGGGCGTGCCGGACCAGCGGGTCGACCAGGTGCTGGAGCTCGTCGGGCTGACCGAGGCCGGGCGACGGGCCGCCGGCGGCTTCTCGCTGGGCATGAAGCAGCGGCTGGCGCTGGCCACCGCGCTGCTCGGCGACCCGCAGGTGCTGGTGCTCGACGAGCCGGCCAACGGGCTCGACCCCGAGGGCATCGCCTGGCTGCGGGCCTTCCTCCAGTCGTTCGCGCGCACCGGCCGGACCGTGCTGATCTCCAGCCACCTGCTGGCCGAGATCGAGCAGACGGTGGACCAGGTCGTGATCATCAGCCGCGGGCAGACCGTGTACTACGGCTCGCTGGACTACCTGCGGCAGTCGCAGCAGAGCCGGGTGCTCGTGCAGGCCGCCGACCCGCAGGCGCTGGTGGCCAAGCTGAACGAGGCCGGCGTGAACATGGTCGAGCAGACGCCGGACGGCCGGCTGGCCATCACCGGCGTCGACCGCAAGACCGTGGCGGATTTGGCCATGGCGGCCAGCATCGCGCTGTACGACATCCAGCAGGAGATCGTCGACCTCGAGCAGCTGTTCTTCCGGCTGACCCAGGGGCAGTACACCGGCCAGCAGGCCGCCTACGGGGCGCCGCCCGGATACGGACCGCCGCCGGGCGGCGGCTACGGGCCGCCGTCGCAGGGCTACGCCGCCCCGCCGCCCGGGTACGACCCCAGCCAGCCCTACTCGGGTCCGGCGCAGCAGCCGTCCGGCGGCTACGCCGCACCGCCCCAGGCCACGCCGCCCCAGGGCTACACCGCACCGGGATACGACCCCAACCAGCCTTACGCGGGTCCGCCGCAGCAGCCGTCCGGCGGTTATGCCGCACCGCCGCCCGGCTACGACCCGAACCAGCCGCCGAGCTACGCCCCGACGCAGCAGCCCGGCACGCCGCCGCAGGGGTACGCGCAGCAGCAGTACCCGGGTTTCGCGCCGCCGCCGGGCACACCGCCCCAGGGCTACGCGCCGCCCGTCGATCCCCAGCAGCAGAACCAGCAGCAGTACCAGCAACAACAGCCCGGCCAGCAGTACGGCGGCCAGCCCTCCGCGCCGCCGCAGGACCAGCAGCAGCCGCCCGCCGGCGGTTGGGGAGGTAACGCCTGATGGGCCGGCTCATCTCCGCCGAGTTCCGCAAGATCCTCACCACCAAGATGTGGTGGGCGCTGCTCATTCCCACGGTGGCCCTGGCCGCGCTGTGGAGCATCGCCGGCAACTACCTGATCGGCGCCGTCGTCGACCAGATCGACAACTCGGTCGTGGCCGCCCAGCTGCGGCTGAACTTCAACAACCTGCCGTGGTCGACGCTGATGTTCGCCCGCACGGTGAACATCAGCGCCATCTTCCCCATCGTGTTCGGGGCGCTGGCGATGTCCAGCGAGATCAACCGCCGGACCATCACCACCAGCTACCTGACCGCGCCCAACCGCGGCAGCCTGCTGTCGGCCAAGGCCGTCACGTACGCCGCGTGGGGCCTGCTGTTCGGCGTGGTCATCACCGGCGTGGCCAGCATCGGCATGGCCATCGCCTCGCGGCCGGAGCAGCTGCCGGACGCGGTGAGCTGGCTGGAGATCGCCGCCTCCGGCATCGTCTCGTGCATGCTGTGGACGCTGCTCGGCATGGGCGTCGGCGCCCTGTTCGGCAACCCGATCGCGTCGATCATCTCGCTGCTGCTCTACACCCTGCTGGTGGAGAACCTGATCGGCCTCGCGCTGCCCGACCACTGGCCGGGCATCCTGATCAACGGCTCGGCCAACGGCCTCACCGGCTCGGTCGCCTCCCAGCTCGTGGTGGACAAGGTGCCCAACATCGGCGCGCTGATGACCGGCGAGGCCCAGGAGCTGTTCAGCAACGCCATCCGCACCGCGGCCGGCGCCGGCGGCGCCTACGACTGGTGGATCAGCGGCCTGATCTTCGCCGCCTGGACCGCCGCCTTCGCAGTCGCCGGCTGGCTCATGAGCAAGACCCGCGACATCACCTGACCCTCAAATGTCACATGCGCGTCGGACTTGCCTCCATTCGGCACCTCCGGTCCGCATGTGACATCGGGGGCATGATCAAGGGCGGACACCGTAAGTTACTTCTGTGTCCGAACAAACGGGATGGGTGCGGCGGCTGGCCGCGGCGTGCTGGCGGCATCCGGTCGTGGTGGTGCTGTCGCTGGGCGCGGCGGTGCTCGGCGTCGGCCAGCAGGCGGTCGCGCCGCTGGTGGTGCGGCTCGCGGTGGACGACGCGGTGGCCGGCACGACCACCCGGCTGGGCTGGCTGATCGGCGCGCTGGCCGGCATCGAGGTGTTGACCTTCGTCACCGCGTTCCTGCGGCGCTACCTGGGCGGACGGCTGGCCCTGGACGTGCAGCACGACCTGCGTGGGCAGGTGTTCGCGGCGGTGCAGCGGCTGGATGGCGGCAAGCAGGACGAGCTGCGCACCGGCCAGGTCGTGTCCCGCTCGATCAGCGACCTGAACCAGGTCCAGGGCCTGGTCATGATGGTGCCGTACGCGCTGGGCAACATCGCCTTCGTACTCGTGGCGGTCGGCGCGATGCTGTGGTTGTCGCCGTTGCTGACGGTAATCGCGCTGATCGTGGTGCCGGCCGTGGTGTACGTGGCGCTGCGCAGCCGCAAGACGTTGTTCTCCGCGACCTGGCACGCGCAGCAGCAGGCGGCCGACGTCGCGCAGCACGTCGAGGAGACGGTCACCGGCGTTCGCGTGGTGAAGGGCTTCGGCCAGGAGGGCCGTGAGATCCGCGGCTTGGAGGCCCGGGCCCGTCGACTGTTCTCGTTACGGATGCGCGCGGCGCGGCTGACCGCGCCGCCGACGGCGACGCTGGGCGCGATGCCGCTGTTCGGACAGATCGCGGTGCTCGGTCTCGGCGGCTGGCTGGCGTTGCACGGCCAGGTCACGCTCGGCACGTTCCTCGCCTTCGCCAGCTACGTGACCGGGCTGCTGGGCCCGGCCCGGTTCCTGGCTTCGGCGATGGTCACGGCGCAGGTCACCAAGGCCAGCGTGAACCGCGTCAACGAGCTCATCGATTCGCAGCCCGATGTGCGCGACGGCGATGCGGACGTGCCGACCGGCCCACTGTCCGTGCAGCTGGACGGCATCACGTTCGGGTACTCGCGCCGGGAACCGGTTTTGGCTCACGTGAGCCTGAACGTTGAGCCAGGCGAGACGCTCGCACTGGTGGGCACCGCCGGTTCCGGCAAATCAACCGTGTCGCTGTTGCTGCCCCGCTTCTATGACGTGCACGCCGGCGCGATCCGCGTCGGCGGTGTCGACGTGCGGGATCTGAAGCTGCACTCGCTGCGGAACGCGGTCGGGGTGGTGTTCGAGGAGGCGTTCCTGTTCTCCGACACCATCCGCGGCAACATCGCGTACGGACGGCCTGAGGCCACCGAAGCGGAAGTCGAGGAGGCTGCACGGGCGGCCGAGGCGCACGAGTTCATTCACGCGCTGCCCGAGGGCTACGACACGAAGGTCGGCGAGCGCGGCCTGACGCTGTCCGGAGGACAGCGTCAACGCATCGCGTTGGCCCGCGCGCTGCTGTCGGCGCCGCGCGTGCTCGTGCTGGACGACGCGACGTCCGCGGTCGACGCCGTGACCGAGGCGGCGATCCACGACACGCTCAAGGCCGTCACCGCGCAGCGCACCACGCTGCTGATCGCCCACCGACGTTCGACGCTCGCACTAGCCGACCGCATCGCAGTGCTGGACCAGGGCCGCGTGGTCGACGTCGGCACCGAGCAGGAGCTCAACGAGCGCTGCGCGCTGTTCCGTGAACTGCTGGCCGGTCCCGGCGAGGCGATCGAGGACGCGACCACGAGCGCGGACGTGGAATCGACCGAGCTGTGGCCAGAGGTCGCGCCCGAGGAACCCGACGTGCCGGACCTGGTGCCGCTGCCCGAGGCCACGGAGCAGCCGTTGCTCAGCCCCGAGACCGGTGCCACGGACCGCAAGTTCGGACTGCTGTCGTTGCTGCGCCCAGTGCGCTGGGCGCTGGTGCTCGTCGGTGCGCTCGTCGCGGTCGACGCCCTCAGCTCCATGGCGCTGCCGGCGCTCGTGCGCTACGGCGTGGACGACGGCGTCACGCGCGGCGCACTGAGCGCGCTGTGGATCGCCACGGGTCTCGGCGCGGGGATCGTCGTCGTCAACTGGCTGAACGCGCGCGTGGAGACGCTGCTGACCGCGCGCGTCGGCGAGCGCCTGCTGTACGTGCTGCGCGTGCGGAGCTTCACGCACCTGCAACGGCTTGGCCTCGACTACTACGAGCGCGAGCTCGCCGGTCGGATCATGACCCGGATGACCACGGACGTCGACGCGCTGTCGACGTTCCTCCAGACCGGCCTCGTGACGGCGGCGGTGAGCGGTCTGACCATCGTCGGCATCGCGGTGGCGCTGCTGGTCACCGACGTCGGCCTGGCCCTGGTGTCGATGGCGGCGATCCCGATCTTGGCCGTCGCCACCTACTTCTTCCGCAAGGCGTCGTCCGAGGCGTACGCCCAGGCGCGTGAGCGGGTCAGCGTGGTCAACGCCGACCTCCAGGAGAATGTGTCCGGGCTGCGCGTCACGCAGGCGTTCACACGGGAGCAGTACTCGGCGCGCGAGTTCGGAGAGCGCAGTCTGGCCTACCGGACCTCGCGGCTGCGGGCGCAGCGCTACATCGCCGTGTACTTCCCGTTCGTGGCGCTGCTGTCCGGCTTCGCGCAGGCGGCGGTGCTGGCCGTCGGCGCGTACCGCGTGGCCAACGGGGACCTGTCGGCCGGCGCGCTGCTGGCGTTCCAGCTGTACCTGGGGCTGTTCTTCGCGCCGGTGCAGCAGCTGTCCGGCGTGTTCGACGGCTACCAGCAGGCGATGGTCGGGTTGAAGCGCATCGGCGAGCTGCTGAGCACGCGGTCGTCGATCGTGCTGCCGGCCGAGCCCGTGGCCGTGCCGGCGACGCTGCGCGGCGACATCGAGCTCCGTGACGTGACCTTCCGCTACGAGGGCGCCGCGTCGCCGGCACTCGATCGCGTGAACCTGCATGTCCGCGCCGGCGAGACCGTGGCGCTGGTCGGCCGTACCGGCGCCGGCAAATCGACGCTGGTCAAGCTGGTCGCGCGGTTCTACGACGTGACCGGCGGGGCCGTGCTGGTGGACGGCGTCGATGTGCGTGACTACGACCTGGACGGCTATCGCGGCCGGCTCGGCGTCGTGCCGCAGGAGGCGCACCTGTTCGTCGGCGACGTGGCCGACAACGTGCGGTATGGGCGGCCGTCGGCTTCACGCGATGAGGTGACGTCGGCTGTGCGGGCCGTCGGGGCGCTGCGGCAGGTCGCCGGTTTGCCACAGGCGATGCACCAGCAGGTCGGCGAACGGGGTCAGGCCCTGTCAGCCGGGCAGCGGCAGCTGATCGCGTTGGCCCGGGCCGAACTCGTCGATCCGGCGGTGTTGTTGCTGGACGAGGCCACCGCGGCACTGGACCCGGCCACCGAGGCGGTCGTGTTGGCGGCCAGCGAGCACCTCGCCAGGCGCCGCACCACGTTCGTCGTCGCGCACCGGCTCGCCACCGCGGCCCGCGCGGACCGCATCGTGGTCCTGGACCAGGGACGCATCGTCGAGCAGGGCACCCACGCGGAACTCCTGGAGGCCGGCGGCCGCTACGCCACCATGTGGCGCACCAGCGCCCACCTGGCCGACGACGCCGCCTGAGGACCATGTGGAGGTTGCCGCCAGACCGGGAGAGCGCGAGGCCCCGCCGATGCTTCGCCCGGTTGGCGGATTTTGCCCGCCGCCACCCGACGCGCCCACTCCCTTCGCCGACGCGGCGGGCAAAATCCGGCAAGGGCGAGGCATCGGCTACCCGGGGGCCGAGCCCCGCGCGGGACGCGCGGCATGAAACTGCACGTGCTCGCAGGTGCGGCAAGACCAAACGTGGTTCCGGCCACAATTGTTCCCGGTGCAAGTGCATGACTTGAACGATCAAGTACCCTAAGCCATCCTCAACACCCCCGGTCAGACGGCCACACCGGTGGGATGATCTGGATTGATCATGTGATCCACCTGACGTTGTGCCCGCTCGGCTGTGTGTGAAGCGACCTGCGTGGAGTACTAGCCTTGCTGGCGGAGTGAGTCAGTACAAATAGCGAGATAGATAGAGGCGAGCGCCAGCCGTGTCCAGCTCCAGCTCTGCGTCGCAGTTCGGCCCGAACGAGTGGCTGGTCGAGGAGATGTACGACCAGTTCCTCGCCGACCCGTCATCCGTCGACCCGGCGTGGCATGACTTCTTCGCCGACTACAAGGCGACGCAGCGCACGGCCGCCGGCACCACCGCGGTCAACGGCACCACCGCCGCCACCGCGACGGCGACGGCCACCGCGCCCCCGGCCAACGGCCGCGTCACCGCCCCGCCGGCCGCGCCGGCAGCCCCGGCCCCGACGTCGACGCCGGCCCAGACCACGCTGCCGAGCACCAAGCCGACGCCGGCCGCCTCGGCCACCGCCGCCCCCGTGAAGCCGGCCGCCGGCTCCGAGGTGAAGGTGCTGCGCGGCGCGGCCGCGGCGATCGCCCGCAACATGGACGCCTCGCTCACCGTGCCGACCGCGACCTCCGTGCGCGCGGTCCCGGCGAAGCTGCTGGCCGACAACCGCATCGTCATCAACAACCACCTGAAGCGGACCCGCGGCGGCAAGGTCTCCTTCACCCACATCATCGGGTACGCGCTGGTCAAGGCGCTCGACTCGTACCCGAACATGAACAACTCCTACGGCGTGGTCGACGGCAAGCCCTCGATCATCACCCCGGAGCACGTGAACCTGGGCCTGGCCATCGACCTGCCCGGCAAGAACGGCCAGCGCACGCTGGTCGTGGCGGCCATCAAGAACTGCGAGACGATGACGTTCACGCAGTTCTGGCAGGCCTACGAGGACCTGATCCGCAAGGCCCGCAGCGGCGGCCTGGCCGCGGACGACTTCGCCGGCAGCACGATCCAGCTGACCAACCCGGGCACCATCGGCACCAACCACTCGGTGCCGCGGCTGACCACCGGCCAGGGCGCGATCCTCGGCGTCGGCGCGATGGAGTACCCGGCGCACTTCCAGGGCACCAGCGAGCGGGCGCTGGTCGAGATGGGCGTCAGCAAGATCATGACGCTGACCTCGACCTACGACCACCGCATCATCCAGGGCGCCGAGTCGGGCGAGTTCCTGCGCCGCATCCACCAGCTGCTGCTGGGCGAGAACGGCTTCTACGACGACATCTTCACCTCGCTGCGGCTGCCCTACGAGCCGATCCGCTGGGTCGAGGACCTGCCGGAGGGCTCGGTCGACAAGACCGCCCGGGTGATCGAGCTGATCGACGCGTTCCGCTCGCGCGGCCACCTGATGGCCGACACCGACCCGCTGAACTACCGGCAGCGCCGGCACGAGGACCTCGACGTCCTCTCGCACGGCCTGACCCTGTGGGACCTGGACCGCGAGTTCGCCGTCGGTGGCTTCGCCGGCCAGGAGAAGATGAAGCTGCGCGACATCCTCGGGGTGCTGCGCAACTCCTACTGCCGCACCGTCGGCGTCGAGTACACGCACATCCTGGAGCCGGCCGAGCGCCGCTGGCTCCAGGAGCGGGTCGAGGTCGTGCACGACAAGCCGCCGGCCACCGTGCAGAAGTACATCCTGTCCAAGCTGAACGCGGCCGAGGCCTTCGAGACCTTCCTACAGACCAAGTACGTCGGTCAGCGGCGGTTCTCGCTCGAGGGCGGCGAGACGCTGATCCCGCTGCTGGACGCGGTGCTGGACAAGGCGGCCGAGCACGAGCTGGACGAGGTCGTCATCGGCATGCCGCACCGCGGCCGGCTCAACGTGCTGGCCAACATCGTGGGCAAGCCGATCTCGCAGATCTTCCGCGAGTTCGAGGGCAACCTCGACCCGGGCCAGGCCCACGGCTCCGGCGACGTCAAGTACCACCTCGGCGCCGAGGGCAAGTACTTCCGGATGTTCGGCGACGGCGAGACCAAGGTGTCGCTGGCCTCCAACCCGTCCCACCTCGAGGCCGTCGACCCGGTGCTGGAGGGCGTCGTCCGGGCCAAGCAGGACCTGCTGGACAAGGGCGGCGAGGGCTACACCGTGCTGCCGGTGGCGATGCACGGCGACGCCGCGTTCGCCGGCCAGGGCGTGGTGGCCGAGACGCTGAACCTGGCGCTGCTGCGCGGCTACCGCACCGGCGGCACCGTGCACGTGGTGGTGAACAACCAGGTCGGCTTCACCACCAACCCGGAGCACTCGCGCTCGTCCAAGTACTGCACCGACGTGGCCAAGATGATCGGCGCGCCGGTCTTCCACGTGAACGGCGACGACCCCGAGGCCTGCTACTGGGTGGCCAAGCTGGCCGTCGACTACCGCGAGACGTTCCACAAGGACGTCGTCATCGACATGATCTGCTACCGCCGCCGCGGCCACAACGAGGGCGACGACCCCTCGATGACCCAGCCGGCGATGTACGACATCATCGACACCAAGCGCTCGGTGCGGAAGACCTACACCGAGTCGCTGATCGGCCGCGGCGACATCTCCGTCGACGAGGCCGAGAAGGCGCTGCGGGACTACGCCAGCCAGCTCGAGCACGTCTTCAACGAGGTGCGCGAGCTGGAGAAGCACCCGGTCAAGCCGACCAACTCGGTCGAGTCCGAGCAGCAGGTGCCGGCCAAGGTGCCGACCGCGGTCAGCGCCGAGACGGTGGCCCACATCGGCCAGGCCCAGATCTCGCTGCCGGAGGGCTTCAACGCCCACCCGCGGGTCAAGCCGGTGCTGGAGCGCCGGGCCCAGATGGCCCGCGAGGGCGGCATCGACTGGGGCTTCGGCGAGCTGCTGGCCTTCGGCTCGCTGGTGATGGAGGGCAAGACGGTCCGGCTGTCCGGCCAGGACTCCCAGCGCGGCACCTTCGGCCAGCGGCACTCGGTGGTCATCGACCGCAAGACCAGCGCCGAGTACACGCCGCTGCAGAACCTGGCCGAGGGCCAGGGCAAGTTCATGGTCTACGACTCGGCGCTGTCCGAGTTCGCCGCCGTGGGCTTCGAGTACGGCTACTCGGTGGCCAACCCGGACGCGCTGGTGCTGTGGGAGGCGCAGTTCGGCGACTTCGTCAACGGCGCGCAGTCGATCATCGACGAGTTCATCTCCTCGGGCGAGGCCAAGTGGGGCCAGCGCGGCAACGTCGTGCTGCTGCTGCCGCACGGCCTCGAGGGCCAGGGCCCCGACCACAGCTCCGGCCGTATCGAGCGGTTCCTCCAGCTGTGCGCCGAGGGCTCAATGACCGTCGCCGTGCCGTCGACGCCGGCCAACTACTTCCACCTGCTGCGCCGGCACGCGCTGGACGGGGTGAAGCGGCCGATGGTCGTGTTCACGCCGAAGTCCATGCTGCGGCTCAAGGCCGCCGCCAGCTCGGTGGAGGACTTCACCACCGGCCGGTTCCAGTCGGTCATCGACGACCCGACGCAGCCCGCGCCGGAGCAGGTCGACCGGCTGCTGCTGTGCACCGGCAAGATCTACTACGAGCTGGCCGCCGAGAAGGAGAAGCTGGGCGCGACCAACGTGGCCGTCGCCCGTATCGAGCAGCTCTACCCGCTGCCCGAGCGCAAGCTGAACGAGCTGCTCGACCGGTACCCCAACGTCAAGGACATCCGCTGGGTGCAGGAAGAGCCGGCCAACCAGGGTGCGTGGCCGCACCTGGGCCTGGTGATCCCGGAGTCGCTGCCGCGCGTGCAGGGCAAGCTCACCCGGGTGTCCCGTCGTCCGATGGCCGCCCCGGCCTCGGGCTTCAGCAAGGTGCACGAGGTCGAGCAGCGGGCCGTCGTGACCAAGGCGTTCGAGTAAGCCTGTAACTTGCGATGGCCGGGCCCCGTGGGGTCCGGCCATCGTTCGTTTTCGAGGAGTTGGCTGTGTACTTCACCGACCGTGGCATCGAAGAGCTGGAGCAGCGCCGGGGCGAGGAGGAGGTCACCCTGGCCTGGGTGGCCGACCGGCTGCGGGCCTTCGTCGACCTCAACCCCGAGTTCGAGAACGCCGTCGAGCGGCTGGCCACCTTCCTGGCCCGGGACGACTCCGACGACATCGACGACTGACTCCACCCCCGCTTGAATGTCACATGCGCGTCGTACTTGCCTCCCAGAGGCACATCCGGACCGCATGTGACGTTCAAGCGGGGGTGGTTGTCGGGTAGGACTGGAGCGTGAACTCTCTCCGCGTCCTGGTCACCAATGACGACGGCATCGACTCCCCCGGCTTGATCGCGCTGGCCCGCTGCGCGGTGGAGCTGGGCCACGACACCATCATCGCGGCGCCCAGCGTCGAAGCGAGCGGCACCGGCGCCGGGCTGACGGCGTCGGGCGGGCACCGCAGCGTGACGATGTCGCGGCGGGTCATCGACGACCTGCCGGACACGCCGGCCTACGCGATCGACGCGCATCCCGGGCTCATCGCGCTGCTGGCGTGCCGTGGGGCCTTCGGCGGCCAGCCGCCGGACCTGCTGCTGTCGGGCATCAACTTCGGCGCGAACATCGGCCGCGCGCTGATCCATTCGGGCACGGTCGGCGCGGCGCTGACCGCCCACGTCAACGGCGTCACGGCGCTGGCCGTGTCGCTGGACGTGCCCTGGGATCCGCCGGGCACGCCGCTGTGGGACGTCGTCGACCCGTACGTGAAGGATGTGCTGGGTCTGATCGAGCCGGGCAGCGTGCTCAACCTGAACGTGCCCAACCGCCCCGACCCGGGTCCGCTGCGCTGGGCCGCGCTCACCCGCTACGGCCGGGTGCAGAGCCGGATCGTGGACCAGTACGAGGACCGGATCGAGCTGGCCACCGTGATCCTGGAGGACGAGGTGGAGCCAGGCTCGGACGCGGCGCTGCTGGAGGCGGGCTACGCGACGGTGACCGAGCTGCGCTCGGTCAGCGCTGTCGAACGCCCGCGCGCCACACCGCCCACGTGAGCGGCACACCAGGCCGGTAAGCCAGGTGCGTGGTGGACGGCGCGTTCAGCACGTGAATGTCGGCCCTCGACCCGGGCCGCAGCACGCCGATGTCGTCCCGGCGCAGGGCCTGCGCGCCGCCGAGCGTGGCGGCGCGCACGGCCTCCTCGACGGTCATGCGCATCTGGAGCACGGCCGTGGCCACGCAGAAGGCCATGGAAGACGTGTACGAGGAGCCGGGATTGCAGTTGGACGCCAGCGCGACCGTGACGCCGGCGTCGAGCAGCGCCCGCACCTCGGGCAGCGGCTGCCTGGTGGACAGGTCGCACGCCGGCAGCAGCGTGGCGACGGTGTCGGAGTCGGCCAGCGCGGCGACATCGGCCGGCGTGAGGTACGTGCAGTGGTCGACGCTGGCGGCGTCCATCTCCACGGCCAGCCGCACGCCGGGGCCGGGGCCGAGCTGGTTGCCGTGCACGCGCAGCCCGAGGCCCTTCTTGCCGGCGGCGGTGAGCACGGCCCGCGACTGGTCCTCATCGAAGGCGCCGGTCTCGCAGAACACATCGGCCCAGGTCACGTGGGGCGCGACGGCCTCGAGCATGGGACCGCACACCAGGTCCACGTAATCGTCGGCCTTGGTGCCCGGCGGCACGAGATGTGCGCCGAGGAAGGTCACCTCGTCGGCGTAGCCCCCGGCGAGGATGGCCGAGCGGAGCTCGTCGGCCACCGTGAGTCCGTAGCCGGTCTTGGTCTCGATGTACGTGGTGCCTTGGGAAACGGCCTCTTCGACGTGCTTGCGCAGGCCGGCGGTGAGCTGCTCGTCGGTGGCCGCGCGGGTGGCGTCCACAGTGACGGCGATGCCGCCGGCGGCGTAGGGCTGGCCGGACATGCGGGCCCCGAACTCGGCGGTCCGGTCGCCGGCGAAGACCAGGTGGGTGTGGCTGTCGACCCAGCCCGGCAACACCGCGCGGCCGTCCACGTCGACGCGCTCGTCGGCATCGGGCGCGTCGGCCGAGGGTCCGACCCAGGCCACCCGGTCGCCGTCCACCACCATCGCCGCGTCGCGCAGCTTGCCCAGCTCGGCATCGTTGGTGGTCAGTTCGGCGATGCCGGTGACTAGGACTGCCACAGTTCCCCCATCACGTCCGCGAGAAGAGGTCCTACCTCCCCTAGCGTCGCATGACGGCCCCCCGTCGCCACAACCCGCCCATCGACTATTACCGCGTCCACATCGGACGAATTCGCGGTCAGCAGAACCTGCTCCGGTCGGCTACCCGCCGTTCGTATCGAATCCAGGCCGACCGCGACCAGGTCGGCCGGCGCGCCGACGGCGATCCGCCCGGCGCCGGGCCAACCGAGGCAGGCATGGCCGGCCGCGGTCGCGGCGGCCAGCAGCTCGTCGGGGCTGAACCGGCCGCGCTGCCCGGTGCGCAGCCGCTCGCCGTGCTCCAGCGCCCGCGTCTCCACCAGCGGGTCGATCACGACATGTTGGTCGCTGCCAAGGGAAAGCGGGCTGCCGGCGTCGACGAGCTCGCGGGCCGGCCCGATGCCGTCGGCCAGGTCGGCCTCCGTGGTCGGGCAGAAGCACGCGGTAGTGGTGGACCCACCGAGCAGCGCGCGGTCGTGCTCGGTGAGATGGGTGGCGTGCACGGCCGTGGTCCGCGGCGACAGCACGCCGGCCTCGGCCAGCAGGGCGGTCGGCGTCATGCCGTACGCGGCAAGGCAAGCCTCGTTCTCGGCCGGCTGCTCGGACAGGTGGACGTGCAGCGGCCCGCCGACCGCGGCCACGTCGGCCAGCTGCTCGCGGGGAACGCCGCGCACGGAGTGGATCGCCGCGCCGACGCGCATCACGGCGTCCGACTTCAGCTCGGAAACCCTTGCCGCCCAGCGGGTCGCGTCGCCGTCGCTGAAGCGGAGCTGGGTCCCTTCGAGCTCGGTGCCGATACCCCCGGCCACGTAACAGGTGTCGAGCAGCGTGATGCGGATTCCTGCCGTAGCGGCAGCTTCCCGCAGCACGTGACCCATCTCGTTCGGGTCGGCGTACGGAGTGCCGCCGGGACCGTGGTGCAGGTAGTGGAACTCGCCGACGCAGGAGATACCGGCGACGGCCATCTCCGCGAAAACGGCGGTGGCCAGCTTGAGGTAGCTGTCCGGTGTGAGCCGCGCGGCCAGCTGGTACATCGCCTGCCGCCACGTCCAGAAGGTGCCGCCGTCGGCGTGGGTACGACCGCGCAGCGCACGGTGGAAGGCGTGCGAGTGCGCGTTGGCGAAGCCCGGCAACACAATGCCGTTCAACCGGTACGCACCGAGCGGCGGCTGGTCCGAAGTGGACACTTCGGCGATCCGGCCGTCGTCGCCGACGCGCACCAGCACGCCGGCGACCACACCCTCGGGCAGCCAAGCCTTTTCACACCAGTACGTCACGAGGCCAGGTGCTCCAGTGTCGCGGCCAGCGCGGCCACCCCGGCCTCGCAGTCGTCCGGCTCGGCGTACTCCTGCGGCGCATGGCTGACGCCGGTCGGGTTGCGTACGAACAACATCGCCGTCGGCACGCGGCTGGCCAGGATGCCGGCGTCGTGCCCGGCCCCGGTCGGCAGGGCCGGCACGCCACCGAGCACAGTGGACAGATCATCGCGCAGCACCGGGTCGAACACCACGGTGTCGCCGTAGGACTCCTGCGTGACGCGAATCCCGCAGCCCTCCTCGGCCGCCGCCTGCCGGGCCATGGCCTGGATCTCCGCGACCACCGACTTCGTGGTGGCGTCGTCACCGGCGCGCGCGTCCAGCCACACGTTGACCTCGGACGCGATCACGTTGGTACCACCGGGAACCGGCACGATCCGGCCCACGGTCGCCCGCGCGTCGCCGACGGCCGCCTTGCGTGCGGCCAACACCAGCGACGCCGCCGGCACCATCGGGTCCCGCCGGTCCGACATCCGCGTTGCCCCAGCATGGTTTCCTCGCCGGTGAAGGTGAACCGCCAGCGGCCGTGGGCCAGGATCGATGACGCCACACCGACCGGAACGGTGAGCCCACGGCCCTGTTCCACGTGCAGCTCGACGAAACAACCGATGCGCGCCAACGCTTCCTCGTCCGGCCCCAGGGTTGACGGGTCGGCACCGGCGGCCGTGATGGCGTCGGCCAAGGAGATGCCGTCCGGGTCACGCAGCGACCGGGCCTGGTCGGGGTCGATCGCACCGGTGATCAGCCGCGAGCCGAGGCAGGGCACGCCGAACCGGCCGCCTTCCTCCTCGACGAACACCACCACGGCCAACGGCTTGCGGGGCGTGAACCCCTTGGCCCGCAACACATCGACCGCCGCCAGCGAGGACACCACACCCAGCGGCCCGTCGAACGCGCCGCCACCGGGCACGGAGTCCAGGTGGCTGCCGGTGATCACGGCGTCCGGGCCGGGATTTCCCCACCACGCCCAGATGTTGCCGTTGCGGTCGGTCTCCACCGACAGCCCGCGCTTGGCCGCCTCGGCGACGAACCACTCGCGCAGCTCCAGCTCGACCCGGTCGAACCCGTGGCGGGAATACCCGCCACGGACCCGGTCCGCGCCGACGTCGGCGATCGCGGCCAGCAGGCCGGTAGCCGTCATCAGTTGGCCTTCATCGGGATCTTGACGCCCTTGTCCCGCGCTACCTGGTCGGCCAGCTCGTAGCCGGCGTCGACGTGCCGCAGCACGCCCATGCCCGGGTCGTTGGTCAGCACCCGCTCGATCTTCTGCCCGGCCAGCGCGGTGCCGTCGGCCACGGTGACCTGGCCGGCGTGGATGGAGCGGCCGATGCCGACGCCGCCGCCGTGGTGGATGGACACCCACGTGGCGCCGGAGGCGGTGTTGACCAGGGCGTTGAGCAGCGGCCAGTCAGCGATCGCGTCCGAGCCGTCGGCCATGCCCTCGGTCTCCCGGTACGGGGAGGCGACCGAGCCGCAGTCGAGGTGGTCGCGGCCGATGACCACCGGCGCGGACAGCTCGCCGCTGGCCACCATCTCGTTGAAGCGCAGGCCGGCCAGGTGCCGCTCGCCGTAGCCCAGCCAGCAGATGCGGGCCGGAAGTCCTTGAAGGCAACGCGTTCGCCGGCCATCTTGATCCAGCGCTTGAGCGGCTCGTTGTCCGGGAACAGCTCGAGGATGGCCTTGTCGGTGGCCGCGATGTCGGCCGGGTCGCCGGACAGCGCCGCCCAGCGGAACGGGCCCTTGCCCTCGCAGAACAGCGGCCGGATGTAGGCCGGCACGAAACCGGGGAAGGAGAAGGCCCGGTCGTAGCCGCCGAGCTGCGCTTCGCCGCGCAGCGAGTTGCCGTAGTCGAAGACCTCGGCGCCGCCGTCCTGGAAGCCGACCATGGCCTCCACATGCGCGGCCATCGAGGCCCGCGCGCGGTCGGTGAACTCCTCGGGCTTGCGGGCCGCGTAGTCGTGCCAGTCGCTCAGGTCCACGCCGACCGGCAGGTACGACAGCGGGTCGTGGGCCGAGGTCTGGTCGGTGACGATGTCGACCTCGACGCCGCGGCGAAGCAGCTCCGGCAGCACCACGGCGGCGTTGCCGACCAGGCCGACCGACAGCGCCTTGCGCTCGCGCTTGGCGGTCTCGCAACGGCGGATGGCGTCGTCCAGGTCGGTGGCGATCTCGTCCAGGTAGCGGTGCTCGACGCGGCGCTGCGCGCGCACCGGGTCGACGTCGATGCACAGCGCCACACCGTCGTTCATGGTGACGGCCAGCGGCTGCGCGCCGCCCATGCCGCCGAGGCCGGCGGTGACGGTCAGGGTGCCGGCGAGCGTGCCGCCGAAGCGCTTCTCGGCCACCGCGGCGAAGGTCTCGTAGGTGCCCTGGAGGATGCCCTGGGTGCCGATGTAGATCCACGAGCCGGCGGTCATCTGGCCGTACATGGTCAGGCCGGCGGCCTCGAGTCGGCGGAACTCGGGCCAGTTGGCCCAGTCCGGCACCAGGTTCGAGTTGGCGATCAGCACCCGCGGCGCCCACTCGTGGGTACGCAGCACACCGACCGGGCGGCCGGACTGCACCAGCAGCGTCTCGTCGTCGGACAGCGTGGTCAGCTCACGGGAGATGGCGTGGAAGCTCGGCCAGTCGCGGGCGGCCTTGCCGGTGCCGCCGTAGACCACCAGGTCCTCGGGGCGCTCGGCGACCTCCGGGTCCAGGTTGTTGTGCAGCATGCGCAGCGGGGCCTCGGTCTGCCAGCTGCGCGCGGTGAGCTGGGTGCCACGGGCGGCCCGGATCTCGGTCATCAGAGGTTCTCCTCGACGGTGCGCGCGATCAGTCCACTGCGGACGAGCGCTTCGGTGGCCGCGATCTCCGGGGCCAGGTGGCGGTCGGGTCCGGGGCCGGCGACGTGCTCCCGGAGCAGCGCGACGACGGCCGCGGTGGCCGGCGCCGGCTTGAGCGGGGCGCGCAGGTCGAGCGCGCGGGCCGCGGTGAGCAGTTCGATGGACAGCACGGTGGTCAGGCCGTCGACGGCCTTGCGCAGCTTGCGCGCCGCCGACCAGCCCATCGAGACGTGGTCCTCCTGCATGGCGCTGGACGGGATCGAGTCGACGCTGGCCGGCACGGCCAGGCGCTTGAGCTCGGACACCACCGCGGCCTGCGTGTAGTGCGCGATCATGTGGCCGGAGTCGACGCCCGGGTCGTCAGCCAGGAACGGCGGCAGACCGTGCGATCGGGCCACGTCCAGCATCCGGTCGGTGCGGCGCTCAGCCATGCTGGCCACGTCGGCCACCGGGATGGCGAGGAAGTCCAGCACGTAGGCCACGGGCGCGCCGTGGAAGTTGCCGTTGGACTCCACGCGGCCGTCGGCCAGCACGGCCGGGTTGTCGATCGCCGAGTCCAGCTCACGGTCGGCGACGAGCTCGGCGTGGGCCAGGGTGTCGCGGGCCGCGCCGTGCACCTGCGGGGAGCAGCGCAGCGAGTACGCGTCCTGGACGCGGGTGCAGTCCGGACCGCGGTGGCTTTCCATGATTTCCGAGCCGGCCAGAATTTGGCTCATGCGAGCCGCCGACCGGGCCTGTCCCGGGTGCGGACGCAGTGCCTGGAGATCGGCGGCGAACACCCGGTCGGTGCCCAGCAGGGCCTCCACGCTCATCGCCGCGGTGAGGTCGGCGATGTCCAGCAGCTTGGCCAGGTCGGTGATCGCCAGCACCAGCATGCCGAGCATGCCGTCGGTGCCGTTGATCATGGCCAGGCCCTCCTTCTCGGCCAGCGCCACCGGCTCGATGCCGGCCTCGGCCAGCGCATCGGCGGCGTCGCGCAGCGTGCCGTCGGCGTCGCGGACCTGGCCCTCGCCGATCAGCGCCAGGGCAACCGAGGACAGCGGGGCCAGGTCGCCGGAGCAGCCCAGGGAGCCGTACTCGTGCACGATCGGCGTGATGCCGGCGTTGAGCATCCGCGCCATCGCGTCCACAGTGGACGGGCGGACGCCGGTGTGGCCGGTGGCCAGCGTGCGCAGCCGCAGCAGGGCCAGCGCACGGATCACCTCGCGCTCGACCTCCGGGCCCGCACCGGCGGCGTGCGAGCGGATCAGCGAGCGTTGCAGCTGCGCGCGCCGGTCCGGCGGGATGTGCCGGACGGCGAGCGCCCCGAAGCCGGTCGAGACGCCGTAGGTGGGCGTCGTCGCGTTGGCCAGCTCCTCGATGTGCGCCCGGGCCGTGGTGACGGCCTCGACCGCGGCCGGTTCCAGCTCGACCGCCACGCCGTCGCGGGCGACCGCGACGACCTCGTCACGCCGCAGCGGCTTCGCGCCGAGCTGCACTGCCTCCGGGTGTGCCATGTGCACCATCACAGCTGGTGGCGACCGCTTGCACGAGTGGGGAGCGGGTGACAGTGTCTGGAATGCCAGACAACGGGAGGTCTACCCATGGGTAGCAGCAGTGACGTGCCGGCGCTGCGCCGTGGACTGGCCGTGCTGCGCCTGCTGTCCACCCGGCCGGGCCCGATGTCCGCCGCCACCATCGCCCGTGAGCTCGAACTGCCTCGGTCGACGGCGTACCACCTGCTGGCCGAGCTGGCCGATGCCGGCTTCGTGACGCACCTGCCGGAGGAGCGCCGGTACGGGCTCGGCGTCGCGGCTTTCGAACTTGGCTCGGCGTACCTGCGCCACGATCCACTCGAGCGACTGGCTCGCCCGCTCCTGCGCCGGCTCGTCGACCGGGCCGGCGCCACGGCCCACCTCGGCGTCCTGCACGGGGCCGAGGCGCTCTACCTGCTCCGGGAGCAGCCCCGGCAGCCCAACACCCTGGTCTCCGACGTCGGCGTGCGGCTGCCGGCCCACCTGCCGGCGTCCGGCCGGGCCATGCTGGCGTTCCTGCTGCCGGCCCAGGTCAGGGCCCTGTTTCCGGGAGTCGGCAGCTTCGTCGACCGCACCGGCCGTGGGCCGCGCGACCTGCCGTCCCTACGCCGGCTGCTGTCGTTCGAACGGCAACGCGGCTGGTTCGTCGAGGACGGCTTCGTCACCGCCGACTTCGCTTCCGTCGCCGCCCCGGTCTTCGACCACGGCGGCCGCCCCATCGCCGCCATCAGCACCACGTTCCGGCACGTCTGCGAGGACGTGAACGCGTGCGGCGCCGACTGGCCGGAGATCGCCGCCGAAGTGCGCAGAACCGCCGAGGAACTGACGCTGCGCATCGGCGGCCACAAATAAACCCCCGCGAGTCCCGCTTAGCGTCACACCGAAATGCTGAATCCGTTTCAGCATCTCGGTGTGACTGTGGGCGGGACTCGCGGGGGTTCTAGGGGCGGGTCAGAGGCCGACGCTGGCCAGCCAGTCGCTGGCCACCTTGGAGGCGTCCGGCTTGTCCGGCGCGGCGAGCTTGGTGTTGATGTCGGTCAGCGTCTTGGTGTCGAGCTTGGCCGAGACGGCGTTGAGCGCCTTCTTGACCGCGTCGCTGGCCTTCTTGGTGTTGATCAGCGGCAGCACGTTCTGCGCGGCGAAGTTGAACTTCGGGTCCTCCAGCACGACCCAGCCGTTCTTCTCGATGGTGCTGTCGGTGGTGAACATGTCCGCGGCCTGGATGGAGCCCTGGGACAGCGCGGCCACGGTCAGCGGGCCGTCGGCGTCGAGCGAGGTGAAGCTCTTGAACGTGCAGTTGTAGTTCTTCTGCAGGCCGGGCAGGCCGTCAGGGCGCTTCTGGAACTCCGGCGCCGAGCCGACGACCAGCTCGCCGCAGTGCGGGGCCAGGTCGGCCAGCGACTTCGCGTTGTACTTCTGCGCCGTCTCCTTGGTGACGACGATGGCGTCCTTGTCCTCGGCCGCCGACTTGTCCAGCACCGACAGGCCGTCCGGCACGGCCTTCTGCAGCGCCGCGTACACGTCGTCGGCGCTGGTCGCGGTGGCGTCCTTCTTGAAGTACTGGAGCAGCACGCCGCTGTACTCCGGGATCAGGTCGATGGAGCCGTCCTTGAGCGCCGGCAGGTAGGTCTCCCGGCTGCCGATGTTCAGCTTCTTGGTGACCTTCACCCCCGCCTTGGTCAGCGCGGCCGCGTAGATCTCGGCCAGCAGCTGGCTCTCGGCGAAGTTGGCCGACCCGACGGTGATGGTGTCGGACGGGGACTGGCTGCCGGTGTTGTTGTTGGCCAGCGGGTCGCCACCGCCGCCGCCACCACAGGCGGTCAGGCCCAGCGCCGCCACCAGGACGGTGACCAGGCCGGCTACGGTTCGCTTCATCTCTGGATTCCTCCACTCGTCCTCACCGGGCGCAACCCGGGTGAGACAACCAGCCGTTGCACGCCGGTGAGCACCAGCTCGACCAGCACCGCGAGCACGGCGACCAGGATCGCGCCGCCCGCCATCTGGGGATAGTCGTGCAGCGCCAGCCCGTCGAACACGTACCGGCCGAGGCCGCCGAGCCCGACGTAGGCGGCGATGGTCGCGGTGGCCACCACCTGCAGCGCGGCGCTGCGCACGCCGCCGAAGATCAGCGGCATCGCGTTGGGGATCTCCACCTGGAACAGGACCTCGCGTTCCCGCATGCCCACGCCCCGAGCCGCGTCCACCACCACCGGCTCGACCGCGCCGATGCCGGCGTACGCGCCGGCCATGATCGGCGGGATGGCCAGCAGGGTGAGCGCGGCGATCGGCGGCACCAGGCCGATGCCGGCCAGCAGCACGACCAGCGTCAACACGCCGACGGTGGGCAGCGCCCGCAGCACGTTGGCCGCGCCGACCAGCACGAAGCCGCCGCGCTTGGTGTGCCCGACCAGCGCGCCGAGCGGGAAGCCGATCACGATGGCGATGGCCAGGGCCAGCGCGGTGTACCAGAGGTGTTCGAGCAGCCTGGCCGGCACGCCGGTCGGGCCGCTCCAGTTGGTGGGGTCGAACAACCAGCTCGTCAACAGGTTCACGGCCTACCTCCCCACCCTGGTCCACGGCGTCACGAGCCGCCCGATCAGCTGCAGCACCAGGTCCGCGACCAGGGCCAGCAGCAGCGTGGCCACGATGCCGGTGACGATCTCGGTGACGAACTGGAGCTGGAAGCCGTTGGTGAACAGCTGGCCGTAGCCGGCGATGCCGATCAGCGCGCCCACGCTGACCAGGCTGATGTTGGACACCATGGCGACCCGCAGCCCGGCCACCACGACCGGGATGGCCAGCGGGAACTCGACACCGAGGAAGCGCTTGAACGGGCGGTAGCCGATGGCCGTGGCCGCCGCGACGATGGTCGGCGGCACCGACGACAGCGCGTCGGCGATGGACCGGACCAGCAGGGCGATGGTGTAGACGGTCAGCGTGATGATCACGTTGAGCGGGTCGAGCGTCTTGGTGCTGATCAGCGCGGGCAGGATGACGATCAGGGCCAGCGACGGGATCGTGTAGAGCAGACCGCTGACCGTCAGCAGGACGGCCCGCGCCGGCCGCCAGCGGCTGGCCGCCCAGCCCAGCGGGATGGCGATGATCAGCCCGAGCACGACCGGCAGCACCGACAGGTAGACGTGCGTCACCGTGAGGTCGCCGAGCAACCCCAGGTGGTCGAACACCCACGTCATTGCGGGACCTCGCCGGCGGTGCGCGCGGCGGCCAGCGCCGCCAGCACGTCCTCGGCGGTCAGCGACCCGACCAGCTCGTTGTCGCCGTTGATGGCCAGGCCCAGTGCGGCCGGGGAGCTCAGCGCCGCGTCAAGCGCGCTGCGCAGCGAGCCGTGCTCGGTGTCGTACAGCGAGCCGCCGGCGATCACCAGGTCCGTGTCGATCACCGTCTGGTCGTCCACACCGGACAGACGGTCGGCCGACAGCCAGCCGGCCGGGTGCTTGCGCTCGTCAAGCACGACGACCCAGCCGTTGACCAGCTTGCGCCGCGCATCGCCCGCGGTGTCGCCGAGCCGCACGCTGGCGATGTCTCCGATGGCCAGGCCGGACGCGGTGAGGAAGCCCAGCGCCCGGTAACCGCGGTCGCGACCGACGAAGTTGGCCACGAAGTAGTCGGCCGGGCGGGCCAGCAGCTCCGAGGGCTTGTCGTACTGGGCCAAGATGCCCCCGGTGCGGAACACCGCCACCTTGTCGCCCAGCTTGATCGCCTCGTCGATGTCGTGCGTGACGAACACGATGGTCTTGTCCAGCTCGCCCTGCAACCGCAGCAACTCGTTCTGCAGATCCTCGCGGACCACCGGGTCGACCGCGCTGAACGGCTCGTCCATCAGCAGCACCGGCGGGTCCGCCGCCAGCGCCCTGGCCACGCCGACGCGCTGCTGCTGGCCGCCGGACAGCTGGGCCGGGTAGCGGCCGGCCATGGCGGCCGGCAGACCCACGGTCTCCAGCAGCTCCTCGGCCCGCTTGCGGGCCTTGGCCCGGCTCCAGCCGGCCAGCACCGGCACGGTCGCGATGTTGTCCAGCACGGTCCGGTGCGGGAACAGTCCGGCCTGCTGGATCACGTAGCCGATACCTCGCCGCAGCAGCGGCGGGTCCGACTGGCGCACGTCTTTGCCGTCGACCAGGATGGCGCCCGAGGTGGCGTCGATCATCCGGTTGATCATGCGCAGGGAGGTCGTCTTCCCGCAGCCCGATGGTCCGACGAACACCGTGATCCGGCCGGGATCCACGGTCAGGTTCAGTTCGTCGACGGCGACGGTGCCATCATCGAACCGCTTGGTCACGGCCTGGAACTCGATCACCCCGAGGTCCCTCCGGTCGTTGCGGTAATGCGGGAGACAGTAGCCGCAACACCTGACGGCGGCATTCCGTTCCAGCATGTGCGAAGCAGTAGGCTTACCCGATTGTGACCCCCCTGGACCAGGCCCGAGCCGTTATTTCCGGCCACGGAGCGCGCACCGAGCCGGCACGGCGCGTGATCGGCATGCTGTGCGCGGGGCCGCATTCGCTGGCCGAGCTGGTGCGGGAGTCGGCCATGCCACGGCGTGGGGTCGAGGAGTTGCTGTCCGCGCTGGACGGTGACCTGGTGCGCAACCGTGACACGTACGAGATCCAGCCGTCGGCCAGAACCTCGTACACCGAGGCTTTCACGGTTCCGCCGCGCCGCGAGCCGGATCTCGCCGTGATCCGATCCGATGTGGACTCAGTGCCGGCGCCACTGGCCGCCCTCGACCACGTGCAGGCCACGCCGGACACCGTGGCGCGGCGGGCGAAATGGCTGAACGAGCAGTATGAACTGTCCGGACGTACCCTGCTCTGCCTCGGCGACCACGACCTCACCTCGCTCGCGGTGGCCGCGGTCAACCCGGACGTGGCGGTGCTCGTGGTCGATCTGGACGACCGCGTGCTGGCCCACATCGACACCCGCGCACGCGAGCGCGGGCTCAACATCCGGTGCCTGCACACGGATCTGCGCTTCGGGCTGCCGCCGGCCGTCATCGAATCGTCAGATCTGGTCTTCAGCGACCCGCCTTACACGCCCGAGGGCATGGCGCTGTTCGCCGGCCGCGGTATCGAGGCGCTGCGCGACACCGCGTCCGGACGGCTGTTGCTGGCCTACGGTTTCAGCGACCGGACGCCCGCGCTGGGCCAGAAGGTGCAGCAGGAGCTGCTTGGCATCGGGTTGGCGTTCGAGGCGATCCTGCCGGGCTTCCACCGCTTCGACGGCGCACAGGCCATCGGCAGCGCCGCCGACCTGTACGTGTGCCAGGCGACTTCACGCGGCCGCAAAGCCGCGCAGCGCACCGGCATCTACACCCACGGGCCACAGTCCATCGAAGCCGCGTCCACTGTGGACAAGTCGGCACTGCTGGCATTCACCGGGGATTCCGTTGTGCAGCAACCCGATTGGACTCAACCGATCACCGGACGTTCGCTCACTGTCGACGCCTCGGCCGATCCCGGCCCGTGGCTGCTGCGGATTCTGTTGGCGTGCAACGCGGAGAAGCTCTCGGTGTTGGTGCCCAACAACCATCCCGACCTCCGTGACGAGCGCGGACAGAAGTCACTGTCCACTGTGGTCTCATCGAAGTACCGGCTTCGCTTCCACCGCAGCACTCCCGACGGCAAGCACGCCGTCGTGGTGGCCACGCGCAGCGGGACCGGGCTGCTGGACCGTGTGCACGGCAAGCTCGGCAACATGCTGCGGGAAGCCATGATCGCCGAGTCCGGCGGCACGTTGACCAAGCGTGAGGCCAAGGAGCTCGTGGCGGCGAAGATCCCCGGCGAGACCGACCTGCGGCTGATCGACCTGCCGCGACACCGAATCGAGGCGCTCGTCAGTTCTGCCTGAGCGCGTATTTCGGTGTGCCGCTGAGCGGGACTCGCGGGGGTCAGCCGGCGCGGGGAACGTGTAGCGGGCCGAGCGCCAGCACGGCCCGGAACTCGCGTGGCGGCACCGGGCGGGAGAACAGCCAGCCCTGGTAGGCGTCGACACCGACTCCGTGCAGCACATGGAACTGCGTCGCGGTCTCCACGCCCTCGGCGACGCAGCTGCGGCCCATCGCCCGGGCCATGTCCACCACGGCGCGGGCCACCGCGAAGTCGGACGGGTCGTTGCCGACACCGGACACGAACCGCCGGTCCACCTTGATGATCTGCGCCGGCAGGTCCTTGAGCCGGGCCAGCGAGGAGTAGCCGGTGCCGAAGTCGTCGACCGCGAACCGGACGCCCTTCTCCACCAGGATGTCCATCTGCTGCATGGTCTTGCAGGGCAGGTCGACCAGCGCCGTCTCGACCAGCTCCAGCACCACCCGGTCCCACGCGATGCCCGACTCGGCCACGGCGTTGGACACCGCGTCGACGAAGTCCGGGTCGCCTGGAACAAGTCCGGAAAGGTTTACAGCGACGGCGACGGGCTTGCCGTTCGGCACCGGCCAGGTCGACGCTTCGCGCAGCGCCGTCCGGAGCACCCAGCGGTCCAGCTCACGCATCATGTCGCCCTGCTCGGCCACCGGCAGGAAGGCGTCGGGCGCAAGCAAACCACGGTCCGGGTGCGGCCAGCGGACCAGCGCCTCGGCCGTCTGCACGGTGCCGTCCACGCCGACCACCGGCTGGAAGTGCAGCGTCAGGCCGTCCTTGGCCAGCGCCTCGCGCAGCTGACCCTCCAGGTGCACCTGCCGGTCGGCCGACGCGATCAACGCCGCCGAGGCCAGCGAGACCCGCCCGGCACCCCGCCGCTTGGCCTCGAACATCGCCGCGTCGGCGAACCGCAGCAGGTCGGCGCCGTTGGAGCGGGAGCCGTTGGGGATGGCCGCGCCGATCGACGCCGACACCCGGACCAGCTGCCCGTGCACCGGAACCGCCGCCCGCAGCAGGCTGGCCACCCGCGTGCCCAGCGCCTCAACACCGCCGGCCGCATCGATGTCCTCGCAGATGATCACGTACTCGTCGCCGGACATCCGGGCCGCCGTGCAGCCGTTGGGCAGCCCGCCCTCCAGCCGCCGGGCCAGCGCCACCAGCAGCTCGTCGCCGGCGTCGTGGCCGAGGGAGTCGTTGACCCGCTTGAAGTTGTCGATGTCGCAGAACAGCACCGCGATCTTCTCGGCGAGCTCGCCGGCCAGCAGCCGGGTCAGCGTCTCCTTCACCGCGGCGCGGTTGGGCAGTCCGGTCAGCTCGTCGTGATTGGCCTGGTGCCGCAAGGCTTCCGCGACGCGGCGGCGCTCGGTGATGTCCTGGAACACCACCAGCCAGAACCGGCGGCCGTCGTCCTGCACGGAGATCGCGATGTGCAGCTCGCAGTAGACCAGCTCGCCGTCCGGGCGGAGCAGGATGCGTTGCGGCACCTTGAATCCGCCCTCACGCTCGGCCGTCAACCGAGCCGCGGCGGACAGCCAGCCCACCGGCTCGTCCGGGTGCGTGAGACTGCTCGCGGTCATGCCGCGCAGCTGCTCCAGGTCGATGCCGAGCAGGTCGCACAGCGCGTCGTTGGCGTCGACCAGCCGCTCGGCCTCATCGAACAGGCCGATGCCGACCGGCGTCACGGCGACCAGATCGGTGAACCGCTGGCTGGACAGCTTCATCCGCGCCTCGGCCGTGCGCTGCGCGGTGACGTCCTGCGCGGTGCCGACCAGCACCGGGCCGGTGCCCTGCACCGAAGCGCCGTGGCAGCGCAGCACCCGGACCAGCCCGTCCGGCCGGACGATGCGGTGCTCGCACTCCACCGGCTCGCGGTTGATCGCCAGCTGCTGCCACAGCTCGTCGACCCAGCCGCGGTCGTCCGGGTGCACCAGGCTCATATAACGCTGGTAGGTGGCGCGTTCCTGCTCGTCCACGCCGAGCAGCTCGCGCATCATGCCCGACCAGTTGCAGTCGTCGGTGCCGGTGTTCCACTCCCAGGTGCCGAGGCTGGCCACGCGCTGCGCGTCGGACAGCCGGCGGCGCTCGTCGCGCAGGTCCCGCTCAAGGGCCCGCTGCTCGGTGACGTCCTGGATGGTGCCGAGCAGCTGCTCGACCTTGCCGGTCGAGGACAGCTGGGCCCGAGCCCGGCAGATGTACACCCGCTCGTTGACGTCGCGGATCTCGACCTCGAGCGGCTCGTCGGTCTGCGCGGTCAGCAGCTTGTCCCGCATCTCGGTGATCAGCTGCTGGTCGTCGGGGTGCACGCCGGGCATGAAGGTCTCGTCCGACGACGAGCCGCCGACCAGCTCGTACATCTCCCGCAGCACCTCGCTGCGATAGGTGGAGCCGGTGTTCACGTCCAGCGTCCAGCTGCCGATGCGGGCCATCCGCTGGGCCTCGACCAGCCGGGCCCGCTCGTGGGCCAGTTCGTCGTTGGTGCGGTTCCGTTCGGTGATGTCCCTGATGTAGCCGGTGACCAGGCCGATCCGGCCGTCCGCGCCGACCGTGGACTTGGCCTCGCCGCGCAGCCAGCGCACGTCGCCGTCCGGCCGCACGATCCGGTACTCGATGTCGATCGGCTCGCCGGAGAACTGGTGGTTGCTCCAGTACTCGCGGACCATCTCGACGTCGTCGGGATGCACGATGTCCAGCACGGCCTGCGCGCCCGGCTCCACCGAGCCGCGCTCGATGCCGAGGATCTCGTAGTGGCTGTCCGACCACACCGTCTTGTTGGTGGCCGGGTCGAACTCCCAGGACGCGATGCCGGCGACGTGCTGCACGTCGGTCAGGCGGCGGCGCTCCTCGCGCAGCTCGGCCGCGGCCGAGGCGAGGTCGGAGACGTCGACCAGAACGATGGAATGCAACCCCGTGTTGGGGATGGGCGTCTGCACCACACGGACGGGCAGCTCGCTGCCGTCCAGGCGACGCAGCCGAAGATCGGGCTCCTGGCCGGCGAACAGGTCGCGCAGGGCGGTGCCGCCGAGCCGGTCCGGATCGGTCGCGCCGATCATCGCCGCCGCGGCCGCGTTGGCGTGCATGACCACGCCCTTCGGGTCCACCCGCAGGGTCGGCGGCTCGGACAGCGTCACGCCGCCCAGCTCGACCGGGCCGCGCCGGACGTTCGGCAGCCGGGCACCACCGAGCGTGACAGGTGCGCTCCCCGCCTGCCCGCTGCGCTCAGCCACGGCTCCGCCCTTCCGCGTCGGCCACCGGGGCGGCATGGGTGGGCCAAGCCGGCGACTGCATCACAGTGCGCCGGGGGTGCGTCGGTCGCGACGCACCCCCGGGGAGCACCTGACGCCAGCGACGGTATCGCGTCCACCGCCGAACTCACAGCCGTCCCCGCCAATATCCTGGCGACGTATGAAAAAGCGGATCGGCCGGCCGAGCGGGTCCGCGTCGGCGCCTACGCTACTCCATCCGCCGCAGCGGCCGCCGCGACGGCCCGTGCGACCTCGACGGACACCCGCGGGTCGAGCGCGCTGGGCACGATGTGGTTGACCGACAGCTCGTCCGTGGCGACCTGGAAGATCGCCTCGGCCGCGGCCAGCTTCATGTTCTCGGTGATCCGCCGGGCCCCCGCGTCCAGCGCGCCGCGGAACACGCCCGGGAACGCCAGCACGTTGTTGATCTGGTTGGGGAAGTCGCTGCGGCCGGTGGCCACCACCGCGGCGTGGCGCGCGGCGACCGCCGGGTGGATCTCCGGGTCCGGGTTGGACAGCGCGAACACGATGGCCTCCGGGGCCATGGTCGCGATCAGCTCCTCCGGCACCGTCGAACCGGACAGTCCGAGGAACACGTCCGCGCCCTTGAGCGCCTCGGCGACGCCGCCGCGCAGGCCCGAGCCGTTGGTACGGCCGGCCAGCTCGCGCTTGACCGGGTTCAGGTCGGCCCGGTCGACGTGCACGATGCCTCGCGAGTCCAGCACCGTCACCTCGCCGACGCCGCCGGCCAGCAGGATGTTCGCGCAGGCCACACCGGACGCGCCGGCGCCGGCCACGACCACGCGCAGGTCCGACGGCTTGCGGCCGAGCGCCGTGGTGGCGCCGCGCAGCGCGGCCAGCACCACGATCGCGGTGCCGTGCTGGTCGTCATGCATGACCGGGCAGTCCAGCGCCTCGATCAGCTTGGCCTCCAGCTCGAAGCAGCGCGGGGCAGAGATGTCCTCCAGGTTCACCGCGCCGAACGAGGGGCGCAGGCGGACCAGGGTCTCGACGATCTCGTCGACGTTGGTGGTGCTCAGCACCAGCGGGATGGAGTCGAGCCCGCCGAACTTCTTGAACAGCGCGGACTTGCCCTCCATCACGGGCAGCGACGCGCTCGGACCGATGTCACCGAGGCCCAGTACCGCGGTCCCGTCGCTGACCACCGCGACCAGGCGGTGCGCCCAGGTGTACTTCGCGGCCAGCGCGTGGTCCTCGGCGATGGCGCGGCTCACACGGGCCACGCCGGGGGTGTAGGCGATCGAGAGCGCCTTGGGGTCGGCCAGCGGGGCCGTCACGGCGGTCCCCAGCTTGCCTCCCTCATGGGCGGCGAATATCTCGGTGTCGGTCAGTTCGGTGGCGGATTCGTTCACAGCGGTCACGGCGTCCCTCATCAGACACGGCGGCGTGGCGGGCGCGCGTGGGGGCGATCGACGCTGTCGCGTCGGTCACTGCGCGTCGTGCGGGTCGGTCCGAACATCGCGTTCCGGGTGTCGAAACTGTGGTCGGACGACGCTGGGGTTGGCACAGTGTGACAGCCGATCACCGGTCTGTCTGCGGCGGGGATCACATTCTTTGCCCAGCTCAGAGGCGGTGTAGCAAGACGACCGTACGAATTGCTTGCACCGACCGGTCAGTTTCCGCAGGCAGTTCGGTTCACGATCGGTCAAGCGGCTAGCCTGGCCCGCCGTGCAGGTTCGCGAGCTCGACATCGAAGGTTCCTGGGAATTCACTCCACCGGCCTTTCCCGACAACCGGGGTCGGTTCGCCGCACCCTTTCAGGGTGAGGCGTTCGTCACCGCGGTCGGCCATTCGCTGCGGCTGGCCCAGACCAACCACAGCGTGTCCCGCCGCGGCGTCATCCGCGGCGTGCACTTCGCCGACGTGCCGCCCAGCCAGGCCAAGTACGTCTACTGCCCGGCCGGCGCGCTGCTGGACGTGATCATCGACGTGCGGGTCGGCTCGCCCACCTTCGGGCAGTGGACCTCGGTGCGGCTGGACGCCGAGAAGCTCAACTCGGTGTACATCTCCGAGGGCCTGGGCCACGCGTTCGTCGCGCTGGAGGACGACACCGCCATCGCCTACATCTGTAGCGAGGGCTACAACCCCGGCGCCGAGCGCGGCATCTCGCCGGTGGACCCGGCGCTGGGGCTGCCGTGGCCGTCGGACATCGAGCCGATCCTGTCCGACAAGGACCGCGACGCCCCCACCCTGGCCGAGGCGCAGGCCGCCGGGCTGCTGCCGGTGTACGCCGACTGCCTGGCTTATCGGGCAAAGCTCAGCTGAGCCTTTTCGGGCGTGGCCACAGTCGCCACGTGGCCACGCCCAGCACGTCCGCCGGTCCGAGGTCCCTCGAATCCGTCGAACCGAACTGGTTGTCGCCCACCACGAACCACTGATCGTCCCTCGGTTCCACCGCGCGCTTCACCGACAGCTGTTCCGGCCGCTCACGCCACTTCACCAGCACGATCGCGCCGGGCTCGGGTTGCCGGCGCAAGCTCACCAGCAGCACGTCCCCGTCCTTGAGCGTCGGCGCCATCGACGGTCCGCGCACCCGCAGCCGCCGCACTGGCCAACGATCTATTCCTTCCGGTGCCAACGATCACCTCCGCCTGCCCGCTCCGGCCGTCCGGAGTAGGGTTCCGCACGTCGGAGCATTCACTGTCAGGGAGGACCCATGCGACTGCTGTCGCGCATCCTCGGCCCGCGCCTCGAGGCGACGGCGCACTGCGACCTTCCGTGCGGCGTCTACGACCCGGCCCAGGCCCGCATCGAGGCCGAGTCGGTCAAGGCGATCCAGGAGAAGTACCAGGGCAACGAGGACCCCGAGTTCCGCGCCCGCGCCATCCAGATCAAGGAGCAGCGCGCCGAGCTGGTCAAGCACCACCTGTGGGTGCTGTGGACCGACTACTTCAAGGCCCCGCACTTCGAGAAGTACCCCGAGCTGCACACCCTGTTCAACAAGGCCACCAAGGCGGCCGGCGCTTCCGGCGCCAAGGGCTCCATGGACCCGGCCAAGGGCCAGGAGCTGCTCGACCTGATCGCCGAGATCGACAAGATCTTCTGGGAGACCAAGGCGGCCTGAGCTCCATCGCCTTCTGACGGCGCCGACCAGCGGAGACGCGTTCCGCCGGTCGGCGCCGTTTTGTCGGTTCCGGTGAAATGCCGGCCGGTTCTTCGCCATCCTGGTGTGCGTGGCGGACGACATCCTGGCCGAGTTCCCGAAGAAGCGCACCGACCGGCAGATACTCCGCGGAATCCGGATCTTCCTGGCCGCGTGCGGCGCGCTCGCCGCGTTGGTCATGATCGGCGGCGGGCTGGTCGAGTGGGACCACGCCAGCCAGCCGCGGGAATTCGGCGTCGTGACCTCGCTGCTGCCCGGCTACAAGGGATGCAACGGCCGCTCCGTCGTCACCTTCGACACGCCCTCCCGGAAGGCGATTCAGGCCACTCTGTGCACGCGTTCCGAACTGGTGCTCGGCTCGGCCTTCGAGGTTCGCTATCCCACCGACCATCCCGACCAGGCCGTGGCGGCCGACGAGGACCAGGCGGCCCTGCTCGTCATCGCCCCGATGCCGTTCATCGGCTTCGGCCTGGCCCTTCTGCTCCTCACCTGGCGACGCCCCGACTTCTTCCTCAGCCGTCGGCGCTACCGGGGCTGAGCCTTCGCCAGCACCATGAGGTCAGCCACGAAGCAGCCGATCTCGCCGTCCTCGGTGCGGCCGATCCAGGACGGATACGCCCCGTCGCCGTAGCCGCTGGAGAAGGCGATCAGCGTCGCGGTGGATTCCTTGTTCGTCAGCACGAGGGCCTCGTCCCGCTCGACCTCGAGCTCGCCCACCTCCTGGAACGACTCCAGGGCCGCGTGGTCGACGAAGCAAGCCATGCCCGCGTCCACGCCGAAGGCGTAGAACTGGCGATCGCCGAGCAGCGCCGCGTTCTTGCCGACCGGCACCGCCATCTCCCAACTCGTCACCGGCTGGTCGCGGAGCAGGATTCGCGCCCCCACCGTCATGCCGCCGCCCTCGTCCGGCACGCGCAGCACCGACAGCTGCACCGGGTAGGTGCCGGGGCTCAGCTCGAACGTCACGGCGTGGTCGGTGAACTCCAGCCAGGCCGGGTCATGCACGACCAGCGCACCCGTGGGCAGGACCAGGTCTCCCGCCTCCTCCACCGTGATCACCACGTCGTCGAAGTCGGGGTGCGTCAGCGTCGCCCCGTCCTCGAACATGACATCCACGTTCCGCGGCTGGAGCGGCCTCGGCGGCTGCCACGGCGCGTCTCGTTCCTCGTCCTCGGTTTCCTGTACCTCCAGCACGCCTTCGAGCTGCGCCAACCCCGCCCAGTCGCCGAATTCCGGCTTGCTCCGGAACAGCTGCGCAACGTCGGTCTTGATCCCGCGCCGGCTCAGCCCACCGGCCCGCTCGCCCAGCCGCCAGAACGAATCCGACCCGCTGCCGTCCGGGTCGTGCCGCAGCTCCCGATACGCCGCCCGCTCGTCGAACTCCGACGGCGCCTCCTCGTCGTACGTCCACTCCGCGCTGGTCAGCAGGAACAGCTCGTCGTCCGCCAGCTGCCGCCACTCGACCTTCTTGTGCCGGCGGCCGTCGTCGTCGAAGCGCCATGCCGCCGCGTAGAGCGCCTCCCAGCACACCTCGATCAGCACCTCCGGCCAGTCCTGATCCGGCGTGCACAATGCCACCGCGTACTGCTGCCCCGCCGCGTCCCTGCGCCGCGCGGTCGCTTCCGACAGCCGCCCGACCAACGCCCCCGAATCCCAGCCCTCGCAGTAGACAACCCGCCAAACCGGACTCATCGGTGCCCCTCCCCTGGTGTACCGGCCCACCGTAACCAGCGGCCCCGACAGTTTCAGCCGGGTCGATCTAGGCTGGTGCTGTGACGACCGTCTGGATGCGCTACCTGTCCGGCGCCGACATCGAGGCGCTGGGCATCACGGATGCCGAGATCGTGGCGGCGGTTGAGGACGTGCTGGCCGATCACGGCAACGATCGGGTGGTGTTCGAGCCGCGCACGCACCTGGTGCCGGACAACGGCGGCCGGGGTCATTTCAACGTGCTCCGCGGCAGCCTGACCGACAAGGGCGTCAGCGGGGTGAAGGTGGTGGGCGACTTCGTCGCCAACTACGAGCGGGGCCTGCCCAGCGAGATGGCGCTGATCAGCCTGTTCGACCCGGAGACGGGCATGCCGAGGGCGATCGTGGACGGCACGATGATCACGGAGGCGCGCACCGGGGCGATGACGGCGGTCGGGGCCAAGTACCTGGCCCGCCGGGACGCCAAGGTGCTCGGCCACGTGGGAGCCCGCGGCACGGCCTGGTGGAACGTGGTGCTGCTGGACTCGGTGTTCGACTTCGACGAGATCAGGGTGACCAGCCGCCGCCCGGAGTCCAGGGAGCCGTTCGCGCAGCGCCTGAGCGAGCATCTCGGCAAGCCGGTGCACGTCGCGACGAGCTGGGAGCAGACCCTCGACGGGGCGGACGTGCTGGTCGAGGCTTCCCGGTTGACGGAGCCGGAACCGTTGCTGCGCAAGGAGTTCCTCCGGCCGGGAAGTTTCCTCGTGCCGTACGGGACGATCAGCGCACTGGCCCTCGACCTGCTCGACGACGTGGACAAGATCGTCGTGGACAACTGGCGCGAGTCGCAGTCGGGCAACCCGAGGTTCGGGGCGCTGCGGCCGCACCTGAACGCGGGGCTGCTCACGGAGAACCGGATCCACGCCGAGATCGGCCAGATCGTCGCCGGCCACCGGCCCGGCCGCGAGAACGACAAGGAGCGCACCCTGTTCTGGCATCGTGGACTGTCCACAACGGACCTCGCGGTGGCCGACATGATCCTGCACCGGGCCGAGGCGAACGATGTCGGCACGATGCTGCCGTACCGGTGAGGGACCTGGACATCCTGGCCGTGGCCAGGGGACAGCGGGTCGAACTCGGCCCGCTGGACGACATCGCGGCCAACCGGCGGGCGATGCTGGCTGCTCTGGAGGCAGCCGACAAGCCGGTGTACGGCGTCAACACGGGCATGGGCCGACTGGCCGGCGTCGCCCTCGATGCCGAGCAACAGGCCGCGCACCAACGGAACCTGCTCATCGGCCGGGCCGTCGGCGGGCCGCCGTGGCTGCCGGCTCAGGACGTACGGGCCCTGCTCGCGGTGAAGCTGCACGGCCTGCTCGCGCCGACCACCGCCGCCAGCCCCGAGCTCGTGAAGTTCCTCATCGACCGGATCAACGACGGCTTCGTGCCGGCCGTGCCACGGTCGGCGTTGGGCAGCGCCGGCGAGATCATCCCGTTGTCACACGCTTTTCAGACCTTCGTCGGCGTCGGCACCATCGTGGAGGACGGCGTCGAGAAGCCGGCCAGCGATGGCCTCAAGCGGCGCAAGGCCAAGCCGTTTCCCTTGGGCCCCAAGGAAGGTGCCAGCCTGATCCAGGGTTCGCCGTTGGCCTTGGCGCACGCCTTCATGCGCGGGGCCGAAGCCGCGCAGGCCATCGAGCTCCAGACCCTCGCCGCCGCGGCGGCGGTTGACGTCCTCGGCGCACCCCGCTCGATCTACCACCCCTCGCTGGCCGGCCCCGACACCGTGCTGGCCGCCGTGCTCGACGACATCCGTTCCCGCACAACGGATTCCGCCACGCGCTCCGACCTTGTGCAGGCCCCGGTGTCGTTCCGTGTCGCCCCTCAGGCCATCGCCCACGCGCAGCGCACCCTCGACGACCTCGCCGCCGCGCGGGACCTTCTCCTGGCCGCCCCAACGGATTCCCCGTCTTTCTTGGACGGCCGTTTCACCTCCACCGCCGGCTACCACGCTGTCACCGTCGGCCTGCGCATGGACGCCGTCACCGCCGCCCTGACCCACCTCGCCGAGATCTCCGTGCAGCGGCTGCACCGCTTCATGGACAGCCAGTTCACCGGCCTCAATGCCCAGCTCGCCGTCGATCCCGGTCCACAGGCCGGGCTTTCCCCCATCCACAAGCGCGCCGCCGGCGAGCTCCACGAGATCCGCCGCTCGGCTTCCCCCGCCACCCTCGGCTCCCTCGACACCTCCGCCGGCCAGGAGGACGTGCAGGCGCACGCCTGGGCTGCCGGTGAGCAGCTCCGGCAGGTGACCGACCACTTGTTGTCGATCACCGCCTGCGAGCTCATCGGCATCGCCCAGGCGCACCACCTCCGCGGCCTCCCCGGCGCCCCCGCCTCCGCGGGGCCTACGCCTGGATCGCCGAGACCGTTCCCCCCGTCCTCGTCGACCGTCCCCTCGGCCCCGACATCTCCCGCCTTCGCGCCAAATTCGCCGACGGGTGAACCCCGCCTCCCCGCGCGCGTCCTTCGAGCAGGTTCACTCGGACGGAGGAACAATGGGGCGTTGGCTGCCCGCCGTGCTCATGCTCGCGCTGCTCACCGCCTGCGGCGCCGGCCCCACCCACGCCCAGCCTCCCGACCCCAGCTACGTCCCTCCCGTCGACTGCGGCTCCGTCACCGGTCCTGCCGGCAAGCGGATCCTCATCTCCCCCGCCCTCCCCTCCGGCACCGCCCCGTGCCCCGAGGCTCTCGACGTCCTCCGCGCCTACTACCGCGACGCCCCGCACAAGGCCCAGGGCACCGCCCGCCGCCTCGTCGTCAACGGCTGGACCTGCGAGTCCGACACCGACTCCCGCAACGCCCCCCAGGTCGGCTGCGACAAGAACGGCATCGGCTTCATGACCCACTGATCAGGCGATGGCCCGCCAGATGGCCGACCAGTGGGCGACGACGCCGGCCACGTCGGCGTCGAGGCGCCGGTCGCTGCGTCGGCGGGACGGCAGCAGGAGTTTTCCGCGCCGTACATCGAGAATCGCCGGGACGCCGTCCGGGAGGACCTGGTCCATCACGGACCGCATCATGTGCAGCGGGACGGCGGCGGCCTCGGGCCGCAGCTCGGGTTCCTTCATGTAGAGCTGAACGGCCAGCTTGGGGCCCCTCGCCGGCCGAAGGCCGAGCTGTGGGGCGACGTCGAACACGGCGTCGGAGCCGACCCACGTGCCGGTGCCGACGGGCACCAGGGTGCCCCGAAAACCCTCCTGCCAGCGCTGGAATCCCTTCTGCAGCTCGACGAAGTGCCCGTGCTTGGCGGAGTCCTCGACCTTGGCCACGGCCAGCTCCAACGCGAGCTGAGGCGACGGATCGGCCAGCGCGCGACGGATGGCGGCGACCATCGGCCCGTAGTAGGCCCACGGCTGCCGCCCCTCGTCGAGGTACATGCGCCGCTGGTCGGACACGATCCTGGTCTGCGCGCCGGGCACGCAGTTGGCGAAGTCCACCACAACCCCGAGTTTTGGATGACGCACCGACGACACCGTCCTCTCCCCTGGACTACCTCCAAATTTTACCTCATCCAGTGTCATTGTTCGATCGCCTGTTCGATGCAGTGCGATGGGTCACAGGACCGGCCGGGGCGTCATCGCCGGGCTACGATCCGCTGGGTGGCAGACGTGTACGTCATCAGGCACGGGGAAACCGAGTGGTCGCTGTCCGGCAAGCACACCGGCAGCACGGACGTCCCGCTCACAGCGCACGGCGAGCAGCAGGCCCGCAAGGCCGGCGCGGTTCTCGCCGAGCTGCGCGGCACGACCGTCCCACCAAGACTCGTGCTCGCCAGTCCCCGCGCCCGCGCCGGGCGCACGGCGGAGCTGGCCGGACTGACCGTGGACGATGTGACCGAGGACCTCGCCGAGTGGGACTACGGCGACTACGAGGGCCTTACCACGGAACAGATCCGCGAGTCGGCGCCGGACTGGACGGTGTGGACGCACGAGATCCCCGGCGGCGAGACGGCCAAGGAGGTCGGCGACCGCGCCGACGCCGTGCTGGCCCGGGCCCGCAAGGAGCTGGAGCGCGGCGACGTGGTGCTGATCGGCCACGGCCACTTCAGCCGCGTGCTGGTGGTGCGCTGGCTCGGCCTCGACCCGGCCGCCGGCGTGCGAATCGGGTTGGACCCGGCCGGCATCTCGGTGTTGGGTGACGAGCGAGGTCAGGCGCAGATCCGTCGCCTGAACGTGCCACCCCTTGGAGAGATCTGATGATCCGCGGCGTCCGTGAGTCCGATGTCGACGCGGTCGTGCAACTGGTGCACGACCTGGCCGAGTACGAGCGGGCGCCGCAGGAATGCCACCTGACCGCCGCGCAGCTGGGCGCGGCGCTGTTCGGCCCGTCACCGGCCCTGTTCGGCCACGTGGCCGAACAGGACGGCGAGGTGGTGGGAATGTCCTTGTGGTTCCTCAGCTTCTCCACCTGGACCGGCACGCACGGCATCTACCTCGAGGACCTGTACGTGCGCCCGGAGCACCGTGGCGGCGGGCACGGCCGGGCGCTGTTCCTGGCCCTGGCCAAGGAAGCCGCCGACCGCGGCCTCGGCCGCTTCGAGTGGTCGGTGCTGGACTGGAACCAGTCCGCGATCGACTTCTACGAGGCGATGGGCGCGGCCCGGGTCAACGACTGGTACCGCTACCGACTGGCCGACGAGGCCCTGTTGAAGGCCGCCGCCCGGGTCTAGAACGCCGAGGAGAGGTCCAGCTGGGAGAAGGCCGCCGGCACCGGTCGGCCCGTGGCGAAGCGGTGCAGCACAACGCGGTAGATCACGCTGACCGTCGACGCCACGGTGCCGACCAGGACGAGCCAGACCACGATCGCCACGAGCGCGACGATCAGGGCCGTCACGCCGAACGCGGCGGTGGTGATCAGACCGGTCAGCAGCAAGGCGATTCCGAGCACGACTGCGCCCCACAATGCGACCGAGATCCCGAGCCCGCCGCCCACCTCGGCACCCCAGGTCTTGCGCAGCAGCTCCCGCGAGCGCGTGACCGAGTCGCGGACGGACCGCCCGTCGACGATCATCACCGGCACCACGAAGTACGTGACCAGCGCCCAGGCGATGCCGGCCAGGCTCTCCACGATCTTGCCGACGATGCCGAACTGGCGGCCGATCACCCGCAGCACCAGCGACACCGTGCAGCTGAGCAGTGACCACAGCAGGATCGGCACGATCCGTGCCCACGCCCCGCGCAGGCCCACCCCGACGGTCGCCGGCCGGCCCTCGAGCGCCTCGTTGACGGCGTGCACGAGCGCGGAGTTGCAGAAGATCGTCACGAACGACAGCACGAAGTACACCGGCACCGCGATCGGCCAACCGGCCCGCACGAGCTCATCGGTGTCGATGTGCTCCAGCGTCAGCGGCACATGCGCGCCGGCCAGCACGGCGACCAGCAGCGCCAAGGTGGCCAGTCCCGACATGATCGGGAACAGCACCAGCGACTTGTGGGCGCGCAGCACCCGCAGCGATGCCCTGGCAATGTCGAAAGCCCAACGCACGACGTCCCTCCCCGGCCGTCACAGTGCGCCTCAGCCGTGCTGGTCTTCCGTGATGCCCATCGCCCACGCCCGTGAGGACGCGAGGAAGAGCAGCAGCACCAGGATGGCGAGGCAGTAGACGGTCAGGAGGATATCCACAACGAGCGCGTCGACGGGGTTGAATCCCCACCAGATGCCGCCGATCACCAGCAGCTGGAGGAACACCGCGCCGTTGCGGGCGCCGCGGGTGCCGCGGTACAGCAGGATGCCGGGCACCAGGAACGCGGCGGCGATCACGACGTAGATGCCGGCCTCACCGAACGCGACGAGTGCGGGGGCGCCGCCGGACAGGCCGAGCACCACGGTGACGACGGCCACCACCAATGCGGCAATTCCCTGCACGGTCACCAGGGTGCCGGCGACGCGAACGGGTCCGGGAGCGGCGATTTCGCGTGACAACGGGCACCTTCCTCGACCTGCTACCTGCGCACATCACGATCCGTGCGCACGGCCGATCGTAGGCCACCCGGACGGCCGGTCGATCGGCGCCGACGGACGCGGGAGGATTCCCTTGTTGTCGAGGAGCAGACGGTCGTCTGGGTGCACTCACCGACAACGCGAACGGACCGGAGCGTCGTCGGCACGGAAGGAGACCTCTCTCACTTTCGATGAGCCACCACCACCCGTACGGGGACGGCCGGCCGGTCGCCGGTCACGGTCTGTCCTACGCTCCTGGTGTGCGTGCCCTTCTCGTGGTCAACCCGCAGGCGACGGCTACCTCCGCCGCCGGACGCGACGTGCTGGCCCACGCGCTGGCCAGCGACGTGCAGCTGGAGACCGTGGAGACCAGCTACCGGGGGCACGCGGCCGACGCCGCCGCGCGCGCCGTGGCGGAGGGGTTCGACCTGGTGGTCGCCCATGGGGGTGACGGCACCGTCAACGAGGTGGTCAACGGCCTGCTGACGGCCTGCCAGGACCCGCTGGACGCGCCCGCCCTCGGCGTCGTGCCCGGAGGCTCGGCCAACGTCTTCGCGCGGGCTCTTGGCCTGCCGAGGGACCCGGTCGAGGCGACGCACCGGCTGCTGATGGCCATCGAGTCGGGCAGCCGCCGCCAGGTCGGGCTGGGCCTGGCCGAGCCGGCCGGCGCCGACAGCCGCTGGTTCACGTTCAACGCCGGCCTCGGCTGGGACGCCGACGTGGTGGCCGAGGTGGAGCGCCGCCGGGACAAGACCGCCAGCCCGCTGCTGTACGCGTCGATCGCGCTGGCCAACTACGTGAAGCAGATGCTCACCGCCACGGATCTGCTGGTCGAGCTGCCGGACGGCACCAAGGAGCAGACCCGGCTGGCCTTCGTCTCCAACACCGACCCGTGGACCTATCTGGGCGCCAAGCCGATCCACATGAACCCGGACTGCTCGTTCGACGGCGGCCTCGGCCTGTTCGCGCTGCGCAGCCTGGCCCCGCCGACCATCGCGCGCACGCTGTCGCAGATCCTGCTGCCGCTGGGCCCGCCCTCCGGCGGAAACCTGCTCCGGCTCGACGATGTCGCCGAGGTCAGGGTGACCGCGCAGCGTCCGGTGCGGCTTCAGGTGGACGGCGACGACCTGGGCGAACACCGTCAGGTAAAGTTCACGTCAGTGCCGAAGGCGCTGCGGGTGGCCGTCTGAAGAACCCGAGGCGTCGTGCTGCGTTCGTGACCGGAGCGTAATACACTGGTCACGAGGGTGGCTGCGCCGGCATCATGGCTGGTCACGGACCGAAGCCAGTGGTCAAACGCGCCGATCTTTCGGGTGAGTTCTCTCACCGAGTCGGAGCCGACCTCTTGACATCCCCGAAGTTCGTGAAAGCATTCACAAGCACCCCGACGACCGCTGACGACAACAGTGCGCTCGTAGCGCGCTTAGCGAGGAGCTAGAGAAATGGACTGGCGCCACCGCGCGGCCTGCCGTGACGAGGACCCCGAGCTGTTCTTCCCCGTTGGGAACAGCGGTCCGGCGTTGCTGCAGATCGCCGAGGCGAAGACCGTCTGCCGCCGCTGCCCGGTGATGTCCGGTTGCCTGTCGTGGGCACTGGAGTCCGGGCAGGACGCCGGCGTGTGGGGCGGGATGAGCGAGGACGAGAGGCGTGCGCTGAAGCGTCGCAACGCTCGTACCCGCGCTCGCAGCAACGCCTGACGAACGCATTTCTTTAATTCGATTTCTCATCGCGCAAGGGCCCTGGAACCTTCCCCCGAGGTTCCAGGGCCCTTGTACGTTTTTGACGAATTAACTCATCAACGTGATCAGCGCCTCCGTCGCGGTGCCGGATCAGCGGCTCCGCCGCAGGGGAACCCGCAGCACGGCCTCGGTGCCCTTCGGGTCACGCCGCCGCAGCGACAGCGAGCCGCGCAGCTCCGACTCGACCAGGGTGCGCACGATCTGCAGGCCGAGGCGCTCGGTGCGCTCCAGCGAGAAGCCCGGCGGCAGGCCCTGGCCCTCGTCGGCCACCACCACGTCCAGGTACTTGGCCGACCGTTCCGAGCGCACCACGACCTCGCCCGACGCCCCGGCCGGATAGGCATGTTCCAGCGCGTTCTGCACGAGCTCGGTGAGCACCATGACCAGCGGCGTGGCCAATTCGGCCGACACAACGCCGAGCTTGCCCTCCTTGCGCACGTTGATTCCGGTCTCGGCCGTTGCGACGTCGGAGAGCATCGGAAACACCTGGTCCAGCACGTCGTCCAGATTGGCCCGCTCGTCGACCGACATGGACAGCGTCTCGTGCACCAGCGCGATCGAGGTCACCCGGCGCACCGACTCCTGGAGCACGTCGCGGGCCTCGGCATTGTTGGTGCGTCGGGCCTGTAGCCGCAGCAGCGCCGCTACGGTCTGCAGGTTGTTCTTCACCCGATGGTGGATTTCACGGATCGTGGCGTCCTTGGACAGCAGCGCCCGGTCCCGGCGCTTCACCTCGGTCACGTCGCGAACCAGGACCAGGGCGCCCGCCGCCTTGCCCAGCGGCCGCAGCGGCAGCGCCCGGAACAGCACCGCCGCGCCGCGCCGCGACTCCGCCTCGATGCGCATGCTCGGGTTGCCGTCCAGCGCGGTCCTGATGCGCTGCGCCACCTCGGTCGCGTCGAACGGGTCGGCCACCAGCGACCGGGTCAGCGGGGCCAGGTGCACGCCGATCAGGTCGGCCGCGTGCCCCATGCGGTGATAGGCCGACAGCGCGTTGGGACTGGCGAACACCACCGCGCCCGAGCTGTCGATGCGGATCAGGCCGTCGCCGACGCGGGGGCTGGTGTGCACGTCGGCCGAGGGCTCCATGGCCGGGAAGGTGCCGTCCGAGATCATCTGGCACAGGTCGGCGGCGCTGCCGAGGTAGGCGATCTCCAGCGGGCTCGGCACCCGCGGCACGGCCAGGTTGGTGTCGCGGGACAGCACCGCGATCGTGTCGCCGTTGAAGCGGACCGGGATGGTCTCACGGCGCACCGGCACGCCCAGGTGCCAGCGCGGGTCCTCCTCGCGGCAGATCCGGCCCTCGACCAGGGCGCGGCGCACCTGCGGGTGGTCGTCCGCGGTGACCGTGCTGCCCACCATGTCGTCGGGATGGGCCGTCGGGCCGGTCGTCGGCCTGGCCTGCGCGACGCACAGGAAGGTGCCGGTCGGGTGCTCGGCGTCCGGCAGCGGCACCCAGAGCACGAAGTCGGCGAAGGCCAGGTCCGACAGCAGCTGCCACTCGGCCGCCACCATCTGCAGGTGGTCGACGGCGGCGCCGGGCAGGCCCGTGTGCTCGGCGAGCAGGTCGGTGAGTGTTGACACGGCCCCGACGCTAGTCGGTCGGAGTTACTCGACGACGGCGATGAGGTCGCCTTCCTGCACGACATCACCCACCGCCACCGCGACCTTGGTCACGCGGCCGGCGTGGTGGGCCACCGCCGGGATCTCCATCTTCATCGACTCCAGGATGACGACCTCCGACCCGTCGGTCACGGAGTCGCCCTCGTGGGCCACGACCTTGCTCACGTTGGCCACCATCTCGGCCCGGATCTCCTCGGTCATGACCGTCATGGAACCACGGATTCGGGCGTCCGCCAGTGGCGTGAGACAATCGGGGGACAGCAATACCGCTTTCCGATAGGGAGACACTCATGTCGAAGCGTGCTCGCAAGCGCCGCGACCGCAAGAAGGGCGGCGCCAACCACGGGAAGCGGCCCAACGCCTGAGACCCGTGCGTTCGACGCACGAAGGCCCCGGTGACCTGGTCACCGGGGCCTTCAAACGTCTCCGTGCCTACTGCTGCTGCTCGGCCTTGGCCTGCGTGCGCTCCAGCACCTTCTCCTTGATGCACGCCCGCAGCCGGTCCTTGAACTCGGCCGAGGCATGGTCGCCGCCGCACTTGCGGGCCAGCAGGATCTTCAGGTGCTCCTCGATGCCGTACTGCTCGAGGCACGGGCTGCACTCGTCCAGGTGCTGGCGCAGGATGTCGCGCTGGTTCTGGTCGCACTCGTTGTCCAGGAAGGCCCACACCTCGGCCAGCACCTCACGGCAGCCGGCCTTTGCCTCGCCGATCTCGTCCGCGCTCACGACCCGGTCACCTCCGGCTCGCGGGAGGAGCGCAGGAAGCCCCGGTCCCGGGCGACGTCGGTGAGCAGGTCCTTGAGCTGGCGGCGGCCGCGATGCAGACGGGACATCACGGTCCCGATCGGGGTGCCCATGATCTCGGCGATCTCCTTGTACGCGAAGCCCTCGACGTCGGCGAGGTAGACCGCGATGCGGAACTCCTCGGGCAGCTGCTGCAACGCCTGCTTGACGTCGTCGTCGGGGAGCCGGTCCATCGCCTCCACCTCGGCCGAGCGCAGGCCCGAGGAGGTGTGGCTCTCGGCGGCGGCGATCTGCCAGTCGGTGATCTCGTCCGCCGAGGTCTGGATCGGCTGCCGCTGCTTGCGCCGGTAGCCGTTGATGTAGGTGTTCGTCAGGATGCGGTACAGCCAGGCCTTGAGGTTCGTCCCGCTGGTGAAGGACTCGAAGGCGCTGTAGGCCTTCAAGTAGGTCTCCTGGACCAGGTCCTCGGCGTCCGCGGGGTTGCGCGTCATGCGCAGCGCGGCCGAGTACAGCTGGTCGAGCAGCGGCATGGCGTCGCGTTCGAAGCGCGCCGCTCGCTGCTCAGCAGTCTCCTGCTCGACGATGTTGTTCTCGTTGACCTGGGCGGAACTACCCGGCACCTGGCTCCCTCCCCGCCGGCGCGCGAGCCGGGCGGACGCTGTCGACGCTCCCCGTGCGGGAAGCGTGTCGTTCGCCCCTGAGGATACGCGTCGGGCCGTGGAGCGGCCGAGCACAGCGCTTGATGTAGCCACGTGGGGTTCAACACGACTGCCCCCGTGGGCATTCCGTGGTGAGAGCTCCGTCATAGGCTCTCCACCATGGCGGGACAGGGCACCCCGGCGACCGCGCTGCTGGCCAAGCGCAAGGTCCCGTACACGCTGCACAGCTACGACCACGACCCGCGAGCCGAGTCCTTCGGCCTCGAGGCCGCGGAGCTGCTCGGCCTCGATCCCGCCCGGGTCTTCAAGACCCTCGTCGCCGAGGTCGACGGCCGTCTCGCCGTTGGGGTCGTCCCCGTCACCGGCCAGCTCGACCTCAAGGCCCTCGCCGCCGCCCTCCGGGGCAAGAAGGCCCGCATGGCCGAGGTCTCCGCCGCCGAGCGCGCCACCGGCTACGTCGCCGGCGGCATCTCCCCCTTGGGCCAGAAGAAGCGCCTCCCCGTCGTCATCGACGCCTCAGCCGCCACCTTCGACACCGTCTTCGTCTCCGCCGGCCGCCGCGGTCTCGACGTCGAGCTCACCCCCACCGACCTGGCCGACCTCACCGCCGCCGTCGTCGCCCCCATCGCCGGCTGACCCGTACCGACGCCACAAGTCAGGCGTCGAGGGTGTGCAGGACCCGGTTGAGCCATTCGCCGACGGACTTGGTGACGCCGTTGACGTCGGCCTTGAGCGAATGGTCGCCGGACAGCACGACGACCTCGCGGTGGTGCGCCGACGAGGGCATGCCGAATGGGTCGCGGGAGCCCTGGACGACCAGAGTCGGCACCTCGACGCCGTCGAGCTCGGGCAGGCGGGTCTTGTCGGGCTTGCCGGGCGGATGGACGGGGAAGGCGAGGCACAAGACGGCCACGGCGGACCCGTCGAGGCTGGTGCGGCAGGCGACGCGAGCGCCGGAGGAGCGGCCGCCGAACAGCAGGGGCAACCCCTCGAACCACCGAACGCCGAGGTCCTCGACGACGGCGAGCCAACAGGCGTCGAGCTGCTTGGCGGGGGCCGGGGCGCGACGGCCGGCGACGCGGTAGGGCTGCTCGACCAATGCCACGTGCACGCCGGCGGCGGTGGCAGCGCGGGTGGCGGCGACGAGGTCAGGAGCCTCGATACCGCCGCCGGCGCCATGCCCGAGCAGCAGGGCCGCACGACTCTCGGCGGCGCAGTGGAGCTCGGCCCGCGCAGGGCCGAAAGGCGTGTCGACAACGGTTCGCGTCATGAGAACAGGTCCAGCTCGACGGGCTCGGGCACCGGCGGCTCAAGCAACGCGGGCCCGTTGTTGCGAATGCTGTTCACGGCGGTGGACACCGGCCGCAGCTCCAACTGGGACACGATCTCGGCGGACGGCTTCAGCAGTTCGGCGACGTCGTCGCTGCCCTGATCGGGGGCCAGCCACTGCGAGAAGGACTCCCGAGGCAGCACGAGCGGCATGCGCTCATGGACCGAAGCCAACGGCCCGAAGGCGTCGGTGGTCAGCACGGCGCACGTGACCAGCCAGGGCGACTGCGGCTCGTTCGGATCCCGCCAAGCGGTCCACAGCCCGGCCATGGCCAAACTCGACGAATCGGGACCAGTCACGTAGAAGGGCTCCTTGGCCCCGGTCTCCCGCCGCCACTCGAACCAGCCGTCAGCCGGCAGGATGCAGCGCCGCCGGGCCATGGAGTCCCGGTACGCCGGCTTGACGGCGGCGGTCTCGGACCGGGCGTTGATCATCTTCACGCCCACGTTCTTGTCCTGCGACCAGGTCGGGATCAGCCCCCAACGCATCACCCGGATGGTGCGCTCCACCCGCGCCACGTCGGGCTGGCCCTCGGCGTCACGGGGATGCCGGGCCACGATGGCCAACACGGGCTTGGTCGGCGCCACGTTGTAGTCGGCCCCGGGCGCGTCGGAGCCGCTCGCGTCCAGCGCGTCGAACTCGACGGCCAGCTGCGCCGGGTCCTTCGTGGAGGCATACCTGCCGCACACCCCTGACCACCTCCGAATTCATCGTCGCACGTCACGGCCCCGAGCAGTAACCGAAGCGGCCGAGTAGGGAATCATCACCCCCATGACGCAGCCGTGGCCCACCCCGTCCGTCACCAAGCCCGTGCGCGCGACCGTGCCCGTGCCCGGTTCCAAGTCGATCACCAATCGTGCCCTGTTGCTGGCGGCCCTCGCCGACGGCCCCTCCACCGTGCACCTGCCGCTGCGCAGCCGCGACACCCAGCTGATGGCGGCGGCGCTGCGCTCGCTGGGCGTGCGCATCGCCGACGGGCGCCAGGGGTCGTGGGAGGTCACGCCGGGTGCGCTGCGCGGCGACGCCGACCTGGACTGCGGCCTGGCCGGCACGGTGATGCGCTTCGTGCCGCCGGCCGCGGCGCTGGCCGACGGCGACGTCCGCTTCGACGGCGACGAGCAGGCGCGGGTACGCCCCATGAACACGGTCCTCGACGCACTGCGCTCGCTGGGCGTGGCGGTCGACGGCGACTCGCTGCCGTTCACGCTGCACGGCCACGGCGCGGTGCGCGGCGGCGAGGTCACGATCGACGCCTCCGGCTCCTCGCAGTTCGTCTCGGCGCTGCTGCTGTCCGGCGCGCGCTACGAGCAGGGCGTCACGGTGCTGCACGACGGCAAGCCGGTGCCGTCGCTGCCGCACATCGAGATGACCATCGAGATGCTGCGGGCGGTCGGCGTCGCGGTGGACGACAGCGAGCCCAACCGCTGGCGCGTCGAGCCGGGCCCCATCCACGCTCGCGACTGGCACATCGAGCCGGACCTGTCCAACGCGGCGGCCTTCCTGGCCGCGGCCGCGGTCACCGGCGGCACGCTCACCGTGCCGGACTGGCCGCTGGTCACCACCCAGCCCGGCGACGAGATGCGGGACGTGTTGGAGCGCATGGGCTGCCAGGTGTCGCTGTCGGACAACGGCCTGACCGTCGTCGGCCCGGAGCGCCTCAACGGCATCGACATCGACCTGCACGAAGCGTCCGAGCTGACACCGACCGTGGTGGCGATGGCGGTACTGGCCGACAGCCCGACCCAGATCCGCGGCGTCGCGCACATCCGCGGCCACGAGACGGATCGGCTGGCCGCGCTGACCGCGGAGATCCGCGGCATCGGCGGCGACGCCGACGAGACCGAGGACGGCCTGGTCATCCGGCCGGCCGAGCTGACCGGCGGCCTCTGGCACGCCTACCACGACCACCGGATGGCCACCGCCGGCGCGATCATCGGCCTCCAGGTGCCCGGCATCTCCGTCGACGACATCAAGACCACCACCAAGACCATCCCGGACTTCCCCGGCATGTGGGCGGCCATGCTGCAGCTGGCGGAGCGGGTGTGACGCGCGGCGACTGGCGTCGGCTCGACGAGTCCGACGTCAAGGTCCGGCCGGGCAAGGGCTCCCGGCCCCGCAGCAAGAAGCGGCCGGACCACGCCGACGCCGAGACCGGCATGGTGGTCGGCGTCGACCGCGGCCGCTGGACGATCGCGCTGGACGGCGACCCGGACAGCAAGGTGATCGCCATGCGGGCCCGCGAGATGGGCCGCACCTCGGTGGTCATCGGCGACGAGGTCGACCTGGTCGGCGACACCTCGGGCGCCCAGGACACGCTGGCCCGGATCGTGCGCCGGCAGGCCCGCAGCAGCGTGCTGCGGCGCACCGCCGACGACACCGACCCGTACGAGCGCGTGGTGGTGGCCAACGCCGAGCAGCTGGTCATCGTCTCGGCGCTGGCCGACCCGCCGCCGCGCACCGGCTTCATCGACCGCTGCCTGGTCGCGGCCTACGCCGGCGGTCTGACCCCGGTGCTGTGCCTGACCAAGTCCGACCTGGCCGCGCCGGACGAGATCCTGTCCGTCTACGCCGAGCTCGACCTGCCGGTCGTGGTAACCCGGTCGGATCGGGAACCCAACACCCTGGCCGAACGTCTTGACGGCCGGGTGTCCGCGTTGATCGGCCACTCCGGCGTCGGCAAGTCCACGCTGGTGAACAAGCTCGTGCCGGCGGCCGAGCGGGCCACCGGCGAGGTCAGCGGGGTCGGGAAGGGCCGGCACACCTCGACGTCGGCGGTGGCGTTCCCGCTGCCGGCCGGCGGCTGGGTGGTGGACACCCCCGGCATCCGCTCGTTCGGCCTGGCCCACATCACGCCGGACGACATCGTGGCGGCGTTCCCCGGCATGGCCGAGGCCGCCGAGGAGTGCCCGTCGGGCTGCGGGCACCTGGGACCGCCCGAGGATCCGGACTGCATGTTGGACACGGTCGTCGCCGAGGGGCTGGCTACCGAGGGCAGGCTGCGCTCACTGCGTAGGCTGCTGGCCTCGCGGGCGGGGCTGGCCGAGGAGTAGGTAGTGGTGGAAGACGAGAAGCTGGCCAAGGTGCTGGTCGCGGTGCGGGACAGCTCGCGCTACGCCAGCGTCGCCGACGACACCGTGCGCCGTATCGCGACGGCCTCGCTGACCGCGGCGCGCGGCGACGTCAACGACGCGGTGAAGCGCACCAAGCGCGGGCTGCACGAGATATTCGGCGCGTACCTGCCGAGCACGCCGCGGTACGAGAAGATGCTCGGCCTGCTGCGCGAGGCCAAGGACCGCGACGAGCGCCGCGATGTGCTGTCGCGCACCATGTCGTCGCACGCGTCCACCAAGGAGCGCCTGCCGATACTGGCCGAGTTCTACGCGGCGATCTTCGAGCGGCTGCCCGAGCCGCCGAAGGTGGTGGCCGACCTGGCCTGTGGCATGAACCCGCTGACCGTGGAGTGGATGCCGGTCGGCGAGGACGTGCTGTACCGGGCCTCGGACATCGACAGCCGGCTGATGGCGTTCCTGGACGAGGCGCTGACCGTGCTCGAGGTGCCGCACGAGGTCGCCGTGCACGACCTGCTGACCGGTCCGGACCCGGCGCCGGCCGACGTGACACTGCTGCTCAAGGCCGTGCCGTGCATCGAGACGCAGCAGAAGCAGCTGGGCTGGGGTCTGATCGACGCCATCAACTCGCCGGTCGTGGTGGTGAGCTTCCCGACGAAGTCGCTCGGGCAGCGTTCCAAGGGCATGTACCGGACGTACTCCAGCGGCTTCGCCGCGCACGCCGAGGGACGGCCGTGGCAGGTCGAGGAACTCGAGTTCGGCAACGAGCTGGTCTACGTGGTTCAGAAGTGAGGCGTGTCGCCGGGCTCGCCGTGGCCGCGGTCGCGGTGACGGCACTGACGGCCTGCACAACGAGCGTTTCCGGAATTGGCTCAAGTGAGCCAGCAGTTGCACCGCCCGCGCAGACCGAGCTCCCGAACCTGTCCTCGGGCCTGAACGCGAAGCTGGCCGGGAAGACGTCCGCGAAGTTCACCGTGGACACGACCACCGAGCTGCTCGCCGCGCACAGCGTCACGTCGGTCACCGGGGCGTTCCGCCGTGACGACCAGGGGCTGTGGATGACGGCGACGATGACCGTGAAGTCGCCGGACACGACCACGCTGTCGTTCGTGCTCACGCCCACCGCCGTGTACGTGCGGCCGCCGGCCGACCAGAAGCTGCCGGCGGACAAGCCGTGGGTACGGGCCACCGCGGACGGCACGGACGACTTCTCGAAGGAGTTCGCGCCACTGTTCGCGTCGCTGAAGCAGACCACGCTCTCGCCGCTGGCCGTGCCCCTCGACCCGGCCACGACGACCATCACCGGTTCCGACCTCCAACCCGTCGGTCTCGTGCCGGCCCGGCACTACGCGTTGAAGACCGACCTCACGGCCGTGTCCAAGACCCTGCCCGACGGCCCGCTGAAGGACACGGTTCAGCTGGAGGCCAAGCTCGGCGGCATGCTGGAGGAGCTGTGGGTCGGCAACGGCAACGTGCCGCTGCGCTCGGAGTCGAAACTCGACATCCCGGCCACGAAGGGCACGCTGACCGTCAGCCGGACCTACTCGGGCTGGGGGCAGCCGGTCGACGTGCCGGTGCCCCCGGACAGCCAGCTGTCCCCGCCACCGAGCGGCGGCTGACCCGCCACTTGACGCTGGGAAGGGGGCTTTCCCGCACTCGGAGTGCGGGAAAGCCCCTTCCCAGCGTCAGCCCATGTGCGGGTAGGTGTGGGTGGTCGGCGGGACGAGGGTCTCCTTGACCGAGCGCGGACTCGTCCAGCGTGTCAGGTTGAGGATCGAGCCGGCTTTGTCGTTGGTGCCGGAGGACCGGCTCCCGCCGAACGGCTGCTGCCCGACCACGGCGCCGGTCGGCTTGTCGTTGACGTAGAAGTTGCCGGCGGAGAACCGCAGCGCCCGGTGCGCCTGCTCGATCGCGGCGCGGTCGGTGGCGAACACGGCGCCGGTCAGCGCATACGGCGTCGAGGTGTCGACAATGTCCAGGATCGCGGCGAAGTCGTTGTCCTCGTACACGTGCACGGACAGGATCGGGCCGAAGAACTCGGTCGTGAACACGTCGTGCCGCGGGTCCTCGCCGACCAGCACCGTGGGCTGCACGAAATAGCCGACCCGGTCGTCGGCCACGCCACCGACCAGAACGTCGACCAGCCGCTCGTTACGCACGCGCTCGAACAGGTCGCTGTGCTTGGCGAACGCCCGAGCGTCGATCACGGCCCCGCCGAAGTGCGCGAAGTCGGTGACGTCGCCGAAGCTCAGGCTCCGCGTCACGTCGGCCAGCCGGTCACGCACTCCCCCGTCCCACAGCGAACGGGCGATGTAGGCGCGGGACGCCGCCGAGCACTTCTGACCCTGGTACTCGAACGCGCCCCGGACCAGGCCCGTGACCAGTGCGTCGGGGTCGGCCGAGGGGTGGGCGACCACGAAGTCCTTGCCGCCGGTCTCGCCGACGATCCGCGGGTACGACCAGTAGTGGTCGAGGTTGTCGGCCATGCTCCGCCACAGCCGCTTGAACGTGGCCGTGGAGCCGGTGAAATGCAGCCCGGCGAACTCCCGGTCGGCCAGCGCGACCTCGCTGACCGCGACGCCGTCGCCGGTGACCATGTTGACCACGCCCGGTGGCAGGCCGGCCGCCTCCAGCAGCTGCATGGTGAAATGCGCGGCCAACTGCTGCGTCGGCGACGGCTTCCACACCACCGTGTTGCCCATCAGCGCCGGCGACAGCGGCAGGTTGCCGGCGATGGCGGTGAAGTTGAACGGCGTGATCGCGACGACGAAGCCGTCCAGCGGCCGGTGGTCGAACCGATTCCACACACCGGGGCTGGACTGCGGCTGCTCGGCGATGAGCTCCCGTGCGAAGGAAACGTTGAATCGCAGGAAGTCGATCAACTCGCAGGCCGCGTCGATCTCCGCCTGCTGCACCGACTTGGACTGGCCCAGAATCGTCGCGGCGTTGAGCGTGTCCCGCCACGGCCCGGCCAGGAGGTCGGCGGCGCGCAACAACACCGCCGCGCGTTCGTCGAAGGGCAGCTCGCGCCAGGCCGGCGCGGCATCTTTGGCCGCCTGCACGGCATCGGCGACGTCGTCCTTGGTGGCCTGCGCCGACACACCCAGCACGTGGGCGTGATCGTGCGGCTGGACCACGTCGATCGGTTCGCCGCCGGCCATGCGCCGGCGGCCGCCGATCGTCATGGTCAGGTCGTGCTTGGCGCCTTCCAGTTCGGCGATGCGCCGTCGCAGCGACTCACGTTCGGCGCTGCCGGGGGCGTAGGAGCGAACCGGCTCGTTGTACGGCTGGGGTACCGAGGTGACCGCGTCCATGCGCCCATCACATCAGCTCCAGCAGGAATGGCAACTCCTGTGGGGCGTACCAGGCCAGGGCATGATCCTCGGCGCTGCCGACGGTGAACTCCGCGTCCGGGTCGCCGAGGTCGGCCGCGTCGACCACCGCCGACGCCGCCCGCACCGCCGGCTCGGCCTCGGCCGTGTCCACGTGCACGGAAGCGATCATCTTCATGGTCACCGGGCCCGGCACCTTGACCACCGAGTAGTCGAGATCCGGCCGGAGCTTCACGTCGTCGACGTCCGCGGCGATCACCGCGCGCCTCGGCAGCGCCTCCGTGTTCTCCGACAGCTCAGCGGCCAGCAGCCGCAGCGAGGCGCGGGCCGCGTCCAGCATCGCGATGTACTCCATGTCCTCGGCGTCACCCGAGGCGTAGGACTCGCGCAGCGCCGGCGTGAGCGCGAACGCCGTGCCGCCGACCGGACGGAACTCCTCGTCGGCCACCAGCTGGTGCAGCATGCCGAGCGTGGCGGGCAGGAACACCCTCATGACGCAGCCACCGTTCCCACGAGTTCTTCCAACGACTCCTCGACCATCCCGGCCACGACGTCCACATCGGACATCGCGTCCCGGTCCGCGTTCAGTCCGAAGTAGACACCCCCGTCGTAGGAGGTGACCCCGATGGACAGCGCCTGGTTCTTGGCCAGCGGGACGATCGGGAACATCTCGATCATCTTCGCACCGGCCGCGTACAGCGGGACCTGCGGGCCCGGCACGTTCGTCACCACCACGTTGAAGATGCGGCGGGAGAACGAGCTCGCCGCCCGCGCGCCTAACGCGTGCAGCGTCGGCGGCGTGATGCCGCCCACCCGGACCAGCGTGTCCGCCGCCACCGACTGGCCGGACTCCTTGTGCGCGCGCATGGCGTGACTGATGTGATGCAGGCGGACCACCGGGTTCGGCTCACCCACCGGCAGGTCGACCAGGTACGCCTGCACCTTGCTGCCGACGCCGTTCTCCGACTCGGTGTCGCGCACCGACAGCGGCACCAGCGCGCGGATCGTGTGGTACGAGTTGACCGCTTCACCGCGGGACAGCAGCCAGTTCCGCAGCGCACCCGAGACCGTCGCCAGCACCACGTCGTTGACCGTGCCGCCGTGCACCTTGCGGACCGCGCGGAAGTCGTCCAGCTTCGTGCGCGTCGTCGCGAAGCGGCGCTGGTGCGTGATCCGGACGTTCAGCGGGCTGCCCGGCGCCGGTCGCGCCGCCGCCTTCACCGCCGACACCACGCCGGTGACCGCCTCCGCCACCTTCTGCACCGTCGCCGCCGCGTCCATCGCCGCCGAGCGCGCGTTCTCCACCAGCTCGCCCGGGCGCTGCACCATCTCCGCCACCGCGTCGAACACCAGCTGCGTCACGCCCGGTTCCGGCTGCGGCATCCACAGGTTCTCGGCCGGCGGCCGCGGCGTGGCCGACACGTCCAGGATCACCTGGCCCAGCTCGACCGCCCCGATGCCGTCGACCATGGCGTGGTGCGTCTTGGTGATCACCGCGATGCGATTGCGCTCCAGCCCCTCGACCAGGTACGTCTCCCACAGCGGCCGGGTGTGGTCCAGCGGCCGGGACATCAGCCGGGCGGCCAGGTCGTTGAGCTGCTCGTCGCTGCCCGGCTTGGGCAGGGCCGACCGGCGCACGTGGTACGTGATGTCGAAGTCGGGGTCGTCGGCCCAGACCGGGCGGGCCAGCCGGCCCGGCACCTGGACCACCTTCTGCCGGTAGCGGGGCACCAGCGACAGGCGCTGCTCGATCAGCGCGACCAGGCCGTCGTAGTCGAAGCCGGTCCGAGGCTTGCGGAAGACCGCGATCCCGCCGACGTGCATCGGGGTCGTCTGGTCTTCCAGGTACAGGAACGACGCGTCCAGCGCCGAGAGGCGGTCCGGCATGGTGCCGATCCTGGCACATCCGTACCGCTGTGCCATCCTGCTTGGCGTGCGTGAGGCTCCTGATGTGTCCCCCAAGGATCGTTTCGTCACCGTGTACGGGCGCAAACCGGTGCTGGAGGCCCTCGCCGACGACGGGCTGAGCGTCGACAAGGTCGTGCTGGCCGACACCGCCCGCGGTCCGGCCGCCCGGGAGATCCTCGACGCCGCACGGTCCCGTGGTGTGCAGGTCCAGCGCGCGTCCGCGCAGCGGGTCAAGGTGCTCGCCGGCAACGGCAAACAGGATCAGGGCGTGTTGGCCGACGTCGTCGCCCCGCGCATGCGGACCCTGACCGCGGCCCTCGACGACCGCCGTCCGCCGTCTTCCGTGCTCCTTCTCGACGGCATCACCACCCCGGCCAACGTCGGCATGATCTTGCGCACGGCCACCGCCGCCGGGCTCGGGGGCATCGTCGTGCCGCGCAAGGGCGTCGCCACCATCGACCCCCTCGTCGTCAAGGCGTCGGCCGGTGTCGCCTTCACCGCCCCCGTGCTGCGCTGCTTCACCGCTGCCGAGGCCGCCGAGCAGCTCCGCGGCGCCGGCTACACCCTCATCGCCATGGACGCCGGCGCCCGCAACACCGTGTTCACCGCCGAGTTTCCCGAGCGGGTCGCGTTCGTCATGGGCAGCGAGACCTCCGGCATCACCGACGGCGTCCGGCCGTTGATCAACCGCTGGGTCTCCATCCCCATGTCCGGCGGCGTCGAGTCGCTCAACGTCGCCAGCGCCGCCGCCGTCCTCTGCTTCGAACTCGTCAGGCGGTCTGCACCACGTAGTCGATGATCCGGCTCTCCCGGCACGTCGCCGTCGACCCGTGCGGCCCGGCCAGCGGCCCGCGCACCGCCCAGCCGCCCTCCGGTCTCTCCAGGTCGCCGCATCTAGCGATCACCCGGTACACCGGCATCGGGCACACCGCCGTCACCGAGTCGCTGTGAGCAGTCGTCACAAACGTGAAAGCGCAGGCCAGCGCCACTACATCCATGCCTTCGGACGCTAGCCGCGCCCTTCTCGCCTGTCCCCGGCTCCGGCCCCGTTCCCCCGACCTAGCGACCCGAGTTATCCACAGCTCCCCTCGTTCCAAGATCGACAACGGCCGTGCGGCGGTAGGATGGCTTCGGGGCGGCCACCCCGGGAGTGGTGGGGGATGTTTTCTTCACCTCCTGGCCTGGCGCGTGTAGTGAGCGATGATCACGCCCTTGGTCGTGGTGACGCTGTCGGTGAGCTCGAACTCGGTGAGCGGGGCCGAACCCTCGAACAGGCGCATGCCGGAGCCCAAGGTCAATGGGTGGATGAGCAGCGTGAGGCGGTCGACGAGGCCGGCGGCGTGCAGGCTCTGCACGAGCGACGGGCTGCCGTTGACGGAGAGGTCGCTGCCGGGCTGGGCCTTGAGGGCGGCGACGGTCTCGACGGCCTCGCCCCGCAGCAGGATGGAGTTGGACCACGCGGAAGCGTCGGCGAGGGTGCGGGAGACGACGTACTTGGTGGCGGCGTTCATGTGGGCGGTGAAGGGATTGCCGTCGGTGGCGCCGCTCCAGACTCCGGTGAAGTCCTCCCACGTCCGGCGGCCGAAGAGCATGTCGCCGGCGCGGGCCATGCGCTGGCCGAGTTCACGGCCCATGACCTCGTCGTTGTACTGCGGCCCCCACCCGCCATGGGTGAAGCCGCGGCGGGTGTCCTCCTCGGCCCGGCCGAGGCCCTGCACAACGCCGTCGAGGCTGACGAACAAGGTGGCGGTGATCGAACGCATCGGGGTGTCCTTCCACGACTGTGCTGGTCACCCCCTACACGAACGACGTCAGGCGAAATCGACACCGAGCAGGACGGTGAGCTCGGCCAGGGTGGTCACCACCGAGGTGTGGTGCACGCCGACGAGGCCGGCGGCGACCGCCCCACGGATGTTCACGGCGAGGTCGTCGACGAAGACGCACTCGGTGGGCGACAGGGCGAGACGGGAGACGGCCAGCCGGTAGATGGCCGGGTCGGGCTTGGCCATGCCGACGTCGCCGGAGAACACGAGGACGTCGAAAAGGGCTTCCAGCCAGGGAATCGGCTCGCCGGGACTGTCGGCATTGGACAGCAGGGCGGTACGGATGCCGGCCTGCCGGGCCTTGAGCACGGCGCCGATGAGCGGCGGCTCGCCGACGCCGTCGGGGCCGCGGTCGGTCAGCACGCCGCCGAAGTCGACGATGAGTCCCTTTGTCACCCGATCAGGCTAACTATGTCCGAAACCGGCGGGCTCGCTGCTCTGTACCGCGTGGGGGAATCGAGCAGACAGGGGCAACAGTGGGTCAGCCATGGCGCATGACCACCATCGACGAGCCGATCGTCGTGCGGGCACTACCCGGCTACGAGCCGACACCGAGCCAGCGGCGAAAACCCGGCCTGGCCCGGCGACGGCTGCGGCTGGTCGACGAGCCGAAGCCGCAGCCGGCGATGCCGGCGGAGGAGCTGCCGGCGGAGCTGCGCGACCGGATCTGGCAGCTGCTCGGCCAAGTGCTGGAGGCGATCGACGGCCGCCGGCCGGTGGGCCAGCTGCGGCCGCACTTCACGCGGCAGGCCTTCGCGGCGGTCGAGACAAGGGCACGCGGTCGGGCGGCGCCGAATCGCAGCCGGCCGCTGCGCCTGCACTTCCGTCAGCCGGCTGACGGTGTGGTCGAGGCCTGCGGCCTGGTGGAGATCGACGCCCGGCCACGGGCCGTCGCGGCCCGCTTCGAGCTACGGGAAAGGATGCGCTGCACGGTGTTCCGCGTGCTGTGAACGCGAAAACGGGGCGCGCCCGAAGGCGCGCCCCGTTTCATCGAGCTCGTCAGCGCCGCGGGCCCTTGCGGCCCTGCTTGCTCTGGTTACGGGCGGCGGCCCGGCGCTCGCGCCGGGTGCCGCTGTCGCCATTGGCGGCGGCCGCGTCGTCACGGGAGTCGACGCCGCCCTCCTCGTCCGGCCCGCTGTAGGACAGCCGCTGCTGCTCGTGCTGGCCGAGGCCCTTGCCGCGCAGCGCCGGCGGCACCTGGGTGCCGGGCGCGGGCTGCGGCGGGGCCGGCGGGGCGGCGACGGCACTCTGCTGCTGGTTCACGGCGATCGGCGGCACGGCAACCGCGGGGGTCTGCACCGGCTCCGGCTCGGCCGCCTCGACCTGCAGGTTGAACAGGAAGCCGACGGTCTCCTCCTTGAGGCCCTCCAGCATCCCGTTGAACATGTCGAAGCCCTCGCGCTGGTACTCGACCAGCGGGTCGCGCTGCGCCATGGCCCGCAGGCCGATGCCCTCCTTGAGGTAGTCCATCTCGTAGAGGTGCTCGCGCCACTTGCGGTCCAGCACGGACATCACGACCCGGCGCTCCAGCTCGCGCATGGCGCCCTCGCCGACCTTGCCGTCGATGTCGGCCTCACGCGCGGCGTAGGCGTCGTGGGCGTCCTTGAGCACGGCCTCGAGCAGGGAGTCGGCGGTGAGGTCCTCGGACTCGTCCGCGGTCAGCTCGTCCCAGCTCAGCGACACCGGGTAGAGCGTCTTGAGCGCGGTCCACAGCTTCTCGTGGTCCCAGTCCTCGGCGTAGCCGCCCTCGGTGGCGCCGTTGACGTAGGCGGTGACCACGTCGGTGATCATGCCCTGCACGTTCTCGCTGAGGTCCGCGCCCTCGAGCACGAGCCGGCGCTCGGCGTAGATCACCTTGCGCTGCTCGTTCATCACCTCGTCGTACTTGAGGACGTTCTTGCGGATCTCGAAGTTCTGCTGCTCGACCTGGGTCTGTGCGCTGCGGATGGCCCGGGTGACCATCTTGTGCTCGATCGGCACGTCGTCCGGCACGCGCAGCCGGGTCATGACCGCCTCGACCATGGTGGCGTTGAACCGCCGCATCAGCTCGTCGCCCAGCGACAGGTAGAAGCGGGACTCACCCGGGTCGCCCTGACGGCCGGAGCGGCCGCGCAGCTGGTTGTCGATACGCCGCGACTCGTGCCGCTCGGTGCCGAGCACGTACAGGCCGCCGAGCTCGCGCACCTCGTCGGCCTCAGCCTTGACCTGCGCCTTGGCCTCCTCCAACGCGATCGCGTAGGCGGCACGCCACTCGTCCGGGGTCTCGTCCGGGTCGAGGCCCCGCTCGCGCAGCTCCTCCTCGGCGATCGACTCGGGGTTGCCGCCGAGCATGATGTCGGTGCCTCGGCCGGCCATGTTGGTGGCCACCGTGACCGCGCCCTTGTGCCCGGCCTGCGCGACGAACAGCGCCTCCTTGGCGTGGTTCTTCGCGTTCAGCACGTTGTGCGGGATGCCCCGCTTGACCAGCAGCTTCGACAGGTACTCGGACCGCTCGACGCTGGTCGTGCCGATCAGGACCGGCTGGCCCTTCTCGTTGCGCTCGGCGATGTCGTCGGCGACCGCCTCGAACTTGGCCTCCTCGGTCTTGTAGACCAGGTCGGGCATGTCGCGGCGGATCATCGGCTTGTTGGTGGGGATCGGCGTCACGCCGATCTTGTAGGTCTGGTGGAACTCGGCCGCCTCGGTCTCCGCGGTGCCGGTCATGCCGCCGAGCTTGTCGTAGAGGCGGAAGAAGTTCTGCAGCGTGATCGTGGCCAGGGTCTGGTTCTCGGCCTTGATCTCGACGCCTTCCTTGGCCTCGATCGCCTGGTGCATGCCCTCGTTGTAGCGCCGGCCGGACAGCACGCGGCCGGTGAACTCGTCGACGATCAGCACCTCGCCGTCGCGGACCAGGTAGTCCTTGTCCCGCTTGTACAGCTCCTTAGCTTTGAGCGCGTTGTTCAGGTAGCCGACCAGCGGGCTGTTCGCCGCCTCGTACAGGTTGTCGATGCCCAGCTGGTCCTCGATGAACGTCACGCCGGCCTCGGTCACGCCGACGGTGCGCTTGCGCTCGTCCACCTCGTAGTGGGTCTCGTTGCGCATGAGCGGCGCCATCCGGGCGAACTCCTGGTACCAGCGCGAGGACTGGTCGGCCGGGCCCGAGATGATCAGCGGCGTGCGGGCCTCGTCGATCAGGATCGAGTCGACCTCGTCGACGATGGCGTAGTTGTGGCCGCGCTGGACGCACTCGTCGATGCTCCACGCCATGTTGTCGCGCAGGTAGTCGAAGCCGAACTCGTTGTTCGTCCCGTAGGTGATGTCCGAGCCGTAGGAGGCCCGGCGCTGCTCGGGCGTCATGTCGGAGACGATCACACCGACGGTCAGGCCGAGGAAGCGGTGGATCCGGCCCATCCAGTCGGCGTCGCGCTTGGCCAGGTAGTCGTTGGTGGTGATGACGTGCACGCCGTCGCCGGAGATGGCGTTGAGGTAGGCCGGCAGCACACAGGTCAGGGTCTTGCCCTCACCGGTGCGCATCTCGGCGATCTGCCCGAAGTGCAGCGCGGCCCCGCCCATCAGCTGGACCTGGTAGTGCCGCTGGCCGAGCACCCGCTTGGCGCCCTCGCGGACCACCGCGAACGCCTCCACCAGCAGCTCGTCGAGGGTCTCGCCGTCGGCGTAGCGCTTGCGGAACTCCTCGGTCTTGGCCCGGAGCTCGTCGTCGGTCAGGTCGACGACGTCGTCCTCGATCGCGTTGATGGCGTTCGCGATCCGGTGCAGGCGATTGACCATCTTGCGTTCGCCGGCGCGGAGCAATCGGGACAGGACCATCCGGGTGACCTCGCTCGTCGGGTTTCGCGTCGCGCGCCCTGGGTGCGGACGCCCTTTTCCGTCATCGTAGGCGGCTCGACCGACAAGAGGTAACGGCCGGCCCCCACTACAACGTGGAAGCCGGCCGTCGAGGTTCCCGTGCGCGTCAGCCCAGCCTGATCACGCCGTAGTCGAAGCCCTTCCTGCGGTAGACGACGCTCGCGCACTGCTTGTCGGCGTCGTGGAAGAGGTAGAAGTCGTGTCCGACCAGTTCCATCTCGTAGAGGGCCTGGTCGACGGTCATCGGTTTGGCGGGGTGCTCCTTCTCGCGGACGACCTGTCCGGGGAGCGATTCGTCGACGGCGTCGGTGTCCCAGCGCTGGGCCGGCACCTCGGCCAGACCCGGGTCGTAGGCGGGGGCCATCTCCAGCACGGCCGTGGTGGCCATCTGGGCGCCGTCATCCATGGGGGAAGCCAGGGCGCCGACAGCGCCAGTGGCCTCGGCGACCGACGCGGGACTGCGACGGCCGTAGTGCACGCGGCGACGATCATGCATCTTGCGCAGCCGGTTCTCCAGCTTGGTCACCGCGCAGTCGAGCGCTCCGTAGAAGTCGCCGGCGCATGCCTCGGCACGCACCACGGGGCCCCGCCCCTTGGCTGTGATCTCGACCCGCTGGCAGTTCTTGGACTGTCGGCGGTTGGGCTCGTGGAACAGTTCCACGTCGAATCGGATGACCTTCTTGTCGTAGCGCTCAAGACGGGCCAGCTTGTCGGCCACGTGCACCCGGTAGTGATCGGGCACCTCGACGTTGCGGCCCTTCACGACGATGTCCATACACGACCTCCCTCGCTGCTGCGAGAACATCAATGCTGGGGTTTGGCGTTCGGCGCCGGGTGGTGACCGAGGCGGTTCAGATGCCGCTGCTCGCCGGCGCCAGGGTCATGGGCGGTTCGCCTCCTCCCCGCGGGCCGGGATTGCTGATAGCGGAGCACGTTAGCCCCGGATTCGCCGTTGCGACAGACCCCGTTGCAGGGGAATTCCCGCAACCACGTTCCGTGACCGAACATGTCCTGGGCGTGCGCCGATAGCGCGCCCGCTCCACGGGGCGCACCGAACGGGTGGAGCCCGCTTCACTCCGACGGCGCAGGACCCCGGTCGGCCGCGCTCGCCGTGGCACTGCGGCGAACGGGCTGAGCAAGGGCCTCATATCGGGGCAACGTGCCAGTCCAGCCGAGGGTTCCCGGTCACGTGAGCGATCGGCCGCCACCGCATCGGGTCGCCCCGATGGTGGTAGTCGCCGTGGGCGACGGCCGGACCAGGCCGATCTTGGCCCCACCGGCCGAAACCGGGACCAGTGATCGAGACCCTGGGGCCAAGTTCACCCGACTGGGTGGTATCTCCCGGTCGTCCGGACCGAAGGTCTTGGCCAAAAACCCGACATTCGCTTCACGTCCACCCCCAGGTGCCGGTGTGAGGTTCTCTCACTCATGCGAAACCTGTTCAGGTTTCCCTCCTTACCCGAACTCACGGGTAATAAACGCGGCGGCCCGGCACTGCCAGGTTCGAGGTGCATGCTCGGCCCATGACGACGAAACTGCTCGATCTTGTGCTGCCGGTCCGCTGTGTCGGTTGCCGAACGAATGGTCGGTTGTGGTGCGAGACCTGCGCGACCGAATTCGGAGCGCCGATTCCGGTGCACCGGCCCGCGCTCGACGGCGGTCCGCAGGCCTGCGCACTGGCGCCTTATCGCGGGCCGGCCCGGGATGCGGTCCTGGCCTACAAGGAGCGAGGTCGCCGAGAACTGGCCGAGCCGCTGGGGGCTGCGATGGCCAGAGCCCTGCCGTGGGCGCCCGGCGCACGGCCGGACCGGGACGGCGTGTGGTGGCTGGTGCCGGCCCCGTCCCGTCGTCGGACATCCCGGCAGCGCGGTGGCGAGCACATGACCGTGCTGGCCCGCAGCTGCGCCGCCGAGCTGGCCCGGGCCGGTCCCGGTGTCGTGGTCGCGCCGGTGCTGGAGCTGGTTCGCTCGGCCGCCGACTCGGTCGGGCTCGATGCGGCGGCCCGTGCCGCCAACCTGGCCGGCCGAGTGCGGCTCCGACCACGGGCATCGCCGCCGCGCGGCAGTCCGGTCGTGCTGCTCGACGACGTCATCACCACCGGGGCCACGGCCGCCGCCTGCCACTCCGTGCTGACCGAGGCCGGGTTGGAGGTGACCGCCGTCGTAGCGCTGACCAGCGCCGGTTAGCCAGTCCTGCGAGGCCGCAGGCGGCGCCAACAAGCACCGCTAACCGGGGTAGAACGGCACCGCCGTGGAGCCGCGGGGAACGTTGACGCCCTGAACCCGCCACACCGAACCCGAGTCAGAGGAGGTCCACATACCGCCTGCGTCCACCACGATCACCGGACGGCTGGGCGCTGCCGTGACGGCTGCGACCGGCGCGGTCAGGTTGGCCGCGTTGTAGCGCGTGAACACCGGGTTGCCGTCGGCCGCGACCTGCACGATCGGCGACTCCGATGACGAGGTTGCGACCACCAGCTGGTCCTGGAGCAGCCAGTCGACGCCGACGACGCCGGACAGCACGTCCTGCAGCAGCACCCGGGGCGAGCGCAGAGCCACGGTGTCCGAGTTGGGCGTGCGGACCACCGCGCAGACGATGAGCACCGAGTTCGCGATCACCGCTGCCCGCGTGCCGTCCCGGGACAGCCGCAGGTCGGTGATGGTGCCGAACTGGGCAAGGTCGTTGCTGTTGACCGGACGCGCCACCCACGTGCCATCGGCCGACTTGACCACGCGGGCGACCCTGGTGCCGTCGGCGACCGTCCACACCTCGTTGCTCGGGTCGGAGGTCGAGTCGGCCGAGACCCAGGTGGGCCTGGTCAGCGTGTTCGCGGTCAGGTCGACCACGGACCCGCCCTGGGTGAGGCCGCCGACGCGCAACTCGGCGCTGGTGCCGGGTTTGCTGACAATGGCCAGTTCGGTGCCGTCGATCGACTGGGCCGCGGTCTGCACCACGTAGCTGCCGTTGCCGGCCGGCCCGTTGATCGGCTTGCCGTCGACCAGCTGCTTGATCCGGCCGTCCTGCACGAGCAGGCCGGTCTGGTCGGGGCCGGGGCTGGTGCCGATGTCGTAGGCCGGCAGGTCGTTGACCCGCCAGTCCGAGCGCTCCGGCAACAGCGACGCGCCCTCGACCTCGACGCGGATCCGGTTGTTGGTGACGCTGGCCAGCGACTGCACGATCTGGGCGATCATCAGCTTCACATTGCCCGGCGAGTTCGTGTCGCCCGGGTGGCTGAGGTTGACCAGCACCGCGCCATCACCGGTCTCGTTGCCGCCGGTCTCCAGCACCGCGTCCGGGCTGAGCGCACTGGTCACCGCGCCCTGCATGGCGTCCGACGGCCCGGACAGCAGCCGGTCGATCACGCGGCCGGGCAGCGTGCTGGCCGGTTGGGCGACGATGTAGCGCAGGTCGGGCACGAGCACGCGCTTCTGCGGGTCCAGGAAGTACACCCGGGTCTGCCGGTACACCTCGTTGAACCGGTCGAGCGTCATGAACACGCCCGGCGGCGGTGAGCTGATGCGCCATTGGCCGTCCTGCTTCTCCAGGTCGACCGTCAGCGCGTTCGGGGCCGAGCCCGGCACGAATGCGAAGTCGGCGCCGAGGCGGCCGATGATCTGCGTGGTCAGCAGCACCTTGGCCTGGTCCGGCTTGGTCTGGTCGGGCAGCGTGTTGAAGGTGTTCTGGATGATCGTGATCGAGGACGCCGGCTGCCACTTGCCCTGTGCCGCCTTGGTCAGATAGGGCCGGCCCGCGGCGTAGTTGCTGGTCGGGTCCGCATTGGCATCCAGGAACGCCCGCACCAGCACATCCGGTGCCAGGCCCGGCGCCGGTTCAGGCACCGGCGCGTTCTTGCCGACCCCGTCCGCCGCCGCGATGCCCTGCGCCGGCGTCTCATCCGGAATCGCCGCACAGCCCGCGAGCGTGGCCATAACCGTGAGCAGCGCCATCACCAGCACCACCGGCCGCGACCGCCGGATCACCGGGCCTCCCCCACGGACTTCGAAGCCAACTCGCCCGCGCCGCTCTTGGTCGGCGCCCCGTTCTGGGTCGGCGCACCGCTTGGCCTGGCTCGGTCGACCGGCTCCGCCACCTGATCCGGCACGCCATCCAGCTCCGGATCGTGACCAATCAACGCCGGATCAACCTCGGCCGGCACCACATCCGAGGCGGCAGCTCGACCAGGCACCCCGTCCAAGTCCGGATCATGGCCGATCAACGCCGCATCGACCTCGGCCAGCGCCGCATCGGAGGCGGCAGCTCGACCAGGCACCCCGTCCAAGTCCGGATCATGGCCGATCAAGGCCGCATCGACCTCGGCCAGCGCCGCATCGGAGGCGGCAGCTCGACCAGGCACCCCATCGAATTCCGGATCATGGCCGATCAAGCCCGGATCGACCTCGCCCGGCACCTGGCCCGGGGCAGGGACGGCTGACCGGCCAGGCACCCCATCCAACTCCGGGTCATGGCCAATCAAGCCCGGATCGACCTCGTCCGGCACCTGGCCCGCGGCGGGGACGGCTGACCGACCGGGCACACCGTCCAGCTCCGGGTCATGGCCAATCAACGCCGGATCGACGTCGGCTGGGGCATCGTCGGAGCCGACTGCCTGCGGGGAAGCGGCGGGGGGCTGGTGGCCGGGCACATCGTCGAGCTCGGGGTCGGGGCCGATCACACCGTGGTCGGGCGCGGGGCCGATGCCGGCTGCCAGGCGATGGCGGGCTCGGGGGTGGCCTCGTCGAGCTCCACGGACTCGGCGGGCTGCCAGGCGATTTCCTCAACCTCGGCCTCCCCGTCGACCTCGGCGACGACGAGGGGGCTGACCTCGGTCTCCTCGATGTCGCGGACGGGGCGCTCCTCGTCGGGGGGTAGGCCGAGCGGACTGTCGGTGAGCTCATCGCCCTGGCGGCGGGGCAAGGTGAGGCGGAAGCAGGCGCCCTCGCCGAGTTCGCCCCAGGCCTCGAGCCAACCGCCGTGCAACCGGGCGTCCTCGACGCTGATCGCGAGGCCCAGGCCGGTGCCGCCGGTGCGGCGGTTACGGGAGGGATCGGCCCGCCAGAAGCGGTTGAACACGAGCTCGGCCTCGCCCTCGCGCAGGCCGACGCCGAAATCGCGGACGACGATGGCGACGGCGTTCTCGTCGGCGGCGACGCGGACCCGCACGGGCAGGCCCTCACCGTGGTCGACGGCGTTGTTGAGCAGGTTGCGCAGCACGCGCTCGACCCGGCGGGCGTCGATCTCGGCCGGCACCTCGACGTCGGGCAGGTAGGTCTCGACGGTGATGCCGGAGCTGTCGGCGACGGGCCCAACGGCGGCGACAGCCCGTTCGACGACGCCGCGAACATCGACGAGGTCGGCGGTGAGCTCGTCGACGCCGGCGTCCAGACGGCTGATCTCCAGCAGGTCGCCGAGCAGCGCCTCGAACCGGTCGAGCTCGTCGACCAGCAGTTCGGTGGAGCGGGCCAGTCCGGCGGGGAACTGCTCACGCGAGGCGTGCAGCACGTCAGCGGCCATCCGCACGGTGGTGAGCGGGGTGCGCAGCTCATGTGACACGTCGGAGGTGAACCGACGCTGCAACAGCCCGAACTCCTCCAGCTGCCGGATCTGGGCCTGGATGCTCTCGGCCATCTCGTTGTACGACTCGGCCAGCCGGGCCACGTCGTCCTCGCCGACCACGGGCATCCGGTCGTCGAGCTTGCCGTCGGCGAACCGCTCGGCCACCTCGGCGGCCTGCCGCACCGGGCGGACGACCTGCCGGGTGACCAGGTTGGTGATGCCGGCCAGCAACAGCAGCAGCGCGATGCCGCCGACGATCAGCGTGTTCTGCACGACCTCGGTGGTGTGCTGCTCGGGGGTGAGCGGGAACAGCAGGTACAGCTGCACGGGATGGCTGGCGCTGGGCACCTGGGCACCGACCATGAGCATCGTGGTCGGCACACCGTCACGGGTGACGGTGTGGATCCGGCTGGCGATCTCGTCGTTGAGCACGAACCGCTTGAGATCGTCGGGGATGTCCCCGTAGTGCGTGGTCGAGGTGACGTTGGTGGTGTCGGTGGTGCGGGCGTCGGCCAGGATCGGCTCGAAGGCGCCGGCCGACGAGCCGTCGACGTTGCCGGAGCCGCCGCTGGTCAGCGAGTTGAGCGCGGCGTTGAACCGGGTGCTCAGGCTGTCGGGGCCGGCGCTGACACCGACCAGCTGGTGCTGCACGGCCTTGACGCTGGCCTTGATCTGCGCGGTCGCGGCCTGGGTCTTGCTGCTCAGCATCTGGTCGGTGATCTGCGACTGGAGCACCATGCCCAGCACGAAGACGACGGCCGAGGACAGCGCGAGCGTGCTGACCACGACTCGCAGCTGCAACGACCGCCGCCACAGCTCACTGGCTCGCTGCCAGCGCTCCCGCACCAGGGCCGGCGCCTCCTGCACCCACCGGGCGACCGGCCTGGTGTCGACCCGCATCCGTCAAGCCCCGATCACGGAGGACCGGCCTTGTACCCGACGCCACGGACGGTGAGCACGACCTCGGGGTGCTCGGGATCCTTCTCGACCTTGGAGCGCAGCCGCTGCACGTGCACGTTGACCAGCCGGGTGTCGGCGGCGTGCCGGTAGCCCCACACCTGCTCGAGCAGGACCTCGCGGGTGAACACCTGGCGCGGCTTGCGGGCCAGGGCCACCAGCAGGTCGAACTCCAGCGGCGTGAGCTGGATGGCCTGCCCGTCCCGGGTGACCTCGTGACCCGGCACGTCGATGGCCAGGTCGCCGATGGCCAGCACCTCGGCCGGCTCGGACTCGGTGCGCCGCAACCGGGTGCGGATGCGCGCGACCAGCTCCTTGGGCTTGAACGGCTTGACCACGTAGTCGTCGGCGCCCGACTCGAGGCCGAGCACGATGTCCACGGTGTCGCTCTTGGCCGTGAGCATCACGATCGGCACGCCGGACTCGGCGCGGATCGCCTTGCACACGTCGATGCCGTTCATCCCGGGCAGCATCAGGTCGAGCAGCACCAGGTCGGGTTTGAGCTCACGGAGCGCGGGCAGTGCCCGCGCGCCGTCGGCCACGACGGCGGTGTCGAAGCCCTCACCGCGCAGCACGATGGTGAGCATCTCCGCCAGGGCCGGGTCGTCATCGACCACCAGGACGCGTGCCTTCATGCCTACCATCGTCGCACTGCTGGCCGGGCGGCCGCGCGCACCCCAGCGATCACCACCGGCAGCGATCGGTCCGTTGCGCTCCGCCGTTGAGCTCCAGCGGTCGGTCATGAGCCATCACCCACCCTCGTCCCCGTCGGGTTCACGAGCTACAGCGTGTAACGCTCACGGTTCGTTACCGACGTTATAGTTGAAGCTTAAACAAGGTCCTCGGGAGGTAACGATGGCGATCCGCCGGCTCAACCACGCGGTGCTGTACGTGCGCGACACCGAGCGCAGCGTCGCCTTCTACACCGAGGTGCTCGGCTTCCGCGTGGTGCACCAGTTCCCGGGCGCGGCGTTCCTCCAGGCCCCGGACTCGGACAACGACCACGACCTCGGTCTGTTCCAGGTCGGCCCGGACGCCAAGCCGTCGGGCGCCGGCAAGGACACCGTCGGCCTGTATCACCTGGCCTGGTCGGTGACGACGCTGTCGGACCTCGCCGAGCACGCCGTCCGACTGCGCGAGGCGGGCGCCCTGGTCGGCGCGTCCGACCACGTGACCACGAAGGCCCTCTACGCGAAGGACCCGGACGGCATCGAGTTCGAGGTGTCCTGGCTGGTGCCGCTGGACCGCGTCACCGACGCGATGCGGACGGCGTCGGGCACCGGCCCGCTGGACATCGACGCCGAGATCGAGCGCTGGGGCGCGGACCTGGTCGGGGCGCTCTGACCGGTCACCAGACCGGGTAATCGGAACGGTCGCCGAGCCGGGTCGCGGGCCTGGTCGCGGGGGCGGTCACGGTGCTGGCTCAGTTTGTGGCTCACGTGAGCCACAAACTCGAACCGGCTCCTGAGGCCGGTCAGTTGAGCAGTTCGTCGGCCAAGGCCGCGAAGTCGGCACCGGCGACGCCGTCCACCACGGTCCACGGGGCGAGCCAGCCGGCCTCGACGAACTGGTCGTAGACGACGGCGCAGCGGGCCTGGAGACCGTCATCGGTCTCGTAGCTGTCCCGTTCGCGCTCGGTCTGCTCACGCCCGGCGGCGCGCGCAGCGGCGACCTCGACCGGCACTCGGAGGAGCAGCTGACGGTCGGGCAGCGGGAGCCCGAAGCGATCGACCTCGAGGTCGTGAACCCAGCGCACGAAATCGCCGTTTACATCCTCATGCAGCCGCGCCGCCCCGTACGCCGCGTTCGACGCGATGTACCGGTCCAGCAGCACGACGTCGTGCGCGGCGAGCGCGTCGGCGATCACCGGCGCGGCGGCCTGGCGGTCCAGCGCGAACAGCACGGCCATGCCGTGCACGGACTTCACCAGATCGCCGAGCCGCAGGTACATGGCGTCGCGCACCAGGTCGGCGTGCACGTCCTCGCCGTAGCGGGGGAAGGCGATCCTGGTCGCCGTCGCACCCCGCTTGTCCAGCTCCGCGGTCAGCGCATCGGACAGCGTTCGCTTGCCCGCGCCGTCCAGTCCCTCGATCACGACCAGCCTCGCCACGGGCGTCCACCCTACGGACTTAACCGATCGGGTGATGAAACGGCCCTGGTTGGACGGGACTCTGACGGCTGGGCAACCTATCGTGTTCGTACCCGCGCCAGACGTAGCCGCAGATGGGAAGGGCCGTGGGCGGAGTCGACTACTACGAGTTGCTGGAGATCAAGCCTGGCGCTTCCCAGGCGGAGATCAAGTCTGCCCACCGGTCCCTGGTGAAGGTGCTGCATCCGGACGCCGGTGGCAGCCAGATCATGTTCCGGCTGGTCCAGGAGGCGTACGAGACGCTCTCCGATCCGACCCGGCGCGCTGCCTACGACCAGCGCCGGGCCCGCGGCGTGCCCGAGCAGCGGCGGCCGCGGCCGCCGACGCCGGAGTGGGAGACGTGGGAGGAGTACCAGGAGGAGACCGCCCACGCCGAGCGCGAGGAGCGGCCGCCGGAACCGCCGCCGCGACCGGCCGGCTTCCCGTCCGGGCTGCGGACCATCCCGACCGACACGATCCCGTGGTGGCAGCGGGTCAACCCGGACGCCAAGGTGCACTGGCGGCCCGGCTTCGGCTGGGCCCAGCGCTGGTTCTTCACCGTCGCCGCGGTGTGGACCGCGCTGCTGGTCGCCACCGTGGTGCCCATGCTGACCAGCGGGTTCTCCTATGTCGCGGTGATCGTGATCGTGCCCATCGCCTACGTGGCCGTGACGATCGCGGGCAAGGCGACGCCCAAGTTCCTGTCGGTGATCACCTACATCTGGGCTGCCGGCATGGCCGCGCTGGGCTTCTACGCCGTCACCACGGGGGCGCTGTCGGGCATCGCCGTGGTGCTGCTGGCCGCCGGCGTGTTCGCGCTGCCGCCGCTGGGCCGCTGGTACCTGTCCTCGCGGGTGACCGAGCGGATCTTCACGCACGACTTCCGCACGTTCAACCTGTTCGGCGCACCCGGCACGCGACTGCTGCCGTCCGAGGACGAGCCGGTCAAGGACTGCACCCGCAGCGAGTGGATGACGCTGGACCTGCTGTCCGGCTACCTCGGCCAGATACCGGCCGCGCGCATCTTCCACGGCCTGGCCTGGCCCGGCTCCTCGCGGGCCGAGGTCGACCACGCCGTGCTGTGCGGACGGAAGCTGCTGCTGATCGAGTCCCGGGCCTGGCCGGCCGGGCACTACACCAGCGACGGCAACGGCGGCCTGCTGCGCGACGGCGAGAGCTTCGACGGCGCGTCGCTGCGGCTGGGCCGGACCGTCGCCGCGTACCAGATGCTGCTGCCCAAGGTCCAGGTCGAGGGCATCGTGCTGGTGCACACCGACGAGCCTGGTCTGGTGACCTGCCGGATGCCGGACAGCGTGCCGCTGGAGGTGCTCAGCCCCGAGACGTTCGTCCGACACGTCGGCGCCCGGCTCGCCGACGAGCCCGCCGTGGTGGAGCGCGACGTGTTCCTGACCCTGTTGGACCAGGTCAAGGCCTAGTCCGTTCGGGTGAGCCGGAAACCGTGTTTCGGTGTGCCGCTAGGCGGGACTCGCGGGGCATTGGCGGACGGCCAGCACGTCCGGTCCGGCGACCGTCACGCTGGCCGAGGCGATGGTTTCGGCGTTGGCGTCGCCGGAGCCGTCGGAGGAGATGCGGAAGTCGGAGCCGCCGTTCTCGCGGTGCCCGAACTTGGCGTCCTTGACCGTGATGGTGACGTCCTTCCAGGTGTTGGTGCCGGTCTTCTGGATCCGCTTGGCATCGACGTAGGCGGCGTTCACGGCGTCGTACTGGACGACGAAGGTGTCGGTGCCGCTGTCCAGGTACCGCACGGTGATGGTCGCGTCGTAGGGACCGGTACCGGGGATGGCGCGCTGGTCGGCCTGGAAGTACAGGTAGCGGTAGTCGCCCCAGTCGTGGGCGTGCACCATCTTGCGTCCGGAGACGCCATCGACCTCGACCGGCGCGGTGGCGCCGTCGTTGGCGTATTCGACCTGGGTGAGCCCGCAGTCGGTGTTGGTCGCGCCGAGCGTGCTGCACCCGGTGGTCGTGTGATCGGTCCCGGCGACGGCGAAGTAGGCCGTGGCCCGCTGCTTGTCACCGAAGTCGACGGTCACCGGATAGATGCCGTTCGCGGTGGCGGTCACCGTGACCGGCATGGTTGCTGTCCCGTTGGCCGGGACCACGAGTTGTCCTCGCGTCAAGGACGCCGTCGCGCCCGCGGGCACGGTCAGCGTCCATGGCACCGAAACTGGCTCGCCTGTCTGGTTCCGTGCGCCAATGTGGAACGTGCCCGCGGTCGAGGTTCCGAGCGGCGTCACAAAACCGATCGCCGGCGCCTCACCGTCGCGATAGGACTTGGGCGGCGCCGCGGTCCAGTTCGTGCCGTCACCCAGCCGGTACGTCACGCGACCGCCCCACGAGAGCAGGTCCGACGGCAGCCAGGTGCGGTTCCAGTTGACGCCGTTCACCGCCATGCCCTGGATGTGCGGTCCCGTGCCCTGAGCGTCGATCACAATTCGGCGGCCGGTGCCGGTCCTGATCTCCGCGTGCGGGAACACCGGCGTGTTCACGGCCAGGTCGGTGGTGCCGGGCGTGACCGGGTACAGCCCGAGCGCCGACCAGACGTACCAGGCCGACTGCGCGCCGAGGTCGTCGTTGCCGGGCTCGCCGTCGGGCGTCGCCGCGAACAGTTCCGTCTGCACGCGGTGCACGACGTCCTGCGTCTTCCACGGCTGCCCGAGATAGTTGTACGTCCACGGCACGCTGAACATCGGCTCGTTGCCGGCCCAGTAATACGGCTCGACCGGACCCACGTTGAGTTTGGTGAACAGGTCGTCCAGGCGTTTGATCGCGGCATCCCGGCCGCCGATCGCGCCGATCAGGCCGGCCAGGTTCTGCGGAACCATCCATGTGTACTGGGCGGCGTTGCCTTCGGAGTAGCCCGTCGGCGCAAACTGGCCGGGCGGCGGCGGGACGAGCACCGGGCCGGGTGAGTAGGCGCCGTCGGTGGCGTGCTGGCGGACGTAGCCGGTGGTCGGGTCCAAGGCGTGCTGCCAGTTCTGGCCCCGTTTGGCAAAGACCGCCGCGGTGTCGTCGTCGCCGAGCGCGTCGGCGAACCGGCCGATCGCGAAGTCGTCGATGGCGTACTCCTCGGTCATCGACACGTTCTCGTCGTTGCCCATGGGTACGTAGCCGAGCTGCTGGTAGGCCACGACATTGGGGCGTTCCTCGTAGCCCCAGCCGACCTTGCCGTCCTTGGTCGCACCCTTGATCAGCTGCGCCAACGCCTTGTCCGTGTCGAAGTCGCGGGCCCCGTACGCGTAGGCCCCGGCGATGATCGGCGCGATCGAGTCGCCGTTCATCACGCCGGACTCGTCGTTGTAGACCGGCCACTTGGGCAGCCAGCCGTACTGGTCGGCGTCCTCGACCAGGGACTGCATCATGTCCGAGGTCTCGTCCGGGGCCAGCGTGGCCAGCAGCGGGATCTGGCAGCGGTAGATGTCCCAGCCGGAGAAGTTGGCGTACTGGACCCGGCGACCGGCGTTGTGGAGCTGCCCGTCGAAGCCGGGATAGCCGCCGTCGACGTCGCTGAACGTCACCGGGTACTGGAGCGAGTGGTACAGCGCCGCGTAGAACGTCTTCTGCTGCGCCGGCTCGCCGCCGGCGATGCCGATGCGGCTCAGGTACGACGCCCAGCGCTGCTTCGTCGCCGCCCGCATGCCGTCGAAGTCCCAGCCGGACGCATCGGCGGCCACGTTCTTTGCCGCGCCGTCAACCGAGACGAAGGAGATCGCCACCTTCGCCCGAACTGTCGTGTCCTTGCTGGTGTCGAAGTCGAGGGTCGCTCCGACCTGTGGGCCGGCGATCTGCGGACCGGCCAGGCCGCGGGCCTTCTGCCCGGGTGTGACGACGTTCGGGGCCACCCGCGCGCTGCCCGACCACGAGGCCTTCGCGGTGAACGGGCGGTCGAAGGTGATCAGGTAGTGCACGGTGTACTTGTTGCCCTGGCCGCAGAATCCGCCGGACGTGGCCGAGCCGGTGACGGTGTGGTCGTCGGGGAACGCCACGCTGGCGGCGGTGTCGCCGTTGAGGCTGCCGCCGGCCTTGACCAGCACGTGCGCCGGGGCGTTGGACGGGAAGGTGAAGCGCCCCTGGCCGGCTCGCAGAGCGGTGGTCAGCTCGGTTTTCACGCCGCCCGCGGTCACCGTGTAGTAGCCGGGCGAGGCTTGCTCACCTGCGTGGGTGAACGGCTCCTGCAACGACCAGGGGGTGGCGCCGACGTCGCCGCTGACCGGCAGGATCGGGACGTCGCCGAACTGGCGGCAGCCGACCGAGGCGTGCGTGAGGCTGAAGCCCTTGATGGTCTTGTCCTCGTAGGAGTAGCCCGCGTAGTGGTCGGCGGTGTCCGGACTCCACTGGAGCATGCCGAACGGCGTGCTCGGTCCGGGGAAGTTGTTGATCTCGCCGACGGCCGCGCCTGCGGAACCGGTTCCAAGCATGGGATCGGTCAGCGCGACCGGATCGACCAGCGCCGGTTGGCCGGCGATGGCCCGTGACGCGAGAGGAACTGGCGTCAGCAGCGCCAGCGCGAGCACGGAGACGATCAGCGGGCGCATCGGACCCCCAGACGGTGACAACGTTGACAGCGTCCTCAGCAGTGTCGAGCCGTTGTCGCCGGCCCGACAAGTGATCGTCAAAAACTCGCACGGATGGTCGCAAGAGGCGCACCGCGAAGGTCACTCGGAGGGGTCGCTATCAATCACCAAAACGAGTGACTACTCTAACGTCCACTTCAGACACGGCAGGCCGGGAGATGGGTGGTGCCGCGTTGGCCGGCGAGAGCCTGGACGCACCGAGTGAAAAAGTGCACCCGACTGGCGGACTGCCGCCCCTGCTAGCCACTGCGCTGCGTGATGGGCCGTTCCATCAGGCCTTGCACCAGGCCATCACCCACCGCGGACTGCCGCTGGCCCGGCTGCGCGCGGCGTTGGACGAGGCCGGCACACATATCGGGCAGTCCACGCTCAGCTACTGGCAGCGCGGGCTGCGACGCCCCGAGATGCCGCGCGCCACCGAGGCCGTGCTGGCCCTGGAACAGGTGCTGGACCTGCCGTCCAACTCGCTGCTCGGGCTGATCGAGCCGATGGGCGAGCACTCCGGCCGGTCGACCAGCCTGGCCGCCGAGGAGTTCGAGGCCGACCTGCGCAACGCGTGCCTGGAGGTGCTCGCGCTGCATGAGGTCGTCACGGTCAACGCCGCGCGAACCCGGCGGTCGGTGCTGAGCCGGCTCGTCGTGCGCGGCCGCGCCGACGGCGCCGACCGATATCTCGCGCTGCATCCGGCCGACGAGCAGGGGCATGTCGAGCACTCGGCCGTGCACACCGGGGAGGGCTGCCGGGCCGGGCGGATGCGCAAGCGCGGGCCCGACGGCTCGGTGGCGTTCGAGCTGCTCTTCGACCGGCGGCTGTCCCCCGGCGAGATCCACGTGTTCAGCTACACCGTGATCGACACCGCCACCGGGCAGACCGGTGGGCACCTGCGCCGCTTCCCGTCCAAGGCCGGCAACTACCTGTTGCAGCTGCGCTTCCACCGCGGCGTGCTGCCGGCACGCTGTTTCCGTGAGCAGCACGGCGACGACATCCGGCACGACGAGCTCAGCTACGGCCTGGACGGCGTGGTAAGCGCATACTTCGAGCCCGTCGACTGCGACCGCGCCGGCATCACGGTGCACTGGGGCCCGGCATGATCAAGGGGCCCTTCCTGACGTTGAACGTCAGGAAGGGCCCCTTGCAAGCACTAACTCAGTAGCGGTACGCGTTGGGCTTGAACGGGCCCTCGACGTCGACGCCGATGTACTCGGCCTGCTCCTTGGTGAGCTTGGTCAGCTCGCCGCCCAGCGCCGCCAGGTGGATCTTGGCGACCTTCTCGTCCAGGTGCTTGGGCAGCACGTAGACCTCGTTGTCGTACTCCTTGTACTTGGTGAACAGCTCGACCTGGGCGATCGTCTGGTTGGAGAAGGAGTTCGACATCACGAAGCTCGGGTGGCCGGTGGCGTTGCCCAGGTTGAGCAGGCGCCCCTCGGACAGCACGATGATCGACTTGCCGCTGGGGAAGACCCACTCGTCGACCTGCGGCTTGATGGTGATCCGGCGGACGCCGGGCACCTTGGCCAGGCCGGCCATGTCCAGCTCGTTGTCGAAGTGGCCGATGTTGCCCAGGATCGCCAGGTGCTTCATCTCGGCCATGTGGTGGGCCATCACCACGTCCTTGTTGCCGGTGGTGGTGATCACGATGTCCGCGATCGGCAGCACCGACTCCAGGGTGGCCACCTGGTAGCCGTCCATCGCCGCCTGGAGGCCGCAGATCGGGTCGATCTCGGTGACGATGACCCGCGCGCCCTGGCCGGCCAGCGACTCGGCCGCGCCCTTGCCGACGTCGCCGTAGCCGCAGACCACCGCGACCTTGCCGCCGATCAGCACGTCGGTGCCGCGGTTGATGCCGTCGATCAGCGAGTGGCGGATGCCGTACTTGTTGTCGAACTTCGACTTGGTCACCGAGTCGTTGACGTTGATCGCCGGGAACAGCAGCTCACCGGCGGCGGCCATCTGGGTCAGCCGCAGCACGCCGGTGGTGGTCTCCTCGGTCACGCCGCGGATGCTCTTGCCGATCTTCGTCCACTTCTCGGCGTCGGCGTCGAGGCTGTTGCGCAGGACCTCGAGGATGACCTTCCACTCCTCGGCGTCGTCCTCCTCGGGCTGCGGCACCACGCCGGCCGCCTCGTACTGGGTGCCCTTGTGCACCAGCAGCGTGGCGTCGCCGCCGTCGTCGAGCAGCATGTTCGGGCCCTGGCCGTCCGGCCAGGTCAGCATCTGCTCGGTGCACCACCAGTACTCGGGCAGGGTCTCGCCCTTCCAGGCGAACACCGGCACGCCCTTGGGCTCCTCCTCGGTCCCGTGCGGGCCGACCACGATGGCCGAGGCCGCGTGGTCCTGCGTGGAGAAGATGTTGCACGAGGCCCAGCGGACCTCGGCGCCCAGCGAGACCAGGGTCTCGATCAGGACCGCGGTCTGCACGGTCATGTGCAGCGAGCCGGAGATCCGCGCGCCCTTGAGCGGGTAGACCTCGGCGTACTCCCGGCGCAGCGCCATCAGGCCGGGCATCTCGTGCTCGGCCAGGCGGATCTCCTTGCGGCCGAACTCGGCCAGCGACAGGTCCGCGACGGCGAAGTCGACACCATTGCGGTTTTGCAGCTTCGGCGGGGCGATCGCCGTCATCGTGGAGTCCTCCATAGCCAGTTGGTCGTCGGCAATGCACACTAGCCGGTCCGCCACGCCGGGGGCTCGGACGCGGGTCCAAGACCGCTGGATGCCTCAGGATGGCCCCCGTGCTGATAGCAGGACCCGACACCCGTGTCATCGAACTTCGGGTGCACGGTGTTATGGGGACCACACCCGAGTCACTGGTCGACGCGGTCGTCGCGGTGGACGTAGCTGGTGACGGCGTCGGCCGGCTCGTGCGCCCGGCCGACCGGCTGCGCAGACCGGCCCCCGGGCCCGTGCTCCAGGCGGGTGGCCGGCCGGTGCCGCGCACCGTCGAGGGCTACCTGTGGAGCGCCATGACCTCCGGCGGCGTGGCCAAGGCCGCGTGGGCGCTGCTGCTGCCGTTCTCACTGGCCAACATGACGCACTGGATGCTGCCGCCGACCGGGCGCTTGCTCGGTGGCACGCTGCGGTCGCTGGTGCGGCTGGCGGCGCTGGCGTTGACGATGCTGCTGGTGACGCAGTTGACGGTGGTCAGCCTCGACCTGGTCGCCGGGCAGTGGCTGGACCAGTTCTCGCAGCTCCGGCCATGGCGGGCGCCGATCGGGCTGGCGCCGGTGCTGATCGTGGTGGTGCTGCTGCACCAGCTGTCGGCGATCGACTGGAAGGTGCACAAGCCGTCACCGGCGCCGCAGCGGGACCTGCTGCCCGGGGCGAGGATCGCCGCCGATCCGGACGCCCCGGCGCTGCATGTGCTGCACGCCACGGCCGGATTGGCGTCGGCTGCGCTGCTGGCCACCGGTGGTCCGTTCGCGCCGTCGTCGGACCGGGTGTTCGCGGCGTGGGTGGGCGCGTGGGTGCTGATCGGGTTGAGCGTGCTGATCACATTGGCGTTGGACGCGCCAACCGAGGGCCGGTGGTTCAGGCCATGGGCCCGTCGAACACTGGTTGTGGTGACGGTGCTCGAATTCTGCGCGGCGGCGCTGACGCCGATGCCCAGTCATGGGCAGCACCTGCCCGGCACTGATCCGACCGTGGAGTCGATCGCGGCGGTGCTCGGCGTGGTGTGCATTGCTTTCGGGCTGGTGTTGATTCCGGCTGCCCTGTTGGCTCGGGGAGGGTGGTCGGAGCTGCCGGCGTCGCTGCGGCCGTGGGCCGGGGGATGGATGGCGGCACCGGTGTTGGTGATCGCTGCGCTGCTCGGCGGCGGGTTCGGGGCCGGTGTCGCGATCACCGTGCAGAAGGCGCTGGGTGACGACGCGTTGCAGCTGCCGCCGGGATATCGTTACGTGACAACGCTGTGGGGCGTCGCGGCGGTGCTGGCCGTGATCGTCGGGCTGGTCGGGGCGGCGATTTTTGTGCTGCCGCGTGGGCGCAAGCCCGTCGAGATCGACCTGCTGCACGGAGGAAAGCCGGAGGACGCCGCACATGCGGCGAAGGCGTGGCGAGCAGCGCGGTTGAAGCGAAACCATGCCCACCACGCGCTTCTGGGCACGGCCGGCGTGTTGTCCGCCGGCACCCTGGTGTCGTTTCTGATGCAGGTACGTGGGGTTGACCTGCCATGGTGGGCGCAACCCATGCCGGGCATCGGGATCACCGCCCTGGGCGCGTTCGCGATCGGCGCGCTGCGTCAGGTCTACGTGGCGACGAAGTCGCCGGGGGCGGCGCGACAGTTGGGGCTGCTCAACGACATTGCCGGTTTCTGGCCGCGCGAGGCGCATCCGCTCGTGCCGCCGTGTTATGCGTTGAAGGCCGTGCCGGAACTCGTTGCCCGGGCGCGAGAACACCTGGCCGATCCGGGAACTCGGGTGGTGCTGGCCGGATACAGCCAGGGCAGCCTGCTCGCAACCGTTGCCGCGGCACGGTTGTTGGACACCTTGCCGGCACACGAGCGTGAACGCGTCGGGTTGGTGACCGCTGGGTCGCCGTTGCAATGGGCTTATCCGCGGGCGTTTCCGGCGGTCGTGTCACACGATTCGTTGGCCGAGTTGGCCAAGGCCATGAACGGCCGGTGGCGGGCGGTGTGCCGCGGCACGGATGCCATCGGTGGCGGTGTGACGACGTGGGAGCGGCAGGCGTTCGACGGGCAGCTGCTCGGGGTCGGCTTCGAGGGCGCCCTGGCCGCCGCCGAGCGCAGCCCCAGCGGGGCGCTGGTGCTCGGCGGCGACCATTGGCTGCCCGATCCGCAGCACGGCCCGGTCGCCGGACGTCGTTGGAGCCCAGGCGTGCTACGGCACCGCGACTACACGTCCGATCCGGAGTGGGACCACGCGATCGCCGCGGCGGCCGGGCTCGACGTGGCCGAGCCGCCGCTGACGCTGTGGAACTTCAAGCACTGAAGTGGTTGGCCAGCAACGCATCGGCGGTGTCCACGCGACCGGCGTCGGCCAGCAGGCCGGCCGGCGCCAGCACATAACGCTGGTCGACGATGACGGCCGCGTTGCGCAACACCGGGCGTAGCACCGGATCCGCGCGAAGGCGGTCCTCGATGTGTTGCAGGCGCTCAGGTGTTGCGTGTCGGAAGACGCCGCCGGACAGCACCAACAGGCCGGCGCCCTTGGGGCCGAGCTGGCCGTCGACGAGCCGCAGGTGCCGGCGCACCGCCAGCACCGCGGCGAGTCCGGCCAGTGTCGCGTCCACGTCCCGGCCGTGATCGTCGTCCGGAATCCAGTCCACAGTGGTCGATCGTTTTTCCGCTTCGCTCTCCAGGTCGTATGGCGTGTCAAGGCGTTCCGCCTTCGCCTCGGACACGATGCCCGGGGCGGACCAGCGCATGCCGAGATCACCTTCGACCGTGCGACGGTCGGACGGCAACGCCACTGTGCGCTGCATGGCGTTCTCATCCACAGTGGACACCGCCGAGTAGACGTCCGTCGTCGCACCACCGACGTCGACCACCAGTACCGCGCCGGCCTCGCGGGCGGCCAGGATCGCCGCCAGGCGCGACACGCCGCCGAGCACCGCGTCCGGCGTCACCGCCTTGACCAGGTTGCGAAAAGTGTTGCCTTTGGACAGTCCCTTGCCACCGATCACGTGACGCAGGAACAGTTCCCGGATCGCCGCGCGCGCCGGGCCTGGCGCCAGCTCGCCCACGTCCGGCAGCACGTTGTCGGTCGCCACCACCGTGCGGCCCGTGTCACGCAGCAGCGCCTCCGCCTCCGCCCGGGCCTCCGCGTTGCCCGCCAACACGATCGGCGGCTTCAGCCGGTTGGCCGCGATCCGCTTCGCGTTGTGCAGCAGCACGCTGCGGTCGCCGCCGTCGGTGCCGCCGGCCAGCAGCACCAGATCCGGCCGGGTGGCACGAAGTTCACGGATCGCCGCGCCATTCAGTTGCCCCGCAACAATATGAACGATCTTGGCGCCGGCCGACAGCGCCACCCGGTAGCCGGCTTCCGCGCTCACCAACCGTTCCTGGCCGACAACGGCCAACCGCAGACCGCCGCCGGCACTCGAGCAGGCCAGCACCGGCCGACCTTGAGCGCCCAAACGAGTGGTGACGGATGCAATCCCATCAAGCACTTCCGGCGGAGTGGTGGGATGTTGTGCCGTCCCCACAAGAGACCCGTCCTCGGCGACCAGGGCGCCCTTCGTCCACGTCGACCCGATGTCCAGGCACAGCAGCGTGCTCATAACAGACAAGCTACGTTGTGCCCGCGCACTGGCGTGAACGCGGGCGCTGCCTCATTCTGTGTGTGGAAGATCACCTTCCCCGCCCGAGGGAGGTCAGCCATGCTCGCCGAACGCCAACCCACCTGGACGTTGCAGATCGGGGTCCGACCGGACGTCCGCACCGCCCTCTTCCTCCGGGACGTGCTCGCGTTGAGCGTGCCCCATGACCCCTACCCGCCGACCGACCCGTGGGTGCCCGTGCTGCCCGCGCCCGGGGTGGACCGTGCCGCCGTCTCCGAGGAGTGGCTGCACTGGTTCGACGGCATCCTCGACGGCATGTCGCTAGGCGACGACCGCTGGATGGCCCGGTGGCCGGCCGTGTGCCGGGCGCTCGGGGCGCTCATCGAGCCCATCCGGCAGTGGGACGCCCAGCTCACGCGGCACGAGCTGCGGCACGGCCGGCACCGGGACAGCTCCCGGATGTGGATCACCGACCTGGTCGGCGACGTCGGCTCCGAGCTGGCCCGGGCCGTGCGTCCGTTCCACCTGATGATCACTGAGCTGCCGGTGCGCGGGCAGTTCTGGATGCGGCGCGGGTTCAACCAGGTGCTGGCCTCCCCCGCGCTCATCGACAACACCGCCGCGTTCAGCTGGGCGCTGCGGCCCGTACTGCTCGAGATCGCCTAACGCAGGTTGTGCAGCCGCTGGCCGATCGCGTTCGCGTCGGCCGGCTGCACGATCACGCGCTGGCCGCCGTAGTCCTGCTCGTGCAGCATCAGGTAGCGCCCGTCGTCCACGTTGTCGAACCAGCGCAGCACGCCCGAGCGGACCTTGCGGCCCTGCAGGTCGCGGAACGTCGCGCCCAGCTCGCCCGCGCGCAGGTGCCGGGCCTGGGTCAGCTGCTCCACCGCCTGCCGCTCACGGCTGGCTCGGTCGTAACCCTGTTGCGAGGCCACCATCACCCCGCCGTCGTAGTCGTCCTGGCGAGGTTGGTTGCGCTGCGCCACCGGCACCGACAACGCCGGATGGTGGCCCGGCGGCGCCGGCGGGAGCTCCGCCACCACCGCCGGCACCATCGCCTCCGACGGGATGTCGGCCAGCAGCACGTCACCGCCCGTGTGCTCGGTCTCGCCCGGCAGCTGCACCGCCAGCGTCGCCCGATGGCCCGTGCGGGCCGCGATCGTGCGCACCGGCGACATGCCCTCCGGTTCCAGCGGCAGCCACACCGAGTCCAGCACGTAGTCGTTGCGCACCAGGGCCGTCAGCGCGTCCTTGAGCTCAGGGTCCAGGTCGTCGCCCCTGGTCATGCCCATCTGGCGCAGCTCGAACGCCGCCTGGCGGCGCAGGTGTGAGCGCTCCACGTCGTCCTCGCCGTGCGAGCGGACCTGGAACGGGAAGGGCAGTTCGCCCGCCGCCAGGCCCTCCCACACGAAGTCGAACTGCAGCGGCGTCAGCCGCCAACGCACCGTCTGCATCGTGCCGTCAGCCGCCGATCACCGGCGGGACCGTCGGCGGCAGATCGCCCACGATGTCGTTCGCGTTGTCGTCGTTGACCAGGTAGGCGGCGGACTTGTGTTCCTTGTCCTCTTCCTTCTTGCCGCCCCGGCCGCCGGCGCCCATGCCGCCCTGTCCCGCTGCACCCGCCGCGCCCGGCCTCCCGGCCATGCCGCCGCCGCGCATACCGCCTTCTTCTTCCGCGCCAAAGCCCGCCGCCGCGCCGGCACCCGCCCGCGCGCCCGAGGTCGCCCCCGAGCCGAAGCCCTTCGCCCCGCCCGCGCCGAAGCCGCCCGCGCCACCGCCCGATCCGTAGCCGCCGCCTCCGCCGCCACCGAAGCCACCGGCGCCCGTCGGCGGCATGAAGCCTCCGCCGCCGCCACCCTGACCGCCGCCCCGGCCGCCGCTGCCCGGATATCCCGGCGGGTTCGGCACGTACTGCCCGTTCCCGTCCTGGCCGATGCCCGGGTAGTTCGTGCTCTGCGTCGTCGTGCCCGTCGGCGGCACCGGCGGCAGCGAGCCGTTCTGATCCGTCAGGATCGGCTGCTGCTGGTAGCCCGGCGGTTGGTTCAGATGCTGGCCCTGCTGGTTGCTACCCGGGTTGTTCGTGCCGCCCACCTGGTTCGGGTTGTACTTCGTGTGCCCAACCGGCGGGTGTCCCCCGGCGGCGGCTGCGGCGGCCACTCCGAGATGGGCGGCGGCGGGGGAGGCGGCGGAGGCTGCGTCGGATCCGTCGGCCCGGTGAACGCCGGCATCGTGTTCGCCGCGTTCATGTAGTTCGGCGAGTACACGCTGCTCATGACCCGAACAGCCTGCTCCTTCGCCTCCTGCTGCTCCTGGTGCTGCGCATAGGCGCTCGCCCCCGCCCCGAACGGCCCGAACGCGATCCCGCTCACCGCCGCTTTCCCCCAGCTGAAGTCCTTCGGCGGCGGCACGGTGGACTTGACCTGCTCGGCGGTCGCCGACACCGACTGCGCTTGCGCGCCAGCCGACTGCATCTGGGCGCTGAGATCCTGCCCCCAGCTCACGATTCCCTGCGGGGCCTGCAATGCCGCGTCACCGGCGGCACCGGTCCAATTGCCGTTCAGCGCGCTGTTGATAGCGCTGTTGAACTTGGTCGTACTCTGCGTCAGAGCCGTGCCGAGGTCGGCCCACTCCTTGCCGTGGTCGCCGATCGGTCCCGGTTGGAGGCCGTCCGAAATCTGCTTGATCTGGCCGTGGTCCATCGACGCCCAGTTGGTCTGCTTGGTGATGCCGGCCGGGTCGTATCCGCCGCCGCCCTGCTGCTCGTACTGCTTGGCCTGGTTATTGTACTGGCCGCGCTGCTGGTTCCCCCGCTGGTTCGCCTGGTTGTACTGCTGCTGGTTGGCGTTGCTCTGCGACGGACCGTCGATTCCCAGCACTGAAGCGCCAGCATCGACTACCGTGTCAAAGGCATCCCCGAGCCAACTCATGTCCCCTCCCCCTACCTACTTCGACAGCCGCGGCTCGACAACCTTCGCGATCTGCAGCGCGTCCCCGCACGGATCCCCCGACTTGTCACTGGTGACTGCGACACTTACGGTGCCGGAGCCGACCGCGATGATCTGCGAGCATTCCGTGTTCGACTTGGAAATCTGCACCTGGGCGGCGTCGCGACCGTTCACGGTGTTCGTCGCGAACTTGACATAGCCGTCCTTGCGACTCACATAGTCCGCGACGGAGTCCTTCGACTTGGTCAGATTGATTCCCCGCGACAGGCTGTCCGGCGAGCCGAGGAAGCCGCAGCCTTGCTCGTCCGAGGAGTTCAGCGGCTCACCCTTGGTCCGCACCTGGTACTGCTGAAGCTCCTGCGTGGTGAGCAAGGTGCACGGGTCGAGTTTGTTCAGCGACGCGTCGGCACCGGCATTCGCAGAAGTGCTCGACCCGGTCGGGCTGGGGTCTCCGGACACACCATTATTGCAGGCGACGAGAAAAAAGCCGGCGACCACAATCAAACCGACCGCGACACGACAAGACTTGGTCACATCTTCCCCTTGAACGCCTGCGCATTAGCCTGATCGGTCTCATGATACATCTTGCCGGCGGCCTCATACGTTTTGGCCATATTCTCCATGATCTCCGCCGCTTGCCCGAAGAGGTCGTACGCCGAATTCTGGCCACCCTGCGCCTTTTGCTGAAAAGTGCTACGCAATGACCCTCCTTCGGCGCAATCGCCCATCTTCAGGGTCTGCGCGTGCCGCGCCACCTGCTGGGCCCTCTGCTGCAGCAGAACGAAGTCGTCCTTCTGGTCGCGGCAAGCCTTGGCGGCGTTGGTGGCGGCGTCCGGGGTGATCGTGACTTGGCCGGAGTCGACGGCGCCCTTGAGGTTGACGTAGTTCTGCTGCATCGCGGTGATCCCGAGGGCCGCTCCCGCGAAGCCCTCGGCCCCTCCGCCACCGTCCGGCGCCAGCATGGCCTGCCCTCCCGCTCGTGTTACTCAACCCAGCACGGTACCTGAGACGGTAGGGCCGAGCGACCGGTTCCGATCAGTCCGTCGGGCCTGTCGGGGATCACCCGAACGGCCCGACGGAACGGTGCGCGGGAAAGGCGGAATCAGACCTTTGTCGACGTGGCCAAGGTGGATTTCCTGATGCCGTAGGCGAAGTAGACGACAACGCCGATGGCCATCCAGATGACGAAACGCACCCAGGTGAAGACGGCCAGGTTGAGCATGAGCCAGAGGCAGGCCAACACGGCGAGGACGGGCACGAGGGGGACGAGGGGCGTGCGGAAGCCTCGGGGAGGTCGGGGCGGGTGCGGCGGAGGACGATGACACCGAGGGACACCAAGACGAAGGCGAAGAGGGTCCCTACGTTGACCATCTCCTCCAAGTCGCCGGAGGGGAAGAAGCCGCCGGCGATGACCACGGCGACGACGACGAGGATGGTGGAACGCACGGGGGTGCCATGGCGGCCGGTCTTGGCCAGGCCGCGAGGGATGAGGCCGTCACGGGACATGGCGAACAGGACCCGGGTCTGACCGAGCAGTAGGACCATGACGACGGTGGTGAGACCAGCTAGGGCGCCGATGGCGATGACAGTGGCGGCCCAGTGCACGCCGTTGTCGGCGAAAGCGGTGGCGAGGGTCTTCTTGGTGCCATCGGCCCCGGTGGCGAGCTTGGTGTACGGCTCCATGCCGGTGACGACCAGGGAAACGGCCACGTACAACACCGTGACGATGCCCAACGAGCCGAGGATGCCTCGGGGGACGTTGCGCTGGGGGTTGCGGGTCTCCTCCGCTGTGGTGGCGACGATGTCGAAGCCGATGAAGGCGAAGAACAGCACGGACGCGGCGGCCAGCAGGCCGAAGATGCCGAAGGAGCTGGACTGCCCGCCGGCGATCAACGAGAACAGCGACTGGTTCAGGGAGCCGGAGGACGAAGGCTGCGCGGGCGGCACGAAAGGCGTGTAGTTGGCGGCCTTGACGTAGCCGATGCCGACGACGATCACCAGCAGCACGACGGCGACCTTGATGGCGGTGATGACCTGGCTGAACCGGGACGACAGCTTGGTGCCGACGGCCAACAGGGTGCCCAGCACGAGCACGATGAGCACGGTGCCCCAGTCGAAGTCGACGGGGCCGAGGGCCACGATGGTCGGCACGTCAAGACCGAACAGCCCGAGCACCTGGGACAGGTAGGCGGACCAGCCCTTGGCCACGACGGCGGCGGCCAGGGCGAACTCGAGCACGAGGTCCCAGCCGATGATCCACGCCACGAACTCGCCGAAGGTGGCGTACGAGAACGTGTACGCGGACCCGGCCACCGGCACGGTCGAGGCGAACTCGGCGTAGCACAGGGCGGCCAGCCCGCACGCGATGGCGGCGATGATGAACGAGATCACCACGGACGGCCCGGCGACGTTGCCGGCGGTGCTGGCGGTCACGGTGAAGATGCCGGCACCGATCACCACGGCCACACCGAACACGGTCAGGTCCCACGCGGTGAGATCCTTGCGGAGCTTGGTGTCCGGCTCGTCGGTGTCGGCGATCGACTGCTCGATCGACTTGGTGCGAAACAGCCCGCTGCCAGCCATGCACTCTCCCCAGACGCCGATGTCGGGAACCGACCTTACCGAGCAGTCCTATCGAGATCGGGCTCCAGGTAGATCAGACGGGCCGCCGGGACCGCGGATCGCACCCGAACCTCCGCATCGTCGATGGACCGGGCGACCTCGGCGACGGTCGCGGTGCCGGAGAAGGCGATCTTGGCGGCGACCAGGATCTCCTCCGGACCGAGGTACTGGGTGCGGATGTGGATCACCCGCTCCACGTTGCCGCCCTCCAGCTCCCGCACGATCGTGCGCAGCAGCTCCGGCGAGGCCCCCTCGCCGATCAGCAGGCTCTTCATCTCGATGATCAACACGACGGCGATGAGCCCGAGCAGCGCGCCGATGGCGACGGTGGCGATGCCGTCCCACACCGGGTTGCCGGTCACCAGCGACAGCACCACGCCGGACAGGGCGAACACCAGGCCGAACAGGGCGCCGGTGTCCTCGAGCAGCACGATGGGCAGCTCGGGCACCTTGGCCTGCCGGATGAACTGCCACCAGCTGGCACTGCCGCGCAGCTCCCGCGACTCGGCCATGGCGGTGCGGAAGCTGTAGCCCTCCAGCAGCACCGCGAGCCCCAGAATGATCACCGCCACGAACGGCGCTTCGAGCGGCTCGGGCGCCTCGACCTTGTGGACGCCTTCGTAGATGGCGAACAGGGCGCCGAGCGTGAACAGCAGCAGCGCCACGACGAACGAGTAGAAGTACCGGTCACGGCCGTAGCCGAACGGGTGCTCGGCGTCGGCCTTGCGCTGGGAAGTGCGCTTGCCGAGCAGCAGCAGCCCCTGGTTGGCGGTGTCGGCGACCGAGTGCACGCCCTCGGCGAGCATCGACGACGACCCCGTCACGGCGAATCCGACGAACTTCGCGACCGCGATGCCGGCGTTGGCGCTCAGCGCGGCGACAATGGCTTTGGTACCGCCCCCTGCTGACATGGGACAAAACCCTAGTTGTTGGGCAAATCAACCCCGGCAGTGGCCCGGAACACCGCGGCCGGCGCGCTCGTCGGCACGACCTCGACGGCCGGGTCGGCGGCGGCCAGCCAGGCCGACTCGCCGCGCGTCAGCGGCAGCTCGACGCCGTCGTCACGGCGCAGCGTGACCGCCCCGTCGATGCAGATCAGCACCTGCGGCCCGGCGTGGTCGATCCGGACCGGGCGGCCGGCCGAGTCCCACGCCAACCGGGACAGCTCGAACTCGGCCGCCGGCGTCGGGTAGACGAAGTTGTGCGGGGCGACCTCGTCGCCACGCTGCACCGGCATCTGTCCGTACGAGAAGTCCAGCACCCGCAGCAGTTCCGGCACGTCCACGTGCTTGGGGGTGAGCCCACAGCGCAGCACGTTGTCGGAGTTGGCCAGGATCTCGATGCCGGTCCCGCGCAGGTAGGCGTGCGGGTTGCCGGCCGGCAGGAAGATCGCCTCGCCGGGCTTGAGCACGATCCGGTTGAGCAGCACGGCGGCCAGCACACCGGCGTCGCCCGGGTAGGCCTCGCCCAGCTCGAGCACGGTCCGGCACTCCAGGTCGAACTCGCCGCGGTCCTTGACCTGCCGCACGCACGAGTCCAGCAGCTGCGGCAGCAGCTGGCTCAGGGCCTGCTGGGGCAGCGTGATCCACGTGGTGAACAGCGCGCGCAGGCCGTCGGCGTCGGGCTGGCCGGCCAACAGTTCGGTGTAGTGGGCCAGCCCCGGTGCGTCCAGGCCGCGCAGCAGCCGGACGGTGCGTTCCGGCGAGGCGAAGCCGGCCAGCGCGTGGAACTCGGTCAGCGCGCAGATCAGCTCGGGCTTGGCCGTCGGGTCCGGGTAGTTGCGGTTCTTGGCGTCCCGCGGGATGCCGGCCGCCTCTTCACGGGCGTAGCCAGCGGCGGCCTGCTCGGCCGACGGGTGGGCCTGCAGGCTCAGCGGCTCGTCGGCGGCCAGCACCTTGAGCAGGAACGGCAGCCGACCGCCCCAGCGCGCGGCCAGCGCCGGCCCGAGCTGGCCGTCCGGGTCGGCGGCGAGCACGTCGAGCAGGGAGCGCTCGTCACCGTCGGGCTCGACCAGGTGTGACGGGCCGCCGGGATGCGCCCCCATCCACAGCTCGGCCTCGGGGTGCGGCGCCGGCACGGGCTTGCCGAGCAGCTCGGCGATCGCGGTGCGCGAGCCCCATGCGTAGGGACGCACCGCGTTGTGCAGCAACTCCACTCGTCGTCACTCCCTCACACGGCGGCCGGGGCGAAGTAGCCGGGACCGCCGATGGTGCCGGCCGCGAGCCCCAGGTAGAGGGCGGCCAGCTCGAAACGCAGGGCAAGCACAGCGGCGCAGGTGGCGTCGCCACCGGTGACCTCGTCGAGCCGGATCACGTCGGCGCCGGCGAGGGTCGCCTCGGCCGCGCGGCGGGTCGCCTCGGCGGCGTCGCCACGCGACACGGACAGCAGCAGCACCCGGGGCTGGGTGAGCTGCTCGTCATCGGGGTCGGCGAACAGGTCGCCGCCGGAACTGGACTGCACGGCGGCGCGGTGCAGCGCCGCGCGGCCGATGGCCTGCTGGTAGCCGGCCACGTCGCTGACCACGCCGGCGTGGCTGGCCAGCACGAACGCGGCGTGCCACGCGACGGCGGTGGCGGCCTGGTCCAGGCCCCACAGCAGCGGCGTGCGGTCGGCCACGCGCAGCGCGAGGCTCTTGGCCGGGTTGACGAACGACTCGTGCATCGGGTGGTCGCGCTCGGCCTCGCGGTCGAGCTCGTCGGCCAGCTCGGCGATGTCGGTACGCAGCAGCCCCAGCGCCCCCACGACGACCAGACCCGCGGTCAGCGCCCGCGCGAAGCCGAAGCCGGTCGGCACCGGGATCCGTGGCGGCAGCAGCAGACCGCGACCGGCGGCCGCGGCGGCCACCGGGCCGTCCGGCGGCGCCGTCACGATCACGCGCGCGCCGCGCCGGGTGGCCCGGTCCAGGGACTCGGCCAGCACGACGTCACCCGGGTCGTCGGTGTGCGCGATGACCAGGTCGAGGGCGCCGATCCAGCTCGGCACCGCCTCGGCCAGCACCACCGGCACCGGGCACGCCGTGGTCAGCAGCGCGGCCAGCAGCTGCGACGCGGCCACGCCGATGCCGGGCCGGGTGACCAGCACCAGGGCTCGCGGCCGGTCCTCGGCGAGCCGCTCGACGCCCGCCTCCTCGGCGGACTCGGCCACCGCGCGCACCTGCGCACCGGCCATCGCCGCCGCGCGCAGCAGCCCGGCGGTGTCGGTGTCGGCCAGCCGGGACGGGTCGTCGAGCAGGGTGTCGTCGAGCACGTCAGCCCACCTGGCCGCCCGCCGGCGGCACCGCCTCGTCCAGCAACAGCACCGGGATGCCGTCCTGGACGGGGTAGCCGCGGCCGCACTCGGTGCAGGTCAGCATGTCCGCGTCGGCGTCGTCCGGGGTGCCGGGGCGCAGCGGCGCGTGGTCGGGCGACGGGCAGCGCAGGATCTCCAGCAGCTGCGGGTCGAGCTGGACGGCCATCGGGGTTCCTCCCTAGCGAAGCAAGTCTCAGCGCCGGACGATGGCCAGCACCTCGTCGCGCAGCGCGGCGACCGCGCCCGCGTCGGGTGCCTCCACGTTCAACCGCAGCAGCGGCTCCGTGTTGGAGGCGCGCAGGTTGAACCAGCGGCCGTCGCCGAGGTCGACGGTCATTCCGTCGAGCTCGTCGAAGGTCACGCCGTCCCGGCCGGCGTAGGCGGCGCGCACGGCCTCGGTGGACGCGGCCTGGTCGGCGACGGTGGAGTTGACCTCGCCGGACGCCTCGTAGCGGTTGTACTCGGCGGTCAGCTCGGCCAGCGGATTGTCCTGCTCGCCCAGCGCGGCCAGCACGTGCATGGCGGCCAGCATGCCGGTGTCGGCCCGCCAGAAGTCGCGGAAGTAGTAGTGGGCGGAGTGCTCGCCGCCGAAGATGGCGCCGGTCTCGGCCATGCGCTGCTTGATGAACGAGTGCCCGACGCGGGTGCGCACCGGCTTGCCGCCGTGCTCCTCGACGATCTCCGGCACGCAGCGCGAGGTGATCAGGTTGTGGATGATCGTGCCGCCCGGGTCCTTGGCCAGCTCGCGCACGGCGACCAGGGCGGTCACGGCGCTGGGCGAGACCGGGTTGCCGTCGGCGTCCACCACGAAGCAGCGGTCGGCGTCGCCGTCGAAGGCCAGTCCGGCGTCCGCGCCGACCTCGACGACCTTGCGCTGCAGGTCGACCAGGTTGGCCGGGTCCAGCGGGTTGGCCTCGTGGTTGGGGAAGTTGCCGTCCAGCTCGAAGTACATCGGGACGACCTCGATCGGCAGCCCGGCGAACACCTCGGGGACCGTGTACCCGCCCATGCCGTTGCCGGCGTCGACGGCGATCTTCAGCGGCCGGATGCCGCTCAGGTCGACCAGTTGGCGCAGGTAGGCCGCGTACTCGGCGAGCATGTTGCGCTCGCTCACGCTGCCGTGACGGCCTTCGACCGCCGGCACGCCCTGCTCGGCCCACTCGCGGATCTCGGCCAGGCCGCTGTCCTGCCCGACCGGCGCCGCACCGGCCCGGCACAGCTTGATGCCGTTGTACTTGGCCGGGTTGTGGCTGGCGGTGAACATGGCGCCGGGCAGCTGGAGCTTGCCGGAGGCGAAGTAGAGCATGTCGGTGCTGGCCAGGCCGATGGTCACGACGTCGACGCCCTGGCTGGTCACCCCCTCGGCGAACGCGGCCGACAGCTCCGGCGAGGAGTCGCGCATGTCGTACCCGATGACCACGGACGGTCCGCCGACGAGCTTGGCGAAGGCCGCGCCGAGCTCCCGGGTCACGGCGGCGTCCAGCTGCTCGCCGACCACCCCACGGATGTCGTAGGCCTTGACGATCGCAGACAGGTCGGGCACGCCTTCTCCCCGGTAGCTCGGATGGGTCTGTGCCAGCCTACCGGCGCGTTCAGTCCTCGATCGGGTCGGGCAACACCCGCAGGTGGCCCCGTCGCTGGGCCCCCATCGGGTCGATCCGGGTCGGGTCGACCCGGTCCACCGGTCGGTCGGCCCGGCCGGCCTCCCGCACCGCCTCCGCCAGGGCCGTCAGGTCGTCGACCGACGGCTCGGGAGCGGCGAACTCACCCTCATGCCTGACGACCTCCCAGCCGCGGGGCACCGTGAGCCGCATGGCGTGCTCCTCGCACAGGTCGTAACTGTGCGGTTCGGAGTAGGTGGCCAGGGGTCCGACGACCGCGGTGGAGTCCGCATAGGCGTAGGTGAGCGTGGCGACTGCCGGGTTCGTACACCCGGTTCGCGAGCACCGCCTCACGCTCCGCACGATCGCTGACGATAGCGCTTCCCACTCTTGGCGGCGTGCAGGCACGCGGGTGACACGCCTCCGCGTACGCTGACTGGCCGTGGTGATGGCTCGAGGATCCAGGCGTCGGGGACGCCGCAGTCGCGACCGGCACGGCCGTGGCCTGCGCGGACCGCTCTATCCGGCGACGCTGCCGGCGGCCCGCAGCCGGGCCGAGCGGTTCGACGCGCTCGTGATCGAGGCGTTGGAGCCGATCGAGGCGCGCTGGCGGACCGAGCTGACCCAGCTGGACGTCGCGGTCGACGACGTGCCGGAGGTGCATGTCGGCCCGGACGACGAGCTGAGCTGGGAGGACGGTGTCGTCGACGACGGCAACGTGCCGCTGGCCAGACTGGTGCCGGCCGGGGTGGACCGACGCGGCGTGCCGACCCGGGCACGCATCGTGCTGTACCGCCGGCCGCTGGAGGCACGGGCCAAGGACGGGGCGGATCTCGCCGATCTTGTGCACGATGTGCTGGTCGAGCAGATCGCCAGCTACCTCGGCCTCGATCCGGACGTCATCGACGGCGATTAAGAAGTTCGTGAAACCACGGGTTTGCGACTGGGAATGGCCGTCAGGACCGTGAACAACAGGAACGCGGCCTGCACGAGGAGCAGGAAGCTCCGCAGGGTGCCGGACTGGTCCACGGTCACGTCGGCGGCGGTCGTCGGCACGGGGACGGCGATGAGGTGCCCCCAGGCCCGCACGGTCGCCACCGGACGGCCGTCGACGGTCGCGCGCCAGCCGGGCTCGTCCTCGGCGGCCAGCACCAGCAGCCGGCCGCTCGGGCCGTCCGACACGCGCACGGCGACGTCGGGCGGTAGGGCGTCCACGGGCGCGATGCCGGGCGCCCCGAGCTCGGTGGGCGGCGTGCCGCCGGTGACGGCCTTCTGCGCCTGCTGCGGGGCCAACAGCACCACGTGGCTGTTGGCCAGCTGCACGCGCACCACGGGCCGGCCGTCGGACATCGGCGGCGACGCCGAGGCGAGGTCGCCGACGGCGTCGTGCAGCCGCCCGGCGGCGTCGGCGTCCGGCAGCACGACGTAGCTGACCCCGTCGACCGCGAGCTGCGCGACGGCGGTCTTGGCGGCGTCACGGTCCGTGCCGATCAGGTCCGTGCCGAGCTTGGCCAGCCGCTCGGCCGCCCCCGGCACCGGCACGAGGTCGTCGTCGCCGAAGCCGGCCAGGCCGCCGGCCGACAGCCGGGTGGGACGGCCGTGGTTGGCCAGCTCCAGCACCGTCTCCCCGGTCTTGGCGAGCTCGTTGGCGATGGCCGGCACGAAGCGAGGATCGCCGCCGTCCCGCAGCGGCCCCTGCCGGCCGGCGATCAGGGCGCTGGCGGCCAGGAACCCGACCACCACCACGGCGGCGCTGATCGCCGCGAACCGCAGGTGCGGGATTTCCCACACGACCGGAGCCGGCACGCACGCGCCGAGCACGATCAGCAGCAGACCGGCGCCGAGCACCAGCATCGGCGCGCCGGTCCAGATCTGGTTCTGCCACAGGAACCCCACTACGACCGCGCCGCCGATCGCGACGGTCAGCCCGGGCAGCACGTTCCGGTTGGCCCGCAGCACCGCCGCGCTCACCCCGGCCACCACGACGAAGGCGCCGATCACCGGCAGGGCCCTGGCCCACCCGGATCAAGGGTGACGATCCGGGTCCACGGCTCGGCCGGGTCGGACAGTCGCGCGCCGATGCCGTGCAGCAGAACATCGGGATGCTGCAACACAACCGCCGGCCATGGCAACAGCAAAGCCAAGGGCAGCAACACGATTCCGAACAGCGCCAGCACGCGGCGGTGCCCCGGCACGGCCACGAAGCCGATCAGAATGCCCACCAGCACCAGCAGATGCGTCAGCGGCGAGAAGGCCCCGATCACGGCAAGGCCGATGGACGTGCTGGCCACAGTGGCCACCCAGGTGCCAGGAGCGTTGCCCCGCAACAAGGTTGCCGCGCCGGCGAGCACGAGCGGCAGCAGCAGGTGCACCATCACGACGTCCAGACGGCCTTGCGACACCGCGGTCCCGGCGGCCGGCAGCAGGGCGTACGTGGCGGCGATGAGCGCGCGAATCGGCCTGGCCACACGCATTCGCCGCGTGGCCACGTACGCCGAGACGCCGGCCAGCGGCAGGTCGCCGAACAGCAACACGGCCACGGCGGCCTTGGGACCGCCGAGCACCGCGCCGAGACTTCCCAGTACTGCCAACGCCGCCGGGGCCGGCGCGGCTGTGCCGCCGGACACCGGATGCCACGTCGCGAGGTACGAGGACCAGGTCGCGGCGAGGTCTTGCACGGGCAGCAGCCGGCCGCCGACCAGATCCGTGCCCAGCCGGCCGGCGTTGACGAGTACGCCGAGCACCGACAACGCGACGAACGTCCACAGTGCCGGCGACAGCAGCAGCTGCCGGATCACCGCGCCCCGATCGACCTCGACGATCATGAGATCGGCCAGCGGATTGGGTGCTTCCTCGTCCCGTCGTCGCGGCGACGGCCGTGGCCGCGGACTCGGGCGCAGTCCCGGCGGGGCCTGGGCCGCGACCGGCACGACCACGGCGGCGGGCTGCCGCAGACCGGCGGGGCCACGCCGCGCACCACGCAGCGCGCCGGCCGGCAGGGCCTGTGGTCCGACCGGAAGCTTGGAACTTCCTGTGTCGTCAGGGTTCAGCCACGGCGACGGGGCCGCGTCCGACGCCGGCAGCCGACCCAACTCGGCGTCGGCCTGCACCCGACGCCGAACCAGCACGGCCAGTCCACTACGGAACGTGTTACGCAACCGGGTCAGGCGGCTGGTGAACAACCCGCGCACACTTTTTTGCCCGGCGACCGAAATCCGCCGCCGGTCTGCCCGAGCGGACAGCAGCCGGCCCCGCCCGGACAGCAGGTAGCGGATCGCGCCGATCTCCGCGCGCGCGTCCGAGCCCCGGCGCAGCAGCAGGAAGCCCAGCGCCCGCAACAAGCACAGCAGGACCAGCCGGGGCAGGCCGATCAGGAAGGAGAAAACCCCGCAGTTGACCAGGAAAGTACGCACGCCGTGGGCCCGTGCCACCCCGCGCAGGAATGGCCCGGGCGGCGCGGCCAGCGCGTCCAGGCGGCGTTCGCCGACCGTGGCCGCGCGCGCATGCCGCAGCCGGGCCGTCGGCACGGACAACACGAGGCTACCCGCTTTGTTTGCCCGCCAACCGAAGTCGAGGTCGTCGCCGAGCATGGGCAGCGCCGGGTCGTAGCCGCCGAGCCGGTCCCACAGCTCGCGGCCGATCAGCGAGCCGGCCGAGCTGACGGCCAGGGATTCGGTGCTCTGCTCGAAATACCGGGCCTGCGCGCTCTCCAGCGCGGAGATGCCGGTCTGCCGATGACCGGATGAATCCGTGGACAATCCGGCCGACACCACGATGTTCGGGTCGTTCCAGTCGAGACCCAACGGCCCGAGCACGCCGGCGGCCGGCGACATCTCGGTCGCGGCCAGCAGCGCGGCCAGGCAGTCCGGCTCCGGCGCGCTGTCGTCGTGCAGCAGCCACAGCCAGCGTCCGGGATCGCCCCAGCGCTGCACGGCATGGTCGACGGCGGCCCGCACGGCGTCCCCGAAACCGGTTCCACGCGGCAGGGTGAGCACGCCGTCCAGCACCGGCTTGTCGCCGGATGCCGCTTCCGCCAACAACTTCGGCGTCCGGTCACGGGATCCGGTGTCCACCGCGATCACGTGCCGAGGGCGCGGCATCGAGCGCCGCAGCGCGGACAGCGCCAGCCGCAACCACGGCTCGCCGTCGTGGCACACGAGCACCGCGAGCACCGGTGCCGTGCGCAGGACCGGCTGGGCCTTACCGGGCAACTGGCCACTCCCATCGTCGGTGCGTCGAGCACACCGTACGACTGATCATCGGGCCAGCTGCCCGGTGGGTTGAGCCTGCTAGGCGGGCCTCTTCTTCAACTTCCGGCGTTCCCGTTCGGACAGCCCGCCCCAGATGCCGAAGCGCTCGTCATGGGCCAGTGCGTACTCGAGGCACTCCGAGCGCACCTCGCAGCCCTGACAGATCCGCTTGGCCTCCCGGGTGGAACCGCCCTTCTCCGGGAAGAACGCCTCGGGGTCGGTCTGCGCGCACAGGGCGCGCTCCTGCCACTCCTGCTCTTCGTCGTCACCGTCGAACACCCCGTCCAGCACCGTGAAATCCCTCTCACCGGATTCCAGCAGGCCGAACTCGCGCGCGGGCGCGCCGATGCCGACGATCTCGGCCGCTTCCACGACGCGGCCTCCTTCTATTTCCATGTCCGTCCGCCTCCTCGCCTTCCGCACTCCCCGGTTGGCGGACACCACCCACCGCCCCCTCGACGGTGAATGACACCAATGTGATTACACCCGTGTCGTTGCAAGGGGTCAAGCGAAGTACTTACGTCGGGGGACACCGTCACGCAGGGCGAACAGGCGCTGCCACCTGGTCATACCGGACGTGGTCACCCACCGCCACCGGGCACACTGGTGGATGTGAACCGATCATCGGTGCGACCGAGCCCCTCTTCCTCGGCCTGCTGGGCGTCACAGTCATCGGTGCGGTGCTGTGCGCGCTGCCGGCGGCCGACCCCTACGTCGGCAACCGCTGGCTGCTCACCGCGGGCGTCGTGCTCTTCGTCGTCGGCGGCTGGGTCGTTTCCCTGTGCCTGCACGAGTTCGGCCACGCCCTGGTGGCCTTCCGCGGCGGCGACCACGAGGTCGCGGTGCGTGGCTACCTGACCCTGGACCCGCGCCGCTACACCGACCCGGTGTTGAGCATCGTGCTGCCCTTGGTGTTCCTGCTCATCGGAGGTATTCCCCTTCCGGGCGGCGCCGTGCTCATCAATCACTGGGCGTTGCGATCGAAACCTGTCGAATCTCTGGTCTCGCTGGCCGGCCCGCTGTTCAACCTGGCGATCGGGCTGGTGCTCAACGTCGTCGTGCTGTTCGCCCCGCTGCCCGAGGGCCTGCAGATGGCCTTCGCCTACCTGGCGTTCCTGCAGGTGCTCACCTTCCTGCTGAACATCCTGCCGGTGCCGGGATTCGACGGCTTCGGCGTGATCGCGCCGTGGCTGTCGCGCGAGGCGCAGGCGGTCGCGGTGCGGGTGCGGCCGTGGGCCCCGCTGGTGCTGTTCGTGTTGCTGTTCGCCGTGCCGGCGGTCAGCAGTGTGTTCTTCACCATCGGCCGCGGGCTGTTCGACGTGCTCGGCGGCGACATCGGCCACGCCGGTGACGGCAGCTACCTGTTCCGGTTCTGGACCCGCTGAGAATTCACCCGCAAGCGTGAAAGGATTGCGCCCTGTGAAGGTCGTGGTATTGGTCGGCGGCGTCGGCGGAGCGCGGTTCCTGACCGGCGTGAAGGCGGCGCTGCCCGAAGGGGCAGAAATCACCGCGTTGGTGAACACCGGCGACGACGTGTGGCTGCACGGCCTGCGTATCTGCCCGGACCTGGACACCTGCATGTACACCCTGGGCGGCGGTATCGACACCGAGCGCGGGTGGGGGCTGTCCGGCGAGACCTGGCGGGTCAAGGAGGAACTGGCCGCCTACGGCGCCGAGGCGCCGTGGTTCGGGCTGGGCGACCGCGACATCGCCACCCACCTGGTACGGACCCGCATGCTGCGCGCGGGATATCCGCTGTCCGCGGTCACGGAGGCGCTGTGCGCCCGCTGGCAGCCCGGCGTGCGGCTGCTGCCGATGACCGACGACCAGGTGGAGACGCACGTCGTGGTGGACGTGCCGGGCTCGGAGGACGAGCGGCGCGCGATCCACTTCCAGGAGTGGTGGATCCGGTACCACGCCGAGCTGCCGGCGCACTCGATCGTGCCGATCGGCGCCGACGAGGCCAAGCCCGCGCCCGGCGTGCTGGACGCGATCGCCGGCGCGGACGCGGTGTTGTTCGCGCCGTCCAATCCGGTCGTCAGTGTGGGCACCGTGCTGTCCATCCCGGGCGTGCGTGAGGCCGTGCGTGCGACCTCAGCGGGCGTGGTCGGCATCTCCCCGATCATCGGCAACGCGCCGGTGCGGGGCATGGCGGATGCCTGCCTGACCGCGATCGGCGTCGAGACCAGCGCCGAGGCCGTCGGCCGGCACTACGGCTCGCGCAAGGCCGACGGCGTGCTGGACGGCTGGCTGATCGCGCCCGAGGACAAGGCGGTCGTGGACGGCGTCGCGGTGCGCAACGTGCCGCTGCTGATGTCCGATGTGGACGCCACCGCGGCCATGGTCCGCGCGGCGCTGGACCTGGCCGGGGTGTCGCTCGCTTGATGGGGTGTGCGCGGCGGCCTTGGGCCGCCGCGCACTGTCTACTGCTTCACCAGCGTGGCCACCTGGATGTGCGGCCAGTTGATGCCCAGGAAGTCCAGCGTGACCTGCTGGGTGTACTGGAGCTGCATGAAGGTGCTGCCGTCGTCGTTCTGCACCTTCTCGATCCAGAAGATCGCGCTCAACGCCGTCGCGTTGGCGTTCTTGACGACGAACGGGATGTTCTGGATGCCGCCGGTGGTGCCGCCGACGTCCGTGGTGGTGCTGATGATCAGCACCGTGGTCTCGACGATCTTCTGCTGGCTGATCGCCTCGGTCAGCACCACGTTGGGGTCGGCGATCGCGCCGGCCGGGATGCCGGGCGGCAGCGGCGTGGTGGTGAACGGGTCCAGGTAGGCCCCGGTCAGCTTCTGCCCCACGTTGGGGCCGGTGGAGAAGGTCGGCGTGGAGTCGGCCGGCGCGATCACCGGCGGCCCGTCGACGACCAGCGAGGAGCCCTGGGCCAGCAGCGCGTCGCCGTGCGGAATGGTCGCCATCCGGACCACGCTGGCCGGCGCGACCGGATCCGTGGTCGCCGGCACGTTCAGCCACATGCCCGGTTCCAGGTGCAGCGCCCCGCTGGTGACGCCATCGCTGATCTGCTGGAGATAGTGCACGCCGAGGAAGAAGATGTCGTCCTGACCGCTGCCCCGGTTCGGAATCGGCGCCCCGATCGGCGTGAACGACAGCGTTTCCCGGGTGGTGTTGAGCTCCAGGAAGAACGGCTTGTTGTTGTGCTGGTCCGGCCGTGAGATCAGATTGAATCCGTTGCCGACCCAGGTGCCCGGCAGTTCCAGCAGCGGGCCGAGATCCGGCCCGGCATCGGCAACCGGCGCGCTGGCCCGAAATACTGTTTCCATTGTCACAACCCCCGTGCGTTGTTGCGTACCCGCGCCATGACAACCAGGCAGGCGGCGAGCAGAATGATGTCCTTCAGCACGTACTGGCCGGCCAGCGTCGGCGCGTGGTCCGGCCCGCTGAACAATTCCGCCGGGAACAGGACCAGCGGAGACAGGATCGCGACCGCCCACAGCGTGAGCGGATACACGACGTAGCGCAGTCCCCTGCCGGTGATCAGCGACAGTCCGAGCAGGCTCTCGACCGTCGCGAACACCGGCAGCGCCACCTGGTCCGGCACCAGTCCCAGCGACAGGATCCGGTTGACGTGCAGCACCAGGTCCTGGGCCGGGCTCACGCCGGAGAAGTACTTGAGAAAACCGAATCCGAAAATCACCAGACCCAGCGTGACGCGAAGCAGCGGAAAGCTGTATCGCGCCAGCAAGGCGTCCACCCTCTCACGACGATCCGGCGGCGCCGGTTTCGTCGCGCTGTGCAATGCCCCCATTGCATCCCCCTTGTCCCCCGACACCTACAAGACGGCCGAGGATGCCTCGGAGATGCCTGTCGGGACGCTTTTCACACTTTCGGATTAGTTGACGGCAAGGCCTGTATCTGACGCGTACAATGCTTTCGAAGCGTTCCGAATATTCCCGCCGCCCTTGTGGGCTGTGCCGCAGGGGTGCGGGGCCGGGGGCGTGGCAGGATACGGCTCGTGAGCATCGCTGGCGCTTTAGACGATCACCGAGCCGGGAGCCGACGTTGACCGACCACGCCAAGGGTTCCGTCGAGCTGCTGCCGGTGCCCGGGCTGCCCGAGTTCCGCCCCGGCGACGACCTGACCGCCGCGATCGCCGCCGCCGCGCCGTGGCTGCGCGACGGCGACGTGCTCGTCGTGACGAGCAAGATCGTGTCCAAAGTGGAGGGTCAGCTGGTTGCCGCGCCGGACGACCCGGACGAGCGCGAGGCCCGGCGGCGCGAGCTGGTGGTGTCCGAGTCGGTGCGGGTGCTGGCCCGCGTGAAGAACACGTTGATCACTCAGAATCGGCTGGGCATCGTGCAGGCCGCGTCGGGCGTGGACAACTCCAACGTGTCGCAGGCCGAGATCGCCCTGCTGCCGCTGGACCCCGACGCCTCGGCCCGCAAGCTGCGGTCGGAGCTGCGCGCGCGACTGGGCGTCGACGTGGCCGTGGTGATCACCGACACCATGGGCCGGGCCTGGCGGGTGGGGCAGACCGACGCCGCCATCGGCGCGGCCGGGCTGCCGGTGATCCGCAGCTACGCCGGCGAGGTCGACAACCAGGGCAACGAACTCGTGGTGACCGAGGTCGCGCTGGCCGACGAGATCGCCGCCGCGGGAGACCTGGTCAAGGGCAAGCTCGGCGCGACGCCGGTCGCCGTCGTGCGCGGCTTGTCGTTGGTGGACAACGGATCCAGCGCGCGTGACCTGAACCGTCCGGTCGAGGAGGACCTGTTTCGCCTTGGCACCAACGAGGCCATTGCCCAGGGGCGTCAGGAAGCCGTGCTGCGGCGGCGATCCGTGCGTAGCTTCTCCGGCGAGCCCGTGGACGAGGACGTGCTGCGGCGGGCCATCGGCGTCGGCCTGACCGCGCCGGCGCCGCATCACACGCATCCCGTGCGGTTCGTGTGGGTGCGGGACCGGGCCCGGCGGACCAAGCTGCTGGAGGCCATGCGGGACCAGTGGCGCGCCGATCTCCGTGACGACGGCTGGGACGAGGCCCGGATCGAGCGCCGTGTCGCTCGTGGCGATCTGCTGTGGGGCGCGACCGAGCTGGTGCTGCCGTTCATGGTCATGGACGGCGCTCACGACTACCCCGACGTCAAGCGCCAGGGTGCCGAGCGCACCATGTTCACCGTGGCCGGTGGTGCTGCCGTGCAAGGTCTTCTGGTCGCGTTGGCGGCCGAGGACCTGGCTTCGTGCTGGGTTTCGTCGACCATCTTCTGCCCCGATATCGTGCGGGCCGTGCTGGACCTGCCGGCCGACTGGTCGCCGCTGGGTGCGGTGGCCGTCGGACACCCGGCCGACGGCGTCGCCGGGCCTCGGCCGCCGGCGCCGACCGAATTGGGATTGGTGGAGCTGTGAGTTTGCATGCCGACGCCGTGTCGACGTTGACCGGCTGGAAGCCCGAGTCCGAGCCGCAGGAGGCGCTGCGGCAGGCGTTCCTGGGCTTCCTGGCCGCTCGGGAGGACGCCTGCCAGCGGTCGTGCGAGCCCGGGCACGTCACCGCCTCCGCGCTGGTGCTCGATGCCACCGCCGAGAACGTGCTGCTGACCCTGCACCCCCGGGTCGGGCGGTGGCTTCAGCTCGGCGGCCACTGCGAGCCTTCGGATCTCTCGTTGGTCGACGCCGCCCTTCGCGAGGCCACCGAGGAGTCCGGGATTCGGGGGCTGCGGATCGAGCCCACGCCGCTGCACGTCGACGTGCACGGCATCACCTGCTCGCTGGGCTTGCCCACGCGGCACTTCGACGTCCGGTTCCTCGTGCGGGCCCCGGTCGGCGCCAAGCCCGTGCGCAGCGCCGAGTCCGTCGACCTCCAGTGGTGGCCCGTCGACGCGCTGCCGTCCAACGTCGACACCGTGCCCGAACTCGTGGAGCTGGCACTGTCCCGCTACCGCTAGATGGCCCGGTAGTCCCTCGCCGCGAACCTCGGGGCGAATCGCGGTTTCCGGAACCCTGACGCCTCGATGTAGCGGACCGCGCGCTGGCGGTGCGGCCGGTAGGGCTCGAGCACCTCGAGCATGCCGTCATCGTCCAGCGCGTGGCCGACCAGGGCCCAGCCCACCACGCTCGGGATGTGGAAGTCGCCCACGCTGACCTCGTCCGGGTCGCCCCAGGCCCGTTGGGCCACCTCCGCCGTCGTCCAGACCCCGATGCCCGGGATCAGCCGCAGCTTCTCCTTGCTCGTCAGGGCATGCGCGGCCGCCGCCGCGTTCAGCAGCGTACGGCGGCGTTGGCCGTCCACGCCCGCCTTGTGCCACTCCCAGTCCTTGACACCCAGGATCGCCCTCGGCGTCGGCGGCACCCTCATCCCCAGCGGCGCCGGGCCCGGGGCCTTCTCCCCGTGCCGCCGGCACAGATCCCGCCAGGACCGCCGGGCTTCGTGGCCCGTCACCTTCTGCTCCAGGATCGCCGGCACCAGGCTGTCCCACACCCGGTTCGTCTTCCCCAGCCGCAGCCCCGGATTCCGGCGTTGCGTCTCCTTGATCAGCTCGTGGTGCGCCTCGAAACCCTGCGGCTCGTCCTCGGCCCCCAGCAGCTGCGGCACCCCGTCCAGCAGCTCCTCAGCGCCGTCGCCCCAGGCCTGCGCCACCACCTCGCCGTCCTGCCTCGCCAACCGCAGCGACCCCGGCCCCGACGCCGTGTTCCCGGTCAGCCACAGCGCCCCGTCCGGCCCCGCCTGGAACGCCGGATCCCCCGCCCCACGCCGCAACGGCCCGACCACCGCGCTGATGTCCAGCGGGTAGTCGGGCTTCCAGCTCCGGGTCACAGCGTCCACGGCAGCGCTTCCACCTCCAGCAACCGTTGCAGCGCACTCAGCAGCCGCCGGAACGACCGACTTTTCCGCCAAGTCGTCTCCAGGTCGATCAGGCTGGCGAACGCAGGCTGATGCCTGACCTCCCGATACGGCGTCACCATCAGTTGGCTCAATTGCTCCTTCGCCCCGCGCCGCTGCTCCGGGTCGGTGGCGTATATCGCATCGGACTTCACCGCAGCGTGCAGCCGCAATGATGCGACAGATGCGAGGAACCAAGCCTCGAACTCCCGGTTCGCAGCCACGATCTCCACTCCGCATCGGGCGTTGCCAGCAGCGTCCTGGAGTTTGGCGTTCAGCTCGACCGGGCAGTCGTCGTCAGCGTCGAACAGGACAAGAACCCCGCCGGCACCAGGAACGTTGCGTGACGCCACGGCAACCGCAGCGCTCAACTTCACCGGATCGGCAAGATCCGTCCGTGGCACTCGGAAGGGTTGAGCCACGCTGTGAGGCCAGCCCAGCTCCCAGCCGATCCGGTCCAGCAGCACTCGAACCGCGGTGGTTTCACCATGGCCTTCGACGACCGGTACCACGATCGGCAGGCTCATTCGTCGCTCTCCGGCTGGAGATAGTTGGTTCGCAACAACGCGCCCGGGCTGTAGAGGGACTCCTTGAGCGCATAGCTACCGGCCTCGTTGAGCCGGCCGATGACCGTCCGGCCGCGAACGGAACGCACAGCAAGGACTTCGGACGCGTCCAGCCCGGGAACGTCAAGCAGGTCCGGGCTGTGCGTGGTCACGAGCACTTGGCGGCGATGGGCGCCGTCCCGCAGCGCGTCCATCAACACAGCCGCTGCGGCCGGATGCAGTCCACTCTCGGGCTCTTCGATGCCGACCGTCTCGGTGCCCTCGAACAGCGCGATGAGCACACCGAGGGCGTGCAACGTGCCATCGGACATCGACAGCGCATCGAATTCCCGAGCCTGACCGTCCTCGGTCTCCTGCTTGAAAAACAGCGCTCGCCACGAACTGATCTGACGAGATTCGACACCAACCATCCCGTCGACGACCAACGTCAGGTACTCCTCGATCAACTGCTTCGTAGCCGGATCATCGGCCGTCAGCCTGGCGATCACGTTCGGCGCGTTGGACGCGTCCCGAAGGAGCCTGTCACCCAGGTCCGGTCGGCTGATGTCCCGCATCTGCTCCGGAATCGGGCTGACGGACCGGAAACCCGAGAGGGCCTCCAGCAGAAGATCAGACGCATCGCGGTCAGCATTCGGCAGCCAGAGCCGACTGTGCAGGTCACTGTCCAGCCGCACGCCTTCCCCGTCGGGAAAGTGCCATGTCTCACTCGCGACCCGATACCCGCCATCGCGCAGAGGCGAAAGGCCGAGGCCGTAGTCCCAGCTGGCGTCACCGGAGCCGACTGTGATCTCGATTTCGAACTCGCGGTCCCCGAAACGACTCACCGACCCGAAGCCACCGCGTTCGCGGAAGGCGTTCTCCAGGTTGGTGGTCAGGGCGTCGGCCACGAATTGCAGGGCGTCGAGGAAGTTGCTCTTGCCGGAGCCGTTGGGGCCGACGAGCAGGGTGAGCGGCCCGAGTTCGACATCACACGACTCGATGCTCTTGTAGTTGCGCAGGCGAACCCGCGTGATGTCGAACCTGGGGGCCATGACTACGCGTCCGTGGAGAAGCGGACGGCGGTGTCGGGGATGTGGATGCCGGGCCAGACGCGGGCGCCGTGCAGGAGCTCGTTGTGCGAGCCGATGACGGCGTCGTCACCGACGACGACGTCACGGAGCACGGTCCGGGAGCCGACCTCAGCGCGGGCGCCGACGAGGGACTGGGTGACGGAGGCGCCGGCGCGGATGACGGAGCCGTCGAAGAGCACGGAGCCGTCGACGACAGCACCGGCCTCGACGACGCAACCGGCGCCGATGGTGGAGCCGCCGGTGATGACGGCGGACGGGTCGACCGTGGCGCCGGGCAACACGATGGCCTCGCCGGGCGAACCGGGAAGGGCGGCTGAGGGGGCGATGCCGCGGACGAGGTCGGCGGAGCCCTGGACGAAGGCGCCGGGCGTGCCGAGGTCGAGCCAGTACGACGTGTCGACGTGGCCCTGGAGGCGGTGCCCGGAGGCCAGCAGACCGGGGAAGGTCTCCCGCTCGACGGAGACCCGGCGACCGGTCGGGATGGTCATCAGAGCCTCGCGCCGGAACACGTAGCAACCGGCGTTGATCTGGTCGGTCGGCGGGTTGTCGGTCTTCTCGAGGAAGGCCGTGACCCGCCCCTCGGCGTCGGTCGGCACGCAACCGAAGGCCCGCGGGTCGGGCACCTTGACCAGGTGCAGGGTGACGTCGGCCTTGTTGTCACGGTGCGTCCCGACCACACCGGCCAGGTCGACCCCGGACAGGATGTCGCCGTTGAAGACCATCACGTCGTCTTCACGCAGCCGGTCGCCGACGTTGCGGATGCCGCCGCCGGTGTCGAGCGGCTCCTCCTCGACGACGTACTCCAGCTCCAGCCCGAGCCGGGAGCCGTCGCCGAAGTACTCGGCGAACACCTCGGCCTTGTAGGAGGTGCCGAGCACGACGTGGGTGATGCCGACGGCCCGGATCCGGGACAGCAGGTGCGTGAGGAACGGCACCCCCGCGGTGGGCAGCATGGGCTTGGGCGCGGAGAGCGTGAGCGGGCGGAGTCTGGTGCCCTTCCCGCCGACGAGCACAACGGCGTCGACCCCACTGAGCTGCTGTCCGACGCTGGACGACATGCCGGGTTTCCTCCTCCACTGACGCGGGTGCGATCGAGGGAATACTCTTGCACGTGGCGGATCGACCGGGCACTGGACCCGGTGGCCGGCACGCCGGATGAGGAAGAGGTCGGGAGATGGACCCCCGCGACCGGGCCGACGCAGCACTGGCCCGAGCCAGCGCCCGAAACCGGTGGGCGGTGACGCCGAACAACGCGACCTCGCCGATGGACGCCAAGCCCACGGTGCAGATCCCCCGAGTGGTGGTGAACGCGAACGACCCGCGCGAGCAGGACCCGGACACCACGGTCGTGCTCCCCGGCTCGGTGGCGGCCGGCCAGGTCCCGGTGCCGCCGCAGCAGGGTCACCAGATCCCCACCACCCAGCAGCTCCCGATGACCCAGCAGTCGCAGCCGCTCCCGCACGTTCAGCAGTCCCAGCCGCTGCCGCATGTCCAGCCCCAGCAGATCCCGGCCAACCAGCAGTCCCAGCCGCTGCCCCACGTCCAGCCCCAGCAGCCGCGCGCCCAGCAGTCGCAGCCGCTGCCGCACGTGCCGCCCAACCAGCAGCAGCACCCGCAGCAGCAGGGTCAGCGGCCGGACTCGGAGCAGCCGACCAAGCAGCTGCCGGGCATCATCCCGACGACCCAGCAGACCCCGGGCCGCCGCATCTCGCTGACCGACCGCCTCAGTGGGGCGCTGCCGGAGACCGACCAGCCCTGAGCTCCAGCTTGAGCCGCAACGCCAACCCGACCCGGATGGCCAGCCGCAGCGGCGCGTGCCACGGCCCGCGGTTGCGCTCGGACAGGTACTTGTACGCGCTGGTGTGGTGCGCGGCCAGCATGCGCTCGGAGGCCCGCGCGGTGGCGTGCCCACCGAGGTGCACGACCTCGGCCGACGGCACGTACACGTTGAGCCAGCCGGCGCGGCCGAGCCGGTCGCCGAGGTCGACGTCCTCGAAGTACATGAAGTAGCTGGAGTCGAAACCGTCGACGGAGTCGAACGCGGCGCGGCGCAGCAGCAGGCACGAGCCGGACAGCCAACCGGCCGGGCGCTCGACGACCGAGGTGTCCTGCTGCCGGTACTCCCGCGTCCACGGATTGCCGGGCCACAGCTTGCCGAACACGGCGTGTCCGAGGCCCTTGCCCAGCGACGGCAGCAGCCGCGCGGACGGGTAGACGGCGCCGTCGGGCTCGCGGATCAGCGGCCCGAACGAGCCCCCGCGCGGCCACCGCTCGGCGGCGTCGATGAGGGTGTCGATGGAGCCGGCGCCCCACTCGATGTCCGGGTTGACGACGGCGACCCAGCCGACGTCGTCGGGCAGCTCGGCCACGCCCCGGTTGGCGGCGCCGCCGTAGCCGAGGTTGCCGCCGGTGCGCACCAGGCGGACCTCGTCCCGCTCGGCGGCGGCCTTCTCGGGCGCGCCGTCGGTGGAGCCGTTGTCCGCGAGGATCACGGTGACCGTGCGCGCGGTGGCTTTGCCCAGCGTGTCGAGGAACCGGTCGAGCACCTCACCGGGCGAATAGGTGATGGTCACGACGGCGAGTTCGTCGCCGTAGGTCTTCGGCTCGGGCTGCGTCACGCCGGATGAGACTAGTGCCGGGCGCGGCGGGCCAGGACAGCCGCCCGCCCATAGGCCTCACGGTGCAGCGCGGCCGACGCCGCCCAGGAGAACTCCTTGGCCCGCAACTGCGCGGCGGCGGCCAGCGCGGACCGCCGCGCGGGGTCGTCGAGCAGCTCGGTCAGTCCCGCGGCGATGTCGCCCGCGCCGACGCCGCAGTACGCCACGGTGTCGCCGCCGACTTCCGGCAGACTGAGCCGCCGTGTCGTGAGCACGCACGCGCCGCTGGCCATGGCCTCCAGCACGGGCAGCCCAAAACCTTCACCAAGGCTGGGATAGGCCACGAGCGTGGCGCCGCCGAGGAATCCCGACAACTGCTCGAACGGCAGGTAGCCGGCACGGATCACGCGGATCCGGTGCGGCACGGCGTCCAGGGCGCTCTCCACCTGCGTGTCCCAGCCGGGCTGCCCGGCCAGCACGAGCGCGGGCGGATCGGTGCGGCCCTGGCAGGCCCGGGCGAAGCCGCGGATGAGCGCGGGCAGGTTCTTGCGCGGTTCGAGCGCGCCGAGGAACGCCACGTACGGCATGTCCTGGAGGTTGAGCGCCTTGCGCACGGCCGCGATCTCGTCCGGCGACGGCGGGTGGAAGCGTTCGCCTTCCACGCCGTGGTGCGCGACCTGCAACAGGCGGCGGTCAGCGTTGGCCACGCGCGTGAGCTCGTTGGCCGTGGCGCGGCTGGGCACGACGCACACGGTCGCGCGGGCCAGCGACGCACGCGTCCACGCGCGGAAGAAGCGCGCCTTCACCGAGGAGTGCAGCGACGGGTCGGTGAAGAAGGTGGCGTCGTGCAGCGTGACGACGGAGCCGACCGGGTTGGCCATCGGCATCGTGTAGTGCGGCGAGTGGATGACGTCGGTACCGAGCGCCCGCGCCAACCGCGGCAGGCCGCTCTGCTCCCACACCAGGCGCGCGGTGCGCGCGGCGACGGACTCCGGCGCGGGCACGATCCGCGCGCCCGGCGCGAGCTGCCCGTACAGCGCGGCGTCACGCGGCTGGCAGACCACGCTGAGCCGGGTCCCGTCGGCGTCCAGCGCGGCCGCCAGCGAGTCGACGTACCGTCCGACGCCGCCACGGTCGGCGGGCACGGCAGTCGCGTCGATCAACACGCTGGGGTCGAGATGGTGCACCGGAGCAGGGTACGGCGGCCTCGATGATCATTGCCGACGAATGGACTAACCCAGCGTGCCCAGTCCCAGATGCACGTTCCAGACCGTCTCGGCGGCCCTGCGCCAGCTGAAATCCGCGGCCCGGGTCAGGCCGCGGGTGATCGCCGCCCGGGCCGCCGCCGGGTCGTCGACTACCGTGCGCAACGCCGCGACCAGCGACTTCGGGTCGCCACGGCGTGCGACGAAGCCGGCACCGTCGGCCACCTCGACCAGCGCCGGGGCGTCCGAGTGGACCACCGGCACCCCCACCGCCATGGCCTCCAGCAGGGGCATGCCGAACCCCTCGGCCAGGCTCGGCACGGCCAGCACGCTGGCCCGACGCAGCACCACGCCCAGCTCCGCATCGGGCAACGGACCCAGCGATCTCACCCGTTCGGAGGAAACGTCGACGTCGCCCCAGCCGGTCGCGCCGACCAGCAGCACCGGCAAGTCGGGAGCTTCGGGCAACGTCATGGCGTCGATAAGGACATCGATGCCCTTGCGCGGCTCAAGGGTGCCGACCGCGAGCACATACCGCGGCGGCAATGCGAGCCGTCGCGCGACGGCATCGGCGTCCGCCGACTCGACCGCGAGCGCGTCAGGGACGCCGTGCCCGATCACATGCACGTTCGCCGAACCGGCGGCGTGCACGGCGAGCTCCTTGGCCACGGCCTCGGTGGGCACGACGATCGCACCGGCCTTGCGCGTGAGCCGCGACACCATCGTGCGGTGCCACTGCGCGCCGTGCGGCGTGAGCGTCTCGGGGTGCGTCCACGGCACGGCGTCGTGGACCGTGGCGACGAGTGTGCGCCCGCGCTTGACGACTGTCGGCGACAGCAGCGTCGGCGCGTGCACGGCGTCGCCGCCGGGCCACAGCGGCACACCGCGCTGCCACAAGCGGGCCAGTACCGGGCGTGGCACCGGCAACATGCGCGGCCCGTCGACTCCCTCAACGCGTGCCGCTGACGGATCCGCGCAGCGCGCCACGACACCGGTGACGGTCCAGCCATCGGGGGCCGTCACGGCCAGCGCGGCGGCGAGTTCCCTGGTGTAGCGGCCGGTGCCACCGGGCACGGGCGCGAGCAGCTGATCGGTCAGCACCACGAGTTCGGGCACGCCCAAGGGTGACATGTACCGTCAGCGCCCGTGCCTGAAGCCCGTTCGACCGTCGTGGTGGTGACCTGGCGCGGCCGAGCGCATATCCGCGAGTGCCTGGACGCCCTGGCTGCGCAGGATCGTGCGGCAAACGTGCTGGTCGTGGACAACGCCTCCGACGACGGCACGGCTGAGCTGCTCTCGGGTCAGAACGTTTTGCGGTTGCCGCGCAATCGTGGTTATGCCGGTGCGTTGGCGGCGGCGTTGCCGCGCATCGAGACGGAGTTCGTGGCCTGGCTCAACGACGACGCCGTGCCGGTGCCGTCGTGGATCGCCACGCTGGAAGACGCGTTGGACCGCCACGGCGATGCCGCGGCGGTCACGTCGTCGTTGGAGCTGCCGGACGGTTCCGTGCAGTCGGTCGGTGTGCGACTCACGGCCGATGGCCATGGCGCCGACACCGCGTTGGCCGGGCGCGAAGTGTTCGGGTTCTGCGGCGGCGCCGCGCTGATGCGCACGGCCGCGCTGCGGTCCGTCGGCGGCGTGCCGGCCGGATTCTTCTGCTACTACGAGGACACCGACACGTCCTGGCGGTTGCGGCTGCGGGGCTGGCGAGTGATCTCCGTGCCGGCCCGGGTCGTGCACCGGCACGGGGCCAGCAGCCGCCTCGGGTCGTCGAAGTTCCACCACTGGAACGAGCGCAATCGCCTGCTGATGCTCGTGCGCTGCGCCCCGCTCCTGGTGGCGCTCGAGCAGCTCGCCCGTTTCGTCGCCGTCACAGCCGTGCTGCCGTTCCGCCCGCCGGACAACGCGAAGAACTTCCGGGTTTCGCTGCGTCTGGGCGTGCTGGCGGACGTGGTCTGGCGACTGCCCTCAGCACTCGTGTTCAGAGCCCGGACAGCGGCGACGGCTCGGGTGAGCCGTCGCGAGTTGTGGCGCATCTGGGCCGGTCGCTGAGCCTGTTTCAAGTTTTGGCTCACATGAGCCGGAACTGAAGAGCCAGTTCCTGAGCTCGTCCCCGAGCTCGTCACCGGAGCCCGTCCAGGAGCCCGGCCAGTTCCGCTGCTCTGGTCATGACCCCGAAGTGCGACGCGTGCACGTCGTGCACGTCGAACCGGCCGGCATCGCTGATCATCCGGTTCTGCAGTGCCAACGGCATCGCCCGGTCCTGGGTGAACCGCACGTACGTGCGCGGGACCCGGCCACCGGTCGTCGGCTGGAGCGAGCAGTCGGACAGGCTCACCCCGTACGGCTCGTCCGGCTGCAATCCGCCGATCGCCGCTCGCAGCTGCGCGTCCGTGCCGTCGGCCATGTACGCCTCGCGCAGCAGCGACAACACCTCGGGGTCGTTGGTCCGCCAGTTGAACCGGTTGGCCAGCACGACGGCACCGTCCGCGGTGGGCGGGAACTTCAGCATGAGACTGTCGGCGTTCTCCTTGCTCTGGAACGCCTCCACGACCGTCTTCAACACCGTGCAGCAGTAGGCCGACACGTACACCGCCCGCTGCACCAGCTGCGGGGCCGCGTTGCACACCGCGCTGACCGTCGCGCCGCCGAGGCTGTGCCCGACCAGGATCGCCGGCCCGATCCGCCGCAACACCGACACAACTCGATCGACGTTGTCCTGGAGCGAGACCCCGGCGATCGGCGACACCTCCGTGGTCATGGCATGCAGGTCCTGCGGGGCCTGGAACCAGACCGGGTAGTAGCCCTCCGCGCCGTGCCCGGGTAAGTCCACCGCCAGCGCGACCCGGCCACGTTGTACGAGCTCGTTCACCAGAGGGAGGTAGGCGCCGCCGCTGCCGTGCGAACCGTGCACGATCAGCAGCGGCGGCTTCCGGTGACTCGTCGCGGCCGAGGCCGGGGGCCCGGTCACGACGCCGGCGCCGGCCGCGGCGGTCACGCCCGCGGCCAGGCCGAGCAACTGCCGGCGGTTCACGCCGCCACCTTCTTGGCGAACTGCGAGCGCACCGACGGCTGCATCGCGGCGACGAACAGGCCGACCAGCACCAGGGCCTGCGCGCCCATCAGCACCTCCATCCAGACCGGGAACTGGCCGAGGCTGATGCCCCAGGCCAGGCCCAGGGAGCCGAGCACCGAGATGACCACCACGCGGATGTACATGGCGCGGCTGCCGGAGCGCAGCTTGCGGGCGATGCCGATGTAGATCAGCGAGACCAGGGACACCGCCACCGGTCGGATCCAGGTTGTGTTCTCGAACACGCCGTACGCCTCTGCGTTGCCGTGGGCCTGGAAGGCGACCAGCCGTCCGTAGCACACGAAGGTCAGCACCGCCTGCAGCAGCGCGAGTCCGAGATTGACGTAGAGCAGGTTGATCACCCTGGTCATGACCCCTCCTTGTGGATTCCCTTGCTTGTCCGAGCCGCTTCTTGCTCGACTGAGCAAAACATAGCTCGGGCGAGCATGAGGGGCAATCGGGGTTTACCCTGATCTGGGCGCGCACAGGTCCGTAGGGCAGGCTTGTGTCCTTCACGTACGGAGGGAGACAGCGTGTCGGAGGGGGTAACCCAGCCGTCGGTGTCGGTTGTCGTCGTCAACTACCGCGGCGTCGAGGACACCCTGACCTGCCTGCGCGCGCTGCGCACGGAGCTGGACTACCCGGCCGAACGGCTGCAACTGGTCTGCGTGGACAACAACTCCGGCGACGGGAGCGCCGAGCGGCTGTCCGCCGAGCCCGGCGTGACCTTCGTGCAGGCCCCCGACAACCTCGGCTTCGCCGGCGGCTGCAACCTCGGCGTGCAGCACGCGACCGGCGAGGTGCTGGCCTTCCTCAACAACGACGCCCGACCGCACGCCGACTGGGTCGCCGCCGCGGTCGAGACGCTGCGCGCGCAGCCGACCGTGGGCGCGGTCGCCAGCAAGGTGCTGGACTGGGACGGCAAGCTGATCGACTTCGTGGACGGCGGCCTGACCTGGTTCGGCATGGGCTACAAGCGGTTTGCCGGCCAGCCCGACGACGGCAGCCACGACGTCGCCCGTGACGTGCTGTTCGGCACCGGCTCGGCGCTGTTCGTGCGGGCAAAGCTGTTCCGCGAGCTGGACGGCTTCGACGAGCGCTTCTTCATGTTCTACGAGGACGTCGACCTGGGCTGGCGGCTCAACCTGCGCGGCTGGCGGGTGCGCTACGAGCCCAAGTCGGTGGCCTACCACCGGCACCACGCCTCGATGTCCGATGTGGACTCCTCGCGTGAGTACTTCCTGTTGGAGCGCAACGCCCTCGCCGCGATGTACAAGAACCTCTCGGACGAGACGCTGGCCAAGGCGATGCCGGCGGCGATGGCACTGGCCGTGCGCCGGGCCACCGCGCGGGGCAACGTCGACGCCACCCAGCTGGAGATCACCAAGCGGCCGGCCGATCGCGCCCAGGATGCGGAACCCGTTGCCGTGCCACGGGAAACGCTGGCCGGGCTGCTGGCCATCGACCAGTTCGTGGAGCTGCTGCCGTCGCTGGCCGAGTCCCGCAAGGCCGAGCAGGCGGCCCGCGTACGCACCGACGCCGACCTGATCCCGTTGATGCGCAAGGCAATGGAGCCGGCCTACCCGCTGGAGCGCTACCTGGCCGCGCACGAGGCGCTGGTCGACGCGTTCGGCCTGGACGAGCCGTTCGGCCGGCCGCGGCGGGTGCTGGTGATCACCGGCGACGCGTTGTCCGAGCAGATGGCCGGCCCGGCCATCCGGGCCTGGCACATGGCCGAGACGCTGGCCGGCGAGCACGACGTGCGGCTGGTCTCCACCAACAAGCGCTGCGACCCGCCGGCCGCCACCTTCCCGGTCACCCAGTCCACGGTCCGCGGCCTGCTCGATCACGTGGACTGGGCCGACGTGATCGTGTTGCAGGGCCACGTGCTGGAGATGGTGCAGAGCCTCAAGCACCCGCGCTCCCCCAAGATCGTGGTCTGCGACGTCTACGACCCGATGCACCTGGAGCTGCTGGAGCAGGCCAAGGGCGGCAACGACGAGAAACGGGCCAAGGACGTCGTCGGCGTCACCAACGTGCTGAACAACCAGCTCAAGCGGGGCGACTTCTTCCTCTGCGCCTCCGACCGGCAGCGGCACTTCTGGCTCGGCCACCTGGCCGCCATCGGGCGGCTCACCCCGCAGGTCTACGACGCCGACCCGACCACACGCTCGCTGATCGCCGAGGTCCCGTTCGGGCTGCCGGCCAAGCCGGCCCAGCGCACCGCGCCGGCGATCAAGGGCGTGGTCGGCGGGATCTCCCCGCAGGACAAGGTGATCGTCTGGGGCGGTGGGGTCTACAACTGGTTCGACCCGCTGACCCTGGTGCACGCCGTCGACCGGCTCCGGGCCCGGCACGACGACGTGCGGCTGTTCTTCATGGGCATGCGCCACCCCAACCCGGAGGTGCCCGACATGGGCATCGCCGGCCGCACCCGCAGCCTGGCCGCCCGGCTCGGGCTGGCCGGCACGCACGTGTTCTTCAACGAGCAGTGGGTGCCCTATGCCGACCGGCAGAACTGGCTGCTGGACGGCGACTGCGGCGTGACCACGCACTTCGAGCACGTGGAGACCACTTTCGCGTTCCGCACGCGGGTCCTGGACTACCTGTGGGCCGGGCTGCCGATCGTGACCACGGACGGTGACTCGTTCGCCGATCTCATCCGTCGGGAAGAACTTGGCGTGGTGGTGCCGCCGGAGGATCCGCATGAACTGTCCGCCGCGTTGGAGCGTGTGCTCTACGACGAGGAGTTCGCGGACGGGTGTCGGGAGCGGATAGCGGTGGTGCGGGAGCGGTTCACGTGGGATGTGGTGCTGGCGCCGCTGGTCGAGTTCTGCCGGTCGCCGCGCCCGGCCGCCGATCGGCTGGTGGCGGCCGGTCCGCTGGTGCGGGAGGAGCCGCTGGGCGCGGTGGGCACGCTGCGTAGGGACATCGGGCTGGTGCGGGAGTACCTGACCGCGGGCGGGCCGGCCGAGCTGGCGCGTCGCGCGGCCGGGCGAGTGATCCGGTTGACCCGTGGCTGATCGACTCAAGGTGCTGCTGGACGGCACGCCGCTGCTCGGGCAGCGCACGGGAATCGGCCGCTACACCGCCGCGCTGGCCGAGGAGCTCGCCTCCATGCCGGACGAGGTTGACGTACGGGCCGTGGCCTACACCTTCCGCGGCTGGCGTGGGCTGCGATCCGTGCTGCCGCACGGGGTTCGTGCCCGGGGCATGCCGGTGCCGGCGCGGCTGCTGCGCAAGTGCTGGGTCAACTCCTCGTTCCCGCCGGTGGAGATCTACGCCGGGTTGGCCGATGTGGTGCACGGCACCAACTTCGTGCTGCCGCCCGCGTTGTTCGCCGGTGGCGTGATGACCGTGCACGACCTGGATTTCCTCGACGCCGTCGACGAGCTGCCGCCCAGCGACCGTGAACTTCCCGAGCTGGTACGGAAATGCGCGCGACGGGCCGACGTGGTGTGCACGCCCACCCAGGCCGTGGCCAACGTCGTGACCGAGCGGCTGGGCGTGCCGGCGGACCGGATCGTCGTGACGCCGCTGGGCGTCGACCCCGCCTGGTTCGCCGCCCGACCGGCCAGCGATTCCCTGCGGGCGCGGCTGAATCTGCCGTCCGAGTACCTGCTCTTCGTCGGTTCCGACGGCCCGCGCAAGGGTTTGCCGACGCTGCTGGCGGCCCACGCCGCAACGCCGTCGCTGCCCCCGCTGCTACTCGTCGGTCCCGGGCACCACGCCGATGGTGACCGGGTGCGGACCGCCGGCTATCTGTCCGATGTGGACCTTCGCAGCGTCGTCGCCGGCGCGGCCGCCCTGGTTCTGCCGTCCCGGGACGAAGGCTTCGGACTGCCGGTGCTGGAAGCGTTGGCCTGCAACGTGCCCGTGGTGTGCTCGGACGTGCCGGCGCTGCGCGAGGTCGCCGGCGACCAGGCCCACCTCGTGCCGGTCGGTAACGCGGAAGCGCTCTCCGCTGCCATGGTCTCCGCCCTGGAGGACCCGCCGACCGCCGACGTGCTGGCGGCACGGCGCACCCACGCCTCGGTGTTCACCTGGCGCAACTGCGCCGAGCGAACCCTCGACGCCTACCGCCAGGCCAAGCACTAGGAACGCTTGGAAGGGGGCCTTCCTCCACTCTGAGTGCAGGAAGGCCCCTTCCAAGCATCAAATCAGGGACGGAGGTGGTTGCCGACGGTGGCGAAGGCGGCGGCCAGGGCCTCGCGCCAGGGGCGTAGCGGCGTGAGGCCGGCGGCGGCCCAAGCCGCGCCCGACAACACCGAGTACGCCGGCCGCGGCGCGGGGCGCGGGAAGTCGGCCGTGGTGCACGGCGTCACCCGGTCCGGGTCCGCACCCAGCTCCTCGAAGATCGCCCGGGTGAAGCCGTACCAGGTGGTCTCGCCGGAATTGGTGCCGTGCAACACCCGCTGCGCCGGCACCTGGTCGCCGACCACACGGCCGGCCAGCTCCAGCAGACCGGCCGCGAGGTCGGCCGACCAGGTCGGCGAGCCGCGCTGATCGTCCACAACGGACAGCGTCTCACGCTGCCCCTCCAGCTTGGCCATGGTCTTGACGAAATTGCCGCCGGTCGCGCCGTACACCCAGGCCGTGCGGATCACCCAGGTGCGCTCCCCGGCCCCGAGCACTTCCTCCTCGCCGGCCAGCTTGCTCTTGCCGTACACCGATTTCGGACCGGTCGGGTCACCCGGCTCGTACGGCCGCGTGCCGTCGCCCGGGAACACGTAGTCGGTGGACACGTGCAGCATCGGCACGCCGTTGACCACCGCGGCCTTGGCCAACCGCCCGGCCCCGGCGGCGTTGATCGCGTACGCCCGCTCCGGCTCGCTCTCGGCGGCGTCCACGGCCGTGTGCGCGGAAGCGTTGACCAGCACGGGTTTCAGGCCGGCATCCCGCGCCGCGCGGGCGAAGGAAGACACGGCGTCGTCCACCGCGCCGACATCGGTGACGTCCAGCTCGGCCGAGCCGGGGGCGTGCAGCAGCCCGACCTGGCCGGCCAGCGCGGCGAGATCACTGCCCAGCTGGCCACGGCCGCCGGGCACCAGCAGTGCGAGACGGGTCACCGGTCAGCCCGTCGGCAGCGCGGCGCGGACCTTGAGCGGCTCCCACCACGCGCGGTTCTCGCGGTACCAGGCCACCACATCGGCCAGCCCCTGCTCGAACGGCACCTGCGGGCGGTAGCCCAGCTCGGTGGAGATCTTGGTGATGTCCACCGAGTAGCGCCGGTCGTGGCCCAAGCGGTCGGCCACGTGCTCCACGTAGCTCCAGTCGCGGCCGGTCGCCTCGATCAGCTTCTCGGTGAGCTCCCGGTTGGTCAGCTCGGTGCCGCCGCCGATGTTGTAGACCTCGCCGGGCCGGCCGCTCTCGGCCACCAGCTGGATGCCGCGGCAGTGGTCGTCCACGTGCAGCCAGTCCCGCACGTTGAGGCCGTCGCCGTAGAGCGGCACCTTCTTGCCGTCGATCAGGTTGGTCACGAACAGCGGGATGACCTTCTCCGGGAAGTGATACGGCCCGTAGTTGTTGGAGCACCGCGTGATGCACACCGGCAGGCCGTGCGTGCGGTGGTAGGAGCGGGCGATCAGGTCGGAACCGGCCTTGGCCGCCGAGTACGGCGAGTTCGGCTCCAGCGGGTGCGTCTCCGGCCAGGAGCCCTCGTCGATGGTGCCGTACACCTCGTCGGTCGAGATGTGCACGAACTTGCCGACGCCGGCCTCCAGCGCGCCCTGCAACAGGGTCTGCGTGCCGAGCACGTTGGTCAGCACGAAGTCGGCCGAGCCGAGGATGGAGCGGTCGACGTGCGACTCGGCGGCGAAGTGGACCACGGTGTCGGTGCCGGCCATCAGCTTGCCGACCAGCTCGGCGTCGCAGATGTCGCCGCGGACGAACCGCAGTCGCGGGCTGTCGGCGACCGGGGCGAGGTTCGCCTCGTTGCCGGCGTAGGTCAGCTTGTCCAGCACGACGACCTCGGCGTCGGCGTAGGCCGGGTAGTGGCCGCCGAGCACCTTGCGCACGTAGTTGGACCCGATGAAGCCGGCCCCGCCTGTGACCAGGATTCGCATGTGGCTCACAGTACAGAGGACGGTCGGCGGCCTTCTGGCGTTACGTCTTAGTCACTGAGATTCTTTGCGAATGAAACGCATCCACTCGGAAGTGGGCGGTTCACGGCGAGCCGACGCAGGTCCGGCTAATGTCGATCACCGGCATTGGGGAGGATCACGATGCGGGAGCAGGCGGACAGATCGCGGGCGGCAGTGGCCGGCAAGGTCACCGGCCGGACGCTGGTCGCCCTGCTGTCCACGGTGGTGCTCGCGGCCAGCGGCTACGGCTGGGTCGAGGTCAACAAGGTCCGCAACGGCATCACCACCACCGACGTGATCGAGTCGCACCAGCCGCTGCCCGGCGCCACCGCCACCACGACGCCGGTGCCCGGGCTGACCGGCCCGCAGGACATCCTCGTCGTCGGCCTGGACAGCCGCACCGACGCCCAGGGCAACCCGTTGCCGCAGGCCGTGCTGGACGAGCTGCACGCCGGCGGCAACGACGGCGAGCTCAACACCGACACCATGATCCTGCTGCACATCCCGGCCGACGGGCGCAGCGCGGTGGCCATCTCCTTCCCACGCGACTCGTACGTGCAGATCGCCGGCGACTACGGCAAGCACAAGCTCAATTCGGCCTACGCCTACGCGCACAACGACGCGTATTCCACGCTGTCGGCGCAAGGGGTCAAGGGCGCGGACCTCGAGCAGCAGGCCGCGGTGGCCGGCCGGAAGAATCTGATCAAGACCATCGAGAACCTGACCGGCAACGCGGTGTCCATCAACCGCTACGCCGAGGTCAACCTGGCCAGCTTCTACGAGATCAGCCAGGCCATCGGCGGCGTCACGGTGTGTCTGAACCAGCCGGCCAAGGAGTTCCACTCCGGCATCGACCTGCCGGCCGGGCAGCAGGTGATCAGCGGCGCCCAGGCGCTGGCCTTCGTCCGCCAGCGCTACGACCTGCCGCGCGGCGACCTCGACCGGATCGTGCGGCAGCAGGCGTTCCTGTCCGGCATGGTGCAGAAGGTGCTGTCGGCCGACACGCTGGTCAACCCGAGCAAGCTGAACGCGCTGATCGACGCGATCAAGAAGTCGGTGGTGATCAGCTCCGGCTGGGACCTGCTGACGTTCATGCAGCAGCTGCAGGGCATCGTCGGCGGCAGCGTGCGGTTCCAGACCATCCCCACCGGCCAGAACGTCATGTCGTCCGAGGGCCAGTCGGTCACCCTGGTCGACCCGGACTCGGTGCACGACTTCGTGACCGAGCTGATCGGGAGCAGCACCGGCGCGACCACCGGGACCAGCACCACCACCGGCGCCACCACCCCGGGCAACAGCCGGATCATCGTGGACATGCGCGACGGCGCCGGCGCGCCCAACCTCGGCGCTTCCGTCATGGACGAGCTGGTGCGCGACGGCTTCATCCGCGGCGAGAGCCTGACCATCGCCACCCGGCCGACCTCGGCCGTGCACTACGGCGCGGGCGCGTCGGCCGACGCCGACCGGGTCGCCACGGCACTGGGCGGAAAGGTCGTCACCGAGCCGGATTCCGCGGTGCCGGCCGGACACGTCCGGGTGTATCTGGGCAAGGACTACGCCGGGCCCGGGGCGCAGGGTTTCGCGATGGCGCCCAGGTACGTGATCCCGACCACGCCCGTTACCACCCCGACGAGTCCGTCCATAACCGCCGGTGGCGTGCCCTGCGTCAACTAGTCTGGGGCGCATGGGCAGCCGTGGACGCAGAATCGCACTCGTGTGCGGTCGCACGTCTGTCGCGCTCGTCTCGGCCCTGGTGATCGCCGCGACGGCGTTCGCCCGCAACGCGCATGACCAGGTGCAGCAAGGGATGACGACCACGCCCGTGCTGTCCCAGGTCGCCACCGGCACGAACGCGCCGCCCAAGGACGACGGGGCCACCGACATCCTGCTCGTCGGCGACGACCGGCGCACCGATCTCCAGGGAAACCCGCTGCCGGCCTACATCCTGCGGCAGCTGCGCACCGAGGCCAACGACGGCTTCAGCACCGACACCCTGATCCTGCTGCGGATTCCCAAGGACGGCAGCAAGAGCTACGCGGTGTCCATCCCGCGGGACACCGAGGTGCCGATCGACGGCTACCGCACCGACAAGATCAATGCCGCCTACGGCGCGGTGAAATACCTTACCGCGCAACGGATGCGAGCCGCCGGCGAGCACGACAACGCCAAGATCGAGCGTGATTCCGACGCCGCCGGCCGGCAGGCGCTGGTGTCCAGCGTGCAGCAGCTGACCGGGCTCACCGTCGACCACTACGCCGAGGTCAGCCTGTACGGCTTCTACCTGCTCAGCCAGGCCATCGGCGGCGTGCCCGTGTGCCTGCTGCACGCGACCAGCGATCCCAATTCCGGGGCCAACTTCGGGGCCGGGCCGCAGAGCGTGTCCGGCGGCAACGCGCTGTCCTTCGTGCGGCAGCGGGAGAACCTCCCGAACGGCGACCTGGACCGGATCGTGCGGCAGCAGGTTTTCCTGGCGTCGGCGGCCAAGAAGGTGCTGTCGGCCGGCACGCTGCTCGACCCCGATCGGCTCGGCGCGCTGACCGCCGCCGTGCAGAAGTCGGTGGTCATCGACCAGGGCTGGGACGTGCTGGGTTTCGTGCAGCAGGCGCAGAGCCTGACCGGCGGCAACGTCGCGTTCGTGACGATTCCGGTGGTCAACTCCAATGGCCGCAACGAGCGTGGGCAGAGCATCGTGGTCGTGGACCGGGACGCCGTGAAGAAGTTCGTCGCCGGGCTGGCCTCTGGCGCGCCGTCCGGTTTCACCGCGCGCGGGCCGCTGCGGTTGAACGCCGCGGTCGATCCGATCACCGTCAACGGGACCCGCTGCGTGAACTAGGCTGGCCGGCATGAGCGTCACGGATCGGCTGTTCGCCCCGCTGCTGTCGGCTCCGGCCAAGCCCTTGGTCACCCATTACGACGATGCCGTCGGCAGCCGGATCGAGCTGTCCCGGGCCACCGTGGCCAACTGGGCCGCCAAGACCGCCAACTGGTTGCGTGACGAGTTGGACGTGACCGTCGGCAGTCCCGTTTCCGTTGCCCTGCCCGCACACTGGCAGACCGTCGGGGTGCTCCTCGGCGCTTGGTGGTGCGGCGCGCACGTCGTCGACTCGTCCGAGGGCGCCACCGTCGCCTTCATCGGCCCCGACGGCTCCGCCCCCGGCGCCGAATCCGTCGCCGTCGTCGCCCTGGATCCCTTGGGCCGTGGCCTTTCCGGCGATGCACCGGCTGGCCAGTTGGACTACCTCGTCGAGTCCCGCATCTTCGGCGACGACTTCATCGCCTACGACAAGGTTCCCGGCGACGCCCCGGCCTTCCATGGCTCCACTGTGGACTCGCTCGTCGCAGCCGCCGCTGATCGCGCTGCCGCCCTTGGCATCGGCCCCGCCGATCGCGTTCTGTCCACTCTGGACTGGTCCACCCCGGACGGTCTGCTCGACGGCTTGCTTGCCGTACTCGCCGCCGGCGCTTCGCTCGTGCAGTGCAGCAACACCGATGTCGCCGCCCTGCCCAAGCGTCGCGAGTCCGAGCGCACCACCATCGACCTCTTGCAGCCCTAGGCCGCCGCCGTCTCCAGCGAGGCGGCGCCCTTTTCCTTACCGCGGAACAGGAACCGGTCGATGCTGTAGGCCCCGCCCGCGAACCCCGCCAGCAGACCACCCACCAGCAGCGTCACCTCCAGCTGCCCACCCGACGGCGCGATCAGCGGCTCGCCCATCTTGGCGAACACGAACGCACCGGCCATGTCGACCGCGATCAGCAGGCCCACCACCGGCAGCCCGATGCCCAGAATCAGCGCCGCGCCACCAAACAACTCCACCGTCGCCGCGAACACCGCCGACACACCCGGCAGCGGCACGCCCATCTGCGAGAAGCTCGCCGTAGTGCCGCCGATGCCGTACTCGAAGAACTTCTGCCAGCCGTGCATCATCAGGACAACCCCGACCGCAATGCGCGCCAACAGTCCGGCGATGTTGCGCCCGTGTTCCACAGTGGACTCCTCACGAATCGGTGACATCCCCCGCAGCCATGCCACCAGCGCCGCCACCACCCTTGCAACGTTCAGCCGATGACTCTGATGAACCTTCAAGGACGCGCTGAGTCAACACCGAGCCGCCCGAATCCTCCGAAACGCCCGGCCGGGCGCGCATCTTCTGACCGAGGGTTTGGCGCTACGGTGGGGAAATGGCCCGAGGAACGACGGCCCGGCAGACGCTGTGGAGCTATCGCCGACAGGTGTCGGTGCCGTGGCGGTTGCTGGCGCTGGGGGTGTTCATCGGGACCGCGACTCACACGCTCTCCAGGCCGCTGGGCGTCACGTCAGTGGTGCTGACAGCGGTAGGCCTGGCAGTGACGGCCGGGCTGCTGGTCGGGTGCGCGATGGACCGACAGCGGCAGTGAAAGCGGCGCCCGCCTGGTCGTCCGGGACCGGGCGGGCGCCACGTCTGGGGCGGGTCAGCCGCGCAGGAGAGCGCGGGACATGACGACGCGCTGGATCTGGTTGGTGCCCTCGTAGATCTGGGTGATCTTGGCGTCGCGCATCATGCGCTCGACGGGGAAGTCGCGGGTGTAGCCGGCGCCGCCGAAGAGCTGGACGGCGTCGGTGGTGACCTCCATGGCGACATCGGAGGCGTAGCACTTGGCGGCGGCGGTGATGAAGCCGATGTTGGGCTCACCCCGCTCGGCCTTGGCGGCGGCGACGTAGACCATGTGCCGTGCGGCCTCGATCTTCATGGCCATGTCGGCCAGCATGAACTGCACGCCCTGGAAGTCGGCGATGGCCTTGCCGAACTGCTTGCGCTCCTTGACGTAACCGATCGCGGCCTCGAGAGCGCCCTGCGCGATACCGACGGCCTGGGCACCGATGGTGGGACGCGTGTGGTCGAGAGTCCGCAGGGCGGTCTTCAGACCCGTGCCGGGCTCACCGATGATCCGGTCGGCCGGAATGGCGCAGTCCTCGAAGTAGATCTCCCGGGTGGGCGAGCCCTTGATGCCGAGCTTGCGCTCCTTGGTGCCGACCGAGAAGCCGGGGTCGTCCTTGTGCACGACGAAGGCCGAGATGCCGTTGGACGGCTTGGCGGCATCGGGGTCGGTCACGGCCATGACGGTGTACCAGGTGGACTCGCCGGCATTGGTGATCCAGCACTTGGTGCCGTTGAGCACCCACTGCTCGCCGTCGAGTCGCGCCCGGGTCTTCATGGACGCGGTGTCGCTGCCCGCCTCCCGCTCGCTGAGCGCGTACGAGGCCATGGCCTCGCCGCTGGCGATCGAGGGCAGCACCTGCCGCTTCAGCTCGTCGGACGCGGCCAGGATGATCGGCATGGTGCCGAGCTTGTTCACGGCCGGGATCAGCGAGGACGAAGCGCAGACCCGCGCGACCTCCTCGATGACGATGCAGGTGGCCACGGAGTCCGCGCCCTGCCCGTCGTACTCCTCGGGCACGTGGACGGCCGCGAAGCCCGACTTGACCAGCGCGTCCAGCGCCTCGCGCGGGAACCGCTCCTGGTCGTCGACCTCGGCCGCGAACGGAGCGATCTCCTTGTCGGCCAGAGCCCGAATCGCCTGCCGCAGCTCCTCGTGCTCCTCGGCCAACTGGTAGGTGCCGAAGTCCGGGTTCACCGCACGCCTCCTGTTACCAACGAGTAGCAACGTTGCTGACAGGCATGTTAGCGGTCATTCACCTAGCTGCGCCTGTGCCTTGCGTCGCAGCGCGTCGTCCTTCTCCAGCACGAGCTGCTCCAGGTCGGCCTGGAAGCGGGCCATCCGGGCCTGGAGCGCGGGGTCGGTCGCGGCCAGGATCCGCACCGCGAGCAGCCCGGCGTTGCGCGCGCCGGCCACCGAGACGGTGGCCACCGGCACGCCGGCCGGCATCTGCACGATGGACAGCAGCGAATCCATCCCATCGAGGTACTTCAGCGGCACCGGCACACCGATCACCGGCAGCACGGTCGCGGAGGCGACCATACCGGGCAGGTGGGCGGCCCCGCCGGCACCGGCGATGATCACCCGCAGGCCCCGGCCCGCGGCGTCGCGGGCGTAGTCGAGCATGCGCTGTGGCGTCCGGTGCGCGGACACGACGCTGACCTCGTAGGGCACGTCGAACTCGGCCAGCGCCTGCCCGGCCGCCTCCATGACGGGCCAGTCCGAGTCGCTGCCCATGATCACGCCAACCAGCGCCACCGCTACTTACCTCCGTGGATGTCGTACCCGTCGGCCCACTCGGCGTCGGCGAGCCAGCCCGCGGCCAGCGTCGCCCGCCGCCGGGCCTCGGTCATGTCGTCGCCGAGCACGGTCACGTGCCCGACCTTGCGGCCCGGCCGCTCGGCCTTGCCGTACAGGTGGACGTGCACGTCCCGGAACCGCGCGAACAAGTGGTGCAGCCGCTCGTCCACGCCCATCTTCGGCACGTCCGCGGCGCCGAGCACGTTGGCCATCACCACGGCCGGCGCGACGTTGTCGGTCGCGCCGAGCGGGTAGTCCAGCACGGCCCGCAGGTGCTGCTCGAACTGCGAGGTCCGAGCGCCCTCGATGGTCCAGTGCCCGGAGTTGTGCGGGCGCATCGCCAGCTCGTTGACCACCACACCGTTGCGGGTGTCGAACAGCTCGACGGCCATCACGCCGACCACGCCGAGCGCGTCGGCCACGCGCAGCGCCAGCTCCTGGGCGGCCTCGGACTCCTCGACCGGCACGTCCGGCGCAGGCGCCAACACCTCGACGCAGATGCCGTCCGACTGCACGGTCTGCACCAGCGGCCAGCTCGCGCCCTGTCCGAACGGGGAGCGGGCGACCAGCGCCGCGAACTCCCGGCGCATCGGCACGCACTGCTCGACCAGCAGCGGCGTGCCGGCCTCGAGCAGCTCGGGCACCACGTTGTGGGCGCTCTGCGGCTGGTTGAGCATCCACACGCCCCGGCCGTCGTAACCGCCGCGCGCCGCCTTGAGCACGCAGGGCCAGCCGTGTGCCGCCCCGAAGGCCAGCACCTCACTGACCGACTTGACCTCGGCGAACGGCGGGATCGGCAGCTCCAGCTCGGCCAGCTTGCGGCGCATCACCAGCTTGTCCTGGGCGTGCACCAGCGCGTCGGGCCCCGGGAACACCTTCACGCCCTCGGCGACCAGGGTGCGCAGGTGCTCGGTAGGCACGTGCTCGTGGTCGAAGGTGAGCACATCACAGCCCTTGGCGAACTCGCGGAGCGCCTGGAGGTCGGTGTGATGGCCGAGCATGACGTCCGGGGTGACCAGCGGCGCCGGCTCGTCCGCGGTGACCGAGAGCACACGCAGGGCCTGGCCGAGCGGGATCGCGGCTTGGTGCGTCATCCTGGCGAGCTGGCCGCCGCCCACCATGCCGACGACGGGAAGACCGGTGCGAGAGTCCACGGGGAGGTCAGCCTACCCGTGTGGTGCGGCGCACTCGTGCCCAGGCCAGCCAGGCCAGTCCGAGGGCCATCAACCCATAGGCGATCACCTCCATCCACGTGAGCAGCTCGAGCCGGTCCAGCGGCTGGACATCGAGATAGCCGTGCCGGATTCCGCGCTCGGCGAAGCACTGCTGGTCACAGCCCACCGCAGGGACGACCGGGTTGCCGGCGTCGTCAAGGAGCCCGGTCCTCACCATGGCCGCGTCCGCCGGCAGTGGTGACGGCTGGCCGATCGGATAGACCTGACGCTGCGGCGGCAGCCACCACAGCACCGTGCTGGAGATGGTCAGCCGGACCACGGCGTACACCGCCAGCGTGGCGCCCATGGCGACCAACGTCCGGCGCAGCAGCGCGCCGATGGCCACGCCCAGCGCCAGCCCGAACAGCGCCTGCACCACCGGAATCGCCGGCCACAGGTCGAGCGTCTGGTACGGACCGGTACTGCCACGCGCGCCGCTGATCCGTACCGCTTCGACCAGCAGCCAGCTGATGATCGCGAGCGGCACGGAGAGCAGCAGCACTGCCCCGGTGAGCAGCGCGGCCCGGCCGCCGAGCCAGCGTGCGGGCGACACGTCCTGGCCCCAGGCGACAAGGTAGGTGCGCTGTTCGTATTCACGGGACAACAGCGGTGCGCCCCAGAACACCGCGACCAGTCCGGCCAACACCGGCGAGAAGAAGAGGAGCACGATGTCGATCTGCCACACCTGGTCGCCGAGTACGGCGACCGTTCCACCCCAGCACTCGTGCTGGCCACACGCGGTGTTGACCTCTTGCACGGAGCCCAGGTACGACGCCAGCCACGACGCCAACCCGACCGCGAAGGCCGCGACGCCGATCAGCGCGACCCGGTGTTGTCGCCAGGTGAGCCAGATCATCGCCGGATCTCCCGTCGGCGCAGCACCAGCCAGGCCACCGCGAACAGGACGACGGCCAGTGCGGCGTAGCCGCCGAACTCGACCAGTCGCAGGTCCGGGAGCCGGTCGACCGGCTGGATGTCGAGGAACGAGTGCGTGATGCCGTGTGCGACCAGGCACGGGTCCTGCGCGGCGATCGCCGGATGCTGGCCGATGCACATCAGTTGCCCGGCCGACGCCGTCAGCTCGTTGCCGTCACGGTCAAGGTAGCCACCGGCAACGAACATCGAGCCGACCGGCTGGACCTTGTCCAGCAATCGCACCGGCGGCAACAGATACGGCCGGGCCACCAAGCCGACGAGGAACCGCAGCGCGGTGTAGGCGATGAGCGTGATTCCCATCGACAGCACCACGTTTCGGGCCAGCACGCCGACGAGCACCCCGAGCGCGAACCCGGCGACCACGGTGGCCAGCTCCAGCGGCAGCCACAGGTCGTAGGCGGGGCCACGGGTGGCGCTGCCCAGCATCCGGTCGAGAGTCAGGTTCGCCACGATGTTCACGACGAATGTGAGCACCACCAGCGGCAGCAGCAGATGCGCCACCCGCAGCGCCAGCCACCGCGTCACCGGACGATCCCCCGACCACAGGAACAGATATGTGCGCTGCTCGTATTCACGCGCGACCAGCGGCGCGCCCCAGAACATCGCGACCACCGCCGCGAAGGCCGGCGGGCCGAGGGTGAGGGCGATGCGGCCACCCATCACGAGGACCGGACCGTCCATCTTCAACGACAGCAGAACGGCCGCGGCGATCAGCACCAACGCCGCAGCGGCAAGCACCTTGGCGCGCTCGATGCGCCAGGACAACCAGGTCATGCGGCCACCGCCCGATCGCCGGACAGCTTGGCCAGCACCAGTTCCTCCAGCGTCGCCGGCCGGCTCGTCCACGGCTCGTCGACCGGATCGTCGCCGTGCAGCAGGAAGGTGGACTGGCCGCCGGCGTGGCTGGTCAGCACGACCTCGCCCGGCACCGGCGGCCCGTCCGACCTCGGTCCGGTGTAGACCCGGTGCCCGGCCAACAGATCGTCGACGTCGCCGGACATCACCAGCCTGCCGTCCGCGAGCAGCAGCAGGTGATCGGCGACGCCGCTGAGCTCGGCCACCACGTGCGTGGACATCAACATCGTCATGCCGGTGTCGGCGACCTCGGTCAGCAGCTCGCTGATCACGGCGCGGCGGGCCAACGGGTCCAGATCGGACAGTGGCTCGTCCAGCACCAGCAACGAGGGCCGTGAGCCGATCGCCACCGCGAACGCCACCTGCGCCTGTTGTCCGCCGGACAGCCGTCCGCACGGCTGACGCGGCGGCACGTCGAACCGGCTCAGCCAGTCCAGCGCGCGCTGCTGGTCCCACTGGCGATTCAGCTCGGCCCCGAGGCGAAGCATCTCCAGCGGCGTGAACGCCCGGTAGAGCGGCTTGTCCTGCGCCACGAAGGCCACCCGGCCACCGTCGGCCAGCCGAAGCTCGCCCTCGGTCGGCTGGAGCAGGCCGGCGATCATGGTGAGCAGCGTGGTCTTGCCGGCCCCGTTGGTGCCGACCAGCGCCGCCACCCGGCCTGTCGGCAGCTCGAACGAGCAGTCCCGCAGCGCCCAGGTGGCGCGGTAGCGCTTGCCCAGCCCGTGGGCGGCCAGCGCGAGGCCGTCGGTCATTCCTTCTCCCCGTCCAGGGCCGTGTTCAGCAACGCGAACACGTCCTCGTCCTCCAGCCCGGCCTGTCTTGCCCGGGCCAGCCACTCGACCAACTCCTGGTAGAGCCGGCCCAGCGCGGCACGGTCGCCGGTGCCGAGGACGGCCTTGACGAACGTGCCCGCGCCCTGCCGGGCCTCCACCAGCCCGGCGAACTCCAGCTCGCGATACGCCTTGAGGACCGTGTTCGGGTTGACCCCGCTGGTGGCCACCACCTCGCGGACCGTCGGCAGCCGGTCCCCCGGCGCCAGCCAGCCCAGCCGCAGTGCCTCACGCACCTGCTGCGCGATCTGGAGGTACGCCGGCAGGCCACTGCCCCGGTCCACCCGGAACTCGACCACGTCGGCTCCCCTCGTGCCCGAAATTGTGTCACTCGACTAGAACACTAGCACACCGCCGACCCGGCCCGGAGCAGACGAAAGCCCGGCCCGTGGAACGGGCCGGGCTTTCGTGCGAACAGGGACCACGCGACCGGACGTGACAGGGACCTGACGCCCGGTCGCGCGGGGGTCTTCCAGCCGGGTCAGCCGCCGAGGTGGGCGAGCAGCTCACACGCCTCGAGATGGCACTCCGGCAGCATCTCGGGCCACACGCTGGGCGTGCCGACCTCGTGCAGGTGTGGATCCACGGACAGCCGGCGGGCGAGTAACCAGCGGACTCTGGCCAGGCGGGAGGCGACACGGCCGTCACGGCGGGCCAGCACCCCGGCGACCGACGGGCCGATGAGGGACACGGTCTCGCCGCCCGGGAAGACCTCCCGGAGAACCTGGGCGACCAGGACCATCGCCACGGACCGGGTCCAGCCCTCGACGGTGGAGAGGTCGAGGCCGACGAGCAGCAGCACGTGATCATCGGCGGCGTCGTCGCGGTAGACCTCGCCGAGGCGGGTGCGCAGGTAGCAGGTGGTGGTCATGCCGGTCATGGCATCGACGGCCTCGCGCGTGCCGAGCTGGTCGGCAGCGGCGTCGGCCCAGCCGACGGCGGTGGCTCGGAGCAGCTTGGACGGCGTGGCGTCGGGGTCGGCGGAGACGAGCGCCTCGCCGGACGTGATCACGGCGTGCAACGCGGCCAGGTCCAGCAGCGTCTCGTCGAGACCGGCCCCGGCTCTGGCCCGGGCGCGACCGAGCGCGGGCACCACCTCGATCAGGTCGGCCCCGGTCACCACCGCCGCGCACACCTCGTCGACCTCGGCCAACGCCCAGTCGCTGGGGAACGGCCACCCGGACGCCAGGCTCGCGGAGCGCCACCGGGCCCGCAGTGTGCACAGCGCGTCACGGTGATCGTCTCGGCCGATCAGTGACGAGGCAGCATTGCGCGCAACCACTCGCCGCGCTCCTCTCTACTCCGGACGGGTCGAGCGTCGACCCGATGTTGTGACGGTCCGCGAACCGGGGCATGACGCGGTTCCCCTCACCCGAATTGGTTCCCGGCGTGACGTCGGGCACGGGATTCCGTCACACTGTGTCCCCTCAGCAGGGATGGAGAGGGGGACCGGTGGCGACAGCTCCTCTGGATGTGCCTGGTCCCAGCGACGCGGAGCTGATCGACTCGGTCCGTGGCGGGGACACCGCGGCCTACGGCTCGCTGTACGAGCGGCACGTCGGCGCGGCCTACAACCTGGCCCGCCAGCTGACCAGGTCCACCGCGGAGGCGGACGACCTGGTGGCCGAGGCGTTCGCCAAGGTCCTGGACACGCTGCGGGACGGCCGCGGCCCCGACTCGGCGTTCCGCGCCTACCTGCTGACCGCGCTGCGTCACACGGCGTACGACAAGACGCGCCGCGACCGCAAGCTGGAGCTGGCCGAGGACGTCACCGAGGTGGCCAAGCCCGAGGCCATCAGCGTGCAGTTCAGCGACACCGCCGTGTCCGGGCTGGAGCGCTCGCTCGCCGCGAAGGCGTTCGCCCGACTGCCCGAACGCTGGCAGGCGGTGCTGTGGCACACCGAGATCGAGGGCCTGTCGCCCGCGGACGTCGCGCCGATACTGGGGCTGACCGCGAACGGCGTGTCGGCGCTGGCGTACCGGGCGCGTGAGGGCCTGCGACAGGCCTACCTCCAGGTGCACCTCGCGGAGAGCACCGCCGATCGGTGCCGCGCGACGGTCGACCGCCTCGGCGCGTGGACGCGTGGTGGCCTGTCGAAGCGTGAGACGGCTCAGGTGGAGACGCACCTGGACGAGTGCGAGCGGTGCCGTGCGCTGGCGGCCGAGCTGGCCGACGTGAACGGTGCGCTGCGCGCAGTCGTCGCGCCGCTGGTGCTGGGCATCGGCGCCGCCGGCTACCTCGCGACCATCGGCGCTTCCACGGCGAAGGCCGCCACTGTGGTCGCCGCGGGCGCTGCTGCCGGTACGGCCGGCGGCGCTGCCGGCGCCGCGAGCTCCGTGCCGCGCCAGATGATCGGCGTCGGAGCGTCCGCCGCCGCGCTGGCCGCGGTCGTCGCCCTGGCGCTGACGTCCGGGCAGAGCCAGCCGATCGTTGCCAACGCCGCGCCGCCGCCCCCGGCGACCGTGGCCCCGTCGACGCCGACGCAGCCGCCACCCACGACGCAGCAGCCGCCCGCGGCGACGCCTGCATCGCCGCCGCCTACGAGCAGCAACAGCCCCGCGCCGCCGCCTCCGGCTGTGCCGCCGCCACCCCCGACCACGACGACTCCCCCACCGAAGGCGGACCTGGTCCCCTCCGTGCCCGGGCAGCCGATCAGCCTCGTGCCCGGCGGACCGGCCCAGGAGTTGCCGGTGACGGTCACCAACAACGGCAACGGGCCGTCCGATCCCGTGACCGCGACGCTGAACCTGCCGCCCGGCGTCACCGCCGCGCCCGGCGGCACGCAGTCGTTCGCCGCGAGAGACCTGCTTGCCGCCGACGGCAAGCAGTCCATCAGCTGCACCGGCGGCACCGGCACGATCACCTGCACCACCGGCGCCGGGCTGGCTCCGGGCGAGACCGTGACCTTCCGATTCGAGCTGAGCGCCGGGTTCGACGCCGCCGGCGGGCAGATCACCGGCTCGATCATGGCCGGCGGTGGCATGGCCATCCAGCTGGACAACATCGACGTGCAGGTCCGCCAGATCGACGACCTGGACCTGACCGCGCAGGTGTGGCGGCACGACTTCTGGTCGCCACGGGTCGACGTGTCCGTGACGAACCGCAGCACGCACGCCGGCACCGCGACCGTGACCGTGAACGCGCCGCGCGACGGCTGGATCTTCACGCTCGCGCCGTGCAAGCAGGACGGCGAGCAGATCAACTGCAAGTTCGACCTGGCGCGCGGGCAGACCACCCGGTTCGGTATCTGGGTGTTCCGCTGGCACCACCGCGACGACGCGCTGGAGATCGCCGGCTCGCTGGGCAGCGCGCACAAGGTGATCACCGTGCCGCTGGACTGCGACCCCGGCGGCGACCTGCCGCCGGTGACGCTGCCGGGCGAACCGGTGACGCCGCCGTCGGCCACCACGGTGCCGGCCATCCCGTCGACAACGACGTCAAAGACGCCCACGACGACGTCCGAGCCGCCGAAGCAGACGACCAAGCCGTCCGCGCCTCAGACCACCACGAAGCCGCCCGTGACGACGACCACCACGCCGTCCCCCACGACGACGAGCCCGTCACCCAGCAGCACGCCGCCGCCCCCGCGCAGCGAACCCGGACTGTGCCTGCCGCTGCTCGACCCGCGCTGGCCCTTGTGCTGACAGCGTGTCGACAGCCAGCCCAAACGGCCTCAATCGGGCACTGAGGGTGACCGGATGAACCCGCTCAGGCGGCTGTTCGTACACTGCCGTCGTGTCGTCTGCCGTGCGTGTCATGTTCAAGCTGTTCCCGGCGCCGTTGCGCGCGTTGATCATCAAGCACCGCGAGATGGTGCGATTCGCAATTGTCGGCGGCACCACCTTCGTCATCACGAACGTGGTCTGGTACGGCCTCAAGCTGACCGTGCTGGACACCAAGCCGATCACCGCCCAGGCCATCGGCATCGTGGTCGCGACCATCGTCTCCTACGTGCTCAGCCGCGAGTGGTCGTTCCAGACCCGCGGCGGCCGTGAGGGCGCGCACGAGGCAGCCCTGTTCTTCCTGGTCAGCGCCATCTGCGTGGGTATCAACCTGCTGCCGACCCTGGTGTCCCGGTACGTGTTCGGGCTTCAGGTGCCGTCGGTCAGCATGCCCGTGCAGGAGCTGTCCGACTTCTTCTTCGGCTCCATCATCGGCACCCTGCTGGCCATGGTGTTCCGCTGGTGGGCGCTGAAGAAGTTCGTGTTCCCCAACGCCGACGTGCGCCCCGAGCGGGCCGGCAGCCTGGCTCACCTGCGGGTCGTCAGCGACGACGAGGACGGCAAGTCGGAGCAGGTCGCCTAACCCCGCCCGGGCGGACCTGCACCGTTCGTCCCTACACTCGGCTGCGTGTCCCTAGGCGAAACCATCCTCAGGCGCGTGCCGGAGCCGTTCCGGTCGTTCGCGTTCAAGCACCGCGAGCTGGTGAAGTTCGCCGTGGTCGGCGGTACGTGCTTTGTCATAGACACGGCGATCTTCCTGGGACTCAAGTCCACCATCCTGGCGACCCACCCGGTCACCGCGAAGATCATCGCGACGCTGATCGCGACCATCGTGTCGTACATCCTCAACCGCGAGTGGTCCTTCCGCACCCGCGGCGGTCGCGAGCGTCCGCACGAGGCCGCGCTGTTCTTCCTGGTCAGCGGCGTCGGCGTGGCCCTGAACTCGGTGCCGCTGTGGGTCTCCCGCTACGTGCTGCTGCTGGACCACAACCACCTCAGCCCGTTCGGCGTCCAGGTCGCCGACTTCGTCAGCGCCCAGATCGTCGGCACCCTGCTGGCCATGGCCTTCCGCTGGTGGGCGTTCAAGAAGTTCGTCTTCCCCGACGCCAACGCCCGGCCCCGCCTGGTCAAGGACTGAGTCGTCCGCAGCCGGTGTCGATGGTGATCTCGTACAGGCAGTCGTCGAGCAGCTCCCGCGGCGCGGATCGGCCTAACCGGTGCGCCCTGACCGCGCCGGCCACCATGTCCGCGGCCCACAGCAGCGGGTCCACCGCGCCGAAGCGATGGCCAGCTCGGTCACGCCAAGGCTGTGCAGCTCGCCGCCGACGAGCCGGGTCAGACAGACCGCGCGAGCGCGTTCCTGGCGGCGTTGCGGCACCGGCGCGCCGATCGCGACCACATGAAAGCCCTCGATAACGGCGACCTGCTTGGCCGCGGCCTCCTGCTGGCAGGGATCAAGGTGGTTCCAGTGCTACGCATGTCCGGGGGCGTTCTGCTCGAAACTGGATTTCGGTGTGTCCGAGAGCGTGACTCGCGGGGGTCAGCGGGGACCCGGCTCGGCCCGCCAGCCGACGCCGGCGAGGACGTCGTCCGGTTTGGGCACGGGTAGGAAGATCACGAACGTGGCCGGGCGGGCGGTGGCCAGCTGCATGCGGCCGCCGTCGGCGTCGACGAGGGCGCGAGCCAGGGCCAGGCCGACGCCGGTGGAGCCATGGCCGGAGACACCGCGCTCGAAGATGTGGCTGGCGAGTTCGTCGGGCACGCCGGAGCCGTTGTCGGTGACCTCGATGACGGCAGTGCCTTCGCCGGTGCGAGCGGTGAGCGTGACCGTACCGCCGCCGTGTTGGAGGGCGTTGTCGAGCAGGACGCCGATGGCCTCGCGAAGACGAGCGGGCGTGGCCCGGACGATCAGGGAGTCGGGCACCTTCATACGAAGCACCCGACCGTCGGCCCGAAGGCGCTGACGCCACTCCTCCACGACGGTCGGCAGCTCGGTGGCGAGGTCCAGGGGCTCGGCGGACAGTGCCCGGGCGGCCCGCGCCGCGGCGAGGAGCTCGTCGAGGACCTCGGCCAGCCGGTCGGCCTGCTCGAGGGCGGCGCCGGCCTCGGCGGCGGTCTCCTGTTCGGGATGCATGGCCAACGCCTCGAGCCGGAGCTGGAGGGCGGTGAGCCGGCTGCGCAGCTGGTGGGAGACGTCGCCGACGAGTTCACGCTCCCGTGTGACGAGCTGGGCCAGCGCGGCGGCGGAGGTGTCGAGGGCCTCGGCCAGAGCATCGAGTTCCTGCACGCCATGACGCCGCGCGTCGGGCCGGAAGTCGCCGGAGCCGAGACGGGTGGCGCGCTCGGCGACGTGCTGGAGGGGTTCGGCCAGCCGCCGGGCGGTGAGGGTGGCGACGACGGTGCCGATGCTGACCGACAGCACGAGCAGCAGCAGCACCAGCCCGCCTTCGCTGAGCTGGGTGCTGCGCATGCTGCTGTCGGAGATGTCCAGCTCGACGGTGCCCTGCGGCACGATGCTGGAGGTCGCCGTGATTTTGCCGCCCTCGATCTGGTTGCGCAGGGTGCTGATCTTGCCGTCGGGGCCGGTCAGCTTGACGTAGGCGTCCTTGGCCACGGCGGGCGCGATGGCGTTGAGGTCGAACGACTGCGTCTTGGCGTACTGCTCGTCGAGCAGGTCGCCGACCCGGGCGGCGTTCTCCTGGAGCTGGGCGCGCGCGTTGCCCTCGACGAGCAGCACGGTCGTGTAGACCAGCGGCCCACCGAGTGCGAGCCCGGTGACGGCGACCGCGAGCAGGATCGCCTGCAGGATCTTCTTGCGCATCCGGTCACTCGGAGTTGAAGCGGAACCCGACCCCGCGCACGGTGGCGATGCGGCGCTCGGCGGCCTTGGGCGAGCCGTCGCCGAGCTTGCGGCGCAGCCACGACATGTGCATGTCGAGGGTCTTGCTGCTCTTCAGCTCGGGTCCGCTCCACACGTCGGACAGGATGTCCTCCCTGGTCACGACCTGGCCGGCGTGCTGCATGAGCACCCGCAGCAGCTCGAACTCCTTGTTGGCCAGCTGTAGCTCGCGCCCGTCGACGGTGACGCGGCGGGCGGCGAGGTCCATCCGCACGCCGTTCACCTCGACGGTGCCGGGGGCACGGCGGCGCAGCAGGGCCCGGATCCGGGCCAGCAGCTCGGCCAGCCGGAACGGCTTGGCCACGTAGTCGTCGGCGCCGGCGTCCAGCCCGACGACGAAGTCGACCTCGTCGGCCCGGGCGGTCAGCATCAGCACGGGCACGCTGCGCCCGCCCTGACGCAGCCGCCGGCACACTTCCAGCCCGTCCATGCCCGGCAGTCCCAGGTCCAGCACGAGCAGGTCGACGCCGCCGGCGGTGGCCGCGTCCAGCGCGGCCGGACCGTCCCCGACGACGTGCACGGCGTAGCCCTCGCGGTGCAGGGCACGCGACAGCGGATCGGCGATCGCCGGGTCGTCCTCGGCCAGCAGTACCACGCTCACGTCAGTCAGGGTAGGCGTGACAACATCCAACCCGTGTCAACCTTTGGTGCTGACTTGGCGCTGGCGTTGCGGCTGGCGGACGCGGCCGATGCGATAACACTGTCCCGGTTCCGGGCCCGAGACCTGCGGGTGGAGCGCAAACCGGACCGAACGCCGGTGACCGACGCCGATGTCGCGGTCGAGGACGCGGTGCGCGACCTGCTCGCCGCGCAGCGCCCGGACGACGCGATTCTCGGCGAGGAACGCGGCGGGAGCGCTGGACCTGGGCGGACGTGGGTGCTGGACCCGATCGACGGCACCAAGAACTTCCTGCGCGGGGTGCCGGTCTGGGGCACGCTCGTCGCGCTGGTCGTCGACGGCCAGCCGCAGGTCGGTCTGTGCAGCGCGCCGGCGCTGGGCCGCCGCTGGTGGGCGGCGGCGGGCGAGGGAGCGTGGACCTCCGACCCGCTCGCCGAGCCGCGAAAGATTTCCGTCTCGGGCGTGTCGGATCTGGCCGACGCCTATCTGACGACCACCGACCTCGGCGCGTGGACGGAATACCACTCTCGGGAGGCGTACCTGCGACTGGCCGACGCCTGCTGGGAGAGCCGCGCGTTCGGCGACTTCTGGTCGCACTGCCTGGTCGCCGAGGGCGTGATGGACGTCGCCGCCGAGGCCATCGTCAACCCGTGGGACGTGGCGTTCGCGCAGATCCTGGTCACCGAGGCCGGCGGCCGCTTCACCGACCTGACCGGGACGCCGGACTACGCCGCGGGCTCGGCCCTGAGCACGAACGGCGTGCTGCACGAGGAGGCGCTGCGGTTGCTGGCTCGCTGAGCCACGAACGTGAGCCAAAACCGGTAGCCGGCACCCCCGCGCCAGCTCACGAGCGCGGCGCGGGGGCCGGTCGCGGTGTCGGTTTACGACTGCGGTGCGGGGGCCGGTTGCGGTGCCGGTTCGGGAACGGACGGCGCGGCGGTGGGAGTAGGCGCGGCCGGTGACTCGGCCGGGACGGGTAGCACGCCGACGGCGCCGCGGACGACCTGTGCCCAGGTCAGGCGGCCGAACAGGTAGTGGCAGGCCACCTGCTCGTTGCTGAACCGGGCCCAGTCGTAGCGGTTGCCCTGCTCGCGCCAGAAGACCTCCCAGGTCACGACGCCGTCCTCGCCGACGGGTTCCTCACGCAGCAGGCACCAGGCGTTGTCCGCCTCGGTGCCGACGGAGACGACCTCGGTCGGCACACCGACGGTCTCCAGCCAGGTCGTGATGGACTCGGCGTTCATGAAACTTCCTCCAGAAAGCCCAGCGCGACGAGGTCGGCGGCGGGATAGACGGACCGGTAGCGCACACCGCCACCGGTCTGGCCGAACCAGGCGGCGCTGATGGTCTGCCACATGGGCAGTGGCGCGAGCACGCGGTACCGGCGGTAACCGGAGTCGAGGTGCTCGGGCGGCAGCGAGCGCTGGGTGAACGGGATGCCGTCGGCGCCGAACACCCGGCCCTCGGGTGTGCCGAAACGGTCGATTACCACGTCGGGTTCAAGTACAACGGCCTCGCCGGCGTCGCAACCACCCTCTGGGAAGAGCTCGCCGGGCGGCCAGGCGTACTCGGCGCGGCGGTTCTCGTCACCAGGGCGAACCAGGAATCGACGGTCCCAGTCGCGCTCGTTCTCGCCACCGAGCGGGTCATAGCCCTCGGCGAGCTCCATGCCGTCACGAGGTTCGGGCACCTCAGCCGACTTCGTGCCGAGGTTCTGGATGAGCCCGGACTCCGGGTGGTCGTGCGGCGGGAACCGTAGGCCGGCGGCGTAGTCGACCTCGGCGGCCGGCGGCGGCAGCTGGCGCGCGGGCCGTGAGCTGGGCTTCGGCATGTGGCCGATGGGGAACATGTAGACCAGGAACAGCCCCGGCGTGGTGGTCGGCTTCTTTACCACGGGCTTGACCATGGGCGCGACGGCGCGATGGTCGTCCATATAGACGCCGGCGACGTCGCCGGGCCGGCGCGTCGTGTTCACGACGGCGGCCGCGCCGGCGGCGCTCCCGGGCTGCTGCGTGAACTGCTGCCCCGCAGCGGGCTGTCCGGTGCCGGGCTGAGCAGCGGCAACACCGCCGGCGACGCCCCCGGGAGCACCGGCCACCGGACCAGCCGCACCAGGCCCGCCGGCAGCAGGACCACCCGGCACAGCACCAGCGGGAGTTCCAACTCCAGGCTGGATCACCGCCGGCTGTCCCGGAGCCCCGGGCACTCCAGGCTGGCCGAAGACCGGCGGCATCGATCCGCGCGTCACGGGAGGCAGCCCGGACGGCGCGCCCGGTGCCGGCCCCGATCCGATGCTCGGCGAGTTGTCCACGGCCGGAGGCGTCCAGTAGCCGCCACCCCCAGTAGCAGGCGGCTGGTAGACGGGTGCCTCCGGCACTGGCGGCGGCGTGTAGACGGGCGCGGCCGACTGCACGGTTGTCGACTGCGGCACATGCGGTGTGACGTGAACGGGCCCGGTCGGCGTCGGATCCGAGTAGATCGGCGGCGGCGAATAGCCGCCGCCATGGTTCGACGGCGACGAGTAGTTCGGCGGCGCGGCGGAGTCGATGACCTGCCGCGGCACCGGCCCGGTCGGCGCGGCGGAGTTGTCCATGGGCGGAGTCCCGGCGGGCCCGGTCGTTACTGGGAACTTCCCGGTCGGGCCGTCGTCGGAGGTCCCGGGCAGCGTCGGCAGCCCGGTCTTCGGGTCGATCACCGCATCCGTGGTTTTGTCGACATATTGACCTGTCGCCGGGTCGAACCGCAGCTGCGACGGGTCGGTCGGCCCGGCCGGCGGCAACGAGTCGACGTCGGGCAACCCGGCGGACAGGCCCAGCAGCCCGCCGTCCTTGCCCACCATCTTGTCGGTGCGGCCGAAGCCCGACGGCGCGTCGGCCGTCACCGTTGGCGTGGCCAGCGCGGCTGGGTTCACGTCCGAGGTCAGCGTGCCGAGAAGGCCGTTGATATCGGCGCCGGCGCCGGACAGCAGCGTGTTCAGGCCGGCCTTGGACACGTCGCCGGGCGCGGCGTTGGCCGCCCCGGCGTGCTGCGACACCGCCGTCAGCTTGCGGACGATCTCCACCTTGGCCGCGCCGATCTTCTGCGCGGCCTGCTCCAGCCGGTCGGCCGCGGCCAGGCAGCCCTGCACGGCCTGCGTGAACTTGGCGTTCTCGCCGTGCACGAACTTGCCCCAATAGTCGCCGGCGGCGTCCGCGGCTTGGCCACTCATCGCCCCCAGCGCGTCGACCGCCGAGCGGTCGGCGTCCTTGGCCAGCGTCGTCAGCTTGGTCGCCGCGGTCCGCCAGGCCTGGGCGGCGTTGTGCATCGCCGTCTCATCGGCCTGCGGCCACTGCACGCCGACCTGGCCGGCGATCTGGGCCAACTCGGCCGGCAGGGTGATCCCCATGCGTCCCCTCAGTCCGAACGTCCGGTGGCGATGACCTGGTCCACCGAGCGGTGGATGCGCGCGTGCTCGGCCAGCCGGCCGCCCACGTCGGTCAGCTGTCCAGGCAGGGCCTTGACCAGCTCGAACGTAGCCTCGGCGGCGTCGGTGTAGCCGCTGGCGAAGCTCTGCCCGATCGAGTCCGATCCCCAGCACGGTCCGGCGTCGGCCAACGCGTCGGACAGCTCGGTGAAGATCGACTGTGCGGTGCCGGACAGGCCGTCGAGCTGCCCGGCCCGGTCCAGTACCCGGTCGACGTCGGTGCTGAAACCGCCCGTGTTCACGCGTGCCTCCCGTCGGCCAGCCAGTCGCGGTGCTCGAAGCTGTCGTCCTCGGTGGACTTTCGCACGGGATGCACGGCCGTCTGCTCCGGGTCGAGCTCCGACTCGCTCACATCGGCCCGTCCCGACAACACGGTTTCCGGATCGGTCCCGGCCGGCAGCACCGGCGCCAACTGCTCGTGCATGCGCTTGGTCGCCCCCGCGACCGCGACGTCCGTGGTGCGCACGATGAGCTCGGCCAGCTCCGACGGCCGCAGCCGCCGGTAGGCCAACTCGTCGATGACCAGGTCGACAAGCGTTCCTCTGGGCCCGACCGTGACCGTGACCATCTCGTCGTGACTGGTCGCGGTCTGCCGGATCGCGGCCATGCCGCGCTGCACCGCGACCAATTGCTCCCGACTACGCCGGTAGTCGGCCATCAGCTGGTCGACCTCGGCCTGGTGGTCAACTGGCACGCCGATACCTCCACGCTGGTGGGCCCGTCAGAGCTTCGGACGCCCGGTCGGCCCGTTCGGTTCCCCCATCGGGTAGGAATGAGCGGTGATCGCCTTCGAAGACCTTCCCACCGGCCGTGTCATCGAGCTCGGCAGCACTGTCGTCGACAAGGACGAGATGCTCGCGTTCGCCGCCCGGTTCGACCCGCAGCCGTTCCACCTCGACGAGGAAGCCGGCAGGAACTCGGTGCTGGGCGGCCTGTGCGCGTCCGGCTGGTTCACCATGGGCCTGTGGATGCGCGCGTACGTGGACAACGTGCTGGCCGACTCCACCTCGCAGGGTTCGCCCGGCGGCAAGGACCTGCTGTGGCCGGCCCCGGTTTTCCCCGGCGACAAGCTGGACTTCTCGCTGGAGGTGTTGTCGGCGCGGCTGTCGAAGAGCCGGCCGAACCTGGGCCTGGTGGAGATCCGCGCGCAGGGCGACCGCGACGGGCAGCCGGTGCTGCGTTCGACGTTCACCGGCATGTTCGGCACGCGGCCGTGATGTGCCGCGGTGCCCGATAGTGCTTGAACCCGGCAGTGGTCACGTGGTTGCTTCGACAGGGTTGCTGGCCGAACAACTGCTCTGGGGGGACTCATGCGTTGGCTGCACCTGGTCACGGCGGCGGCCGTCACGGCCGGCACTGTCCTGTGCCCGCCGGCCGAGTCGGATCTCCAGCGGCTGACCCGGGACTTGTTGACGGCCGGGGCGCCGGGCGTCATTGTGCGCGTTGACGACGGTCACGGCCGCCCGGTGGAGATTGCGCAGCAGGCGGACTGGACGAAGCGCGACCACCGGCTCGACCCTGACGACGAATACCGCGTCGGTTCCAACACCAAGACCATGATGGCCACCCTGGTGCTGCAACTCGTGGCGGCCGACAAGCTGGCCCTGACCGACCCGGTGGAGAAGTGGCTGCCGGGCCAGGTGCCCAACGGCAACGCGATCACGCTGAAGATGCTGCTCCAGCACACCAGCGGCCTGTTCGACTACACGAACGACGACCGGCTGCTGCCGTCGGTGCTGGGCAAGGACCCGCACCCGTGGACGTCGCAGGAACTGCTCGCCATCGGTGTGTCGAATCCGCCGAAGTTCCCGCCGGGCACGAAGTGGGAGTACAGCAACACGAACTACGTGGCGATCGGCGCGGTGCTGGAACACGTCACCGGGCACACGATCGCCGACCTGGTCCGGGACCGGATAGCACGGCCGCTCGGCCTTCGGCACACCTACTTCGCCACCGACGGCACGTGGTTCGGCCCGCATGTCCGCGGCTACGAGCCGGACGCCGCGCACATGCCGGCGGAGGTGCCGGCCGAGGTGCGGGATTTGGCCGGCCCGCAGCATGACGGCCACGTCGACGTGTCGAACAACAGCCCGCGTTGGGGCGGCGCGGCCGGTGCGGTCGTGTCGAATGCCGAAGACTGGTCACGTTTCTACGAAGCGCTGATGGGTGGGAAGTTGCTGCCGGCCGCGCAGCTGGCGCAGCTGCGGGACACCGTCCCGGTCGCCGGGCACGGAAACGGAGCGGGCTACGGCCTCGGCATCGACACCGTGCAACTACAGTGCGGCACGGTCTGGGGTCACGACGGCGGAATTCCCGGCTACCTCAGCGAGCACTTCACCGACGGCACGGGCCGGCGAACGGGATCGGTACTGATCTCGACGGAGTTCTTCAGCGAGTTCGGCGCCGAGCCGAAGCTCGGGGCGGCGTTCAACACCCTGGTCAACGCGGCGGTCTGCGCGATGTTCGACAAACCGGTCAGCGCAGACCCGAGCTGACGGCCTCGTGCACGGCGCGAGCTAACGCGGAACCGATTCGCGATCGGGGACCGCCGTACGGTTCGGCGGGCCCGAAGTTGGGACACAGCAGCACGATCGCGTCGGTGGCCGTGCCACTACCGTCGACACCGGCCTCGAACAGGGCCTGGGCCTTGGCTTCCGCAACGGTGGCCACGGCGTTGACCAGCGCCGCCGGGCTCAACCGAACCGGCAGTCGACACACGGCGTTGATGGTGCCGATGCGTTCTCCGGCTGCGTCCGGCGCCGCAGCCCAGGTCGGCACGCCGACCCCGGTGGTGACCTCGGCGGTCACGCCGCGTTCGGTCACGGAGACGACCTTGCGCACGTCGACCGCGGTCAGCAACCCGGTCCCGGGCCCGGTCAGCCGCAGTTCGTCGGCGAGCTCGGCGACGTGCCGGTCCGGGTCGAGGCGGTCGTAGCCGTGCGGCACGGTCGCGTTGAGCACCCAGCCGCGTTCCCCGATGCCGCCGCCGTACGGCGCGGAGGAGATGGTCTGCCGGGGAGGGTCGAACCGCCACACGAGCACCGGTAACGAGTCGACGTAGGTGAGGTTCACCGGAGGTCTCGACGCACCAGGGCCCGTTTGATGCCGCGCCGGCCGATGAGCTCGAAGCCGGCGTCGAGGAACATCGACAGTGTCCCGTGGTACAGCGTGCTGACCTGCTTGCGTTCGCCTTCGGTATCCGTGGGATAGCCCTCGATGCAGCGGGCTCCGTGCTCGGCCGCGTACGTCACCGCGGCGTCGAGCAGCGAACGCGTGATGCCCGTGCCGCGGGCCGCGCGGTCGACGAAGAAGCACGTCACCGACCACACATCCGAAAGATCCTCACGTGGATCGGGCGGTGCCGCGACCGCGGACCGGTCAAGGCGGATGTGCGCGAGGCGGGGCGCGACGGCGGCCCAGCCGACGGCTTTGCCACCGGCATCGAGAGCCAACAGCCCAACTGGCTCACCCGAGCCGACAAGTGAGCCAAGTGCTTCGCGATTGGGCTCGCCCTTGTTGCGTTTGAAGTCGTTGGCCGTCCGCCGGAACCACATGCACCAGCAGCCGCTGGCCCCACCCTGCGGACCGAGCAGCTCCTGAAGGGCGGGCCAGTTCTGCTCGGTCAGGGCGACGACCGTGACGCCCACCCCCGTGCCGGCACTCATCCGGCCAGTGCCCGCACGACCCGGGACGGGCTCGGCCGCCCCAACCGCTCGGCCATCCACGCGCTGGTGGCGACCAGCTTGTCCAGGTCGGCCCCGTGCTCGATGCCCAGGCCGTCCAGCATCCACACCAGGTCCTCGGTGGCGAGGTTGCCGGTCGCCGACTCGGCGTACGGGCAGCCGCCGAGACCGCCGGCCGAGGAGTCCACTGTGGTCACGCCGCAGCGCAGCGCCGCCAGCGTGTTGGACAGCGCCTGGCCGTAGGTGTCGTGGAAGTGCACGGCCAGGTTGTCGACCGTCGGGAACCCGCCGATGACCGCCTCGACCTGCCCCGGCGTCGCGACGCCGATGGTGTCGCCGAGGGACAGCTGCGAGCAGCCCATGTCCAGCAGCCGGGTCCCGACCGACACCACCTGGGCCGGCTCGACGTGCCCCTCCCAGGGGTCGCCGAAGCACATCGACACGTACGCCCGCACGTCGAGGCCCTCGTTGCGGGCCCGGGTCACCACCGGGTCGAACATGGCGAACTGCTCGTCCAGCGTGCGGTTGAGGTTCTTGCCGGCGAAGGTCTCGGTGGCGCTGCCGAAGATCGCGATGTGCCGGACACCGGCGGCCAGGGCGCGGTCCAGACCGCGCTCGTTGGGCACCAGCACCGGATACGAAACACCCTCACGTTGCTTCAGTCCGGCCAGCAGCTGCTCGGCGTCGGCCAGCTGCGGCACCCACTTGGGGTGCACGAAGCTGGTCGCCTCCAGCACGGAAAGGCCGGCGTCGGCCAGCCGGTCCAGGAACTCCAGCTTCACCGCCACGTCCACGACCGACGACTCGTTCTGCAGGCCGTCGCGCGCGCCGACCTCCCAGATCGTCACGCGCTCCGGCAGGCCGTCGGCGCGGACCGTGCTGGGCAGGCCGACCGACCGGGCGGTCATCGCTCGCCCCGGCTATGACCCGGGTGGAAGTCGTCGCTGGGATCGTCGTTGATCTCCCGGTAGAGCAGCGAGTGCACGTACTCCACGTTCGGGATGTCGTCGAACTCCAGCGGCTCGTCCGAGGCCGACTCGATGATCAGCGTGCCCGCGCCGACCAGCCGGTCCAGCAGGCCGTGCCGGAACTGCACGCTGTTGATCCGGGACATCGGGATGTCGATGCCGGAGCGGGTGAGCACGCCCTCGCGCACCATCACCCGGTGGGTGGTGAGCACGAAGTGCGTGGTCCGCCAGCGGATCAGCGGGCCGAGCACGATCCAGCAGATCACGATGACGGCGATGGCGCCGATCGCGATCCAGGCGTAGAGATGCCAGCTCTGGTTGCTGACCAGCGCCGCGAGATAGGCGCCGGCGGCCACCGTGATCAGGAAGACCACGATCGGCCAGAACAGCATCTTCCAGTGCGGGTGCTTGTGGATCACGACGTGCTCGTCCTCGCCGAGCAGGTCGTCTGGATAGGCCACGGCGATTCCTCCCGAAGCTGGTGACGTCGCCACGGTACCGGTGGTCAGCCGGCGGCCGAGCGCAGGTGCACCACGTCACCTGCGTGGACGCTGTGTCGGGACCCGTCGTCGGCCCGGACCACGAGCTGGCCGTCGGTGTCGATCTCCACCGCCGTGCCGACCAGCTCGCGGTCGGCCGGCAGTTCGACGCGGACCCGCTGGCCCAGGGTCGAGCAGTGCCGCCGGTACTCGGCGTGCAGGCCGGCGGCGATCGGGTCGCCGTGCTCCCGCCGCCAGGCGTCGTCCAGCTCGGCCAGGTTCTTCAGCAGGTCGATGGCTATTTTCGTACGGTCGGTCGTGGTCGCGCCCTGCTGCTCCAGCGATGTCGCCGGCAGGCCGCCCGCACCCGGCGGGACGTCGCCCGGCAGGGCCGCCACGTTCAGGCCCATGCCCAGCACCACGCCGCCGTCGGCTTCGGCCAGCACGCCGGCGCACTTCGAGCCGTTGGCCAGCAGGTCGTTCGGCCACTTCAGTACCGCGTCGACGCCGATGCCGCGGGCCGTGCGGACCAGGGCGACGCCGGCCAGCAGGGTGATCCACGGGATCCGCTGCGCCGGGACGTCCGGGCGGAGCAGGACGCTCACGTACAGACCGGTGTGCGGCGGCGACACCCAGTGCCGGGCGCGGCGGCCAAGGCCGGCGGTCTGCTCCTCGGCGAACAACACCGTCCGGTCCGCGCCGCCGGCCTGGCCGACCGCGCGCAGGTCGGCATTGGTGGAGCCGGTGCTCTCGACGACGTCGACCTGGGCGTAAGTGCCGGTCAGCGCGGCTTTGAGACGGGCGGCGTCGAGCGGAGCGGTCATGGTTGCTGAGCGTAGTGTGCGCGAAACCGTATTTCGGTGTGCCGGAGAGCGGGACTCGCTGGGGTGATGTGGGCTACGTGTCAGTAACAAGCTGGTGGGCCCTGGTTAGAGTGCGGACGCATGAGCAGTGCGACCGAGCCAGTGGGTGTCGCTCCAACGGCGGAGCCGGACATCCACACCACCGCCGGCAAGCTGGCCGACCTCTACCGCCGCAACGACGAGGCGGTGCACGCGGGTTCCGCGCGGGCGATCGAGAAGCAGCACGCCAAGGGCAAGCTCACCGCCCGGGAGCGGATCGACCTGCTGCTCGACCCCGGCTCCTTCATCGAGCTGGACGAGCACGCCCGCCACCGGTCGACCAACTTCGGCCAGGAGCGCAACCGGCCGTACGGCGACGGCGTGGTCACCGGCTACGGCACCGTCGACGGCCGCCGGGTGTGCGTGTTCAGCCAGGACGTGACCATCTTCGGCGGCTCGCTCGGCGAGGTCTACGGCGAGAAGATCGTCAAGATCATGGACCTGGCCATGAAGACCGGCAGCCCGGTCGTGGGCATCAACGAGGGTGGCGGCGCGCGCATCCAGGAGGGCGTGGTCTCGCTCGGCCTGTACGGCGAGATCTTCCGCCGCAACACCCACGCCTCCGGCGTGATCCCGCAGATTTCGCTGATCATGGGCTCGGCCGCCGGCGGCCACGTGTACTCGCCGGCGCTGACCGACTTCACCGTGATGGTCGACAAGACCTCGCACATGTTCATCACCGGCCCTGACGTGATCAAGACCGTCACCGGCGAGGACGTCGGCTTCGAGGAGCTGGGCGGCGGCCGCACGCACAACACCAAGTCCGGCAACGCGCACTACCTCGGCAGCGACGAGGAGGACGCCATCGCCTACGTGAAGGAGCTCCTCTCCTACCTGCCGTCCAACAACCTCGCCGAGCCGCCGGTGTTCCCCGGCCTTGAGGAGGACGGCTCGGTCGCCGACGGGCTGACCGACACCGACCGCGAGCTGGACACGCTGATCCCGGACTCGGCCAACCAGCCCTACGACATCCACGAGGTGATCTCCCGCGTCGTCGACGACGGCGAGTTCCTCGAGGTGCACCAGCTGTTCGCGCCGAACATCGTGGTCGGCTTCGGCCGGGTCGAGGGCCACGCGGTCGGCGTGGTGGCCAACCAGCCGACCCAGTTCGCCGGCTGCCTGGACATCGACGCCAGCGAGAAGGCCGCGCGTTTCGTGCGCACCTGCGACGCCTTCAACATCCCGGTGCTGACCTTCGTGGACGTGCCGGGCTTCCTGCCGGGCACCGACCAGGAGTGGAACGGCATCATCCGCCGCGGCGCCAAGCTGATCTACGCCTACGCCGAGGCAACCGTCCCGCTGGTCACGGTGATCACGCGCAAGGCCTACGGCGGCGCGTACGACGTGATGGGCTCCAAGCACCTGGGCGCCGACCTGAACCTGGCCTGGCCGACCGCGCAGATCGCGGTGATGGGCGCGCAGGGCGCGGCCAACATCGTGCACCGGCGCACGCTGGCCGAGGCCAAGGAGCGCGGCGAGGACGTGGAAGCGTTGCGGGCCAAGCTGATCCAGGAGTACGAGGACACGCTCTGCAACCCGTACGTGGCCGCCGAGCGCGGCTACGTCGACTCGGTGATCCCGCCCTCCTACACCCGCGGCTACGTCGCCCGCGCGCTGCGCACGCTGCGCGAGAAGCGGGAAGCCCTGCCGCCCAAGAAGCATGGGAACATCCCGCTGTGAGTGACGAGCAGCCTTTGTTGCGGGTCGTCCGGGGCAACCCGGACGACACCGAGCTGGCCGTGCTGACCGCGGTGGTCTCGGCCATCGCGGCGGCGCCGGTCCGTTCGGACGAGCCTGCTGCGCCGTCCCGCTGGGGCGCGCCGCAGGTCCGGTCGGCGCTGCGCCCCGGTCCCGGCGCGTGGCAGTACTCCTTCCGCTGACGTAGGACCCGTCTTCCGGCTCTACTGCACGGGAACGGCCGGTTCGTAACGTCGGTCCGGTGAAGGTGACACGGTTATCCACCCTGCTGACCGTTCTCGTCGCCGGACTGGCAATGGTGCTCGTCCCGGCCTCGGCAGGCGCCGCTCCCCATGGCAACAACAGCCTGGACAGCGGCAGCCAGCCGACGTACTCCTACGCCAACGCGATCCGCGAGACCGCGTGGGTCGACACCGGGTTGAAGGACCCGGCCGGCAAGGCGGTCCGGGTCGCCGCGGACATCATCCGGCCGTCGGAGCTGACCGCGAACGTGCCGGTGATCATGGATGCGAGCCCGTACTACGCCTGCTGCGGGCGTGGCAACGAGAGCCAGCTCAAAACCTATGACTCGGCCGGCAAGCCGGTGCAGTTCCCGCTGTACTACGACAACTACTTCGTGCCGCGCGGCTACGCCATCGTGCTGGTCGACCTGGCCGGCACGAACCGGTCCAACGGGTGCGTGGACATCGGCGGGCCGTCGGACATCGGCTCGGCCAAGGCGGTCATCGACTGGCTCAACGGCCGCAGGACCGGGTACACCTCGGCGACCGGCTCCACCACCGTGAAGGCCACCTGGACCAGCGGCAACGTCGGCATGATCGGCAAGTCCTGGGACGGCACCATCGCCAACGGCGTGGCCGCGACCGGCGTGGCCGGACTGAAGACGATCGTGCCGATCTCGGCCATCTCCTCCTGGTACGACTACTACCGGGCCAACGGGGCCGACCTGACCGCCGGCCAGCCGTCCGGGCTGTCCACGCTGGTCGAGACCTCGGCCGCGCAGAGCGGGTGCGGCAGCGTGCAGTCGGCGATCAACGCCGGCTCGCCGACCAACGGCAACTACACGTCCTGGTGGGACCAGCGCAATTACTACGCGCAGGCGGCCAACGTGCACGCCAGTGTGTTCGTCGCGCACGGCGTGCAGGACGACAACGTCAAGCCGATCAACTTCGGGCAGTGGTGGGACGCGCTGGCCGCGCACGGCGTGGAACGCAAGATCTGGCTGTCGCAGACGAGCCATGTCGACCCGTTCGACTACCGGCGCGGCGCCTGGGTCGACACCCTGCACCAGTGGTTCGACCACTACCTGATGGGCATCGACAACGGCATCCAGAACGGCCCGCAGCTGTCGGTGGAACGCACCCCGGACAACTGGGTCGACGCCGCTTCGTTCCCTGAGGCGTCCACCGCGACGGGCCTGAAGTTGAGCGCCACCAACACGAACGGCCTCGGCAAGCTCGGCAGCACCGCGCCGACGGCCGGTTCCGTCGAGTCGTTCACCGACAACCCGAGCCTGAGCGAGACCAACTGGGCCAGCAGCCCGGACTCGGCCAACAGCGCGCGGGTCGTGTTCAGCAGCGGCACATTGGCCAACCCGGTCACGGTGTCCGGCACGAGCACGATCACCGTGACGGCGTCGTCGTCGGCCAGCAGCGGGCAGGTGTCGGCGGTGCTCGTCGACCTCGGCCCGGAGACCATCCGCAACTGGTCGGGCAGCGGCGAGGGCATCACCACGCTGACCACCAAGTCCTGCTTCGGCTCCGGCACGACCGGCGACACCGGCTGCTTCCTCGACACCAAGGCCGACACCGTCAGCACCAACGCCTCGGTGATCTCCCGCGGCTGGGCCGATCTCGGCCACTACGCGTCGCTGAACAGCAAGGCGACGCTGACGCCGGGCAAGGCGTACACGATGACGTTCAAGCTGGCCCCGACCGACCACCAGGTGGCGGCCGGGCACCGGCTGGCGCTGATCGTGGGCGGCACCGACAACGGCTGGATCACCGCGGGCGCGGCCAAGCCGAAGATCACGCTGGACCTGACCAGGACGTCCCTCCAGGTTCCGCTGGTCGGCTCGCTGCCGTAAAAGCCTGGGCCACGGGCGGTGTCGGCCGCCCGTGGCCTAGGGTTCGCAGCCGTGCGACTCGTGCTCGGCTCCCAGTCCTCCGCCCGTCTCAACGTGCTGCGCGCCGCCGGCATCGAACCCGTGGTCCGGGTCTCCGGCGTCGACGAGGACGCGGTGGCGGCCGCGCTGACCGATCCCCGACCGGCCGAGCTCGTCACGGCGCTGGCCGAGGCCAAGGCCCACGCGGTCGTGGCGGCGCTGGCCGGCGAGCTGCCGGACGCCCTGGTCATCGGCTGCGACTCGATGCTGTCGATCAACGGCGCGATGGTCGGCAAGCCCGGCACACCCGAGGTGGCGCGGGCCCGCTGGCAGGAGATGGCCGGCAAGACCGGCGAACTGCTGACCGGGCACGTGATCCTGCGACTGTCCGACGGCGTCGTCGACCGCACGGCGTCCGGCGCGGAGACGACCACCGTCCGCTTCGGCACGCCCAGCGACGCCGAGCTCGACGCCTACATCGCGACCGGCGAGCCGCTGCACGTGGCCGGCGGGTTCACCCTGGACGGCATGGGCGGCTGGTTCATCGACGGTATCGACGGCGACCACTCCAGCGTGATCGGCATCAGCCTGCCGCTGACCCGGCGGCTGCTGGCCGAGGTCGGCGTCAGCGTCACCGACCTGTGGTCATGACTGGCACTCGACCAACCGCGACGGGTCGGGCCTGACAGTCGGCCAGCCGGGCAGCTGCTGCGGACTGTTGTACGTCGCCGAGCAGCCGATTTCCTCGCCGGTGGCCTGGAAAACCGCGACGGCGACCTTCGTGCAGGACGCGACGGCGTTGTCGCCGCAGCGGCCCTGTGTCGTGACCACATCGGGCACGCCGTCGCCGTTCACGTCACGCAGCGCCAGGTAGCCGGCATCGGAGCTGAACGGCGGCTGCGTCTGCCGCCAGGTGCCGTTGTCGTCGGTGAACACCTCGCCGATCAGGCCCGCGCTGTCCTTGCCCTGGAGCAGGCAGACCGACGGCTTGCCCTCTTCACACGTGATCGACTTCGCGTCGACAATGGCAATCTGCGAGCTGAACAGGACCGCGCCGCGGTCGGACGTGATGCGCAGCCGGGCGTCGTGGCCCTTGCCGTCAGCCAGCAGGTCGACGGTCTCCCCGAACTGCGGCAGCGAGATGCTCGTCAGCTTCACGCACGGGGCCTGGCCGCACAGCTGCACCGGGCCGGTCGACGCGGTCGGCGCGGGCTGAGGGGTCGTCGACGGGGCCGCCGCGGCCTCCCGCAGCTGCCGCATCACCACCGTCGTGCCGATGGCGGCGATGAGCACCAGCACCGCGACCACGACCGCGACGTACACCGGTCTCGACGCTCGGCTCACGCGCTGACTCCTCCTCCCGGCTCAACCGCTCCAGCACGAGTTTGCACGTCAACCCCGGTTCGGCGCTCGTCGTGTCGTGAGCATGGTCTCCCCCGCGCGGGGTTACTCGTCCGTAGACTGCTGCGAAACGCGCGCGTTCCGCTGGAAGTCGTACGAGGAGGTATGGCGTGCCAGAGTCGGCCGCAGACCTGGACCCCATCACGCTGCACAAGGTCCTGGTCGCCAACCGTGGTGAGATCGCGGTGCGGGTGATCCGTGCCTGTCGTGACGCCGGCCTGGCCAGCGTCGCCGTGTACGCGGACCCCGACCGGGACGCGCCGTTCGCGCGGATGGCCGACGAGGCCTTCGCCCTCGGCGGCTCCACCCCGGGCGAGAGCTACCTCGTCATCGACAAGCTGCTGGACGTGGCCAAGCGGTCCGGCGCCGACGCCGTGCACCCGGGCTACGGCTTCCTGTCGGAGAACGCCGACTTCGCGCAGGCCGTGCTGGACGCCGGCCTGACCTGGATCGGCCCGTCCCCGCAGTCCATCCGGGACCTGGGCGACAAGGTCACCGCGCGGCACATCGCCATGCGTGCCGGCGCGCCGCTGGTGCCCGGCACCAAGGACCCGGTCGCCGGCCCCGACGAGATCGTCGCGTTCGCCCAGGAGCACGGGCTGCCGGTGGCGATCAAGGCGGCGTTCGGCGGCGGCGGGCGTGGCCTGAAGGTCGCCCGCACGCTGGAGGAGATCCCCGAGCTGTTCGACTCGGCGGTTCGCGAGGCCGTGTCGGCCTTCGGCCGCGGCGAGTGCTTCGTCGAGCGCTACCTGGACAAGCCCCGGCACGTCGAGGCCCAGGTCGTCGCGGACAAGCACGGCAACGTGATCGTCGTCGGCACGCGCGACTGCTCGTTGCAGCGACGGCACCAGAAGCTGGTCGAGGAGGCCCCGGCCCCGTTCCTCACCCAGGAGCAGCGGGCGCGGATCCACTCGTCGGCCAAGGCGATCTGCGCCGAGGCCGGCTACTACGGCGCCGGCACCGTCGAGTACCTGGTCGGCCTGGACGGGTCGATCTCCTTCCTGGAGGTCAACACCCGGCTCCAGGTTGAACACCCGGTCAGCGAGGAGACCTCCGGCATCGACCTGGTGCTGGAGCAGTTCCGCATCGCCGCCAACGAGAAGCTGCGCTTCACCGAGGACCCGACGCCGCGCGGCCACTCCATCGAGTTCCGCATCAACGGCGAGGACGCCGGCCGCAACTTCCTGCCCGCGCCGGGCGTGGTCGCCACGTTCATCGAGCCGTCGGGGCCCGGTGTCCGGGTCGACGCCGGTGTGCGGTCGGGCGACGTGATCGGTGGGCAGTTCGACTCGCTGCTGGCCAAGCTGATCGTCACCGGCGAGACCCGTGAGCAGGCGCTGGCGCGGGCCCGGCGGGCACTGGACGAGATGGTCGTCGAGGGCATGGCCACCGTGCTGCCGTTCCACCGCGCGGTCGTGAGGGACCCGGCGTTCACCGCCGAGAGCGGGTTCACCGTGCACACGCGGTGGATCGAGACCGAGTTCGACAACACCATCCCGCCCTTCTCCAACCCGGCCGAGGCCGAGGAGGAGGACTCGCGCCAGACCGTGGTGGTCGAGGTCGGCGGGCGTCGGCTGGAGGTGTCGCTGCCGTCCACGCTGTCCGTCGGCACCGCCGCGCCGACGGCCGCTGCGAAGGCCAAGCCGCGCAAGCGGGCCGGCAAGTCCTCGGCCGCCGTTTCCGGTGACGCCGTGGCCGCGCCGATGCAGGGCACCATCGTCAAGGTCGCGGTGACCGACGGGCAGACCGTCGAGGCCGGCGAGCTGCTGCTCGTGCTGGAGGCCATGAAGATGGAGAACCCGGTGACCGCGCACAAGGCCGGCACCGTGACCGGGCTCGCCGCCACTCCGGGCGAAACGGTCACGCAGGGCACCGTGCTGCTCGAACTCAAGGACTAACTGACGGATGTCATGCCGGGGGACCGTTCGCTCGCCGTACGATTGGCGACGTGAACGAGTCCCCCGAGATGCGGATCGGTGACGCCGAACGCGAGCAGGCGCTCGCCGCGCTCGGCGAGCACATGAGCGCCGGGCGGCTGACCATCGACGAGTACGGCGAGCGGTCGGCCAAGGTGACCGCCGCCCGCACCCGTGGCGAGCTGGTGGAGCTGTTCACCGACCTGCCCGACCCGAAGCCCGGGGCCGCGCCGACGCCCCAGCCGGCGGCCGCCCCGCAGCCGCCGGCCACCGTGCCCGAGGCCAAGGTGGAGAAGCGCAGCAACGCGCCGCGCATCTCCATGGCCGCCATCGCCGCGGCCAGCTGGCCGGCGGCCATCGCCATCGGCCTGGTCACCGAGAAGTGGCAGGTCATGATCATCCCGGTGCTGCTGAGCTGGTTCATCGGCTCGCTGTTCGGCGGTCGCCACCACGGCGACGACCGGGACCGCGGCCGTCGCGAGCGTGACCGTTTCCGCGACGAGCGCCACGCCCTGCGGGACGAGATGCACCGCCGCCGCAGGGAACTGCGTGGCCGCGACTGAGTCCACAGTGGACGGAATGCTGATCGTGCTGCCCGACCGCGAGGACGCCGAGCAGCTGGCCGCTTCGCTGGCCGATCAGGGCTGGCTGCCCTGTGCCGTGCACAAGGAGCTGCTGGCCGGCGAGGACGACGCCGAGGACGCGGACTGGCTGGTCGAGCTGGCCACTGCCCCGGACGGCACACCCGCCGCCGCCCACGAGGAGTATCTGGCGGGACTGGCCGAGACCGCCGACGGGTTCGTGACCAGCATCAACTAGCTTGACCTCCATGGAGCCGGTGGAGATCAACGCGGGCAGGTTCTACCTGCGGCAGCTGCGCGCCGACGACCGGATCGACGACCGCCCGTCGATCCTGGACGCGTTCACCGATCCCGTCAGCCGGCGCTGGATCAGCCACCGGATCACCGATCTGGCCGCGGCCGGCGACTACGTGGCGCTGCGCACCCGGCAATGGGTTGATGACGAGCGCTGCTCATGGGCCGTGGCCGACCAGAACAGCGGGGAACTGCTGGGCGAGGTCGGGCTGAAGGACCTGGACCTCGACGCCGGCACGGCCGCCGCCGCGTGCTGGGCCGCGCCCCGGCACCGCAACCGCGGCGTGGTCAGCGAAGGATTGGCCGCCGCGCTGCGTTTCGGCGCGGGCGCACTGGGGCTGAGCCTGGTCGAGTACCTGTTCCAGGACGGCAACGAGCCGTCCCGGCGAGTCGCCGAGAAATGCGGCTTCGCCTACCACCGGACCGTCGACCAGTGCGGGGCCAAGGTCCACGTCTGGACCCGGTCGCTAGTCTGACCGGCCATGCGACTCGCGCTGCTCCTGCTGTGTGCGGCGGCGGCCCTCGGGGGCTGCTCCGTGTACCCGCTCTCCGAGGCCAGCCAGACGCAGTCCTCCTCGACGCCGGCCCCGACGACCACCACGACGACGAGCCTCACGCTGCCGCCGCGGCCGCGTGAGATCCCGTTGGACAAGGTCAACCCGTGCACGATCCTGACCAAGGACCAGCGGGCGCAGCTGAGCCTGGACACCACGCCGTCCCCGTACACCGACACGACGCTGAAGGCCCGGGCCTGCACCATGCGGGGCACCTACAGCGGTCAGGTCGCGCGGCTCGCGCTCGTCACGAATGAGGGCGCCGAGCTGTGGATCTCCGACGAGGCGCAGAACACCGCCAAGGTGATCGCGGTGATCGGCTTCCCCGCGCTGGAGGTGCGCACCCCCGGCTTGGACACGCTCTGTAACGTCGAGGTCGATCTCGCCCAGGGCCAGTTCCTCGACGTCCTCTTCCGTGACGGCGGCACGGCCAAGCCGCTCGCCCAAGATGATCTTTGTCTTGGCGCGCAACGGGTCGCCGAGGCCGCGGTGACCAGCCTGTCAGCCGGCCACTGATGGTGGATTGACAAACCCCGCGGGGTGGATGTCACCCTGGCCACTGCCGACCGTCACCCTGTGTCGCTAGAGTGTGTTGGCACCCGACACCCGGAGGTCACTCGTGCCGCAGCGGACCACGACCCCCGACCCGGCCGCGGTCGCCGCCGGCGGGTTCAAGGTCGACCCGGCGGCCATCCCCAGCCTGCGGCGGGTGTTCACGGCCGCGCTGGTCAAGCTGGACAAACAGATCGAGATGGCCGTCTCCGACGTGCGGATCCGGCCGTGGGCCGGCGACCCGGTCAGCGAGCAGGCCGCGACCGACATCAACGACCACACCCTCGGCGTGGACTCCGCGCTGGACGCCTTGCAGCGCTACCAACGCCAGCTCAAGGGCGCGCTGGACGCGTTGACCGAGGTCGAGCAGGGGTACCACACCGTCGAGCAGGACAACACGACCCTGATCCAGCAAGGCGGCTGCTGATGGCCGGCGACGTCCGCTGGCGCGGATACACCCACCAGGAGCTGTTCGACGCCATCAACTCCGGCCCCGGCGCCGCCGCGTCGGCCGACCCGGCCGCGCGCTGGGGCTCGATCGCCGGCGCGCTGCACGAGATCAGCGGCGACCTGAGCGGCGCCATCACCGCCACCGCCGAACACTGGAACGGGGCCGCCTCCGACTCCGCGCTGCACAGCATCGCGCAGCTGGCCCGCTGGGCCGACAACGCGCAGGCCAGCGCCGAGACCGTGCGCAACAGCACCGAGACCCAGGCCGACTACGTCACGCAGGCCCGGGCCGACATGCCCGTGCCGGTCAAGGCCCCCGAGCCCGGGCCGTCCGGGTGGCTCGGCGACCTGGTGTCGCTGTTCACCGGGCAGATCGACGCCGAGATCATCGAGTCGGCCCAGGACGCCGCCGCGACCAGGGCGTTCGAGGTGATGAGCACCTACGAGCACAACACCGCGGCCAACACCGCCTCGCTGCGGGCCTTCGACCCGGTGCCAGTCGTGACCGGCCCGGTCGTCCCCAGCCAGCGCGGGTACTGACTTTGCTCACCCTGTCCGAGCTGGAGTTCGACGTGCTCTGGGAGCACCTCCGGCTGGCCGAGATGCCGTTGGCGATCAAGGTCGCATCTCCTGGGAAGACCCACGTCGAGCGCGACGACGTCACCAAGACCGTGTGGGACTCGCTGGCCGAGCGGGGGTTGGTCGGAGGCGCTCGTGGCATCGACCAGAGCCTCGTCGACCTGCTCGGCCTGCTCGACGGCGCCGACTATGAGCTGGACGCCCGGCTCTGGCTCGACGGCGGCGTGCGGGCGTTGATCGCCGCCAAGGGTTCCGACGCCGTGCTGGCCCGCCTGGCCGACGGGCAGCTGACTTTGAGCCTGGTCGACATCGCCGCCCTACCCCGCGCTGCCCTGTCTCTGCTGCCCGAGCTGCCCGCCGGTCCCGGCTACTCGATCACCGTGCCCAGCGCCGAGCTCGACGCCGCCGCGGCTGAGGCGGAGACCGCCGACGAGCTCGGCTGGATCCTCCGTGACCACGGCGTGTCCCCTTCCGAGGCCGACGAGCTCGCCGCCATGGTCGGCAACGTCCGCCGTCGCGGTCAGTTCGGCGCCGCGGCTCGTGACCGCTTCGGTCGCCGGCACCGCGCCGACCGTGTCGTCGGCTTCTTCGACACCCCGCGCGGCCGCTACGTGCAGATCCGCCGGGCCAAGGGCAGCGGCGTCGCGTGGAGCACCGTCGCCCCGGCCGACGAACGCCGACTCGGCCAGCACATCACCGACCTGCTCAACGACGCCGTCCGACTCACCTTCGCCTGACCCACTTCCTTGTCACATGCGGTCCGCATGTGACGCCCAGCGTCAACAACGACGCTTATGTGACAAACAGCCGTCAGCTGCGGGGAGGTGCCGTATGAGGACGATGAGCTATTCCGAGTCTCGCGCAAACTACGCCGAGACTCTCGACGCGGTGGTGAACGACCGCGAGGAGGTCGTGATCACCCGGGCGGGGCACGAGCCGGTCGTGATCGTCTCGTTGGATGACTACCAGTCACTCAAGGAGACGGCTTATCTGCTGCGCAGCCCAGAGAACGCGCGACGACTGATCACCGCGATCGAGCGTCTCGAATCCGGCGGCGGCGAACACCACGAGTTGGCCGAATGAAGCTGGTTTGGGACGAGCTGGCGTGGGCGGACTACGCCTGGTGGCAGTCCGAGGACCGCAAGGTCCTCAAGCGGATCGATGCTTTGATCAAGGACACCGAGCGGAACGGCAACGAGGGCGTCGGCAAGCCCGAGGCACTCAAGCACGGCTTCCAGGGCTACTGGTCGCGCCGTATCACTGACGAGCACCGCCTCGTCTACAAACGCGCGGGTCATGAGATCCGCATCGCTGCCTGCCACTACCACTACGAACGCTCGTAACCGCCCACCCGAACACCACATGCGCTTCCCATGCGGCATTCGGCGCCAAGTAGGAAGCGCATGTGGCACGAAGTCAGCTGACCGGGTCGCGGAGGTCGCGCGCCTCGGGGGCGCTGATCCGCTTGGCGTCGGCGGCCTGGTCGTTGGGCTCGGACTGGGAGTCCCGCTCGGCCTGCACCCGGGAGGTGTAGACCTCGACCTCCCGGGCGACACGCGCTTCGTCCCAACCCAGCACGCGGCCCATCAACCGGGCGACCTGCTCGGCGCAGTCCACGCCACGGTGCGGGTACTCGATGGAGATCCGGGTCCGCCGGGTGAGCGCGTCTTCGAGGTGCAGCGCACCCTCGTGCGATGCGGCGTAGACGATCTCCACCTGGAGGTAGTCGGGCGCGGCCGGCAGCGGGCGAAGCAGGTCGGGGTCGCCGTCGGCGACAGCCAGCACCTCGTGCACCAGTGAGCCGTACCGGTCGAGCAGATGCCGCACGCGGTACGGGTGCAGCCCATGCCGAGTGGCCAGCTGGTCGGCCTGGTTGACGAGGGCGTAGTAGCCATCGGCGCCGAGCAGCGGCACCTTGTCGGTGATCGACGGCTGAAGCCGGCCGGTCAGATCGGCACCGGCGGCGTCCACGGCGTCGGCCGCCATCACCCGGTACGTCGTGTACTTGCCGCCCGCGATCGCCACCAGGCCCGGGGAGACGCGCGCGACGGCGTGCTCGCGGGACAGCTTGGACGTGGACTCGCTTTCCCCGGCCAACAACGGCCGCAGCCCGGCATACACGCCCTCGATGTCGTCGTGCGTGAGCGGCGTGGCCAGCACGGTGTTGACGTGGTCGAGGATGTAGTCGATGTCGCCCGTGGTAGCAGCGGGATGCGCGAGGTCGAGGTTCCAGTCGGTGTCGGTGGTGCCGACGATCCAGTGGTTGCGCCACGGGATCACGAACAGCACGGACTTCTCGGTGCGCAGGATCAGCCCGGACTCGGCGACGATCCGGTCCCGCGGCACGACGATGTGCACGCCCTTGCTGGCCCGCACCCGGAACCGGCCACGGCTGCCGGACAGGCGCTGGAGCTCGTCGGTCCACACACCGGTGCAGTTGATCACGGCGTTGGCCTTGACGTCGGTCTCGCGACCGTCCTCGGCGTCGCGCACCCGCACGCCGGAGATCCGGTCGGCCTCCCGCATGAATCCGATGACCTGGGTGGACGTCCGCACCACGGCGCCGTAGTGGGCGGCGGTGCGGCCAACGGTCATGGTGTGGCGAGCGTCGTCGGCCTGCGCGTCGTAGTAGCGGATGCCGCCAATCAGTGCGGACCGCTTGAGCGCCGGGAACATGCGCAGCGCACCGGCCCGCGTGAGGTGCTTCTGCCCGGGCACCGAGCTGGCGCCGCCCATCGTGTCGTACATCAGCAGGCCGGCCGCGGTGTACGGGCGCTCCCACAGCCGGTGGCTGAGCGGGTAGAGGAAGCTCACCGGCTTGACCAGGTGCGGGGCGATCCGCGTGAGCATCAGCTCCCGCTCACGCAGCGCCTCACGCACCAGCCCGAACTCCAACTGCTCCAGGTAGCGCAGGCCGCCGTGGAAGAGCTTGCTCGACCGGCTGGACGTGCCCGAGGCCAGGTCCCGGGCCTCGACCAGCGCCACCCGCAGGCCACGGGTGGCGGCGTCCAGCGCCGTGCCGACACCGACCACGCCGCCGCCGATCACCACCACGTCGAAGGTCTCCGAGCCGAGGCGCTGCCAGTCACGCTCCCGTTCCGGCACGCCGAGGCGGCCGGTCTCGGCCGAGCCGCGAGTCGGGGTCTCCGGTGCTGCTGCTGGTTTCCGGGTGGCCACGCCACTCGCCTCCCGCCTGTTGGCTGCCTGGCTTCCGACGGATCATCACGCTACCGGCTGCGGGGCCGCGACGGGCAGTGGAGCACTTCGGCCATGGACAGGTCCGGTACCGCTCAGTAACGTCCGATCTCCCGTTCCAACGGCGTAGACGGGCGTGGAGGTGTGTATGGGCTATGGCGCGATCTTCGTCTGGGAGACGATCGGCACCGCGCTGCTGATCCTGTTGGGCACCGGTGTGGTGGCCAACGCGGTGCTGAAGAACACCAACGGCAACAACGGCGGCACACTGTTCATCAACGTCGGCTGGGGCTTCGCGGTCTTCACCGGAGCCAGTGTCGCCAATCCGAGTGGAGCTCACCTCAATCCGGCGGTCACCCTCGGTCTGGCCATCGCCAAGAAGGTCAGCTGGGACAAGGTTCCCTTCTACTTCGCCGGCGAGATGGCCGGCGCGATCATCGGCGCCATGCTGTGCTGGGCCACCTACAAACTCCAGTTCGACAAGCACGACGAACCGCAGAACACGCTGGGCATCTTCTCCACCGCGCCGCGCATCCCCGGGACGGCGTGGAACCTGGTCACCGAGATCATCGGCACCTTCGTGCTGCTGATCTGGATCCTGGAGAGCCCGACCGTCAAGACCGGCACCGACGGCATCCCGCAGTTCGGCAACTCGGCGCTGGGCTACGCCGGCGTCGCGTTCGTGGTGCTGGTCATCGGCACCTCGCTCGGCGGCCCCACCGGGTACGCCATCAACCCCGCCCGCGACCTCGGCCCGCGCCTCGCGTACGCCTTCCTGATGCCGATCAAGGGCAAGGGCGACGGCAACTGGGGCTACTCCTGGGTGCCGGTCGTCGGCCCGCTGGTCGGCGGCGCGCTCGCGGCGCTGCTCTCGCTGGCCCTGCCCGCTTCCTGACGTCTGCGAAAGGCGAATTCATGTCCTCCTATGTGGCCGCCATCGACCAGGGCACGACGTCCACCCGCTGCATGATCTTCGACCACTCCGGCCGGGTGGTCGCGGTCGACCAGAAGGAGCACCGGCAGATCTTCCCCAAGGCCGGTTGGGTCGAGCACGACCCCGAGGAGGTGTGGTCCAACACCAGAGAGGTCGCCGCCGGGGCGGTGGCCAAGGCCGACCTGCACGTCAGCGACATCGCCGCGGTCGGCATCACCAACCAGCGCGAAACCGCCGTGGTGTGGGACCGCACCACCGGCAAGCCGGTGTACAACGCCATCGTCTGGCAGGACACCCGCACCCAGGCCATCGTCGACGAGCTGTCCGGCGACATCGGCGCCGACCGCTACAAGACCCGCACCGGACTGCCGCTGGCCACCTACTTCTCCGGGCCCAAGATCCGTTGGATCCTCGACAACGTCGAGGGCGCACGGGCCAAGGCCGAGTCAGGTGACCTGATCTTCGGCAACATGGACACCTGGGTGCTGTGGAACATGACCGGCGGTGTCGACGGCGGCGTGCACGTCACCGACCCCACCAACGCCTCCCGGACCCTGCTGATGGATCTGGAGACGCTGGCCTGGGACGCCGAGATCGCCGCCGACATGGGCATTCCGCTGTCCATGCTGCCCGAGATCCGGTCGTCCTCCGAGGAGTACGGCCACGTCCGGGAGCGCGGCGCGCTGGCCGGCGTGCCCATCGCCGGCATCCTCGGCGACCAGCAGGCGGCGACGTTCGGCCAGGCCTGCCTGTCGCCCGGCGAGGCCAAGAACACCTACGGCACCGGCAACTTCGTGCTGCTCAACACCGGCACCGAGAAGGTGCTCAGCGAGAACGGCCTGCTCACCACCGTCTGCTACAAGATCGGCTCCGCCGACACCGTGTACGCGCTGGAGGGCTCCATCGCCGTCACGGGTTCGCTGGTGCAGTGGATCCGCGACAACCTCGGCATGATCAGCTCCGCCGCCGAGATCGAGGAGCACGCACGTTCGGTCGAGGACAACGGCGGCTGCTACTTCGTGCCCGCCTTCTCCGGCCTGTTCGCCCCGTACTGGCGGTCCGACGCCCGCGGCGCCATCGTCGGCCTCACCCGCTTCGTCAACCGCGGCCACCTCGCCCGGGCCGTGCTGGAGGCGACCGCCTTCCAGACCCGCGAGGTCATCGACGCCATGAACGCCGACTCCGGCGTGCCCCTGACGTCGCTGAAGGTCGACGGCGGCATGGTCGTCAACGAGCTGCTCATGCAGTTCCAGTCCGACATCCTCGGCGTGCCGGTCATCCGGCCCGTGGTCGCCGAGACCACCGCGCTCGGCGCCGCCTACGCGGCCGGCCTGGCCGTCGGCTTCTGGAAGAGCGAGGACGACATCCGCCAGAACTGGGCCAAGGACAAGGAATGGACCCCGGCCATGGACGACGACCGGCGGGCGTCCGAGTACGCCAACTGGAAGAAGGCCGTCACCAAGACCTTCGACTGGGTGGAGTGATCGATTGACGTCGGGAGGGGCTGGTTCGCAAGGCCGGCCCCTCTCCTTGTCCTCGGCTCCGCGCCCGCTGTCCGCGCCATCGCCACCACTGCTCGGACTTCAGGCGCGGTCCAGCGTCGCGAACACGATGATGTTGTCCACGTAGCTGTGCGCCTTGGTGTCGAACGCCCCGCCACAGGTGATCACGCGGAGGTCCGCGGTCGAGGTGTCGCCGTAGACGGCGTCGGTCGGGAAGGCGTCCTTGGCGTCGCGCTCCACCTTCTGCACGGTGAACGTGGCCGTGCTGCCGTCCTGCCGGCCGACCGAGATCTTGTCGCCGGCGGCCAGCTCGTGCAGGCGGTAGAAGATGCCGGCCTGCTTGTTGCCGTCGACGTGGCCGAGGATGACGGCCGGCCCGATCTCGCCGGGCGTCGGCCCGAGTTTGTACCAGCCGGCCTGCATCGGCGTGCTCACCGGCGGCACCTCGATCGTCTGGTCGGCGTTGAGCCCCAACGGCACCAGCGACGAGTGCGCACTGATCTTGGGGATGTCCACCGACACCGGCGTCGAGGCGGCCAGGGACGGCGCCGCGGGACTGGTGGTGGTCGTCGTGGCCGCGGCTGTGCTGGTGGTTACCGCCGGCGCGGACTGCGGCGACGTCGTGCCGCACGCACCGACCAGCAGGCCGGCCGCCAGCAGCACGCCGATCAGGATCTTCTTCATCGCAAACTCCATGTTTGGTCGCGCCGCCGTGGATTTCGTGCACCCCTGCAAAACGAAAGCCGCGACGGCGCGACCGGTGATGGGCTAGCCATCACCGACCAGACGTAAACCGCCGCCCGGCAGGTTGCCCGGTCCGCGAAAATTTGTGCGGCGCTGGCAGCGGCATCGTCGTGAACTACCGTTCTGGCATCGTCAGCGTGCTGGCCACGGACTAGTTTCCGCAGGCCAGCATCAACTTCTTGGCGAGGCACCACCCGCGCCGCCGACGACGACCGTTCTGACCACCATGCTGAACCCCCACGTCGTCGTCCGGCTGGTCATCAGAAGACGTCGCCCGTGCGTCGCTCGTTGCCCTGACCGGACCTATCACGCGAAGACGGTCGCGGTGCCGCCGCCACCAGTCTGCGGCGCGCCCACCGGCGTCTTCGTGACCTGCTTGGCCGGCACCGTGAAATCGGCGCCGATGGAGGAATTGCCACAGGTCATGGTCACCCGGTAGGTGCCGGGCCCGACGCCGGGCTTCAGCGTGACGGTTCGTGGTCGCGCCGCTGTTGAGCTGGACCGTCTCGTGGTAGCCAGCGAACGCGGCCGGCGCGAGGCCGACCAGTCCGACGACGACCGCCGCACCGGCCCGGACAGACTTGAGAAACATTGCAGGACCCCCCGTTTGTTTGATCCGACGCCACCAGGACGTCAGCGGATCAACGGGAGTTCCCCCTGGTCAGAGGCAACCTTTCGGGGGTTTCGCGCGTTTGTCAGTCCAGGTCGTCGTGTCGCATCAGCTGGCGGCCGGCGTCGGTGATCGAGCCGGACAGCGACGGGTACACCGAGAACGTGTGGGCCAGGTGCTCGACCGTGAGCTGGTTCTGCACGGCCAGCGCGATCGGCAGAATCAGCTCGCTGGCCGACGGAGCCACCACCACGCCGCCGATGACCACGCCGGTGGCCGGGCGACAGAACAGCTTCACGAAACCGCGGCGCAGGCCCTCCATCTTGGCCCGCGGGTTGGTGGCCAGCGGCAACATGATCGTGCGGGCCGGCACCTCGCCGGAGTCGATGGCCTGCTGGCTGATGCCGACCGTGGCGATCTCCGGGTTGGTGAACACGTTCGCGGCCACGGTCTTGAGGCGGATGGGCTGCACGCCCTCGCCCAGCGCGTGCCACATGGCGATGCGGCCCTGCATGGCGGCCACGGAGGCCAGCATCAGCACGCCGGTGCAGTCGCCGGCCGCGTACACGCCGCTGACCGAGGTACGGGACACCCGGTCCACCGGGATGAACCCGCCGCCGCCCGGCTCGATGCCGATCTTGTCCAGGCCGATGTCGGCGGTGTTGGGCACCGAGCCGACGGTCATCAGGGCGTGGCTTCCCTCGACCGTGCGACCGTCCTCCAGGTAGACCTTGACGCCCTTCTCGGTGCGCTCGACCCGGGAGGCACGGCCGTGCTTGGCCATCTCGCTGCCCCGCTCGGTGAACACGTCCTCCAGCACGGCGGCCGCGTCGGCGTCCTCGTGCGGCAGCACGCGGTCCCGGCTGGACACCAGCGTGACCTTGACGCCGATCTCGGTGTAGGCCGAGGCGAACTCGGCGCCGGTGACGCCGGAGCCGATGACGATCAGGTGCTCGGGCAGCTCGGTCAGGTCGTAGATCTGCCGCCAGTCCAGGATGCGCTCACCGTCCGGCACGGCGCCGGGCAGCACGCGCGGCGTCGCGCCCGTGGCGATCAACACAACATCGGCCGGCAGCACCTCGGTGCCGCCGTCGGTGGTGTGGGCGACGACACGGTGCTGGGCCAGGCCCGGCGCGTCGTCGCAGAAGCGGGCAGTGCCGGTGAGGATGCGCACGCCCTCGCGCTGGAGCTTGGCCCGCACGTCCGCGGACTGGGCCAGGGCCAGGCCCTTCACCCGTCCGTGCACGACCGGCACATCCACCGCCGCCACCGAGTTCTCGGTGCTGATGCCCAGCTCACCGGCGTTGCGGAAGGCCGAACGGGCCCCGGCCGACGCGATGTAGGTCTTGGACGGCACGCAGTCGTAGAGCACGCAGGCGCCACCCAGGCCGTCCCGCTCGACCACGGTCACGTCGGCCCCGTGCGGCGCGGCGACCAGCGCCGCCTCGTAGCCGGCCGGGCCACCGCCCATGATCACGATCCGGGTCACCGGGTTCCTCCAAGCACAGCTTTACTCGGGCGTCTAGAACTTACATCCTCACGCGCCGAGCGCTCGGCGTCCCGACCCCTGATCAGATCGGTCGCTAGGCTGTCGGGCGTGCCGCTCTACGCCGCGTACGGCTCCAACATGGACCCGAACCAGATGATGGAGCGAGCCCCGCACTCCCCGATGGCGGGGACCGGGTGGCTCGCCGGTTGGCGCCTGTCGTTCGGCGGCGAGGACCTCGGCTGGGAGGGCTCGCTGGCGACCATCGTCGAGGAGCCCGACTCGCAGGTCTTCGTCGTCCTCTACGACGTCAGCCCCCGGGACGAGGCCCGCCTGGACCGCTGGGAGGGCTCGCTCGGCCTCTACAAGAAGATCAGGCTCCGGGCCCAGACCCTGGAGGGCACCGTCGTCGCCTGGCTCTACGTCCTCGACGCCTACGAGGGCGGCCTCCCCTCGGCCCGCTACCTCGGTGTCGTCGCCGACGCCGCCGAGGCCGCCGGCGCCCCCGACGACTACGTCAACGACCTCCGCACCCGCCCCTGCCGAGGTATCACCGGCTGACCCAACCCCCGCGAGTCCCGCTCAGCGTCACACCGAAGTCCGGTTTCAGGCAGATAGCCGACGGTCTGCCAGCGCTTGCCGAACCTCACTGACCAGACGAAACGGTGCCATGAGGTCATCGATCGTGGCGTGAATGACGATCCAGCCTCGGCCGGCAAGATCCTCGTCGCGCCGGCGGTCCCGGTCGTGCCGCTCGGCGTGCGCCGCATAACCGTCGTACTCGACGGCAATCCGGAACTCAGGCCAGGCGAAGTCGAGGCGGTAGATCTCGCGCCCGTCGATTGTGGTTATCGAGTGCTGCGGAATCGGCATCGGCAACTCACGGTCATAAAACGTCAGCAGCAGCTGGCTCTCGAACGGCGATTCAGGCAACCCTGTGGCGAGATCGAGCAACACTCGCGCCTGCCTGGTGCCCCGAACGTCCGCGCGGGCACTGATCGCCCGGAGCACTGAGCCCCGAAAGCCCGGGCGTTGAGCCTCAGGAAGACCCCTGAACATCTGATCAGCGCAGGCCAGCGACGTCGGGCGGCGAGCACGGCAGAGCAGGTCAGCCAGCACGATCTCGGGTGCCAGCAGCGGCAGACCGTCGATTTCCGTGACATCGTCCTCACTGAACACTCCATGGTGAACGACGATTCCAGGCAGTCGGTCGATTCGGCGTTCATAGGGCACGAGAATGTCAATCGGCGCGAAGTCGGCGGCGGTGCAGCCGTACATTCGGGCGGCGGTGTGCCTGGTCAATACCGCGCGTTCACCGGCAAGTAGCAATGCGGCGGCCGCGCGGGTTCGCAGTTGGGTCACCAGTTCCCGGCTCACCAGCACGCGCTTGTGGAAACTGACCAGTTCGCCCCGTGCGAGGGCGGTGAGCAGGCCGTAGCGGCCGATGGCAGCTACGACGTCGCGCCGCCGGAAGGCACCGTGGAATCCATTGGGAAGTTCGAGCATGGCTCCACGGTGCCCCGACGGCACATCGACCGAAAGCCCTTCTCCACAGACTGTGGATAACTCCCAGGGGCTGTGGACAGCTGCGTAAAGCCGGAGTTCGGGGTGACGCTAAGCGGGACTCGCGGGGGTTAGGCCAGTGCGCTTAGGGCGGCGTGTACCATCACGCGAACTCCGACCAGGAGGGCACGTTCGTCCAGGACGAAAGTCGGCTGGTGGAGGTCGTATTGACGGCCATCTCCGGACCACACGCCGAGGCGCCCGAAGGACCCGGACACGTGCTCCAGGTACCAGCCGAAGTCCTCGCCGCCGGATGATTGCTCGGTGCCGGCCAGGGCGTCCTCACCCAGCGCCGCCTCGATGCCGGCCCGCAGCACCGCGGTGCTCTCGGCGTCGTTGACCACCGGCGGCACGCCACGGCGGTGCTCCAGCTCGAAACCGACGCCGGTGGGCCACAGCAGGGACTGCACGAGGTCCTTGACCAGCGGCTCGAGCTCGTTCCACACATGGTGGTCGCCGGTGCGGAGGGTGCCGCGCAGCAAACCGTCCTGCGGCACCGCGTTGGCGGCCTGGCCGGCGTGCACCGCGCCCCAGGTCAGCACGGTCCCGGACCGCGGGTCGACCCGCCGGTTGAGCAGCGCGGGCAGCCCGGTGATCACGGTCCCCAGCGCGTGCACGAGGTCGGCGGTCAGGTGCGGCCGGGAGGTGTGCCCGCCGGGCGAGGTGAGCTTGAGCTCCAGCAGGTCGGCGGCCGACGTGATGGCGCCGACGCGGGTGCCGACACGGCCGACCTCCAGCCGCGGGTCACAGTGCAGACCGAAGATCCGGTCCACGCCGTCGAGACTACCGGCGGCGATGACGTCCAACGCCCCACCGGGCATGGACTCCTCGGCCGGCTGGAAGATCAACCGAACGCGACCGGGCAGCTCAGGCGCCGAGGCCAGCGCCATGGCCGCACCCAGGAGCACCGCGGTGTGGGCGTCATGCCCGCACGCGTGGCAGGCGCCGTCGTTGGTGGATGCGAACGGCAGCCCGGTGTTCTCCTGCAACGGCAACGCATCGATGTCGGCCCGAAGCGCCACGCAGCGCTCACCGGTGCCGATGTCGCAGATCAGGCCGGTGCCACCAGGCAGCACCTTGGGGTGCAGGCCGATGGACCGGAGCACCTCGGACACCAGCTCCGTGGTGTCGTGCTCCTGCCGGGAAAGCTCCGGGTGGGCGTGGATGTGCCGCCGCCACGCCACGACGTCGGCCGCACCCGATGTCAGCCATTCGTCGAGCCAGGCCGGGCCGCGCCCGGCGCCCAAGTCCGCCACGTCGGACATGCTGACCCCGGAATCGGTGATCAGCACGTCGGACTGTCCGTCGTGCCGGCGGCCGTCGCCCTCCCTGGGCAGTTCCGGCCGCGAGTCCAGCACGGTCACGCCGCACCTCCAGCGCGGGCCACGCGGTGTCCGACACCGGCCAGCAACCGTTCCCGCTGTGTGGGATCGGTCGCCGCGGCCACCGCCGTCCACGCCAGAGCGAGCGCGCCGTCCAACACGGCACGGTCCCCGCTCGGGGTGGCGCAGGCGGCGGCGAACTCCGGCTGGTGGTTCACCGCGTCTCCGCAGTCGATCGCAATTGATGGGTGGATACCGGGCAGCGCTCGGGTGACGTTGCCCATGTCGGTGCTGCCGGTCAGGCGGAGCAGCTCGTCTTCGTGACTTATCGGCACGCGGCCGAGTTCCGTCACGGCCTCGCGGTACGCGGAGGCCAGCCAGGGGTCCGGCGCCAGCTCGGTGTACTCCGCCGAGATCTGCCTGACCTCGTGCGTGCACCCGGTGCCGACGGCGCCGGCGGTGAAGCAGCCCTCGATCCGGTCGACCAGGCGCTGCAGCGACTCGTGGTCGACCGCACGCAGGTAGAACTGGCCGGCGGCCGTCGCCGGAACGATGTTCGGGGCGGCGCCGCCGTGGGTCACGATGCCGTGCACCATCTGCTTCGGCTCCAAATGCTGCCTGGCCAGGCCGATCGCGACCTGCGCGATGGTCAGCGCGTCGGCCGCGTTCACGCCCAGCTGCGGGGCGGCGGCCGCGTGCGAGGCCCGGCCGGTGTACTCGACCTCCAGGTCGACGATGGCCAGCGAGGGCGAGGCGACCGCCTCGTACGGCGCGGGGTGCACCATCATGGCCAGCCCGACGCCGTCGAACACGCCGTGTTCCAGCAGCTGGACCTTCCCGCCGCCGGACTCCTCAGCCGGGGTGCCCACCAGTTTGACCGTCACACCTAGATCGTCGGCCACATCACGCAGCGCGAGGGCCGCACCGGCCGACGCGGCCGCGATGATGTTATGTCCACAGGCGTGGCCGACCTCGGGCAGCGCGTCGTACTCGGCGCACAGGCCGACGACCAGATCGCCGGAGCCGAAGGTGGCGGTGAAGGCGGTGTCGAGACCGGCTACTCCCCGTTCGACCTGGAAGCCCTCGCGCTCGGCCAGATCGGCGACCTTGGCCGCGCTGCGGTGCTCGCGATAGGCCAGTTCGGGCTCGGCGTGGATGCTCCGGGAGAGGCTCACCAGGGCGTCCGCGTACCGCTCAACGGATGAACGGCAGGTCGCCTTGGGATGGCTCACCTTGTTCATCCTGCACCAAGCGTGCTGGTGGCTCGCTCGAGTTTCGCCCCTTCAGGGCCAGCCGGCAGGCTTATTGCGACGAACGGCGCAACCCGTGACGGAAAATTATGCCTGGGTGTAGCCGGTCCCCGGCTGATGATCATGAATCCGTCTGTGGGCGGTTCGTGCTCTCACATCGTGAGAAAGACGATCAGCCGGCCTTCTGCCGCTTCTTCCGGATCCGGCGGCCCCACCAGACGATGCCGAGCAGCACGACCACGATCACGAAGAGGATCACGCGCTGCCGGGCGTCGTCGCCGAGGCTCTGGTTCTGCGGCGGGTTCAGCGACGGCCCGGGCTGCGGTGTGCCGGTCTGCGCCCAGGCCGGGCCGGCGAACAGCACGCTGAACACCAGCATGGTGACGAACGCAGTCACCCGGGCCATGGACCGCCTCCTCCTGTTGATCACTAGCCTACGTGGCCGTGGATCTGGGCGACAGCCGCCGTGTAGGCGGCGCGCACCGCCTTGCCGCCTTCCGTCCGCCCGATCCCCTCCGCACGCACCGGCCAGTCCGGCGCTTCCGGCGCGCCGGACAACGCCCAGGCGGCCTGACGCGCCGCTCCCAGGGCCACGTATTCGGCCGGCTCCGGCACTTCGACCGGTGCGTCGAACAGCCCGGACGCAACTGCCTGCACCGCGGCCGACCGCGCCGCGCCGCCGATCAACAACACCCGCCGAGCCTGCACTCCGACCCGACGCAGCTCGGCAAACCCGTCGGCCAGCCCGCACAGCATGCCCTCGACCGCTGACCGGGCCACGTTCTCCGGCGTGAGATTGCCACGCCGGATCCCGGTCAAGGTGCCCGACGCGTCCGGCAGGTTGGGCGTCCGCTCACCGTCCAGATAGGGCACGAAGACCAGGCCGCCCGAACCCGGTTCGGCCCGGAGCGCCAGCTCGTCGAGGCCGGCGAGGTCGGTGCCCAGCAGCGCGGCTGTCGTGGTCAGGACCCGAGCGGCGTTGAGCGTGCAGACCAGCGGCAGGTAGTGACCGGTCGCGTCGCAGAACCCGGCCACGAAGCCGGTCGGGTCGGCGGTGCCCTCGGCCGTGACGGCGAAGACCGTGCCAGAAGTACCGAGCGAGACGACGACGTCACCAGGCCCCGCTTTCAGGGCCAGGGCCGCCCCCATGTTGTCGCCCGTGCCGGCGGCAACCAGGGTGCCCTTCGCAGTGCGGCCGCCGACCTCAGCCGGGCCGAGCAGTCTCGGCAGCCGCGGTGCCCGGCCGCCGAACGCGTCGGCCAGCAGGTCCGGCAGCCATTCGCCGGTCCGCGGCGAGAAATAGCCCGTGCCGGACGCGTCCCCACGGTCGGTCGCCGGTTCGGTGCCTGGCTCGGACAGCGTCCAGCTCACCCAGTCGTGCGGCAGCATCACGCGGTCGACCCGGTCCGCGGCCGCCGGCTCGTGCTCGGCCAGCCAGGCCAGCTTGGTCACGGTGAAGCTCGGAACCGGCACCGAGCCGGTCAGCTCGGCCAGCCGTTCGGGGCCGTGTTTGGCGACGAATTGCTCGGTTTCGGCCGCCGACCTGGTGTCGTTCCACAGCAACGCCGGCCGCACCGGCTCGCCTTCAGCATCCACGGCGACCAAGCCGTGCTGCTGCCCGGCTACCGCGATCGCGGCAATCGGCCCCGGCGCGTTCTCCCGGGCCTGCGCCACGGCACGAGTACAGGACACCTGCCAGGCTCGCGGGTTGACCTCCGTGCCCTCGGGATGCGGCGATCGCCCCTCGCCCAGCACCCGGCCGGTCTCGGCCTCGACCACGAGCGCTTTTGTCGACTGCGTCGAGGAGTCGACACCGATCACCAAGGTCACGGTGTCGATCCAACCGGAGCCACGGCCGACGCGAAAGACTCCACGGCGGAGCGGACCAGTGCAAGAAACGTCAGCGCCGCTCGCCGCCGTACACCGAGGCCGCGATCGCCGACTCGACCGCCGCGAGCACCTCGGTCGCCGCCGGCGGCATCGGCTTGGCCGCTCGGTCCAGCCACGCTCGCAGCATGCGGCGGTCGAGCTGCGGTTCGCACAGGTCGTCCAGGCCGAGGTGCCAGGCCAGCAGGGCCAGGCTGACGTTGTAGACGTCCGGTCGGCCCGGCCCGAGGACCGCGGCCCTGATCTCGGCCCGGCCGCCGGCCGCGACCAGCAGGTCCACCGGCGGGTAGCGGAGGGTGCGGCGGAGCAGGCCACGGTCGGCAACCTTGGTGATCAGGCCGCCGTCGGCGAGCTGGCCCACCACCCTGTCCACCGCTGTCGGCCGCAGGTGGTCGATCCACTCCCGGACCGGATATCCGGTCGGCTCGGCGGCGATCTCGGCCAGCACCTCGGCGGACGCACGGTCACCGCGCCCGTGTTTTCCGGTGGCCGCAGGGCATCCGTCGTTGACCGATATACGTCCGGTGAACAATAGGTCGCACATAATTGCGCCGCACAAACATATCTCCAGCGGCGCCCGCGCCACCTGCGGTTTTCCCGTGAACTCGTCGTGCGCGAGGAAGAACAGCGCCTCCACCAGGGGCAGCCGGGAGTTCATGTGGACCACGTGCCGGAAACGTAGCCGGTGCGGGAACCGGTGTCGAATGACTAGGGTTGCCCAGAAATGGTGGGATGACTCCTGGGGGAGCAAAAAGGTGGCCACTCGTACGCCGCTGCGTGAACGCGGCCTCGCCCGACCTCGTCTCGGTGTCGCACAAATTCTCTTCTTCGTCGTGGCCGCGTCCGGCCCGCTGTACGCGATCGCCGGCGGCGTCACCGCGACCTATGCGGTCACCGGTGTCGTCGGCGTGCCACTGTCCTTCGTGCTGCTGGCGCCGGTGCTCGCACTGTTCGCCGTCGGGTATGCCGCAATGAGCCGGTACATCACCGGCGCCGGAGCGTTCTATCCGTACGTGGTGAACGGGCTCGGCCGGCCGGCGGGCGTGGCGATCTCGTTCGTGGCTCTCGTCGCCTACAACGGGATCCAGATCAGTGTGTACGGCCTGTTCGGCTGGTCGCTGTCGAGCTGGATCAACCCGCTGCTCGGGCTGGACACGCCGTGGTGGCTGTGGGGGCTCGCGATCGCCGTGGTCATCGGCACGCTGGGCGTGCTGCGGGTGGACATCAACGCCAAGGTGCTCGGCGTCGTGCTGCTCCTGGAGTGCGCGGTCATCGTCGTGACCGACCTCGCGCTGCTGGGTTCGCCCGACGGCGGCGGCGCCCCGTCACTGGTGCCGCTCGCGCCGAGCAGTCTGTTCACCACGGGCGTCGGCGCCGTGTTCGCTTTCTCCGTCGCCGTCTTCACCGGCTTCGAGGGCGCGGCGTCGTACAGCGAGGAGGTGCGGGATCCGCGGCGGACCGTCGCCCGCGCGACGTACCTAGCGGTGGCGCTGACCGCCGTCCTGTACACGCTTTCGGCGCTGGCCATGGCCGACGCCGCCGGGCCGGCCAACGTCGTCGGCGCTGCGCAGGCCCAGGGGCCCGGTCTGTTGTTCGGGCTGAATGCGCAGCGGCTCGGCAGCGCGTTCTCCGACGTCTCCTATGTCCTTTTCCTCACCAGTCAATTCGCTTCACTGCTGAGCTTCCACAACGCGATCGCCCGCTACTTCTTCGCGTTGGGACGGGAAGGCGTGCTGCCGGAGGCGTTGGCCCGTACCAATCGCCGCACCGGCGCGCCCGCCGCCGGTTCTCTGCTGCAAACCGCCCTCGGCCTGATCGTGGTGGCCGTGTTCGCGATCCTCGGCCGGGACCCGTTCACCGAATTGTTCAGCTGGCTCGGCACCATGGCCTCGACCGGCGTGGTCTTTGTGCTGGCGGCGGTTTCCGTGTCGGTCATCGGCTTCTTCCGCAAGCGTGAGCACGACGAGCCCGCGTGGCGGCACACCATCGCGCCGGCACTGGCCGCCGTGGCGCTGCTCGTGATTCTCGTGCTCATTCTGTGGAACTACGACGTGCTGCTCGGCACCGCCGGCGATTCGCCGCTGCGCTGGATCCTGCCCGGGATCCTGTTGCTGGCCGCGGTGATCGGCCTCGTGCGCGGTTCCGTGCTGCGCAGCCGCAAGCCCGAGGTGTACGCCGGTATCGGAAAGGCCCAGTGATGTACGACGTCGTCCGCCCCGCTTCGCGGTCCGAAGTGGACACCGTGGCCCGCATCCTCGGCGAGGCGTTCCAGAACGATCCCGTGAACACGTGGGTGTTTCCCGGCGATGAGCACCGGCGATCCGTGCACCCGGTGTTCTTCCGCGCCTTCACCGAAGCCGCCTTTGCCGACGGCGAGGTGTACCTCGCCCACGACCACTCCGCTGCTTCGCTGTGGTTCCGCACCGATGGTGGCGAGAGTCCCGAGGAGTTCCTGAAGCGGTTCGCGGTCCTGGACGAAGAGGACTTCGAACGCCTCGCGCTGATCACCGAGCTGCTGGGCACGCACATGAACCCCGCGCCGCACCTGCACTGGCAGTTCTGCGGCATTCTGCCGGCGGCCCAACGGAAAGGTCTTGGCAGCGCGATCGCCCAGCAGCACTTCCGCCGTCTCGACGCCGAGGGCATCCCCTGCGCCGGCGAAGCCAGCACCGCCGACAGCGCGCGGCTGTGGCGGCGGCACGGCTTCGTCGACGCCGGGGAGCCGTTCGGGCCGCCCGGTGGGCCGCAGTTCTACCCGATCTGGCGGGAACCCCAGGGTTAACGCCCGGGATCAGCTCAGCGTGGCGAGGGTTCGTTCGCGGTCACCGACCACACTGGCCACCAGTTCGGTCACACCGACGTCCGCGAACCGTCGAAGTTCTTGCGCCACCGCCTTTTCGTCGCCGAGGATCGCCGTCTCCGCCACGCTGGACAGGCCCTGGCGAGCCAGGTGCCGCTGGTAGTTCGGCAGGTTGCCGGCCTGGAACTGGGCCGCGAGCTGGGCCCGCACGGCGTCCGGGTCGTCGGTGACGCCGACCAGCGCCGTGAGGGCGATTTCCTTGTCGTGCAAGCGCGGCGCGACCAGCTCGGCGACGCCCTCGGCCGATGTCCAGACCAGGAGCGTGCCGTCGGCCAGGTCGTCGGCGATGCCCAGCATGACCGGTCCCAGCGCCGACAGGAGCAGTTTCGGCCTGGTCACGCCGGGGAGCCCGGTCGTGTCGTCCAGCATCGGCCGCAGCTGGGTCAGGTAATCGCGGACGTGAGCCGCCGGCTTGTCGTAGCTGATGCCGAACCGGGGTTCGATCCCCACCTTGTGTCCCGGCCCGACCCCGAGGACGAAGCGGTTGTCCGTGGCCGCCTGCACGCTCAGCGCCGCCGAGGCCAGCGCCTGCGGGTGGCGCGGGTAGGTGAGTGTCACCGCCGTGCCGACCTGGACGTTCGGCACCCTCGCCCCGATCAGGCCGGCCAGCAGAACCGGGTCCCAGCCCACTGTCTCGTTCACGTAGACCGCGTCGACCTTCGCTGCCGCCGCCTCGGCCACCAGCTCGTCCAACGTCCGGCCCGCGCTGTTCACGTGCAGTCCGATGCGCATGTCGCCCCCTCACGAAAGGTGAATCAGAGATTCCGGTTACGACCCTAGCGTAAGGTGAATCCAGGATTCCACTTCTTGGGAGGACCTTGTGCGGGCCGACGCGCGGCGCAACCGCGAGCTGATCGTGCGCGCCGCCACGCAGGCGTTCATGGACGCCGGGCAGTGCGTGGCCATGGAGGACATCGCCCGGGCCGCCGGGCTCGGCGTCGGAACGCTCTACCGGCACTTCCCCGACCGCGCCGCGCTGCTCGCGCTGATCAGTTGCGACGTGGTCAGCCGACTCGCCGCCCGCACCGCCGAGGCCGCTGCCACCGACCTCTCCCGGTGGGACGTCCTGCTCGGTTACGTACGCGACGCCGTCCTGGAACCCTTCGCCGTACTCAAGTCCGTGCCCACCGACGACCCTGCCGTCGCCGAACCGATCGGCCGGCTGCACGCCGTGGTCCTCGACGTCATCGCCGGCGCGCAGGCCGAGGGCACCGTGCGCGACGACATCGAGCCGCTGGAAGTGCTGGAGCTGCTGTCGCTCGTCGTCTGCCGCCCGGGCGCGCGAGCCGACGATGCGCTGGCGCTGGTGGTGTTGTCAGGACTCCGGCGCACCTGACGCGGGCGCCGGGGTCTGCGAAAACCGATCCGACGCGACTCGTGGAGAATGGCCCCATGTCCACGCCGGAAACTCCGCCGCCTGCCCGGTCCCGCGTGATCGCGGGCCGCTACCGGCTCGAACACGTGCTGGGCAACGGGTCGATGGGCACGGTGTGGGCGGCCTACGACGAGTTCCTGCAACGCAAGGTCGCGGTCAAAGAGGTGCTGCTCCCACCGGGCATCCCGCCGGGAGAGGCGGACGCGCTGCGTGAGCGGACATTGCGGGAGGCCCGGGCGATTGCCGTGCTGTCCCACCCGAACGTGGTGACGCTGCACGACATCGCCCGGCAGGACGGCGAGCCGTTCGTGGTGATGGAACTGGTGCCCTCCCGAAGCCTGGCGGAGGTGGTCCGCCAGCAGGGTCCGCTGAGCACGCAGCAGACGGCGGCGGTCGCGGACGCCGTGGCGGCGGGCCTGGAGGCGGCGCACCGCGCCGGTATCACGCACCGCGACGTGAAGCCGGGCAACGTGCTGGTCGGGGACAGCGGCCAGATCAAGCTGACGGACTTCGGCATCGCCCGCAACGTCGCCGAGAACACGATGACCAGTACGGGCATCATGCTGGGCTCGCCGGCCTACATCGCGCCGGAAGTGGCCTCGGGCCAGGAGGTGACGCCGGCGGCGGACCTGTGGAGCCTGGGCGCGACGCTGTACGCGGTGGTGGAGGGCGTGCCGCCGTACGACGCGGACGACGACCCGCTGGCCACCGTGACCGAGGTGGTGCACGGTGACGTGCCGAGGCCGACGACGGCGGGCCCGCTGGAGCCGGTGATCACGGGCCTGATGGTGAAGGACCCGGACGCCCGGATGAGCCTGGCGGAGGTGCGCAGACGGCTGCGACCGCTGCTGCCGGAGCCGGGCACGGTGTTGTTCCCACTGCCCAGCCCGGACGCCCCGCCGGTGGCGCCCCCGCAGCAGAAGCAGCGCCGGTCGCTGTCCCAGCAGTTCGCGCCGCCGAAGACGCCGGCGCCGCCCACGGACACGCCGCTGGCCAACGACCCCGGACCGCTGCCGTTCATGGTGACGAGCTCGCAGCCGGTCCGGGCGGCCACGCCGCGTCGGCGGCGGGGCAAGGTCGGAACGGCGGTGTTGGCGCTGACCGCGGCGGTGATCGTGGTGGTGTCGATGGCCGGCGGCTTCGTCCTGACCCGCTACCTCGGCGGACAGGCCCTGCTGCCGTCGGCGGTCGCGTTCGCCAGCACGCCGAGCACGCAGCCGACGTCGACCACGGTCACCAAGCTGCCGACGACCCGCGTGCACGCCAAGGCCATAGTGACCAACAACGGCTCCGTCGCCGACTTCGCCCTGGACGTGCCGACCGGCTGGCCGCAGTTCAACCAGAACCGCACGGCGACCGACTCGCTGCCGGCTCGGGCCCAGTTCTTCTTCCTGCGTCCGGACGGCTCGGAAGAGCTGTCGGTGCAGCGGTTCCAGAACTTCCCCAAGGTCGCCGCCTACATCGACGCGGTGAAGGCGGTGCCGGGCGTGGTCATGCAGTCGCCGACGTCGGCCCAGGTGCCTGGCTTCACCGAGGGGCAGCAGATCGAATACGCGCAGAACAGCGCCAAGCCGCAGTCCACCATCGCGATGGTGCTGGTCAAGGGGAACGACCTGTGGGTGGTCGGTGCCAAGGCGCCGGTCGCGAGCCCCGCGTCCAGCGAGGCCCGGGCCCTGCTCCTGCAGATCGTGCCGCAATTCCAGGTCACCGGCTGAGGGTGATTTAGGCTCGCCGGTGTGACCGGTATCAGCGAAGACTCCATTTCCCCCGAGGCACTGGCCACGGCGGCCGCGGCCGCCCTGGTCGAACGCACCGGCGTCGAGCAGCACGACGTGGCCGTGGTCCTCGGCTCCGGCTGGCGGCCGGCGGCCGACGTGATCGGCGAGGCCGAGCACGAGGTGCCGATGCCGGAGCTGCCCGGATTCCGCGCGCCGACCGCGGTCGGCCACGGCGGCACGATCCGCTCGCTGAAGCTGGGCGACAACCGCGTCCTGGTGATGCTCGGCCGGACGCACCTGTACGAGGGCTTCGGCATCGACCCGGTGGTGCACAACGTGCGCACCGCGACGGCGGCCGGCGCCCGCACGGTGATCCTGACGAACGCGGCCGGCGGCCTGCGCCAGGGCATGACCGTCGGCCAGCCGGTGCTGATCAGCGACCACCTCAACCTGACGGCTCGGTCGCCGCTGGTCGGGGCCCGGTTCGTGGACCTGACCGACCTGTACTCGTCGCGGCTGCGTGAAGTGGCTCGCACGATCCGCCCCGACCTCGAGGACGGCGTGTACGCGGCGCTGCCGGGCCCGCACTTCGAGACGCCGGCCGAGATCCGGATGCTGCGCACCATGGGCGCGGACCTGGTCGGCATGTCGACCGCGCTGGAGGCGATCGCCGCGCGCGCGGCCGGTGCGGAGGTGTTCGGACTGTCGCTGGTGACGAACCTGGCCGCCGGCATCACGGGCGAGCCGCTGAACCACGAGGAGGTCCTGGAGGCCGGCCGGCTGGCCGCGACCGACATGGGCACCCTGCTGCGTGACCTGGTGGCGAAAGCGTGAGCGAGCTCGCGAGCGAACCATTCAACGCAGACATCCGTGAACGCGGACACCGAGCGCTGGCGAGGTGCCCGCAGTGAGTCTCGCGCCGTCGGCCCGCGACGCCGCGTACCGGTGGATCGCCGACGACCCCGACCTGGACGCCCGGGTCGAGTTGCAGGGCGTCCTGGCCAAGGCGATGGCCGGTGATCCGGGTGCGATCGACGACTTGGCCGACCGCATGTCCGGGCCGCTGACGTTCGGCACGGCCGGGCTGCGTGGGCCGGTGCGCGCCGGTGCGAACGGCATGAACGAGGCCGTGGTCGTGCGGACGACCGCGGGTCTGGCCGACTGGTTGCAGCGCAATGGCCACGGTGGCGGCGTTGTGGTCGTGGGCCGGGACGCACGGCACGGCTCGGAGCAGTTCCACCGTGCCGTCGCCGGGGTGCTCGCGGCCGCCGGGTTCGACGTGCGGGTGCTGGACCGGCCGCTGCCAACGCCGGTGACGGCGTTCCTGGTGCGGCAGCTGAACGCGGTCGCCGGTGTGCAGATCACGGCCTCGCACAACCCGCCGGCCGACAACGGCTACAAGCTGTACATCGAGCACGGCGCGCAGATCGTGCCGCCGACCGACCGACAGATCGAGGCCGCGATCGCGCAGGTGCCGCCGGCGGTGTCGGTGCCGCGGACCGAGACCTGGACCAGCGTGACGGAGGCCGAGGTCGGCCAGTACGTGACACGCGCGGCGAGCCTGCCGACCGGCGGGGTGCGGACGTTGCGTGTCGCCGTGACGCCGATGCACGGCGTCGGTGCCGCGACGCTGGCCGAGGTGCTGACCGCCGCCGGGTTCACCGACGTGCACTTCGTCACGCAGCAGCAGGATCCGGACGCCGACTTCCCGACGGTGTCGTTCCCGAACCCGGAGGAACCGGGCGCGACCGACCTGCTGCTGGCGCTGGCCGCCAAGGTCGACGCCGACCTGGCGATCGCGCTGGATCCGGACGCTGACCGGTGCGCGCTGGGTGTCCGCGATCGGGACGGCTCGTGGCGCATGCTGCGGGGCGATGAGACGGGCGTGCTGCTCGGCGAGCACGTCCTGTCCACGATGGACGCCACTGGCGCGCTGGTCGCGACCACGATCGTGTCCTCGTCGCTGCTGTCCAAGGTGGCGGCGGCGCACGGTGCCCGCTACGACGAAACGCTGACCGGTTTCAAGTGGCTCGTGCGAGCCGGCGACGGTGCCGGAACCGGTCTCGTCTACGCGTACGAGGAAGCGCTCGGGCATTGTGTCGACCCGGACTACGTCCGGGACAAGGACGGCATCTCGGCCGCGGTGCTGGCCTGCGACCTGGCCGCGGGGCTGAAGGCCGAGGGTCGTTCGGTGCTGGATGTGCTCGACGACCTGGCCGTCACACACGGCCTGCATCTGACCGACCAGGTCTCGCTGCGGGTGACCGACCTGAGCCGGATCGGCCGGCTGATGGCCGAGTTGCGCACCGATCCGCCGACGGCGCTGGCGGGCGTTTCGGTGACGGCCGAGGACCTCAGGCCGCGGGCCGACGTGCTGGCCCTGCGCGGCGAGGGTGTCCGGGTGTTGATCCGGCCCTCGGGCACAGAGCCGAAGCTCAAGGCGTACCTGGAGATCGTGGAACCGGTGTCGGATCGGGACGGACTGGCCGCCGCGCGGCAGCGGGCCGTGGCCCGGCTGGCCGCGCTGCGCGGCGAGGTGGCGGCGTTGTTCGACTGAGCGGTTTCAGGCCGCCGCGACGATCAGTGAGATCACCGCGACCGCCAGGAAACCGCCGGCGAGCAGGTACGGGATGTTGCCCGGTCCCGACACCGGTCGGGGCCGGTCTTCCGTCATGCCCGCGACGGCCGCGCGGCCGAACGCGTAGGCGATGGAGCTCAGGCACAGTCCGAAGGCGAGCAGGACGGTGTTGGCCGAGTAGGGGGTGTGGTCGATGCCGGGCCACAGCGACAGGACCACCAGCGGTGCACCGATCAGGCCGATGCCTACGGCCAGCCAGCCCGCGTAGATCACACGCTTGCGCCGGCTGCCGGACAGGAGAGTAGTTGTGACGTCCACAGTTCTTCCATCTATACCAGCGTTTCCTCTCAGTCAGACGGCCGGGGTGGCGCAGCGGTTGCCTACTTCTCGTGGCGTTTTTCCTTGACGCGTCGGCACATCCGCGCGCCACACTCCGTCACCCGCCCAAATCGGACGCGCCGGAATCGTGCTGGCAGCACGGTTTTCGCCCGATCTGGCGACTACGCACCGTTGATCGGTTGCGGTCACGGCGACCGGTCGGCATCGTCGTGCGGGTGCCCCGACTGCTGATCGTCCACCACACTCCGTCGCCGAACCTGCAGGCGATGTTCGAGTCGACTGTGGCCGGAGCCACAACACCGGAGATCGAGGGCGTGGAGGTCGTCCGCAAACCGGCGTTGGCCGCCACCGCCGTCGACGTGCTCGAGGCGGACGGGCTGATCCTGGGCACGCCCGCCGCTTTGGGTTATATGTCCGGCGCGTTGAAGGTCTTCTTCGACCTCGTCTACTACCCGTGCCTCGACGCAACCCAGGGTCGTCCGTTCGGGCTGTATGTGCACGGCAACAGCGACATGTCCGGCGCCGTGCGCGCCATCGACGGCATCACCAAGGGCCTGGGCTGGGCCCGGGTCACCGAGCACGTGCTGGTCACCGCGACGCCGTCGAAGGACGACCTCCAGGCGTGCTGGGAACTCGGCGCCACCGTCGCCGCCGGCCTCATGGCATGACAAAGCCGCCGGCCCCCGACGGCCGGCGGCTTCGCGGTGAACTAGCGGCCGAGCGAATTCATGCTGGCCGCCGAGTAACGCGTGCCGGCGACCGCGTCAGCCGGGACGGCGGCCGCGATGGCGGCGAGGTCGTCATCGGACAGCTCCAGGCCGGCCGCGGCGACGTTCTCCTCCAGGTACTTGATCCGCTTGGTGCCCGGGATCGGCACCACGTCCTGCCCCTGGTGCTGCACCCAGGCCAGCGCCAGCTGACCGGGCGTGACGCCGCGCTCGGCGGCGACGGCCTTCAGCGCCTCGACGATGGCCAGGTTCTTGGCCAGGTTTTCCTCGCTGAACCGAGGCTGGCCGGCAGCGCGGAAGTCACCTTCGCCGAACGCGTCGGTCGACGTGAAGCGGCCGGTGAGGAAGCCTCGGCCGAGCGGCGAGTAGGCCACAATGCCGACGCCCAGCTCACGGCAGACCGGGACGATCTCGTCCTCGATGTCCCGCGACCACAGCGACCATTCCGTCTGCAACGCCGAGATCGGGTGCACGGCAACCGCGCGGCGGATCGTCTCCGGGCCGGCCTCGGACAGGCCGATATGGCGGATCTTGCCCGCCTGCACCAGCTCCGCCATCGCGCCGACGGTCTCCTCGATCGGCACGGTCGGGTCGACGCGGTGCTGGTAGTAGAGGTCGATGTGGTCCACACCGAGCCGGGCCAGTGACTTGTCCACGGCCTCGTGCACGTATGCGGCGTCGCCGCGCACGCCCCGCGCGGTGGGGTTGTCCGGGTCGCGCACGAACCCGAACTTGGTGGCCAGCACGACCTGGTCGCGGCGGTCCTTCAGGGCCCGCCCGACCAGCTCTTCGTTCGCGCCGCTGCCGTACATGTCAGCCGTGTCGAACAGGGTCACGCCGAGATCGATCGCGCGGTGGATGGTGGCGATCGACTCCGTGTCGTCGCCCGGTCCGTAGAACTCGCTCATCCCCATGCATCCGAGGCCCTGCGCGGACACCTCGAGGTCGCCGAGCTTGCGCGATTCCATGATTCTCCTTGTCAGCGTCCTACGAGTTTCTGCATTTCGGGGCGGTACCGGTCGCCGGCGACCGCGTCGACCGTGCCGGCGATCGCCGCCAGGTCCTCGGCCGTGAGGGCCAGCTCGGCCGCCGCGACGTTCTCCTCCAGGTACTTGCGGCGTTTCGTGCCCGGGATCGGCACCACGTCGTCACCCTGGTGCTGCACCCAGGCCAGCGCCAGCTGGCCGGCCGTGACGCCGCGCTCCGCGGCGAGCGTGGTCAGCCGCTGCACGATCGCGAGGTTGCGGTCGAAGTTCTCCCCCTCGAAACGGGGCAGGTTGCGCCGCATGTCGTCCGCCGCGAGCTTGTCGACCGAGGTCACGTTGCCGGTCAGGAAGCCACGGCCCAGCGGCGAGAACGGCACGATGCCGATACCCAGCTCCCGGCAGGTGGGCCGCACCTCGGCTTCGATGTCCCTCGTCCACAGCGACCACTCGCTCTGCAGCGCCGCGATCGGGTGCACCGCGTGGGCCCGGCGGAGCGTCTCCGCGCCGGCCTCCGACATCCCCAGATAGCGGACCTTGCCCGCCTGCACCAGCTCCGCCATCGCGCCGATCGTCTCCTCGATCGGCACGGTGTCGTCCACCCGGTGCTGGTAGTAGAGGTCGATGTGGTCGACGCCGAGCCGGGCCAGCGAGCGGTTCGCCGCCTCGTGCACGTACGCCTTGTCGCCGCGGATCCCGAGCCCACCGCCGTCACCGGGCACGAACCCGAACTTCGTCGCGATCGCCACCTGGTCACGGCGTCCCTTGAGGGCCCGGCCGACCAGCTCCTCGTTCGCACCGAGGCCGTATTGGTCGGCCGTGTCGAACAGGGTCACGCCCAGGTCGATGGCCCGGTGGATGGTCGCCACCGACTCCGTCTCGTCGCCCTGGCCGTAGGACTGGCTCATACCCATGCAGCCAAGGCCCTGTGCGCCGACCTCCAGGCCGCCCAGCCGCCTCGTCTTCACGCCGACACCTCCTGGATCAGCGACTGGTCGGCCATCTTGGCCTCGATCTCGGCGTAGTTGGTGATCTTGTAGTCGAGAATGGCCAGGCACGCCTGAAGCTCGGCGATGCGCTGCCGGACGTCCGTCCGGTGGTCGTGCAGCAGCTGTTTGCGGCGACCGGCCGTGGCCAGTCCCTTGTGCCGGAGCTGGGCGTACTCCCGCATCATCCGGATCGGCATGCCGGTGGTGCGCAGTTTGGTGAGGAACTCCAGCCATGCGAGGTCGTCGTCCGAGTACGAGCGACGGCCCCCGAGTCCCGGGCCGGCGGATCGACCAGCCCGATTCGTTCGTAGTAGCGGAGGGTGTCGATGGACAACCCGCTGCGTTCCGCTGCCTGGGCGATCGAGTAAGTCACGACACCGACCGTAGAAGCTGGAGTGCACTCCAGGTCAAGCGCAAAGGCCCGACCGAGTGCCGCAAACGTTTGTCCACAACCCCCGAGTTATCCACAGGAAGATCGCCAACCAGGGGTTACGCCCCCGGGGCCGATTAGGATGGCTTCGGGGCGGCCACCCCGGGAGGGTGGTTTCTAGGGGTCGTTGCAACACCTGAGTGATCAGGAGTCGCAACGATGGCCAGACGAGACAGCGACCGCAACCCCACAGCACGACCGCGGGACCCGTCCCGGCGTGGCAAACCCCTCACCGCCGAGAAGGCTGCCTACTTTGCGCTGATGACCCAGGGTGTAGGCAGCCGGGAAGCCGCGCGGCAGGTCGGGATCAACTACCGCACCGCCAAGCGGTGGCAGGCCGCGGCGAAAGCCGCCGCCGCTGCGGTGCCGGCGCAGCCGGTGACGATCTCCAGCCGCTACCTCAGTCTGGACGAGCGGATCCTGATCGCTGATCGGGTCCGCCAGCCCGGCCTGTCCCTGCGCGCCATCGCCGCCGAGCTCAACGACCGGCCCCGCATGACGTTGGGGTGGGACAGTCCGGCCGAGCGCATGACAGGCTTGCTCACGACCACCGGCTAGCAGCAGTGTTGCAACGACCGCTAGAACCGACCGAGTGGAGGGGGCTGCTCGGGTTGATGTGCCAGGCTGCCGAGCCATGATCGATGAGTTCGCGAAGGCGTATCTGCACGACGAGCTGCGCGAAGTGCGCGAGGTGCTGGTCGGCAAGCTGGACGGGCTGGGCGAGTATGACATCCGAAGGCCGCTGACGGGGACGGGGACGAACCTGCTCGGCCTGGTGAAGCACCTCACGCTGTCGGAGTCGAGGTACTTCGGGGAGGTGTTCGGGCGGCCGTTCGCGGAGCCGATGCAGCGGTGGGACGACCTCGACCGGCGTGGCGAAGACATGTGGGCGACGGAGCACGAGACGCGTGAAGAGATCGTGGCGCGCTACCGGCGGGTGTGGGCGCACGCGGACGAGACGATCGAGGCGCTGAAGGTGGACGCGCCGGGGCATGTGCCGTGGTGGCCGAGGCCGGACGTGATGCTGTTCAACATCCTGGTTCACATGCTCACGGAGACGAGCCGCCACGCGGGACACGCGGACATCCTGCGTGAACAGCTGGACGGGGCGACGGCGACGGCCGGACAGCGGGATGCGGGGTTCTGGGCGAAGCGGCGTGCCGAGGTGGAGCGGGCGGCCGAGGCGGCGCGAGGAATGGAACGTCAGGGCCAGAGCTCGTAGGCTGGGGGCATGCCGATCAAACCTGGGACGCTGACCGCGAAGGGCCGCGAGACGAAAGGGCGGATCGTCGCGGCGGCGGCCCGGCTGATGTTCGAGAACGGGGTGGCGGACACGACGGTGGAGGACGTGCGGGCGGCGGCCGGCGTGAGTAATTCTCAGATCTACCACTACTTCAAGGACAAGACGGCGCTGGTGCGGGCGGTGATCGAGTACCAGTCGGACGCGGTGATCGAGCCGCACGAAGAGTGGTTCGCCGAACTGGACACGATGGCCGGCCTGCGGCAGTGGCGGGACCTCGTGGTGCGGAAGCAGCGCGAGCTGAACTGCCGAGGCGGCTGCCCGATCGCGGTGCTGGCGGGCCAACTGGCGGAGTACGACGAAGCGGCGCGGCTACAACTGGCCCACAGCTTCGCGCGCTGGTCCCAAGGACTGCGAACGGGCCTGCTGGCGATGCACGCCAACGGCACGCTGCGCGCGGAAGCGGATCCAGAAGCACTCGCATTGGCCCTGCTGGCCTCCTTGCAGGGAGGCCTGCTGATCACGCAACTCAACCGCGACACGAAGCCGCTGGAAACGGCGCTGGACGCGGCGCTCGCGCACATCGAGGCGCACACCTGAGAACTGGCATTGCGATGCCAATCCTCGATGGGAAATCTGGTCGGTACACCGACCAGAGAGGTGCCCATGACCACCAACCCGATCGCCGACGGGGCCGCCGCGTTGGCCAAGAACCTGGCCGAGCAGCTGCCGGCCGAGATCCTGACGCCGTTCGCGGCGGAGCGGCAACAGCTGGCCGAAGCGGGAATTCCGGCCGGAGTGAGCAGTGCCGGCGAACAGCTGTCGGATGCGCAGCTGCTGGACGCTCATGGCAAGTCGACGACGCTGTACGAGGCGCTGGGCGAACGCCCAGCGGTAGTGGTGTTCTACCGCGGCGCATGGTGCCCGTACTGCAACCTCGCACTGCGCACGTACCAAGCGGAGCTGGTGGAACCGCTGACGCAACGAGGTGCCACGTTGGTGGCGATCAGCCCGCAGAAGCCGGACGGCTCGCTGACGATGCAGGAGACGAACGACCTGACGTTCACGGTGTTGTCCGATCCCGGCAACACGATCGCCGGCCGGCTGGGCATCCTGACCGAGCCGACCGACGACGCGAAGGCGTCGCAAGCCGCGTTGGGCTTCGAGGTGGCGGCGACCAACGCCGACGGCACGGCAGTGATCCCGATGCCCACCACGGTGATCGTGGACGCCGACCGGACGATCCGTTGGATCGACGTCCACCCGGACTTCGGCACGCGCAGCGAACCGGCCGAGATCCTCACAGCGTTCGACGAGCTCAGTTCTTCGGCACCGACCAGTTCTCGAAGCGGGACGCCAGGTCGGTGACCTCAAGACGGCCGTGAGCGACGGCGCGGACGACGCCGAGGGCTTCGTCCTCGTCGGCGTCGATCCACCAGCCGTTGATGTCGCACAGCGCGACGGCGGCGACCCAGCCGAGTCGCCAGTTGCCCTCGGCCAGCGGCCGGGTGCGGACGACGGAGTGGAGGACGGCGGCGGCCTTGAGCCAGAGGGTGCCGTAGGCCTCCACTCCCAGCACGGTGGCGCGCGGCCGGTAGGCGGCGGAGTCGAGCAGCCCGAGGTCACGCACCACGAGATCGCCGCCGGTGACGGCGGTGGCCAGCACGAGGAGATCGCCGGCGTCCAGGTACTCGGTCAACTCAGGCGGTGCCCAGCCGGTCGAGCAGGCCCTGGTATCGCGGCAGCACCCGGCCGAGCACCTCGCCGAGCTGCTCCTCCTTCTGCAGCCGGGCCCAGCGGTCGGCCAGCGCGAGCCGCACGATCTCCTGCTTGGAGCGCCCCTCGGCGGCCGCCAGCGCGTCGAGCTGGCGGTTCTCCTCTTCGCTCAGACGCAGAGTCATCGCCACGCGGCCACGGTACCAATCTGGTATCAGGCCGGTCCAGACGTGACCAGCCGCTTGCGGGAGCTGTTGCTGTCCTTGGTGATCTTCTCGTGTGTGAAGGCGGCACCGAGGCCGAACGAGGGCATGTTCGCGTACACGACCTCGGCCTGCCCGGGCTTCACGAGATAGGTCTCGTGCCAGACGCCGACGGTGCCGTCCGCGCCGACGGCCCGGTTGTAGGCCTTCCACGCCTCCAGGTGCGGCGCCTCCTTGGCCGAGGCGAAGTTGATCAGATCGTCGGCGCTGCGCCAGTACGACATCAGGATCGTGGTGCGGCCGAACCACGAGTGCCCGCCGAGAAAGCCCAGCTCGGGGTGCTTGCCGAGGTGCGCGAGCATGCGCGGCATGGCGCTGGCCACGGGCAGCCACTTGTCCACCCGCCACAGCCTGTTGAAGCGCATGCCGATCAGGAACACCGCGCCGCCCTCGGCCGGCAGCCGGCCGGTCCATCGTCCGTCGAAGACCATCTCGAACCCTCCCCTACGTTTCATGACGCCGTTATAAAACACTGTTTCGGATACACTCGTCAAGTGCCACGACCGAAGACCCATGACGATGCGCTGCGCGCACGGCTGTTGACCTGCGCGGCGGAACTGATCTCGCTGGACGGGGTGGACGCGCTCAGCCTGCGCAAGCTGGCCGCGGACGTGAACACGTCGACGACGGCGGTGTACTCGCTGTTCGGCGGCAAGCCCGGACTGATCAGCACCGTCTACCTGGAGGCGTTCGAAGGCTTCGCGCGGGAGCTGCGCGAGACACCGCTCACCGACGACCCGGCCGAGGACCTCGTACAGCTCGGCCTGGCCTATCGCCGGTATGCGCTGGCGCAGCCGCACCTCTACGCGCTGCTGTTCACCGACGCCGCGCGGGCCCACATCAACCAGGACGAACTGCTGGCCGAGGTGTCCGGCACCGCGTTCCACGTGCTGTACGACACGGTTCAGCGCGGCGTCGAGCAGGGCGTTTTCCGCGACGAGCGGCCCGATCTCATCGCGGTCGCGGCCTGGGGCCTCGTGCACGGGCTGTCGTCGTTGGAGCTACAGGGAAATCTGCCGCCACGGGAGCAGATGGACCCGGCCTTCGAACGCGCCGTGCGCGCCCATGTCGACGGCTGGCGCCGGATCGGGCCGGAGAACGACACGAGACCCGGGGAAGTGGCCGCCACGTGACCTCCCCGGGCCTCGCAGGGAAATAATGTGGTCCAGACCACCTTTCGTCAAGGTCTAGACCAGTGCGGACACTCGAAAGACGCAGCCGGAAAACTGGCAACCGTTAGTTGTAAAGCTTTTCGCGACGGTGGGGCGAGCGGCCCGGCCGGAAACCGGCCGGGCCGCCGACATTCCTTACACCGAGCCGTACTGGCGGTCGCCGGCGTCGCCGAGGCCGGGCACGATGAAGCCGGACTCGTTGAGCCGCTCGTCGATGCTGGCGGTCACCACGCGCACCGGCAGCTGGGACTCCTCCAACCGCCGGATGCCCTCGGGCGCGGCCAGGGCACAGACGGCCGTGACGTCCGTCGCACCACGCTCGGTGAGCAGGTTGATGGTGTGCACCATCGATCCACCAGTGGCGAGCATGGGGTCGAGCACCAGCACGGGCCGTCCGGCCAGGCTTTCGGGCAGGGACTCCATGTACGGAGTGGGCTGAAGGGTGTGCTCGTCGCGGGCCAGGCCGACGAAGCCCATCTGCGCGTCGGGAATGAGCTTGTGGGCCTGGTCGGCCATGCCGAGCCCGGCCCGCAGCACCGGCACGAGCAGCGGCGGGTTGCTCAGGCGGTAGCCGTCGGTGCGCGCCACCGGGGTGTGGATCCGCTCGGTGGCCACGGGGGCCTCACGCGTCGCCTCGTAGACGAGCATCACAGTGAGCTCGTGCAGGGCGGCCCGGAACGCGGCGCTGTCGGTGCGCGCGTCCCGCATGGTGGTCAGGCGGGCCCTGGCCAGCGGGTGATCGACGACGAGGACGTCCATGGGGCGTCACGTTAGCCGCCGGATGACCGGCTTCCACGTGACAGGTCCCCCATCTGGTTGACAGTGCGCGATCGGGTGTTTTAGATAGCCTCGCCTTACCTACAGGTTAGGCACGCCTGATTGGGAGACCTGATGCTGCCCACGTTCGTGATCGGCCTGCGCGAGGGCCTCGAGGCCGCGCTGATCGTCGGGATCATCGCCGCGTTCCTGGCCCAGCAGGGCCGCAGGGACGCGCTGCGCCAGGTCTGGATCGGCGTGAGCATCGCGGTCGCCCTGTGCATCGTCATTGGCGTGGCGCTCCGGTTGATCTCCCAGGAGCTGCCGCAGCAGGGCCAGGAGGGCCTGGAGACGGTGGTGGGCGCCCTCGCCGTGGTGATGGTCACGTACATGGTGCTGTGGATGGCCAAGCACTCGCGCGGCCTGAAGAAGGAGCTCGAGGGCGCCGCCGCCGGCGCGCTGGCCCAGGGCTCGACGATGGCGCTGGTCGGCATGGCGTTCCTGGCGGTCCTGCGCGAGGGCTTCGAGACGGCCGTCTTCCTGCTGGCGCTGACCCAGGCCAGCGGCAACGCCACGCTGTCGTTCCTCGGCGCGGTGCTGGGCATCGTGGTCGCGGCGGCCATCGGCTACGGCATCTACAAGGGTGGCGTGCGGCTCAACCTGAGCCGGTTCTTCCGCATCACCGGCATCGTGCTGGTGATCGTCGCCGCCGGTCTGGTCATGTCCACGCTGCACACGGCGCACGAGGCGCACTGGATCGCCTTCGGTCAGCAGCCCGCGCTGGACCTGTCCTGGCTGGTGGTGCAGGGCACGCCGCTGTACTCGCTGTTCAGCGGGGTGCTGGGCGTGCAGCCCCACCCGACGGTGATCGAGGTGACGGGCTGGCTCGTCTACGCGGTCCCGATGCTCGCCTACGTGCTGTGGCCGCGTACCGCCACGAAGAAGAAGCTGATTGGAGCGACCAACCCGTGAGAACCACCATCGGCCTGACCGCGATCGCGGCGGCGGCGACCCTGGCCCTGACCGCGTGTGGGGGCAGCAGCACCAGCGGGAGCGCGCCGCAGAACGCGCCCGCCGGCGAAGGTGGCGACGTCACGGTGACGCTGACGGCCGACGGCTGCCAGCCGCAGCCGTCGTCGATCTCCAGCGGCGCGGTCAACTTCAAGGTGTCGAACAAGGACGCGGGCGCGGTCACCGAGGCCGAGCTGATGTCCGGCGGCCAGATGCTGGGCGAGCAGGAGAACCTCACGCCCGGCCTGGACGGCGGCTTCTCGCTGGAGCTGGCCAAGGGCGACTACCAGATCTACTGCCCCGGGGCCAAGAAGGATCACTGGGACTTCCACGTGACCGGCGACGCCACCAAGTCGTGGAAGGACAACCCGGCGCTGGTCACCGCGACCACCGACTACGGCAAGTGGGTCGTCGACCAGGTCAACCAGCTGGTCACCGGCACGAAGGCGTTCGCGGACGCGGTGAAGGCCGGCGACACGGCCAAGGCGAGCGTGGCCTACGGCCAGGCCCGCGTGTTCTACGAGAAGGTCGAGCCGGTCGCGGAGATCTGGGGCGACCTCGACAAGAACATCGACGGCCGGGCCGACGACTTCGACAACCCCGCCGACTTCAAGGGCTTCCACAAGATCGAGCAGTCGCTGTTCGAGGCCAGGAAGCTGGACGGCATGGGCCCGGTGGCCGACGAGCTGGTCACCAACGTGACCAAGCTGCAGCAGCTGGTGGCCAAGGCGACCTACCAGCCGGCCGAGATCGCCAACGGCGCCACCGAGCTGATCGACGAGATCCAGAAGTCGAAGGTCACCGGCGAGGAAGAGCGGTACTCCCACATCGACCTGCTGGACTTCAAGGGCAACCTGGACGGCTCCATGGAGGCGTTCACCGTGCTGCTGCCGGCGCTGCAGAAGAACGCGCCGGACGTGGCCAAGGCCGTGCAGGACCGCGCCGCCGCCGTGACCGCCGCGCTCAAGCAGTACGAGCAGAGCCCGGGTTACCTCAACACCGGTTACGTGGACTACTCGACGGTGTCCAAGGACCAGCAGAAGACGTTGTCCCAGGCCGTGAACGCGCTGGGCGAGGCGATGTCCAAGGTGGCCGCGAAGGTGTCGCAATGACGCCGGCACTGTCCCGCCGCCGGATGCTGTCCGGACTGGGCGCGCTCGGTGTCGGCGGCCTTGTCGCCGCCGACACCACGCTGACGGCGGCCAACGCCGCCAGCACCAGCCAGGTCGTGCCGTTCTGGGCCGACCACCAGGCCGGCATCACCACGCCGCAGCAGGATCGGCTCACGTTCGCGGCGTTCGACGTGATCACCAAGGACCGCAACGAACTGGTCGGCCTGCTCAAGACGTGGACGGCCGCGGCGGACGCGATGACCAAGGGGCACCAGGTGCCCGGCGGCGCGTCCGACCTGCAGGCGCCGCCCTCCGACACCGGCGAGGCCGACGGGCTCACGCCCGGCAACCTGACCGTGACGATCGGCTTCGGGACGTCGCTGTTCGACGACCGGTTCGGGTTGGCGGCCAAGAAGCCGAAGGCGTTGACGCCGCTGCCCAAGCTCGCGCCGGAGAACCTGGATCCCGCCTACACCAACGGGGATCTGTGCATCCAGGCCTGCGCCGACGACCCGCAGGTGACCTTCCACGCGGTGCGCAACCTGGCCCGGCTCGGGGCGGGAATCGTTGTGCTGCGGTGGATGCAGCTCGGTTTCGGCCGCACGGCGTCGACCTCGAGCGCCCAGGCGACGCCGCGGAACCTGATGGGGTTCAAGGACGGCACCCGCAACCTGCGGGCCGAGCAGACCGACCTGATCGACCAGAACGTGTGGGTGGGCGAGGAAACCGACCAGGCGTGGCTGCGCGGCGGCAGCTATCTGGTGGCGCGGCGGATCCGGATGTACATCGAGACCTGGGACCGCGACTACCTGGCCGACCAGCAGAACGTGTTCGGGCGCTACAAGAACAGCGGCGCGCCGCTGGGCGGGTCGGACGAGTTCGACACGCCGAACCTGGGCAGCTCCGACATCCCCGACGACGCCCACATCCGGTTGGCCTCTCCCGAGCACAACGGCGGGATCCACCTGCTGCGCCGGGGCTACTCGTTCACCGACGGCACCGACTCCACCGGAAACCTGTTGGGGGGCTTGTTCTTCATCGCGTTCATGAAGGACCCCAAGCAGTTCGTGACGGTGCAGAAGGCGTTGGCCGCGGACGCGCTCAACGAGTACATCCAGCACATCGGCAGCGGGCTGTTCGCCTGCCCGCCGGGTGTCGCGCCCGGGCAGTTCTGGGGACAGGGTCTGTTCACGTAGCGTTCACGGGGCGGTCGGCGATGTTCTCCGTGACGAGAACGGTCACGGAGGCGGTGTGCCATGGCGGATTCGGGATGCGTCGCGGTGGCGTGCCGGTGTTGGGCCTGCGTGTTGCGCCGGCTGCGGCGCACCGGGCCGCGCCGACCGCCCAATGGGCCTGCGCGCCGGTAGGCCGGGGTTCTAGGCTTTCCGTCGTGAGCGAGCAGCCTGACCCCATGTCCATGCGGGCCTCGGACGCCGACCGTGAGCGGGTCGCCCAGGTGCTGCACAAGGCGATGGCCGAGGGCCGGCTGACCGTGAGCGAGCTGGACGAGCGGCTGGCCGGGCTCTATCAGGCGAAGACGTTCGGCGAGCTGGTGCCGTTCACGCAGGACCTGCCGGACGTCCCCACGCCGATGCCGATGCTGCCGGCGGTGGCCCCGGGCAATCAGGTGATGCCGCTGGCCGGCGGCGCCTCGACGGTCTCCGTGGCGATCATGAGCCAGACCACGCGCCGCGGCGACTGGGTGGTGCCGGTCCAGTACACCGCGACCGCGGTGATGGGCGAGGTCAAGCTGGACCTGCGCGAGGCCGACTTCGAGGCCGGCGAGTGCACCATCACGGCGACCGCGATCATGGGTGCGGTCAAGATCATCGTGCCGCCGGAGCTGACCGTGCGCATCGACGGCTTCGGCTTCATGGGCGAGTTCCAGCGCGGCGCCGAAGGCCCGGGCGCGCCGGGCTCGCCGGTGCTGCGCATCAACGGTCTGGCGCTGATGGGCGCGGTCGAGGTCCGCCGCAAGGCCCGCCGCCAACTCCCCGCTGACCCGGCGAATCACGGTTTCGACACAGCTGTACCTCGTTGGCGGGACACCACCAGGTTTCACCCGCCTGGCTCGCCGACGTGGCTCTAACCTGTGGCGAACACTGGGTCAACTCCAGGAGTCGTCATGGTGAACGTGGTGGCTTTGACGCTGGACGACGGCGACAACGTGCTGGTCGAGGTGGACGGGGCGCTCGGCCGCTCCGGAAACCTCGTCACCGAGGCCGGCGGGGCGCTGCGCGAGGCGGTGGAGAAGGTCCGGCCGACACTGCAGGCGGCATTGGCCAACCTGCGCAACAGCGCCGAGCCACCCAGTGACGTGACCATCCAGTTCGGATTCACGGTCTCCGGCGGCACGGCCTCGGAGGCCCGCTGCACCATAACGGCCAACTGGCTCACGTGAGCCAGTTCCTGTGCCGCGCGTTCGCGCGGCACAGGGTCGCGTACGGTTCGCCGGTCAGACGGCCGACCGGTAGGTGGCGGCTTCGAGCTGGGCCTCGATGAGATCCAGGAAGGCGTCGACCTCGTCCTGGTCGTAGCCCTCGCCCTCGATCAGGGCCTCGCCGAAGTGCACCTCGCGGACCTGGGCCGCGGTCAGCCGGCCGCGGCCGCGCAGCGTCGCCTCCACCCGGTCCAGGAAGTGGTCGACCTCGTCCTCGTTGTAGCCGCGGGTGCCCTTCTCGGCGGTGTGGAAGCCGACGGCCACGACGTCGTCGGCGGTCAGCGCGCGCGGCCGGCCGCCCAGCCGCTCCAGCACCTTGGCGATGATGAGCAGGAAGGCGTCGACGCCGTCCTCGTTGTAGCCGTCGGCATCGGCGCCGGCTCGTCTGAACCGCACCGCGCGCACCTCGTCGACGGTGAGCCGGTCGGTGCCGTGCAGCGCGTTGACCACGCGGTCCAGGAAGGCGTCCACGTCGACCATGTCGTAGCCGGAGCCCAGCGACTCGGCGGCCAGCGCCAGGAACTGGTCGACCTCGTAGTCGAAGTAGCCCTCCTCCCCGGCCGGCGGCTTGTGGAACTTGACCCGGTTCACGTCCTGGCCGGTCAGGTTGTCCTCGCCACGCAGCGTCGCCTCGATGCGGTCGACGAAGTCGTCCACCTCGCCGGGGTGATAGGCCCTGCGCCCCGGCGGGGGCGGGTTGAAAACGACTGCGTGCACCTCATCCGGGGTCAACGTCACGGCGCCCTCCTCAGCTCTAGAGGGACATACGCACGCAAGTGCCACTTAGACTCGATCCCATGTCAGCCCCTTCTACGACAGAGTTGTCGGAGGTCACGCGCGATGACGCGTCCTTGCGACGCTTCCTGCACGGACTGCCCGGGGTCGACCAGGTCGGCGTCGAACAGCGCGCGGCCGGTCTCGGCACGCGGAGCATCAAGAAGGCCTCGAAACTGTGGGCCATCGACACCGCGATCTCCATGGTCGACCTGACCACGCTGGAGGGCGCCGACACGCCCGGCAAGGTCCGCACCCTGGCCGCCAAGGCCCGCAGGCCCGACCCCGAGTACGCCGAGGTGCCGCACGTCGGCGCGGTCTGCGTCTACCCGGACATGGTGGCCACCGCGGTGGCCGGCGTCGGCGACAGCGGGGTCGGCGTGGCCAGCGTGGCCACGGCCTTCCCGTCCGGGCGGTCCAACCGCGCGGTCAAGCTGGCCGACACGCAGCTGGCCGTCGACGCCGGCGCCGCCGAGATCGACATGGTGATCGACCGGGGCGCCTTCCTGTCCGGCCGGTACGGCCAGGTGTACGACGAGATCGTGGCGATCAAGGCCGCCTGCGGCAGCGCCCACCTCAAGGTGATCCTGGAGACCGGCGAGCTCGCCACGTACGACAACGTGCGGCGGGCGTCCTGGCTGGCCCTGCTGGCCGGCGGCGACTTCATCAAGACCTCCACCGGCAAGGTCTCCCCCGCGGCCACGCTGCCCGTGACCCACGTGATGCTCCAGGCGGTGCGCGACTGGCGGGACCGCACCGGCCAGCTGCGTGGCGTGAAGCCGGCCGGCGGCATCCGCAACACCAAGGACGCGATCCGCTACCTGGTCGCGGTGCACGAGGTGGCGGGCGAGGAGTGGCTGACGCCGACGCTGTTCCGTTTCGGCGCGTCCAGCCTGCTCAACGACCTGTTGATGCAGCGGCGCACCCAGCTGGAGGGCCACTACAGCGGCCCCGACTACGTGACGGTGGACTGAGATGAGCAACTGGGAGTACGCGCCCGCGCCCGAGTCGCGGGACATCGCGAATCTGAAGCCGGCCTACCGCATGTTCGTCGACGGCAAGTTCGTCGAGGGCTCGGGCGAGCCGCTCAAGACCGTCAACCCGGCGACCGAGGAGGTGCTGGCCGAGGTCAGCACCGCGTCCAAGGCCGACGTGGACACCGCGGTCAAGGCCGCGCGCCGGGCCTACGACCGGGTCTGGGGCCGGATGCCCGGGGCCGAGCGGGCCAAGTACATCTTCCGCATCGCCCGGCTGGTCCAGGAGCGATCGCGCGAGCTGGCCGTGCTGGAGAGCCTGGACAACGGCAAGCCGATCAAGGAGTCGCGCGACGTCGACGTGCCGACGGCCGCGGCGCACTTCTTCTACCACGCGGGCTGGGCCGACAAGCTCGGCTACGCCGGCTTCGGGCCCGACCCGCGGCCGCTCGGCGTTGCCGGCCAGGTCATCCCGTGGAACTTCCCGCTGCTGATGGCGTCGTGGAAGATCGCGCCCGCGCTGGCCTGCGGCAACACCGTCGTGCTCAAGCCGGCCGAGACCACGCCGCTGACCGCGCTGGTGCTGGCCGAGATCTGCCAGCAGGCCGAGCTGCCGCCGGGTGTGGTCAACATCCTGCCCGGGGCCGGCGACGTCGGCTCGGAGCTGGTCAACCACGCCGGCGTGGACAAGGTCGCGTTCACCGGCTCGACCGAGGTCGGCAAGCTGATCCAGCGTTCGCTGGCCGGCTCCGGCAAGAAGATGACCATGGAGCTTGGCGGCAAGGCGGCCAACATCGTCTTCGACGACGCGCCGCTGGACCAGGCGGTCGAGGGCATCGTCAACGGCATCTTCTTCAACCAGGGGCACGTCTGCTGCGCCGGCTCCCGGCTGCTCGTGCAGGAGTCGATCGCCGACGAGCTGCTGGAGAAGCTGCGCACCCGGGTCGCGACGCTGCGCGTCGGCGACTCGCTGGACAAGAACACCGACGTCGGCGCGATCAACTCGCGGGCCCAGCTGGAGAAGATCCAGGAGCTGGCCGCGGCCGGCGAAGCCGAGGGCGCGCAGCGCTGGACCAGCCCCGTTCCGGTGCCCGACAAGGGCTTCTTCTTCGCCCCGACGGTGTTCTCCGACGTGCAGCAGTCCATGCGGATCGCCCGTGAGGAGATCTTCGGGCCGGTGCTGTCGGTGCTCACCTTCCGCACTCCCGACGAGGCCGTGGCCAAGGCCAACAACACCCCGTACGGGCTGTCCGCCGGCATCTGGACCGAGAAGGGTTCCCGGATCCTGTGGGCCGCGCAGCGGATGCGGGCCGGCGTGGTGTGGGCCAACACGTTCAACCGTTTCGACCCGACCGCGCCGTTCGGCGGCTACCAGGAGTCGGGTTTCGGCCGCGAGGGCGGCCGCGCCGGGCTGGAGGCGTACCTCGATGTCTGACCGAATTTCCGTCGCCAAGACGTACAAGCTGTACATCGGCGGCGCCTTCCCCCGCTCCGAGTCCGGCCGGTCGTATCCGGTGACCGACTCACGCGGTGGCTTCCTGGCCAACGCCGCCCAGGGTTCCCGCAAGGACGCCCGGGACGCCGTCGGCGCTGCACGCAAGGCGTTCCCCGGCTGGTCCGGCGCCACTGCCTACAACCGGGGCCAGGTGTTGTACCGGGTCGCCGAGCTGCTGGAGGGGCGGCGCGAGCAGTTCGTCGCCGAGGTCGCGGCCAGCGAGGGCACCAAGCGGGGCGAGGCCCTCGTCGACGCCGCCATCGACCGCTGGGTCTGGTACGCCGGCTGGACCGACAAGATCGCCAGCGTGTTCGGCGCGTCCAACCCAGTAGCCGGGCCGTACTTCTCGTTCAGCGTGCCCGAGCCCACCGGCGTCGTCGCCGTGCTCGCGCCGCAGACGTCGTCGCTGCTCGGGTTGGTCAGCGTGGTCGCCCCGGTGATCGCCGCCGGCAACACCTGCGTCGTGGTCGCGAGCCAGGACCGGCCGCTGCCCGCCATCACCCTGTCCGAGGTGCTGGCCACCTCCGACGTTCCCGGTGGTGTCGTCAACGTGCTCACCGGCCGTACCGCCGAGATCGCCCCGTGGCTGGCCGCGCACGCCGACGTCAACGCCCTCGACCTGACCGGCGCGCCCGACGCCATCAAGGCCGACCTCGAACGCGCCGCCGCCGGCACCGTCAAGCGGCTCGTTCGTGGCGGCCGCGGCGAGCCCGACTGGTCACGCGAGCCCGACGTCAGCCGCATGCGCGCGGTGCTGGAAACGAAGACCGTCTGGCACCCGATGGGCGTCTGAATGATCGGCTGTGCGAGTCCCATCCCCCTCGCACAGCCGATACTGCCCTTGTGACGGTCGAACTCCAGTGGCCATACGTGCCGCCAGATGGCTGGACAGCCGCTGATCTTGATCAGCTCAACCTGGACGGCCCGTACGGCGAGCTCGATGCGCTCAAGCACATCGAGCTGGTCGACGGAGAACTCATCGTCAAGAGCCCCCAGACCGAGTTCCATCGGCGAGTGATCCTGCGTCTGGGGCTGGAGCTGGAACGCCAGATTCCCGATGAGTTCGCCGCGACCACGGAGATGGACATCGTCCTCGGGGAGCGGCAGCGCCCATGCCCGGACGTCTCGGTGGTGACTGCGATCGCCGCGAGCGACCTCGACCGCACCTACTACGCCCCCGAGGACGTGCTGTTGGTCGTCGAGGTGGTCTCCAAGTCCTCGGAGATCCGGGACCGGGAGACCAAGCCTCGGCGATACGCGGAGGCCGGGCTTCGCCACTTCTGGCGCGTCGAGAACGACGGTGGCCGGCCGGTCGTCTACGTCTACGAGCTCGACCCCGCCACTCGCAGCTACTCGTTGACCGGGATCTTCCACGATCGCCTGAAGACGACGGTGCCGTTCCCGATCGACATCTCGCTGACCGACCTGTCTCGTTGACTCAGAGCCGTTCGATGACCGTCGCGTTGGCCAGGCCGCCAGCCTCGCACATGGTCTGCAAGCCGTAGCGGCCGCCGGTCTGCTCCAGGACGCCGAGCAGTGTCGTCATCAGGCGGGCGCCGCTGGCGCCGAGCGGGTGGCCGATCGCGGTGGCGCCGCCGTTGACGTTGACCCGGGTCAGGTCGGCGCCGGTCTCCGCCTGCCAGGCCAGCACGACGCTGGCGAACGCCTCGTTGACCTCGAACGCATCGATGTCGGCCAGTGAGAGGCCCGCGCGGTCGAGAACCTTGCGGGTCGCCGGGATGATGCCGGTGAGCATGTACAGCGGGTCGTCGCCGACGACGGCAAACGAGTGTAGTCGGGCGCGCGGCCGCAGGCCCAGTTTGGCGGCGGTGTCGCTGCTCGTGATCAGGACGGCGGCCGAGCCGTCGTTGATCGGGCTGGAGTTGCCGGCGGTGACCCGCCAGTCCAGGTCGGGGAAGCGCTGTTGCCAGAAGTCCGACTTGAACGCGGGCTTCAACCCGGCGAGCACCTCCGGGGTGGTGTTCGGACGGATGGTCTCGTCACCGGTCACCTCGACCGCATCCAGCTTGAGCGGCGACACCTCGGCGGCGAATCGGCCGTCGGACCATGCGCTGGCCGCCCGCCGGTGGCTCTCGGCGGCGAACGCGTCCAGCTGCTCGCGTGACAGATTCCAGCGCTGGGCGATGAGCTCCGCACTGATGCCCTGCGGCACGAGGCCCTCCGGATAGCGGCCGGCGACACCCGGGCCGAGGAAGTCCTTGCCCGCCGCCTGGCTGCCGATCGGGATCCGGCTCATCGACTCGATGCCCGAGGCGATCACCACGTCGTACGCGCCGGCGATCACCCCTTGGGCCGCGAAATGGATGGCCTGTTGGCTGCTGCCGCACTGCCGGTCCACGGTCACCGCCGGCACCGACTCCGGCAGCCCCGCCGCCAGCGCCGCCCAGCGTGCCGTGTTGCCGCTCTGCTCCCCGATCTGCCCCACCGCGCCACTGATCACGTCGTCCACCAGCGCCGGGTCGATCCCCGTCCGCTCGATCAGCGACCGAATCGCGTGCGCGTGCAGGTCCACCGGATGCACCCCCGACAGCGCCCCACCCGGCTTGCCCTTGCCGATCGGTGTCCGTACCGCGTCGACGATGACAGCGTCCCTCATGACTCCTCCTCAGCAACGACACTCACCTGCTGAGTTGGATTTTACGACTCACGAACGATGCAGAAGGGCACCGAGGTGAGCGGTGTCACCCCACTCCCCCGTCTACCCCGAACACCCCCCACCGCGCCACTTTTTCGCCACATGCGCTTCCCATGTGGCGCCAGATGCCACATGGGAAGCGCATGTGGCGATCAGGCCAGGTTCAGGATGCGCAACGGCCGCCCCGGGAATCCCGGGGCGGCCGTCAGGAATGCTGGGTCAGGCGCCTTCGGCGGCCAGGTCGATGCCGTCGATGTCGACCTTCTCGCCCTTGGCGGCGATGGCGTTCTTCGGGGCACGGGCCCGGCGCTGCGGACGGGGCAGCGCGGTGGGCGGCGGGGGCGGGGTGGGCGCGCCGCCGCCGAGGATGAGCTCGGCGAAGGTGGCCATGGCCTCGTCCAACTGGCTGGCGTTGCGGCGCTCGGACTCCTCGTTGGCCCCGCGGACCAAAGACACCAGGCGGTCGGCGTCGGGGCGGGCGGAGAGGGTGCCGTGAACGTCCTGCAGACCGGAAGACACGGTGCCGGCCAGGTCGCCGATGCGCTCACCGGTCGCAGTGCCGACGGCGTCGACGCGGGTGTCGATCTCGTCCAAGCGGCTGGAGACCTGCTCCAGGCGACGGGCGAGGGCGTCGAGGCGGTCGGTGGGGTCGACGGCCGGCCGGGACATGAGGTCGTCCAGCTTGGCGTGGACCGAGTCGTGGGTGGCGCTGATCCGGTCGTTGACGGTGCCGTGCACCTCGGCCAGCTTGCTCTCCAGCACGGCGCGCGAGTCGGCGAGGCTGCCCTCGAGCGAAACCCGGGCGTCGCCGAGGCTGCTCTGCAGCGCGGCGCGAGAGTCGCCGATGCTGGTGGCGGTGGCGGCGCCGGACTCGGTGACGGCGCGGGCCAGAGCCTCCTTGGTGCCGTCGAGGTGCTCGTGCACGCCCTCGTCGACCTCGTCGATCCGGCTGCGCAGCGCGGTCTCCAACGCCTCGAGGCGCTCACGGATCGGCGCGTGCAGCACGCCGGGCAACGCGTCGGCCTTGCTGTCCTGCTTGTCCAGGTGGCCGTCGACGTCGTCGAGGCGCTTGTGGATGTGGGTCAGCTTGTCCTCGAGGCCGTCCATCCGGCCGGCGACGCCCTCGAAGCGGCCGCCGACGCCGTCGAGGCGGCCGTCGAGCTGGGCGAAGGGCTTGGCGAGCTTGTCGACGACACCCTCGAGGGCCCGACCCAGCTCGGAGATGGCGCCGTCCTGCGCCTCCAACTTGGCCAGCGCCTCGTCGAGGCGCTCGGCCAGCACGCTGACCTCGGTGCGGTCCGGCAGCTCCGACAGGCGCTTGCGAACGGAACCCAGCGACTCGAGCGGGGACATCCGCGCGTGGATCTCGTCGAGCGCGTCGAAGATCTGCTGCTGTTCGCTCTCACGAATCTCCGCGGCGCGCGTGAGCATGTTGCGCATCCGATCGAAGGACATCGTGGAGTTGTTGTTCTCGTTCACGGCTGGCGCCTTCGTCCATGGGGATGGGGAGACTCAGCGACTCTAGCCAGCTACTCACGGCGACACGAACCGGCCCCACGGATCTTGACGCAGCCGTGCCCAATTTTGCGTCGTTCGGAGCACGCCGAGAGCCGCGTGGGACCTAGTCGATCTTCATTCGGTTGCTGACTGAAACCAAAGATCCCCTATATGAGTGATCCATACCCCGACGTGATGGCACACCGTGGCCGAGATACCACTCGTATGCGGTGGCCGCCATACGAGAGGGTGGATTTCACCGGCACGGATAACACCGTCCATGATCATACCGCCCCAAGATCGCCACGGCGAGGAACGCGGCCACACGGAGGTACCGTGTCGCAATGCCTACGCCGATGACCCCCGAGGCGATCCGCCGCGCCCCCAAGGTGCTCCTGCACGACCACCTGGACGGCGGGTTGCGGCCGAACACCGTGATCGAACTGGCCGACACGATCGGCTACACCGATCTGCCCACCACCGACCCCGCCGCGCTCGGCACCTGGTTCCGCGACGCGGCCGACTCCGGCTCGCTCGTCCGCTACCTGGAGACCTTCGCCCACACCTGTGGCGTGATGCAGTCCGAGCAGGCACTGGTCCGGGTGGCCGCCGAGGCGGCCGAGGACCTGGCCGCCGACGGCGTCGTCTACGCCGAGGTCCGCTACGCCCCCGAGCTCTTCGAGCCCAGCGGCCTGTCCCTCGAGCAGGTCGTCGAGGCCGTGCAGGAGGGCTTCCGGCTGGGCGAGCGCAACACCGGCAACAAGATCCGGATCGGCACGCTGCTGTGCGCGATGCGGCAGAACGAGGGCTGGCTGCGCATCGCCGAGCTGGCCGTGCGCTACCGCGACGCCGGCGTGGTCGGCTTCGACATCGCCGGACCCGAGGCCGGCTTCCCGCCCACCCGCGGCCTCGACGCGTTCGAGTACCTGCGCCAGCAGAACGCCCACTTCACCATTCACGCCGGCGAGGCGTTCGGGCTGCCGTCCATCTGGGAGGCCATCCAGCACTGCGGCACCGACCGGCTCGGCCACGGCGTGCGCATCGTGGACGACGTGACCAGGGACGCCGACGGCTCCGTCCACATCGGACGGCTGGCCGGCTTCGTCCGGGACAAGCGCATCCCGCTGGAGATGTGCCCGTCGTCCAACGTGCAGACCGGCGCGGCCAAGTCGATCGCCGAGCACCCCATCGGGCTGCTGACCGACCTGCGTTTCCGAGTGACTGTCAACACCGACAACCGTCTGATGAGCGGCTGCACCATGTCCAGCGAGTTCGGCGCGCTGGTCGACGCGTTCGGCTACGGCTGGAGCGACCTGCAGTGGTTCACGGTGAACGCGATGAAGTCGGCGTTCATCGGCTTCGACGAGCGGCTGGCCCTGATCAACGAGGTGATCAAGCCCGGCTACGCCGAGCTGATGGCCTGATTCCAGGATCCGGGAATTTGTTGCCCTACCGGAAGTATCGGCACTAGCGTCCAACATGTAGGCAGTGGTGTCCACATGTTGGGAGACGCTCGGTGGTCGAGAACCCGCGCCGGTGGCTGATCCTCGGCCTGGGGCTGTCCGCCCAGGCCGCCGCGTGCACGTTCCTGTACGGCCTGCCGTTCCTCGTGCCGGACATCCGGGCGGCCGAGGGACTGTCGCTGGCCGAGGTCGGCCTGCTGGTGTCGGCGCCGACCGTGGGTCTGCTGCTGACGCTCATCGCCTGGGGCGCGGCGGCCGACCGCTACGGCGAGCGGGTCGTGATGGCGCTCGGGCTGGGCGCTGCCGGTGTCCTGGTGGCCGCTGGCAGCCTCGGCACGCACGGCGTCACGCTGCTGGCGGTCCTGCTACTGCTCGCCGGCGCGGCCAGCGCGTCAGTCAACGCCGCCAGCGGACGCGTCGTGATGGGCTGGTTCGGGCCGCGTGAACGGGGCCTGGCCATGGGCATCCGTCAGACCGCGCAGCCGGTCGGGGTCGGCATCGCCGCGCTGACACTGCCGTTCCTGGGGCAGGCCTTCGGTTATCGGGCGGCGCTGCTGTTCCCGGCCGGGTTGTGCGTGCTGCTGGCGGTGCTGGTCGCCGTGCTCGTGCAGGATCCGCCGCGGCCGCCGCGCAAGGAGACGGAGCGGACGCGGTCGCCGTACCTCGGGTCGTCCGCGCTATGGCGGCTGCACGGGGCGAGCGCGTTGCTGGTGGTGCCGCAGTTCGTGATCTCGGCGTTCAGCCTGGAGTACCTGGTCAGCGCGCAGCACTGGACTCCCGGCGGGGCCGGCGTGTTCCTCGGCGTCGTGCAGGCCGCCGGCGCGGCCGGGCGGATCGTCACCGGGCGGTGGGCCGACCTGGTCGGCAGTCGGCTGCGGCCGATGCGGCAGTTGGCCGTGGCCAGCACGCTGGTGATGCTGCTGTTGGGCCTCGGCGACCGGGTGGCGCCGTGGCTGGCCGTGGCGGTGATCGCGGTCGGGGCGGTGATCACAGTGGCGGACAACGGTTTGGGCTTCACCGCGACCGCCGAGCTGGCCGGCACCGCCTGGTCGGGTCGGGCCCTGGGGGCGCAGAACACCGCCCAGAACATCGCCGCCGCGCTGACCCCGCCGCTGCTCGGCGCCCTGGTCGGCGGCTTCGGCTACGCCACGGCGTTCGCTGTCGGCGCGATCTTCCCACTGCTGGCGATCGTCGCCACGCCCGTGAAAGCAGAGGATGCCCGCCGCGAAGCGACGGGCATCCTGGGACGGTAGATGGGAGGGCCGCTGGCACGAGAGTCGGCTCGGCCCCGCCGATGCTTCGCCCGGTTGGCGGATTTCGCCCGCCGCGACCGACGCGCGTCACCACCCGAGCCGGATGCGGCGGGCTAAATCCGGCAAGGGCGAGGCATCGGCCCCAAAGGGGCCGAGCCCGCGACGCCGGAGGCGGCGCCAAAAACTCAGTGGCTGCGGAAGCGGTCCTCGAGGCCCTGGACCAAGGTCTTCCACGCCTCGACCTCGGCGTCGAACGGGGCGCTCGGCGCCAGGCGGGTCGGGTCCGGCCGCACGACGAAGGAGACCAGCCAGCCCAGGCTCTCGGACTGGGCCAGGGCCTCGCTCACGGAGTCGTCGCCGGCCCACGCGGCGGCGTCCTCGATCAGTTCGACGGCCAGGTCCAGCTGGACCGGGTCCATCGAGTCGGGGCCCTCGGCGATGTCCTCGGCGATGCCGTTGAGCACGTAGACGTTGTCGTCGTGCACCTCGACCTCGAGCTCGCCGGCGGTGGCCTTGGTCGCGACCTCGTCCCAGGTGGCGACCTCGGTGATGTCGTTGCCGGCCAGCTCGTTGCCGGTGTTGACCAGGAACCGGCCGAGCGCCTTGGCCGAGGTGAAGATGTCGATCTCGCCGGAGTGGCCGAGGAAGACCGGCTCGTCCTCGACGTAGCAGCGCAGCGTGTAGTACTCGTTGTCGCCCAGGATGATCTTGATCGGGTCGATGCCGACCTCGCCCCAGAAGCCGAGGTCCTCGGGCTCGTCGTCGGGCTGGCGCTCGGCATCCGCGTCGGCGTCGGCCTCCTCGGCCAGCTGGGCCTCGGCGTCGGCCAGCTCCTGCTCGGCCACGGCCAGCGCCTTCTCGTCGACCTCGGGCACGGTCACGATCGCGTCGATCGCGTCCAGCACCTCGTCCCAGCGCTCGACCACGACCTTGGCCAGCTCGGTCCAGCGGCGCTCGCCGTCCCGGCCGGTGAACGGGAAGGTGCCCTGCGGCAGCAGCGCGAAGCCGTCCACCGAGTCCAGCACCTCGTTGACCTTGTCCAGCTCGCAGACGTCGGCCAGCGAACGCAGGATCGACACCACGTCGGCCAGCTCGCCGATGGTCCAGGTGTCCGGGTCCTCCGAGACCAGCTCGGGCACGCCGACCAGGTCGAACTGGTGGTTCTCGTCGGGCACGAGCTCGACCGCCGACAGCGCCGGCAGCACGTGCCAGGCCGGGTGGTCGGTCAGGTCGTGCTCGGTGGCGGTGCGCACGAAGGCGGCAAGGCGGGCGGCGTCCGGGAAGGCGTAGAGGTCCTCCTCGTGCCCGAGGAACGCCTCCCACTCCTCACCCTCCTCGCGCCAGCGCGGCGCCCACAGGGTGATCAGGTCGCCCTGCGGCAGCCCGAGCTCGATCGGGACGATGTCCTGAGCCATCTGGAGACCTCCCGGTCACGGCCAGCGCTGTCTGCGGGAACGGGGCAGAGCCTACGTGGTCGCTCGATCATCACAGTTGACTAGGGGGTCTTCTCCCACACGGTGAGGTCGAAGGTGAGCTGCCCGCCGACCGCCGGATGGAACGCGACCAGCGCGAACCGGCCCTGGGCGCTGGTCGTGCAGTAGGCCCCGCCGGCCAGAATCTGATTCACGTTCAGCTCCGGCGTGTAGGCGGTGGCGGCCACGCAGTCGGCATAGCCGGCGTTGGCCGGGGCCGGCGCGAAGCCCCGGCCGGAGCTCAGCACGGTGTCCTCGGTGTCGAACCGGAAGTCGGTGAAGTAGACCGGGTCGCTGCTCTGCACCACGTCCCAGTTGGGCTGGGTGCTGTCCAGATTCACGCCGTAGCCGACGTTGAGCACGATCGGCGAGCCGGCCGGGGTGGAGTTGCGGATGGTGCCGCTGCCGATGGCCGTCGTGGTCGTGGTGGTGACGGTCGTCGTCGTGTCGGTGGTCGTGGTCGCCGTGGTGGTGGTCGTCGGCGCGGCGGAGGTCGTGGTCGGGGCCGGGCTCGACGGCGTGACCGATGACTGCGCGGTGTGCACGCCCAGCAGGTAGCCGCCCATCAACGCCGCGGCCAGCAGGGCGATGACCAGTACGACGAGGAAGGCGATCAGCGGCTTGCGATCCGGCCGCGGCGGCGGACGGTCGTCGTCGGACGGAGCCCACATCGTCTCGGTGTCCGACACGACCGCCTCCCTCGCACGCGTCCGGGCAGGTTAACCCGTTGCGCCCGATGCCGTCAGGCGGAGACCGGATTCACCCGATCGTCCACCGATGAGCGGTACCGGCGCGTCAGTTCTTACTCGATCATGAACGGATGGCAGTGGCCGACGCGTGGGGTCGGATCGTGCGCTGGCTGTCCTTCTACGCACCGTCGACCGGGTCGGTGCTGCGCACGATGGCGGACCGGGAAGATGTCGTGATCCTCGAGCAGGAGATCGGTGTCGAGCTGCCCGACGACCTGCACGACTGGTGGTCGGTGTGCGGTGGCACCGGGAATTCGGCGTTCGCCGAGATCATCCCACCCTTCTACACGCCGCACGGCCCGCAGGGCGCGCTGGACGCGTTCCGGGTGCAGCGGAAATTGTGGGCGGACGCCTGGGACACCCCGGAATGCGGCCCCGACGCGGGTTCGGCCGGCAACAGCTACCACCCGCTCTGGGTGCCGTTCGCCTTCGACGGCCTCGGCGACGCGCTCGTCGTCGACCTGCGGCCGGGCCCGCTGCGCGGCTGCGTGCTGGAGTGGGACCACGAGCGGGCCGAGGCGAACGGGCCGGAATGGCGCAGCATCACCGAGATGCTGGAGCAGATCGCCACCGCACTGGAGGAGCGGACGAAGGTACGGCACTGCCGTCCCGAGACCACCACCGACGGCCGCATCGACTGGCGGACGAGCTAGCCCATGATCAAGGGGGCTTCCTCCACTCCGAGTGCAGGAAGGCCCCCTTCCAAGCGGAAATCAGCCGCGAATTGTGTCGATGACCAGGGCGGTCGGCTTGGCGGTGTCGCCGATGGCGATGCCGTTGGTGAGCGCGTCACGGCCGGCGTCGAACAGTTCCGGTGTGTCGGTGCGCAGTTCGAGCAGCGGCTGTCCCTTTTGGACGGTGTCGCCGGGCTTGGCCAGGCAGAGCACGCCGGCGCCGTGCTGCACCGGGTCCTCCTTGCGGGCCCGGCCGGCGCCGAGACGCCAAGCGGCGACGCCGATGGCGTAGGCGTCCAGGCCCGTCAGCACGCCGTCCTCGGCGGCCTCGACGACCTCGACGTGCTTGGCGGAAGGCAGCGGGGCCTCGGGGTCGCCGCCCTGCGCGGCGATCATCCGGCACCACGTCTCGTACGCGTCGCCGGACGCCAGCACGGCGGCCGGGTCCACATCGGACAGTCCGGCCAGCGACAGCATCTCCCGAGCCAGCGCGACGGTCAGCTCGACGACGTCGGCCGGGCCGCCGCCCTTGAGCACCTCGACCGACTCGGCCACCTCGACGGCGTTGCCGACGGCCCGGCCCAGCGGCACCGACATGTCGGTCAGGACAGCGCTGATACGAAGCCCGTGGTCGACGCCGATGGACACCAGCGCCCGGGCCAACTCGGTGGCGTCGGCCAGGTTCTTCATGAACGCGCCCGAGCCGACCTTGACGTCCAGCACCAGCGCGCCGGCGCCCTCGGCGATCTTCTTGCTCATGATCGAGCTGGCGATCAGCGGCACCGACTCGACGGTCCCGGTGACGTCACGCAGCGCGTACAGCTTGCGGTCGGCCGGGGCCAGGCCTTCGGTGGCGGCGCAGACGACCGCGCCGACCGAGCGCAGCTGAGCCCGAATGTCCTCAGTGGACAGCTGAGCCCGCCAACCCGGGATGGACTCCAGCTTGTCCAGCGTGCCGCCGGTGTGGCCGAGTCCACGGCCGGAAAGCTGCGGCACGGCCGCGCCGCAGGCCGCGACCAGGGGCGCCAGCGGCAGCGTGATCTTGTCGCCGACGCCGCCGGTGGAGTGCTTGTCCACGGTCGGCCGGTCCACGTGCAGGGTCAGCCGCTCGCCCGACTCGACCATGGCCCGGGTCCACCGGGCGGTCTCGTCGGACGTCATGCCGTTCAACAGGATCGCCATGGCCAGCGCCGACATCTGCTCGTCGGCCACCACGCCGTGGGTGTAAGCGTCGACCACCCAGTCGATCTGCTCGCCGGACAGGACGTGTCGGTCCCGCTTGGCCCGGATGATGTCGACGGCATTGAAGTGACTCACGGCAGGTCCTCTGGTCCGAACGCGTCTGGCAGAACTTCCCGCATCGTAAGCACACCGCGCGGCGTGTCCACCAGACAGTCCGGGCCGCCGAGCTCGTAGACGATCTGACGGCAGCGGCCGCACGGCATGAGCAACTCGCCCTCGCCGCTGCGACAGGCCACCGCCACGAACCGGCCGCCGCCGGTCAGCCGCAGCTGCCCGGCCATCGTGCACTCGGCGCACAACGCCACACCGTAGGCGGCGTTCTCGATGTTGCAGCCGGTCACGACACGGCCGTCGTCACACAGGGCGGCGGCCCCGACCTGCAACCCCGAGTAGGGGCAGTAGGCCGACGCCGCCGCGACCACGGCCAGTCGCCGCAGTTCATCCCAGTCCACAGTGGACAACTAACTTCCCTGTCCTCGTCGATATATCAGCCCGTCGGCCGCCGGCATTCGCAGTCGTTGCGACGACATCGCCAGCACCACGATCGTCACGATGTGCGGCAGGTACGTGGTCAGTTCCTGCGGCAGCGAGTCGATCGACAGGTACAGCAGGTAGAGCGCGCCACCGACCACAATGGACACCAGGCCGACGATCCACTTGCGACGGATCAGCTGCACCAGGGCGATCACCCAGACCAGCAGCGAGACGCCGTAGAACAGGCCGAGCACCGTCTTGCCGTCGGTCAGCGTCTGCAAACCGTCGGCGTAGCCGAACAGCGCCGCGCCGCCGAGCAGGCCGCCGGGCCGCCAGTTGCCGAAGATCATGGCGGCCAGACCGATGTAGCCGCGGCCGTTGGTCTGGTTCTCCAGGTAGCCGTTCTGGCCGGGGGCCAGCACCAGCGCCGCGCCGCCGAGCCCGGCGAAGCCGCCGGAGATCACCACGGCGATGTACTTCTGCAGGTACACGTTGACGCCGAGCGACTCGGCCGCCACCGGGTTCTCGCCGCATGACCGCAGCCGCAGGCCGAACCGGGTGTGCCAGAGCACGACGAAGCTGATCGGCACCAGCAGGATGGTGATCATCGTCAGCGGGGACACGCCACTCAGCAGGCCGTGGAAGATGCCGGCGATGTCGGAGACCACGTACCGCTGCTGCTTCTCCAGATCCGCCAACCAGTCCGCGACCGGCTGCGCCGAGTACGTGTCGAAGGACGGCACCTTCGGCGACTGCCGCGGGTTGTGCGACACCGGCGCGAACAACAACGTGGACAGGTACTTGGCGACGCCCGCGCCCAGCAGGTTGATCGCCACACCGGACACGATGTGGTTGACACCGAAGGTGACCGTGGCCAGCGCGTGCAGCAGACCGCCCAGCGCACCGAACACGATGCCGCCCAGCACGGCCGCCCACGGGCCCCACTGGTAGCCGGCCCAGGCCGCGCCCCAGGTGCCGAGGATCATCATGCCCTCGAGGCCGATGTTGACCACGCCGGCCCGTTCCGCCCACAGGCCGCCGAGGCCGGCCAGCAGCAGCGGCACGGCCAGCTGCAACCCGGCCTGGATGGTCGAGGTGGCGGTGATGTTGGGCAGGCCGGTCAGGTCGGCGGTCGCCGTGAGCAGCACGATGGCGGCCAGCGTCCAGAGAACTCCGTTGGCCCAGCCGGGAATCCGGCGCTTGACCGGGGCGGCGGCGCGGGTGACCGACGCCGGAGGGTTCATGTCGATCACGACGCGCTCCCGGTGGTCGCGGCGGCCAGCTGGCTGCCGACCCTGCGTTGCTCGGCGGCCAGTTCGAGCCGGCGGATCACCTCGTAGGACACGACGACCGACAGCACGATCGCGCCCTGCATGATGGTGACGATCTCCCGTGGCACCTGGATCACGTCGAGCGAGACCGCGGCCTGGTCGAGGAACGCCCACAGCAGCGCGCCGAAGGCGATACCGCCGGGGTTGTTCCGGCCGAGCAGCGCCACCGCGATACCGGTGAAACCGTAGCCCTGCGGGGAGATCAGCGTGTACGTGTGGTCGCGGCCGAGCAGCTCCGGCAGCGCGGTGAGGCCGGCGATCGCGCCGGACAGCAGCATCGCGATGGCGATCATGCGCTTGGCGTCCACACCGCCCGCGGTGGCCGCGGTCGGCGACTCGCCGGAAGCCTGGAGCTCGAAGCCGAACCGGGTGCGGTTGAGCATCACCCAGTAGCCGACGCCGACCAGGATCGCGATCACCACGAAGCCGAACACCGTGCCGGCCGAGCCGAACGAGATGCCGGGAATCCAGTTGGACGACGGGATCGGCCGGGTGCCGATGTTGTTGTTGCTCAGCACGCCGAACGCGCCCTGCTTGATCAGCAGCGCGATGATGCCGCCGGCGATGGCGTTCAGCATGATCGTGGTGATCACCTCGCTGACGCCCCGGGTGACCTTGAGGATCGCCGGCAGCGCGGCGAACAGCGCGCCGCCGACCATGGCCACCAGGATGATCACGATCTGGCCGATGACCGGCGGCAGGTTCAGCTCGCCGCCGACGATCGCGGCCAGCACGGCGCCGATCCGGTACTGGCCTTCGACGCCGATGTTGAACAGGTTCATCTTGAACCCGATCGCCACCGCGATGCCGACCAGGTAGTACACGCTGGCGCTGTTGACGATGTCCACGGCCGTCGTGTTGTGGCCGACCTGGACCACCATGGCGGCCAACGCCTGCGCCGGGTTGCGGCCCGAGATGATCAGCGCCACCGAGCACAGCAGCGCCGAGAACACGATGGCCACCACCGGCGGCAGCAACTTGCCACGCAGTGAGCGCATCAGGCTTCTTCCTCTCCACCGGTCGTCGCGCCGGTCATGGCGCTGCCCAGTTCCTCGGGCGTGACCGTCGCCGGATCGGCGTCCGCCACCAGCCGTCCGCGCAGCATCACCTTGATCGTGTCGGACAGGCCGATCAGCTCGTCCAGGTCGGCCGACACCAGCAGCACGGCCAGGCCGGCCGCACGGGCCTGCTTGATCTGCTCCCAGATCAGCGCCTGGGCGCCGACGTCGACGCCGCGGGTCGGGTGCGAGGCGATCAGCAGCACCGGGTCGCCCGACAGCTCGCGGCCGACGATCAGCTTCTGCTGGTTGCCGCCCGACAGCGCCGCCGCCGGCACCTCGATGCCGGGCGTGCGGACGTCGAACTGCTCGACGATGCGCCGGGTGTCGGCGCGCGCCCCCTCCACGTCCAGCCAGCGGCCGTTGACCGCCGGCTTGCGGGTCTGGAAGCCCAGGATTCGGTTGAACCACAACGACTGTGTGAGCAGCAGGCCGTGGCGGTGCCGGTCCTCGGGGATGTAGCCGATGCCGGCCTCGCGGCGGTGCAGGGTGCTCAGCTTGGTCAGGTCGGTGATCGTGCCGTCCGAGTCGACCAGCAGCACCGAGCCGCCGTCGGCCTTGCGCATGCCCATGACCGCCTCGACCAGCTCGGTCTGGCCGTTGCCCTCGACACCGGCGATGCCGACGATCTCGCCCGCGTGCACGGCCAGGTCGATCTCGTCCAGGATGGACCGCCCGCCGGCGTCGCGCAGCTGAAGGCCGGCGACCGTGAGCACCGCCCGGTCGGTCACCGTGGACTCGCGGGTCTCCGGACTGGGCAGCTCGGAGCCGACCATCATCTCGGCCAGCTGGCGCGAGGTGACCGACTTCGGGTCGACCGTGCCGACCGTGGTGCCGCGGCGGATCACCGTGATGCTGTCGGCGATCGCGCGCACCTCGTCCAGCTTGTGCGAGATGAACAGGAAGGTGAAGCCCTGCTCGCGCATGCCGCGCAGGGTGTCGAACAGCTCGTCGACCTCCTGCGGCACCAGCACGGCCGTCGGCTCGTCCAGGATGATGATCCGGGCGCCGCGGTAGAGGACCTTGAGGATCTCCACCCGCTGCCGGTCGGCCACGCCCAGCTGCTCGACCAGCTCGCCCGGGTCGACGCGCAGCCCGGTCTGGCCGGCCAGCTCCTGGATGCGGGCCCGTGCCTTGCCGCCGATGCCGTGCAGCGCTTCCGCGCCCAGCACCACGTTCTCCTGCACGGTGAGGTTGTCGGCCAGCATGAAGTGCTGGTGCACCATGCCGATGCCGGCCTTGATCGCGTCGGCCGGGGTGCGGAAGCGGACCTCGTCGCCGGCCACCTCGATGGTTCCCTCGTCCGGCTGCTGCATGCCGTAGAGGATCTTCATCAGGGTGGACTTGCCGGCGCCGTTCTCGCCGCACAGCGCGTGCACCTCGCCGGCGCGGACGGTCAGCCTGATGTCGTCGTTGGCCACGACGCCGGGAAAGCGCTTGGTGATCCCGGTGAGCACGACCGCGGGTTCGCCGAGGTCGGTGGCGGTGGTCATGGGGCAACTCCTTACAGCACTACCGCGGGCCCGGCCAATCCTGGCGGGCCCGCGGTAGGGGTGCTTGCCGCTGGTGTCAGCTGCCGGACAGCGTCGAGGGGACCTTGATCGCGCCGGAGATGATCTGCGCCTTGTAGGCGTCGACGGTGCTCTTGATGTCGTCGATCTTGCCGCCGGAGGTGGCGTAGTCGACGCCGCCGACCGAGAGGTCGAAGACCTTCGGGATGGCGGTCAGGTCGTTGGACGCCACGCCGCGCAGGAAGTCGTACACCGCGGTGTCGACCCGCTTCATCATCGAGGAGATGATGATGTCCTTGTCGTCGGCCACGCCGGCCTGCTTGTACTGGTCGGAGTCGACGCCGATGGCGTAGCTGCCGCCCTTGGCCTTGACCGCGTCGAAGATGCCCTTGCCGGAGTTGCCGGCGGCCTGGTAGATCACGTCGGCGCCGGCGGCCAGCTCACCCTGGGCGACGAGGCGGCCCTTGTCCGGGGCCTGGAAGCCGGTGAAGTCGCCGGCCGGGGTGATGTACTTGTCCTCGATCTTGATGTCCGGCGCGGCCGCCTTGGCGCCCGCGTCGAAGCCGGCCTGGAACTTCTGGATCAGCGGCACGTTCACGCCGCCGACGAAGCCGACGTGGCAGGACTTGGACTTGTAGGCCGCGATCACGCCGACCAGGAAGGAGCCCTGCTCCTCGGTGAAGGTCAGCGGGGTGACGTTGGGCGAGTTCTCCACCGTGGAGTCGACGATGGCGAACTTGGTGTTCGGGAAGTCCTTGGCCACGTTCTGCAGGGCCGGGCCGTAGGCGAAGCCGACCGTGACGATCGGGTTGTAGCCCTCCTGGGCCAGCTGGCGCAGCCGGGTCTCCTTGGCCGCGTCCGACTCGTTCGGCGCGGCGGTGGTCTCCTTGATGTTGTCGGCCTTGATGCCCAGCTGCGACTTGGCCAGGTCAAGGCCGGCCGCCGCCGCGTCGTTGAACGACGCGTCGCCGCGGCCGCCGATGTCGTAGGCCAGGCCGACCTTGAGCGCGCTGCCGTCGACCTTGGTCGAGGCGGAGGTGGTGGTCGTGCCGGCCGCCGCTGCGGTGGGCGGCGTGGCCAGCTTGCAGCCGCTGCTGCCCGACGAGCTGCTGCCGCCGCTCGGGCTGGACGCACTGTCCTTGGCACACGCGGCCAGCGACACGACGCTGGTCAGCGCGATCGCCGCTACCGCTACTCCACGCATTCGACGCACGGTTTGTCGTCCTCTCCCTGCTTCAGCGAGCTGCGATGCCCCGACCCCGTTGTCGGTGTCGGTCCCGCCGAGGGCGAAACGGTACCTCCCGGTCGCGGGGGCACGACACCGGTCACGGTCCGTGTAACCGAATCGTTGACCCTCTCGGACGAATTGTCGGCACATGGTGACTGTCCGTGACCGGGAACCGGGGTCCGTCCGCTAGCGTCGTAGCCGGCAGACCAGGACAGGGGGAGGCCATGCCGTGAGCGGATTCGAGACCGACCCGGACCATCTGCGCCGGTCCGGCGGCATGCTGTCGAAGTTCGGCCAGACCGTCGGCAAGGCCGGCGAGAAGCTCGAGGACACCGGCCAGCACCTCGTCGAGCACGCGTCCGGCGACCGCTCCGGCGTCGGCTCCGTGGTCGCCAAGTTCTCCGGCCGGGCCATGTCCATCCTCGGCAAGGTCTTCCAGCAGGGCGGCCGAGTCGCCGACAAGGCCGGCCAGAACCTGCACAAGACCGGCGACCTGCACGAGGGCGCCGACCGCGAGGCCAAGGATTTGATCTCCCGGCAACACCCGGACAACAAGTCCAAGCATCTGCCCGGCGGGAGCACCCGGACCGCCTCCGCGGTGACCAGCGGCGGCAAGGAGTCGGCTCCCAAGAAGCTGCCGGGTGGCGAGGAGCACAAGCCGGAGCACGTCGGCGAGGGCAGCGGCGGCAAGCGGGACAAGGACCCGCACTTCTCCGGTGACCTCAACGAGCCGGCCGGCGCCACCCGGATCAGCTCGGCCGACATGCCGCCGCCCTCGCGAGACACGACGCCGCGCAAGCTCGCCAATCTGAAGGGCGCACCCGGTGTCGTCACGGACGACACCGGCCTGATCACCCATGTCGGCGACAAAACCGCCGACGGGCATCTCACCGACATCGCACGGCACCGCGCCAATCAGTACCGAGAAGCACAGCAGCAGGCGAAGAACGACAAGCTCGAATACGAGAGCAAGCTCAAAGAGCACGAAAAGAAGATGGAGACGTACCGTCAGGACAAGGCGGACTGGGTCAACCACCGTCGGCAAGAGGCCGCCGCAGCCAAAGAAGAGGGTCGCGAGCCGAACTTCCGCCCTGAGCCCAAGATGCCTGAGAAGCCAAACCTCCCCGCCAGCGCGGCTAACCGGATCAATGACGACAACGTCGGCCTCACGTCCGCCGCGATGGACCGGCGCACAGGTCTGGTCTACGAAGGCATCAACGGAAAGACCGGCGACGTCATCAAACCCGCCGACCTTCACCCGACACTGCGCAAGCAGTACGAGGACATGATCAACAAACCGGGCGGCTACCCGGTGGAGGACACCGACAGCGGGGCCACCCGAAGCCACCCACATCCCGACGTGCCACTCAGCCACGCCGAGGTGAAGGCGGTGAACGCCCTGCTGTGGGAACGCGAGCGAATGGGCGGCGCCGCCGCCGGATACCCCACCGGGCCCAGCGCCCTTGAAGAAATCAGCGTGGACAACTACAAGCCGTTCCGTAACGACGGCATCGAGCAGACCGGGTGCTGCGCCAACTGCCACTTCACGCTGCACGGCGTGCACAGCAACGCCGGCAGTTACGATCGGTTCCCGCCAGGCAGGTTGATCCCGGGGAAGAGGTCATGAAGCGAATCGACGTCTACAGCGACAGTGTGGAACGTGACGACACACTGGGCCTTGTGCACGACGGCGAACCTTTCACGGGCGAGCTGGTCGATGCCTGGGGCGACACGCTGCTCTCGTTGGTGACCTACCACAACGGGCGGCGGCACGGTCCTGTCAAGGAATGGTACGAGGACGGGACCCTCAAGTCGGAAGGCACGAACCAGAACGGTATCGCCGTCGGTACGTTGCGCGAATGGCACAACAACGGAGCGTTGGCCGTGGAAAAGCTGTTCAACGACCGCGGCGAGCTGGTGAGCGAGAAGCACTGGGACGAGGACGGTGCTCCGGAGCCGTACCGACCGACCGGCATGCCCGAATGATCACTCGCATCGACGTCCAGGACGGCGAGGAGGACGGCCCGGAGATCGAGTACTTCCCGGACGGAACCAAGGAATCCGAGGGAACCTATTCGAAGGGCACGGTCGTGGGCGAGTGGCGAACGTGGTACCCGAATGGCCAGCTCAAGCAGTTCAGCCACTTCGATCGCTGGGGTGCTCTGCGCAAGCGGCAGCGGTGGGACGAGCAGGGCAACCTCATCGACGAGCTGGAGAGCCCGGGCTTCCACGGGGACCAATGGTGAGACGGGTCACCCGAGAGCTCACGACTTCGGACACCGACGACGGGTGGATGGTCCGGGTCGACGGCGTGCCGTTCACGGGCGAGGTCGTGGACACCAAGGACGGCCAGCTGGAAGGGATCACGACGTACCGGGACGGGGAACTGGACGGGCCGGAGTGCTGGTACTACCCGGACGGCACGAAGGAATCCGAGGGGCAGCACTCGATGGGCACCGTCGTCGGCGAGTGGCGGATGTGGTACCCGGACGGGAAACTCAAGGAGTTCAACGTCTTCGACCGGTGGGGCAGCATTCGCAAGATCCAGCGCTGGGACGAGCGCGGCAATCTCGTCCAGGACACGGAGCATCAGGGCGCTCATGGCGGCGAGTGGTGACGATATGCGTCGTATCGACATCGACGGACCCGAGGGTGCGCGGGATGGCTTCGACCGGCTCGTCCACAACGGTGAGCTCTTCACCGGCGAGGCCGTCACGGTCGAAGGCGGCAAGGTCCTCGCGCTGACCACCTACCAGGACGGCCGGGAACACGGTCCATGGTGGGAGATATACCCCGACGGGACCAAACGCCATGAAGGAACGTTCGACCACGGGAACACGGCGGGCGAATGGCGCACCTGGTTTCCGGATGGCAGGCTTCAGTCCTACCAGGTGTTCGACCGCTGGGGTGACCTGCGCAAGACGCAGCAGTGGGACGAACACGGCGGTGTCATCGAGGACAAGATATACGACGGGACCCACTGCGGTGAATGGTGAACACACGTCACCCGAGGGAGATTCACGCCTGAGCCCGGTGAGACGAATCGCCCGGGAGCTCACGACTTCCGACACCGACGACGGGTGGATGGTCCGGGTCGACGATATGCCGTTCACGGGTGAAGTCGTCGATACGGAGAACGGCCAGATGGTTGGGGTGACCGGCTACCGGGACGGCCTCGAGCACGGCTCGTCGGTGGAATACTTCCCGGACGGCAGCAAGCACGTCGAGGGGCAGTCCGCCGAGGGTTACCCGGTCGGTGAGTGGCGGGAGTGGTACCCGGGCGGCAAGCTCAAGTCGTACAAGGTGCTTGATCGCTGGGGTGACCTGCGCAAGTCGCAGGTCCGGGACGCGGACGGCGTGTTGATCGAGGACAGCGAATCCCAAGGTCTGCACGGGGGCCAGTGGTGAAGCGGATCGACCTTCAGGCAACACAGGTTGATTGGGATGACGACCAGCGGCTGGTCGTCGATGGCGAGCTGTTCACGGGCGAGGCAGTCACGTACAACTGGCTGGACGAAGTCACGTCGCTGGCGACCTACGTCGAAGGTTTCCGTGAGGGCGTGCAGCGGGACTGGTACGACGGCGGACAGCTGAAGTCGGAGATGACCGTCCGCAATGGACGGATGACGGGCGGGTCCCGGTGGTGGGATCGGAACGGAAACCTCGTCCGGGAAGAGCGACACGACCGGACGGCACTGGTGAAGCTGGCCCCGGAGTGGGGAACCGGGCCGCTGTGGGTGGACGGCGAATACCGGGATCTGGACGACTTCGGCCTGTCGGATGAGCTGGTGGCACTGATCGAGCAGTGGAACGAGGAGTTCCAGGCGGTCTACGACGCGGACGATCCGCCGGCGTCGAGCTTTCCGGACGAGGAGACCGAGCGACGGTGGCTGGACCGCGGGCGGGAGCTGGCCGGGCGAATCGGGCCGGAGGTGGTGTTCTCGGTCTGGGGCGGGCGGGAGACGACCCAAGGACGAAACGTTTCGACTCCCACGCTCCCGGCGAACGGGGATGCCTGAGAACCATCGGGAACAGTACGGTCAAAGGGTGAGTGACTGGCTGCCGGTCCGCTGGCCGGACGATGACGAAGCGGCGGTCGCGCTGGAGGACTGGCTCGACGACGGGGTCGGCGACTTCACGGGACTGGACCTGCGAGGGGCGGACCTGACGGGGGCGCCGCTGAGCGGGGCGGTGCTGCTGGGGGCGGACCTGCGGAACGTGGTGCTCAAGAAGGCGGAGCTGGACGGGGCGCAGCTGACCAGCGCGGATCTGCGGGGAGCGGATCTGGCGGAGGCGCAGTTGCAGGACGCGAACCTGGATGACGCGAACCTGGCCGACGCGACGCTGGAAGCAGCGAACCTGACCCGGGTGTCGGCGATCGGCGCGGTGTTCAAGGACGCGAACCTGCGCGGGGCGAACCTGACGGCGGCGATGCTGGACGACGTGGACCTGTCGGCGGCGAACCTGGCGGAAGCGGTGCTGGACGGGGCTTTCCTCCCCCGCCGGACCAAGCGGATCGAGCTGTACGCGGACGCCCCGACCAGGGACGACGAAGGCCGCCTGTGTCATCAGAACGAGCTGTTCACGGGCGAACTGGTCCGCGAGAACGGGGATCGTCTGCTGTCGCTGGAGACGTACCGGGACGGCATCAGGCAAACGGCCAAAACCTGGTACGACAGCGGGATCCTGCGCAGTGACGGGGAGAAACGCTGGCACCCCAACGGAATGCCGGCGCAGGACGGCAGCACGCACTGGGACGAGCGGGGCGAGCCGACGACCAGGGTCGAACGAGCCCAAACGATCGGCACAAGCCACCTGGTACACAACGGAAACACCCCGTTCACCGGCCAGCTCCGAGACGGCGACAAGATCACGTCGTACCGGGATGGCCAACCGGACGGCCCGTGGTGGTCACCGAACGCGGAAGGCCGGTACGAACAGGGCGTCCGCGTGGGCGAATGGCGGCGCTGGCACGCCAACGGCCGCCTCCGCGAGCTCACCGTCCACGACCTCAAAGGCGTCGTCACCAAGATCCAACGCTGGGACGCCAACGGTTTCCTCGAAGACGAGCGCGAGGTCCCGGCGGACGAGCCGCCGCTGCCCCGCATCGACCTCCAGGTCAGCACGGTCGAGTGGGACGACGGGGCACGGCTCAGACACGACGGCCACGCCTTCACCGGCGAGGCGGTGACCCACGGCTACAGCGGCGAGGTGACCTCGCTGGTCACCTACCGGTACGGCGTGGAGGACGGCCCGCAGCGCGAGTGGTTCGAGGACGGCACGCCCAAGTCGGAGCGGACGGTCCGCCGGGGCCTCCTGACCGGCGTCGCCAGGGACTGGCACCCGGACGGCCGCCTGGCCCGTGAGCGAGTCTTCGACGAACATGGCGACCTGGCCGCGGAGAGGCACTTCACATGAACTGGCCGTCGACCCCGGACGAGGCGGTAGCCCTCCAACTCGAGATGGCCCCGCTGGTCGACCCGAACCCGCCGGCCGGCTGGCAGCCACGGACCGCGGCCGGCCTCGACGTGGCCTACGACGGCGACAAGCTGTGCGCGGCGGTGGTCGTGGTCGACCTCACGTCACTCGAAACGGTGGATCAGGCCGTGGTGCCGGGCGTCACCGATTTCCCTTACGTGCCAGGCCTGTTTGCGTTCCGTGAGCTACCGGCGCTGATGAGCGCTCTCGAACGGCTGACGACGTCGCCCGATGTGCTGATCTGCGACGGCCAGGGCGTGGCCCATCCGCGCCGGTTCGGGCTGGCCAGCCACCTGGGCGTGGTCACCGGGCTGCCGTCGATCGGCGTGGCCAAGACCCCGATGGGCCGCTACGACCCGCCCGGACCGGACCGCGGCGACTGGACCGAGCTCAGGGACGGCGACGACGTGGTCGGCCGGGCGCTGCGCACACAGAAGGACGTGAAGCCCCTGTTCGTCTCGATCGGCCACCGGATCGATCTGGACACCGCGTGCGCGCGGGTGCTCGATCTCGCCCCGAAGTACCGCCAGCCGGAGACCACCCGCCGGGCCGACCAACTGTGCCGGCAGGCACTGGTACTTGATCGTTAAAGCGGCCTGGACCACACCGTTGTGTGTCTCATCGATCACAGACGGCCGGTCGCCGTTGGGCCAGCCGCAGGGCCCCGGTCTAGCATCCGGAGGGTCAAGGCCCCGTACGCACCAGCCACCTGGGGCCGCGCCCACCACTGACGCTGGAGGCCACGCGCACCATGGCCAGTACCACCGCCCCGCCAACGGGCGCAGCACCGGAAACAGGGGGCAGCAGCCGACGCGGTAGCACCGTCTACCGCGGCGATCTGGGCATGTGGTCCTGGGTGGCCCACCGGATCACCGGGGTGCTGACCTTCTTCTTCCTGTTCGCGCACGTGCTGGACACCGCGGTCGTTCGGGTCTCGCCGAACGCCTACGACAAGGTGATCGAGCTCTACAAGAACCCGCTGGTCAACCTGTTGGAGCTGGGCCTGGTCGCGGCGGTGCTCTACCACGCGCTCAACGGCGTCCGGATCATGCTGGTCGACTTCTGGGCCAAGGGCCCGCGGTTCCAGCGCCCGATGCTGTGGGCGATCATCGTGATCTGGGTGCTGGTGATGATCCCCGGCGCCTACTTCATGCTGCAGCGGACCGTCACTCAGCTTCTTGGTGGTGGCAACTGACATGAGCACCCTGAACATCTCGGCGCCGCGTAGCCCGCGCCGCCCGGCCGCCCGCCGCAGCAACTTCGAGCTCTACAGCTGGCTGTTCATGCGGCTGTCGGGCCTGCTGCTGATCGTGCTGGTGCTCGGGCACCTGTTCATCATGAACATCCTCGACGGCGGCGTGCACCGGATCAACTTCGCCTTCGTCGCCGGCCGCTGGTCCTCGCCGTTCTGGCAGTTCTGGGACCTGTCCATGCTGTGGCTGGCCGAGCTGCACGGCGGCAACGGCCTGCGCACCGTGATCAACGACTACGCGCGCAAGGACGCCACCCGGTTCTGGCTGAAGATCCTGCTGTACGTGTCCATGGCGCTGATCCTCGCGCTGGGCAGCTTCGTGATCTTCACCTTCGACCCGAACATCAGCGGCTGACCGCGGGAGAACGCCGGACATGCAGGTACACAAGTACGACGTGGTCATCGTCGGCGCCGGCGGCGCCGGGATGCGCGCGGCCATCGAGGCCGGCCAGCGCGTCCGCACCGCGGTGCTGACCAAGCTCTACCCCACCCGGTCCCACACCGGCGCGGCGCAGGGCGGCATGTGCGCCGCCCTCGCGAACGTCGAGGAGGACAACTGGGAGTGGCACACCTTCGACACGATCAAGGGCGGTGACTACCTCACCGACCAGGACGCCGCCGAGATCATGTGCAAGGAAGCCATCGACGCGGTCCTCGACCTGGAGAAGATGGGCCTGCCGTTCAACCGGACCCCCGAGGGCCGGATCGACCAGCGGCGCTTCGGCGGGCACACCCGCGACCACGGCAAGGCGGCCGTGCGGCGCGCGTGCTACGCGGCCGACCGCACCGGGCACATGATCCTGCAGACGCTGTACCAGAACTGCGTCAAGCACGGCATCGAGTTCTTCAACGAGTTCTACGTGCTCGACGTGTGCATGACCGAGACGGCCAACGGCCCGGTCTGCACCGGCGCGGTCGCACTGGAGCTGGCCACCGGCGAGATCCACGTGTTCCAGGCCAAGGCGGTCGTGTTCGCCACCGGCGGTTTCGGCAAGGTCTTCAAGACCACGTCCAACGCGCACACCCTGACCGGCGACGGCATGGGCATCATCTTCCGCAAGGGCCTGCCGCTGGAGGACATGGAGTTCTACCAGTTCCACCCGACGGGCCTGGCCGGCCTGGGCATCCTGCTCACCGAGGGGGCCCGCGGCGAGGGCGCGATCCTGCGCAACGCCGACGGCGAGCGGTTCATGGAGCGCTACGCCCCCACCATCAAGGACCTGGCGCCGCGCGACATCGTCGCCCGGTCCATGGTGCTGGAGGTGCTGGAGGGTCGCGGCGCCGGTCCGCACAAGGACTACGTGCTGCTGGACTGCACGCACCTCGGGGCCGAGGTGCTGGAGACCAAGCTGCCCGACATCACCGAGTTCGCCCGTACGTACCTGGGTGTGGACCCGGTGACCGAGCCGGTGCCGGTGTACCCGACCGCGCACTACGCGATGGGCGGCATCCCCACCAACATCCACGCCGAGGTGCTGCGGGACAACGACACCGTCGTCCCCGGCCTGTACGCCGCCGGCGAGTGCGCCTGCGTGTCCGTGCACGGCGCGAACCGGCTGGGCACCAACTCGCTGCTGGACATCAACGTGTTCGGCCGGCGGGCCGGTCTCGCCGCCGCCGAGTACGTCGCCACTGTGCACGACCACGTGGACCTGCCGGAGAACCCGGCCGCGCTGGTCGAGACGATGGTCGAGGGGCTGCGCACCTCCACCGGCGCCGAGCGCGTCGCCGACCTGCGGATCGCGTTGCAGAACACCATGGACGCCAACGCCGCCGTGTACCGCACCGAGGACACGCTCAAGCAGGCGCTGCACGACGTGCAGCAGCTCAAGGAGCGCTACGCCGACGTTGCCGTGCAGGACAAGGGCAAGCGGTTCAACACCGACCTGCTGGAGGCCGTCGAGCTCGGCTTCCTGTTGGAGCTGGCCGAGATCCTGGTGGTCGGCGCGCTGGCCCGCAAGGAGTCCCGTGGCGGGCACGCGCGGGAGGACTACCCGACGCGCGACGACACGAACTTCATGCGGCACACCATGGCGTACAAGCAGGGCGATGCCCTCTCCGCCGACATCCGTCTCGACTACAAGCCGGTGACCTTCACCCGGTACAAGCCGATGGAGCGCAAGTACTGATGACCGCGACCACCGAAACCGCGCCCTCGGGTTCCCGCGGCTCGCAGCCGCCGGTGCCGCCCGGCGCGGTCACCCTCACCGTGAAGATCCGGCGGTTCAACCCCGAGTTCGACGACGAGCCGCGTTGGCAGTCGTTCGAGGTGCCGGCGCTGCCCACCGACCGGGTGCTCAACGTCCTGCACTACATCAAGTGGTACGTCGACGGCTCGCTCACCTTCCGGCGCTCCTGCGCCCACGGTGTCTGCGGCTCCGATGCCATGCGCATCAACGGCGTCAACCGCCTGGCGTGCAAGGTGCTGGTGAAGGATCTGTTGGCCGGCAACGGAAAGCCGACCACCATCACCATGGAGCCGATCAAGGGTCTGCCGGTGCAGAAGGACCTGATCGTCGACATGGAGCCGTTCTTCGAGGCGTTCCGCGCGGTCAAGCCGTACCTGATGACCACCGGGCACGAGCCCACCCGTGAGCGCATCCAGTCGGCGGCCGACCGGGCCCGGTTCGACGACACCACCAAGTGCATCCTGTGCGCCTGCTGCACCACGTCGTGCCCGGTGTACTGGACCGAGGGCTCCTACTTCGGGCCCGCCGCCATCGTCAACGCACACCGGTTCATCTTCGACAGCCGGGACGAGGGCGCCGAGGAGCGGCTCGACATCCTCAACGACGTCGACGGGGTGTGGCGCTGCCGCACCACCTTCAACTGCACCGACGCCTGCCCCCGTGGCATCCAGGTGACCAAGGCCATCCAGGAGGTCAAGCGCGCCTTGCTGTTCAAGCGCGTCTGACCGGCAGACACGTCGGGGCCCCACTGCCACAAGCGGTGGGGCCCCGACGCGTTTCAGACCTGGTAGCTCAGATCCTCGGCCCGCAACGAATCCGGGACCACGCGGATCCACACCGTGCCGACGTCGTCGTGCAGGTACCGGCGGAATCTGTTGTCCCAGCGCGATTCCTCCGGCCCGAGGTACCGGCTCAGCTTCCGTCGCCCCCGGTCGACGTCGAACGGCACCACCTCGGCCCGGCCTCGGGCGATGACCTGGCGGACCAGGCCGGTCGGCGGATCGCACACATCCACCGTCAGAGCCAGCCGCGGGTTCGTCCGCACCCGGTCCAGCAGCCGCGCCCATGGCCCGGACAGGATCCAGAACACCCCGTCTTCCCAGAGGTACCAGGTCGGACGCACCGTCGGCCCGTCAGTGGCCACCCGTGCCGTCAGCGGCTGCGCCAGGAACTCGTCGACGTCGAAGTCGGTCATGCTGGCCAGTCTGCCCGGGGCTGCCTCAGCTGGAAGTGGTCGGTGGCAGCAGCGGCCCGCCCTCCCATTGCTGGAAGATCAAGGTGGTGTGCACGAGGGCGACCTCGGGCCGGGCGGTGAACTGGTCGAGCACGAGGCGCTGAAGGTCGGAAGCGCCGGCGGCGGCGACGTGGACCATGAAGTCGTCGGCCCCGGTGAGGTGGAAGACGGCGCGGGTCTCGGGCTGCTCGAGGGCGTGCTTGACGAAGGGCTCCAACACACCGCGATGGGGCTGCACGCGGATGAAGAGCAAGGCCTGGAGAGGCCGACCGAGGGCGGAGGCGTCGACGCGAAGGGCGGTGCCGAGGATGACGCCGGTGGAGCGCAGCCGAGCGACCCGATCGAGGCAGGTGGACGGGGCGATGCCGACCGCGGCGGCGAGCTCCTTGTTGGTGGTCCGGGCGTCGTTCTGCAACTCCCGCAGAATGGCGAGATCAACCGGATCCAGACGCACGTCAGAAGCCATGAGCCGAATTTAGTACGGAATTGGAAGCAAAGCACCGTGACCTGCCCAGGATGAACGGCATGGAGCTGAACACCAGGGCAGTGCACGCCGGCCGCGAGGACCTGACGGAGCTGGGGCTGCACGCGGTCCCGATCGACCTCTCCACGACCTACCCCTCCCGCGACAGCCACGAGGAGGCCTCACGCCTCGAACGGGCGGCGAGCGGCGAGGACCTGGGCGGCAGCCCGATCTACGGCCGCGTCGGCAACCCGACGGTGGCCCGCTTCGAACGGGCGCTGGCCGACCTGGAAGGCGCGGAGTCGGCGGTGGCCTTCGCGACCGGCATGGCGGCCCTGAGCGCGTGCCTGCTGGCCGTTGCGGCGCAAGGGAAACGGCACATCGTCGCGGTCCGCCCGCTCTACGGCACCAGCGACCATCTGCTCGGCTCGGGCCTGCTCGGCACCGACGTCACCTGGTCGACGGCCGAGGACGTCAAACTCCACCTCAGGGACGAAACCGGCCTGGTGATCGTCGAGTCGCCGGCCAACCCGACACTGTCCGAAGTGGACATCCGGGCCATCGACGTCGACGTGCCGGTGCTGGTGGACAACACCTTCGCCACGCCGGTGCTGCAACGGCCAATCGAGCTGGGCGCGAACATCGTGCTGCACAGCGCGACCAAGTACCTCGGCGGCCACGGCGACGTGCTGGGCGGAGTCGTGGCCTGCGACGAGGAGTTCGCCCGCCGCCTGCGCACGATCCGCATGGCCACCGGCGGCATCCTGCACCCGCTGGCCGGATACCTGTTGCTACGCGGCCTGTCCACGCTCCCGATCCGCATCACCCGCGCCGCCGAGACCGCCGCCGAACTGGCCCGACGGCTGGAGAGCCACCCCGGCGTCAGCAAGGTCTACCGGCCGGAGATCGGCGGCCCGATGGTGTCGTTCGACGTCGTCGGCGACCCGCACGCGGTGATCGCCGCGGTCCGGCTGGTCACGCCGGCGGTCAGCCTGGGCAGTGTCGACACGCTGATCCAGCACCCCGGCTCGCTGAGCCACCACATCGTCGCCGAGGACGACCGGCGCGGCGCCGGCATCAGCGACCGGCTGCTGCGCATGTCGGTCGGCCTTGAAGACGTCGAGGACCTCTGGGCCGACCTGGACCAGGCACTGAGCTAGTTGCGCACGGCCACCGCGGGGTCGAGGCGCTGTTCCGGCACGAACGGGAACAGCGCCCTCGTGCCGTGGGCCTCCTCGCGGCAGGCCGACGCCTCGTGCGTGACGACCTCCAGCCGGCTGATGGCCAGCACCAGGAAGGTCAGGTCGGGCAGCGCCCGCACCACCGGCAGCCGGTCGGCCTGCGGGTCGCGGGCCAGCGACCGGGCCAGCAGGATGTCCTGCTGCGGACCGAGATAGCAGCGCTCGATGAGGTGTTGCAACCGCTCGCTGTCGCGCTCGAGGCGGGCGGCCAGCCGGCCGAGTTCGGCGATCTTGCGGTCGACCGAGCGCAGCAGACGACGGCGTTCGGCGTCAGCGGCCAATACGACCCGGCCGAGCTCGGCGGTGCCGACGGACGGGGAGCGGTCGAGCTGTCGACGAGCCTGGGCCGCGGTCAGCAGCTGTGAGCCGATCTTGCGCGGCCGGGACTCGGTCTCGACGGCCCGCCGGCACAGCCGCTCGATGGCGTAGCCAAGGCGCATGCCGTGATCCACGGTCCGGGCGACGCGGCGATGCCAGCGCCCGACGACCCGGGTGGCCTTGCGCAGCCCGCGGAACTCCAGCGCCAGCTCACTCTCGATGGTGATCTTCGCGGCCCGCACGGGGTGGATCAGGCGGAAGATCAGAGGTGACCGCTCGACAGTGCTCATCTCAGCTCATCCTCTCGGGAGTAGGCCGGGACTCAGGGGTAGAGTGCGGCAGGAAAGCGCACAGCGCAATGCCACCGTGCAATTGCATGCCTGGATTGCTTGCCACGGTCACCCCGATGGCCTAGCGTGGCGCCACGCGCCTCCAGCGGCTACGCGGGCAAGGTGGTTCAGGAGGCGGAGTGACCATTTCCGGCAGATTTCGAGACGACAAGCCGCCGCCTCGACCACGAACCGCCTCAGGCTGGACGTCGAGCGGTGACTCACCGGCACGACACGACGGCCGGAGTGCTCCCCGTCCAAGGTCGCCCGGCTGGAGAACGGCCAAGGCTCGGCCACGCTGCTCACCCTGTGCAAGGCGCGAGCCTTGCAGCCATCGACAGTCGTATTTCACCGTAAGCCGACAACAACCGCACCCGGCGCGGCCAGTTGGCCCATATGCCGATCGGCATTGCGATGATCGCAGTACTCGCATGTCACCGCCCCGGAAACACAATGCGGAAGCAACCGGAGACCCGACCGACTTCGCCGAACACGATGGGGTAGATCTAAGGATCTTCCCATACTCGACCGGCTACAGTCTTGACATCCAGTGCAACTACGCGATCTTCACCTTGGACAACGACATCGACCAGGACACCGTCTACCAGGACCTGAGCGGTGGAGACCGGTTCTCAGCACAGGAGGCCGAGGTGAAGAAGTACCAGAGCATCTTCACGAATCTGTTGTCGCGGTGCCCGGACCACAAGTCCTCACCCGACCTGATCGGGAAGGTGATGAGAACCAACTATTAGTGAAAGCCATAAAACATATGGAAATCGCGTTCGTCAAGAGCAGCTTCTGCCATGACGGCGGGTGCGTCGAAGCGGCTGCTCTACCGTTGGGCTACGTCGTGTTGCGGGACAGCAAGGACCCCGAGGGGCCGGCGCTGGTTTTCAGCCATGAGGAGTGGGCGGCCTTCGTGGCCGGCGTCCGCAACGGTGAGTTCAACTTTTCACCGCGATGAGTTCGACGCCTGAAAGGTGAATACCGAGGCACGGGAAGCGGGGACTTCCCGTGCCTCGTTTTACCTGGCGCGGACCCACGTTCAGAGTCGAGCGGCGATGAGCCGCGAGCAGGGGCGGTCAGCCCCGAGCAATCCATCGACATTCACCGGGCAGCGATTGTTCCGCACCGGCCGTCGCGCGCGTAACCGGTCGACGGACCGGCCCCCGTCACCGCCACCCGACGCGGTGGGCCACCCCCGATCCACGTACGGCGACCGGACGGCTGGACGGGCGGCGGGCCGGCCTCACTCTCGATGGTGATTTTGCCGGCCCACCGGCCGATGGGCCGAACGGAAGATCGGCGGAGTTCGCCGTGGGGCCACCGGCCCACCGACACCGGGGTCGGGGGTACAGTTCGTCACGAACGCGCACAGTGCAAAGCCACCGTGCAATTGCACGGGTGGATTGCTTGCCACGGTCACCCCGATGGCCTAGCGTGGCGCCACGCGCCTCCAGTGGCTACGCGGGCATGGTGGTTTCAGGAGGTGTATGGATGCCCCCTTCTCAGGGACCGTTGATCCCGCGCCGCCGCCTCGGCCACGAGTTGCGCAAGCTCCGCGAGGCCGCCGGGCTGCAACTCGTCGACGCCGCGCGTCGCCTGGAGTGCTCCCCCTCGAAGGTCAGCCGGCTGGAGAACGGCCAGGGCCTGCCCAAGCTGCGTGACGTCCGCGACCTGCTCGACCTGTACGAGGTCCGCGACCACCGGCTGCGCACCCGGCTGCAGGGCCTGGCCACGGCCAGCCAGGACGAGGGTTGGTGGTCGGACCACCCCGAGGCCTGGCCGCCCAATCTGGGCAGCTACATCTCGCTCGAATCGGCCGCCAGCGAGATGCTCTCGTTCAGCGGCTTCGGAATCTACGGTCTCGCCCAGATACCGAAATACTGCTGGGAAGTGTTCAGAAACAACTTCCCGGACGCCCCGGACAGCGAGATCGACCAACTGGTCGAAATCCGCGGCCGACGGCAGCGCTACGTCCTCAACCGGCTGGGCGAGCTGAAGATCACTGCGGTGATCGACGAATGCGCTCTGCATCGGGTGGTTGACTCTGCGGACACGATGCGCAAGCAACTGGACAATCTGATCGACTTCGCCGAACACGATGGGGTGGATCTGAGAATCTTCCCATACTCGACCGGCTACAGTCTTGGCATCCAGTGCAACTATGTGATCTTCACCTTTGACAACGACACCGACCAGGACACCGTCTACCAGGAACTGAGCGGTGGAGACCGGTTCTCAGCACAGGAGACCGAGGTGAAGAAATACCGAAACATCTTCACGAATCTGTTGTCGCGGTGCCCGGACCACAAGTCCTCACTCGACCTGATTGAGAAGGTGAAAAGAACCAACTATGAGTGAGAGATAACACGATCCATGGACATCATCTTCAAGAAGAGCAGCTTCTGCCAGGACGGCTCGTGCGTCGAGGTTGCTGCTCTGCCGTCGGGCGACATCGCACTGCGTGACGCCAAGGACCCGAGCCTGCCGGCTCACGTTTTCAACAAGGCCGAATGGGCGGCTTTTGTCGCCGGCGTCCGCAACGGTGAGTTCGACTTCTGAGACTTTGCCGCGGGCACGGGAAGCGGGGACTTCCCGTGCCCATCTGCCACTCAGTGCTGCACGGCGGCCAGGGCATTGACCAGCCCGTGCCCGTAATACGTGTTGTTCCCGGCCGGCCCGGTGCAGGTCGGCGTGGCGGCCGGGCAGGCGACGGGCGTCGCCTCGGCCCGGAGCAGGCCCCGCAGCTGCGCGGGCGAGGCCCACGGATGCGTGCTGGCCAGCAGCGCCGTCACCCCGACCGCGTGCGGTGACGCCATCGACGTGCCGCACATGCTGCCGTAGCCACCGCCGGGCAGCGTGGACAGCGGGCACGCGGGCCCGGCGCCGGCCGGCGGAACCTGCTTCCCGTCACCGCCCGGAGCGGTCACATCGACCTTGCCCCAGTCGCTGTAGCTCGACTTGGTGCCGTTGTAGCCAACGGCCGTCACGGAAACGACGTCCGGCAGCCCGGCCGGCAGCACGGCGCAGTTGCGGTCCACCGGGTTCTGCTTGCGCACGGTGTCGTGATCCGGATTGGCGATGTCCATCGCCTCGTTGCCGGCGGCGGCCACGTTGAGCACGCCACGGCCGGTGGAGTACGCCACCGCGCGCCGGATCGCCTCGTAGGCCGCGGCGTCGCCGGGCTTGTTGCGGCAGAAGTAGAAGCCCGGGTCAACGAAGTAGCTGTTGTTGGTCACGGTGAAGTGGTGCCGGCCGGCCCACATGAAGCCGCACACCGCCGACTCCGGGAAGATGAAGCCGTCGTCGCTGACCACCTTCACCGAGGCCAGCCGCACGCCGGGCGCGATGCCGGTGACGCCGTTGCCGTCGTCGGCCGCGGCGATCGTGCCGGCCACGTGCGTGCCGTGCGGGATGGTCGTCGGCGACCAGGCCGCCACCGACGGGTCGGCCTTGCCGGTCACGCAGCCGGCGGAGTCAGCCGGGTCGATGGACTTGGCGAACTCCGGGTGGGTCGGGTCGACGCCGGAGTCGAGCACGCCGACCAGCACCCGCCGGCTGCCCTCGTTGACCTTGTTGGCCTGCTTGGCCTTGATCAGGTCCATGTCCCACTGCTCACCGCTGCGGTCGACGGCCGGCAGCGCCGCCTCCAGCGAACGGGAACTCAGGGTGGCCGCCGGCACGTCCTTGCGGCCGCTGTAGGCCCGGAACTGGCCGAGCTTGTCGGCGAAGTCGGGGGCGGCCGAGGTGGCCACCGCGACGCCGATCTCCGGGTAGTACTCGACGAGGGCGCCGCAGTCGAGCCGCAGCTCGGCCTCGGCGGCGAACCGGGGCACGCCCGGCGTGTAGAGCACCACGTAGGTGTAGGTGGTGCCGGTGGCGGTGCAGTGATGGTCCGGGGCGGCGGACGCGATCGGCGCCAGCCCGACCAGGGCTGCTCCGGCGGCGATCAGCAGCGTCAGCAGACGTCTCATTCGCCGGAACGTAGCAATACGGACACGAGTCGGCCCGACAGTGCGAACGTTCACAATTGCCAGCGCGCGGGCAACCCTTGAGCCGCCTCACCCAGGGTGAGCGACCTCGGCCGGCCGCCGGGACGCGACAAGGCCGCGCACGCCGAACAGGCCGATGATCGTCCCGAACGCGAGGGAGATGATCGCCAGTGTGAGGTGGACGTAGAAGAAAGCCGTGGCCGAACCGGCCACGAAGGCTCGAGGGTCCTGCGCCACGTTGATCACCAGCGTCACCCAGATGAACCAGCTCCACACCCCGAACAGGAGCAGGAACACCGACTTGCCACGGGTCAGCTTCACGTCCGCAGTATCCGCCCTGGCCGGGATCGGGTAACCCACGGGTCCAACCGGTCACACCGCGTAAGGCACTAGCCTGCGAGGGTGCCTCTCCCAGCTCGACGGCCCGCAGCCGCCCTGGTCATGGCCCTGGCCTCCGTGGTCACCGCCATGTTCGTAGCGACGGGCGCTGCTGCGGCCACCACCACCAGCACGACGGCGTCGTCCACCACCAGCGCCGTGCCGAGCGAGTGCACGAACAAGCAGTCGCCACCGGCCGCCGAGGACGACGCGGAACAGCCCGCACCCGGCTCGGCCGCGCCGACGCCGCTGCCGGTGCCGGCCGACCCGGTTGGCGGTGACCAGCTCGGCAAGTGCGGCTTCGTGCTGCCGCCGGACGCCGCCACCGCGCCCCCGTCCGAGGTCAACGCCGCCTCCTGGGTGCTGGCCGACCTGGACACCGGCGCCGTGCTCGCGGCCAAGGACCCGCACGCCCGGCAGCGCCCGGCTGCCCTGATCAAGGTGCTGCTGGCCATGGTGGCGTTGCAGGACCTCAAGCCCAGCACGCCGGTGCTGATCACGCAGGAGGACGTGGACGCGGCCAACGGCTACTCGGCCATCGGCGTGCAGGCCGGGGCCAAGTTCACCGCGGCCCAGCTGGTCGAGGCCATGCTGCTCAAGCCGGGCAACGACGTGCCGCACGCGCTGGCCCGTGCCCTCGGCGGCATCCCGAAGACGCTGGACCTGATGAACGCCGCAGCCAAGCAGATGGGCGCGCTCGACACCCGGGTGGCCACGCCCGGCGGCCTTGACGGCCCCGGCATGAGCACCTCCGCGTACGACATGGCGGTGATCTACCGGCACGCCATGCAGCAGCAGTCGTTCGCCGACGCCGCCGGCGTCAAGTCGGTGAACCTGAGCGGCCTGGTCGTGAAGAACGCCGACCAGCTGCTGACCACGTACACCGGCGCGATCACCGGCATCACCAGCAACACCACCGACGCGCACTTCACGAACCTGTCCTCGGCGGCCAAGAACGGGCACCGGCTGGTGGCCGTGCTGCTGCGCGGCGAGCAGCAGCAGTACGCCATGTACCGGCAGAGCTCGAAGCTGCTGGACTGGGGCTTCGGGCTGACCGCGGCCAACGCGCACGCCGTCGGCCAGCTGGTCGACCAGGCCCCGCCGGTGAAGCCGTCGGCCTCGGCCACGTCGTCGACGACCGACACCACGGACTCCACCGGGGTGCAGACCGCGGCCGACAAGAGCCCGATGTACCAGGCGTTCGGCAATGTCGGCATGCCGCTGACCATCGTGGCCGGCGTGGTCGTGCTGGGCTTCGCCGTGATGGTGCTGCGCAAGCGCCGGGCCAAGGCGGCCCGGGCCCGCCGGCTCGCGGCCCAGGCCAACAACGGTTAGGTAACGAGCTTCGCTCGGGTTGCAACGCGGCAGGGTGGCTCCGACCAACCAGCTGTGTGAAAACCCCGTATCTGCTCGGCGCGGTGACCACCGCCGCGGCCGTGGCCCTCGGGTCACCGGCCGTGGCGCACGCCGCCGGCCCACAGCACGCCATTCCACAGGACGTCCTACTGCCGACCGGCGACCACGTGCTGGTCACCGGGGACACCGTCGTGGTGGTTCCCCGGCCGGGGATCGGCTACCTCCGCGAGAAGATCAACGGCGACACGTACGTGGTGCCGACCGATGCCCTCGGCCACGGCGATCCGGCCCGGTTCGACGTGACGGCGCTGGCTCACGGCGTCGCCCCGACGACGGCCGCTCACCCGAACTTCCCGATGCACACGGTCACGCTGGATGTGCTCGGCGCCGACGGCCGGCCTGCCGCTGCCGCGCTGAACGTGGTCAACCTCGACAACATGCGGCTCTATCAGGGCTTTCCGTTCGCCGAGGACGGTCAGGCGCGGATCAGCGTGCCCAGCGGGCACTACGGCTTGACCACCTACGTGCCCAGCCGGGACGGCGACAAGGTGACCGAGCTGCGGGTGCTCAGTGGGGTCATCACCGTCGACGGTGACCAGACGGTCACGCTGGACGCCCGCGCCGCCACCGCGCCGGTCTCGGTGCAGACCCCACGGCCGGCTCAGCTGACCGACCTGGCTGTGCACAGCGCCTGGCGCGACGCCACCAAGCTGGGCTGGCTGGAGAGCGAGTTCGACACGCCGAACGTGCCGGTGCTGCTGACTCCCGATGCCGCGCCGCCGGTCGGCGAGCGGCTGATCCACATCACCGCGCACCTGGAAGCCACCGACTACACGTACGACCTGGCGTTCCGGGAATCCGGGGCCATACCGGCGGACCAGCGGCACCGTGTGACCGCCGACCAGCTACAGACCTTGCACGCCAACTACTTCGGCCACCTCAATGCCGGTATCGCCCGTGCGATCTGGGCGGTGGGCATGGATCTGCCCAACCAGACACTGCATCCGGTCGCCGCTCCCTTGCACCGCACCGAATACGTCGGCGGGGCGTCGGATCTCATCGCCGTCGATGTGGTGGTGGCCGACGCCGTCAAGCTCACCGGGATCGACTTCGACGGGCCGCGCGCGGTCCAGCCCGGCCACACGCGTACCGCCGACTGGCTGCGGGAACCGCTGACTCCGGGCCTGCTCCAGCCGACCCCGGTGATCACCAACCCGACCACGCCGGCGGCGTCCATCTGGGGCTGGGGCTGCGCCGACTGCCGCACCGGGGACACGCTCGGCATCAGCGTGCAGACGGCCAACGACAGCGATCCCGGGCACGCAATTGCCTTGGAGGACAAGGACATCACGTCCTCGCACCTCGTGCTCAGCTCAAACGGCAAGGTGTACGCCGACACACAGTCGTCCACCACCGGCCCGGTGACGGTGCCGGCCGCCGAGGCCGTGTACCACCTGGTCTACGACACCACGGTGAACCCGGAGTGGTTGGGGCACAGCACAACCAGCCACACCGAGTGGACGTTCAAGTCGGGGCATTCCGGCACTCGAACCGTGCCGGCCAACTGGAGCTGCGACAACATCGGCAGCGTGGACCAGTGCTCGGCACTGCCGCTGCTCGACGTCCGCTACAACCTGGACGACAAGACGGTCATCTTCGCCCACGCCCCGGCCGCCGCCGCGAGCCCGATCACCAAGGCCACCGCCGCGATCTCGTACGACGGCAAGGCCTGGCATTCCGTCCCGCTGATCTCGTTGGGCGACGGCAAGTTCCGGGCGCTGCGGCTGGGACAGCCCAAGGCGCTCAAGGTGAGCGCGACCGACGCCGCCGGAAATTCCTTGCAGCAGACCGTTTCGTACTGACAGGAGCCGTCCCATGCTTCGAGCACTGGCCATGGCCGCGGTCCTGTTGACCGCGGTCGCGACCCCGGCGATCGCCAAGCCCGCCCTGCCGTCCTGCGCGTCGAATCCCGGGCCGAACACCGCCCGCTGCCTCAGCGTCGCCCAAACCGCCGCCGACACCGGACACGGCGCCGACGACCTACGCGCCGCGTACAACCTGCCGGCGACCGGCGGCGGCGGGCAGACCATCGCCATCGTTGACGCGTATGACAATCCCAACGCTGAAAGCGATCTGGCCGTCTACCGCAGCCGTTACGGCTTACCGCCGTGCACGACGGCCAACGGCTGCTTCCGCAAGGTCAACCAGCGCGGCCAGACCACTCCCCTGCCGGCCGGAAATCCGGGCTGGGGCCTGGAAATCGCGCTGGACCTGGACATGGCGTCGACGGCCTGCCCGGCGTGCCACATCCTGCTGGTGGAGGGCGACGATCCGCTGGACGCCAATCTCGCCGCCTCGGTCAACACGGCCGTCGCGCAGGGGGCGACCGTGGTGTCCAACAGCTATGGCCTGGACGAACACGGCAGCATGAGCAAAGTGGCCGCCGCGTACGACCAGCCGGGCGTGCCGATCGTGGCCAGCAGCGGCGACTCCGGTTTCAGGACGGCCGAGTTCCCGGCCGTGCTGTCGTCGGTGATCGCCGTCGGCGGGACCACGCTGACCCGCGCCGACAACGCCCGCGGCTGGACCGAGACGGCGTGGAGTTCGGCCGGCAGCGGCTGCTCGGCGTGGGTGGCCAAGCCGGCGTGGCAGCACGACACCAACTGCGGCATGCGGACCATCGCGGACGTCTCGGCGGTGGCCGACAAACTGGCCGTCCACGACACCTACCAGGTGCCGGGCTGGGTGACGATCGGCGGCACCAGCGCCTCGGCCCCGTTCATCGCCGGCATCATCGCGCTGGCCGGCAACGCGTCGCAGGTGCATGACGCGTCGTACCTCTACGCGCACGCCGATGCGCTGTACGACGTGGTCGACGGACACACCGAGGGCATGGACTGCGGCGGTGACTACCTGTGCAACGGCCGGCCGGGCTACGACGCCCCGACCGGCCTCGGCACGCCGAACGGCATCGGCGCCTTCTGACGGACTCAGCGCCGGCGCAGCAGCCTGGTCAGCGTCACGCCGATCAGCGCGCCGGCGCTGATCAGGCCGGCCGTCAGGACACCGTCCGGGCGGCCGGCCACGTGCACCGTCGGCCGGATCAGCACCGGCTGCGGCGGCAGCACCGGGTCGGCCGAGCGAGCCATGTTCTCCCGGGCGGTGGCCGTCCACGCGGTGATGAAGACCAGGAACCGCGACACCAGGTTGATGAACACCAGCAGACCGAGCAGCGTGCCGAAGACCGAGCCGGACGGCGAGTCCTTGATCGTCTGAAGGTAGATGTTGCCAACCTGCTTGAGCACCTCGAAGCCGATCGCGCCGGTGATCGCGCCGCGGATCGCGCTGCGCCAGCCGACGTGGAAACGCGGCAGGCTGGTCAGCACCCACAGGAACACCAGCCAGTTGGCCACCAGGCCCAGCACGATGGCGGCCAGCGACAGCAGGAGCTCGGCCCAGCCGGTCTGTCGCAGGCCCAGCCACTCCAGCACGAGACCGCCCAGCGCCGAGCCGGCCGCGGTGATGCCGAACGAGATGACCAGGGCCAGGCCGAGGCCGATCAGCGTGAGCAGGTCCTTGACCGCGGTGATCAGGAACGGCAGTTCCGGGCGCTCACGGGTCCACTGGGCGGTGAGGGCGTCACGGAGGCTGGTCATCCAGCCCAGGCCCGAGTAGAGGGCGGCCAGCAGACCGAAGATGCCGACCGTGCTGCGTGAGTCGATCAGCTTGCCGACGATGGTGTTGACCTGCTCGCCGAGCGCGCCCGGCACCGCCGCGGCGATGCCGCCGCGGATCTGGTTCAGCAGGTCCATGTTGCCGGCCAGGACAAATCCGGCCACCGAGAACCCCAGCATGAGCAGGGGGATCAGGGACAGGACGCTGTAGTAGGTGATCGCCGCGGCGTAGTGGTCGCCGTACCGCTCGGTGTACCGCGACCCGGCCCGCACCAGGTGGTCGAGCCACGCATGCCGCTTGCGCAGCCGGGTCAGCAGGGATTCCTTCTCCGCCACCCGCTTACGGTAACGGTGCGTGCAGGCGGTCGCAGAGCGTCGAACTACTCAAGTTCGAGGCTGTGAACGCGCCGTTCCAAAACTCCGAGTAGAGGAATGGTCCGTTCCGAACGGATCAGAGCTGGCTCGGGGTGGGCAGCGGGGCCGGCGGCACGCTCTTGGCGGCAGCGGCGGCGCTCTCCTCGACGACCGCCTTGGCCGCCGCGGCGGCGGCCTTGGCCTCACGGGCCAGGCGGTGGCGGTGGCGCAGCAGGCCGGCGATCAGGCCGCCGAAGCCCAGCAGGATGGCGATCAGGGCGACGCCGTCCAGGGTGACCGGCACCCGGCTCTCGACCGGGGCGTCGGTCTCGGTGGCGGCCGCGGCCAGCCCGGCGGTCAGCAGCATGGTGGCCGGCAGCAGGCAGGCGGCAGTCAGGGTGGAACGCGTGAGGTGCCGAACCTGGTTACGCAAGGCAGCGTCTCCCGACAGTGAGGTCGCCCCGAAAGAGTGAACACGAGGGTATCCGTCGTTCGGAAAACTACCGAACGTGTCAACCCCACCCGTTCCGGGGACTGTGCGGTCCATCACGAGGAGCGAGAATAACCGCGCAGGTCGGCCCGCCCGGCGGCGGGTCCCACAAGATCAGGACCTGCGCTTACGGGCTCACCGGCCCCCGTCGGGGCCGTCGATCATGCGCCTTCGGGCAAGTGTGACGTGCCGTACGTCGCAGGGCGCCCCGGGCGGGCGAGGCGCCCCTACGACTCAGCTACGGGCCTTCGGAGTCCGACGGACCAACAGCATCAGGCCGCCACCGACGATGAGCAGCATGCCGATGCCGATCAACATGCCGGTGTCCGCGTTCGTGCCCGTGTAGGCCAGCTGCGGGGTGCCCGGCGTGGTGGTCGTCACCGGCGGCGTGGTCGACGACGACCGCGAGGGGCTGGTCGTGGTCGTCGTCCCCGTCGTGGACGTGGTCGTCGACGGCGTCGTCGTGGTGGTCGTCGTCGATGTCGTGGTCGACGGCGTCGTGGTGGTGGTCGTCGTGGTGGTGGACGACGTGGTGGTCGTCGTGTACGTCGTCGTCGTGGTGGACGGCGTCGTCGTTGTCGTGCACGGCGTGGTCGTCGTCGACCGGGTGGTCGTCGGCGGCGTGGTCGACGTGCACGGCGGCAGGCCGCGGCCGTTGTCCTTCGGCACACACGTGGCCGGCGGCGTGGTGGTCTGGCAGGACGGCGGGTTGCCCCGGCCGGTCCGCTCACACGGCGGGTTGCCGCGATCGGCGTCGCCACCCTGGGGGTGGCCGCGCTGGTGGTCGACGGCCGCGTGGATGGCCGGGCCGATATCGCTCGGTGTCGCGGCCAACGCGGCCCCGGCACCAGCGATGATCGTCCCGGCCACCATCACGGCCAGCGGGAACGCGAGCGCTCTTCTGTTGCGCACGGGATAGTCCTTCCGAGGCCGACGTTGCTGGGAGGCAACCTCAGAAGCTACCCATTCGACGTAACGTCAGTGCTCCGAAAGGCTCACCCGAACGGGTCCATTTAGCGCAACATGGCCATAGACCGTGGTTCGCTGACGCGCGTGCCGGCCGGCCAGTGCCGCCATCGCGTCCAGTTCGGCGATGGTGCGGGCCGAGCCGTGCTCGGAACCGGCCATCCGGCTGATCGTCTCCTCCATCAGCGTGCCGCCCAGGTCGTTGGCGCCGCCGCGGAGCACCTCGGCCGTGCCGCGGTCGCCCAGCTTCACCCAGGAGCACTGGATGTTGTCGATCCGGCCGTGCAGGGCCAAGCGGGCCATGGCATGCACGGCGCGATTGTCCCTTCGGGACGGTCCCGGGCGGGCCACGCCGGCCAGGTAGATCGGCGCGTTGTTGTGCACGAACGGCAGGCCGACGAACTCGGTGAAACCGCCGGTCTCGTCCTGTAGGCGGGCCAGCGTGCGCAGGTGCCCGAGCCAGTGGCCGGGGTGGTCGACGTGGCCGTACATCATGGTCGACGAGGAGCGGATGCCCAGCTTGTGCGCGGTGCCGACGACCTCGAGCCAGGTCTTGGTCGGCAGCTTGCCCTTGGTCAGCACCCAGCGCACGTCGTCGTCGAGGATCTCCGCCGCGGTGCCGGGGATCGTGTCCAGGCCGGCGTCACGCAGCTCGGTCAGCCACTCCTCGACGCTCACGCCGGCCTTGGTCGCGCCGCTGACAATCTCCATGGGGCTGAAGGCATGCACGTGCATGCCCGGCACCCGGGTCTTGATCGCCCGCACCATGTCGGCGTAGAAGCTGGTCGGCAGCTTGGGGTCGATGCCACCCTGGATGCAGACCTCGGTCGCGCCCACGTCCCACGCCTCCTGGGCGCGGTCGGCGACGTCGTCCACGGTCAGCCGGTACGCGTCGGCGTCGCGTTCCCGTTGTGCGAAGGCGCAGAACCGGCAGCCGACGTAGCAGACGTTGGAGAAGTTGATGTTCCGGTTGACCACGTAGGTCACGTCGTCGCCGTTGACCTCGGCCCGCAGCTGGTCGGCCAGCCGGGTCATCGTCTCCAGCGCTTCGCCGTCCGCGGTCAGCAGGGCCAGCGCCGCGTCGGCGTTGGCCTCGTCCAGCAGCGCGGCCGGGTTCTCGGCGGCGATCGTCAGTCCATTGAGGACGTCACCGGGCAGCTTGCTGAACGTCGGGCTGGTGTGCAGCTGGTGGCGCAGCGACTCCCAGTCGCCGTAGACGCTGTCGAAGTCGCCACGCCGGTCGTCCGTGCGGCCGGTGGTGTCGATCGTCTCGTGCAGATCGGTGCGACCCTGCGACTCCAGGGCGTAGTCCGGCTCCTGCCACGTCCGTCCACTCAGGACGGCCGACTCGTCGGCCAGGCCGGTTTCCTTGTCGGCCAGGGCATCCACGTGCGCGCTGATGCGGGTGTCGATCCACGGCTGGCCGGCCTTGACGAAGCGCGGGTAGGCGGTCAGCCGCTCGCGCAGCTGGAAACCCGACTCCGCGGTGACCGCGGTCAGCTCGTCGATCGCCGGCCACGGCCGCTCCGGGTTGACGTGGTCCGGGGTCACCGGTGAGACGCCGCCCCAGTCGTCGATGCCGGCCCGCAGCATCAGCTCGAACTCGTTGCCCACCAGGTTCGGCGGGGCCTGCACGCTCACGTTGGACGGCATCAGCAGCCGGCCGACCGCGATGGTCGCCGCCAGCTCGTGCAGGTCGGCGTCCGGCATGCCGCGCATGGCCGTGTCCGGCTTGGCCCGGAAGTTCTGGACGATGATCTCCTGGATGTTGCCGTACTGGCGGGCCACGCCCCGCAGCGCCAGCAGCGACTCCGCCCGCTCGTCGAGGTTCTCGCCGATGCCGATCAGGATGCCGGAGGTGAACGGCACGCCGACCCGGCCGGCGTCGGTCAGCACGCGCAGGCGCACCGCCGGGTCCTTGTCCGGGCTGCCGTAGTGCGGGCCGCCCGGCTCGCTCCACAGGCGGGTCGCCGTGGTCTCCAGCATCATGCCCATGCTGGCCGCCACCGGCTTGAGCCGCTGGAACTCCTCCCAGCTCAGCACGCCCGGGTTGAGGTGGGGCAGCATGCCCGTCTCCTCGAGGACGGCAATGGCCACCGACCGCAGGTAGTCCAGGGTCGAGCCGTAGCCGCGGGCCTCCAGCCACTCCTTCGCCGCCGGCCAGCGGTCCTCCGGCCGGTCACCCAGCGTGAACAGGGCCTCCTTGCAGCCCTGGGCCGCCGCCTGGCGGGCGATGTCCAGCACCTCGTCGCGCTCCAGGTACGCCGCCGGCACGCGGTGCGGCACCGTCGCGAAGGTGCAGTAGTGGCAGCGGTCCCGGCACAGCCGGGTCAGCGGGATGAAGGCGTTCTTGCTGTACGTGATGACGCCTTCGCGGCCCTCGGCCCGCAGGTGCGCGTCCCGGACCCGGCCGGCGATGGCCAGCAGCTCATCCAGGTGATCGCCGCGGGCGTGCAGCAGCACCGCCGCCTCGGTGGCATCCAGCGTGGAACCGTCGGCGGCGCGGCGAAGTGCCCTGCGGAGGGCCGAATCGCTCGGGCGCGGGGTGTCTGTGACCACCGAGCGAGCGTAAGTCGGCTTTCGCGAAGCACCGTCGCTCAGCGTAGGGAGACCACTCTCACAGGAAGGGCGGGAATAAAACCACCCCCGCGAGTCCCGCCCAGCGTCACACCGAAAGTACGAAACCGTTTCACGCATTCGGTGTGACGCTCAACGGGACTCGCGGGGTTCAGAGGTCGTAGGCCACGGTCACGGGGGCGTGGTCGGACCAGCGCTCGGCGTAGGTCGCGGCCCGTTCGGTGACCGCGGAGACGGCCTTGGTCGCCAGCCCCTCGGTGGCCACGTGCAGGTCGATGCGCCAGCCGGAGTCGTTGTCGAACGCCTTGCCGCGGTAGGACCACCAGCTGTACGGGCCGGCGACGTCCGGGTTCAGCGAGCGCACGACGTCGACGTAGCCGGCGGCGTAGAGGCGGTCCAGCCAGGCCCGCTCCTCGGGCAGGAAGCCGGCCGACTTCTGGTTGGTCTTCCAGGACTTCAGGTCCTCGGGCCGGTGCGCGATGTTCCAGTCGCCGCAGACCAGCACCTCACGGCCGTCGGCCTCGGCCTTGGCCTTCAGCTCGACGAGATGGGCGAAGAAGGCGTCGAGGAAGCGGTACTTCTCGTCCTGTTTGGGCGTGCCGGCGTCGCCGGACGGCAGGTAGAGGCTGGCCACCACCACGTCGGCCAGCTCGAACTCGACGTAGCGGCCGCTGCGGTCGAACTCGGCCGAGCCGAAGCCGACCCGGACGGCCTCCGGCGCGGTCCGGGACAGCAGGGCCACGCCGGCCCGGCCCTTGAGCTCGGACTCGGCCAGCACGGTGTGCCAGCCGGCCGGCTCACGCAGCTCGTCGGACAGCTGGTCCAGCTCGGCCCGCGTCTCCTGGAGGCACACCACGTCCGCCTCGGTGGCCGCGAGCCACTCGACGAAGCCCTTCTTGGCGGCGGCGCGCAGGCCATTGACGTTGATCGTGGAGACGGTCAGCACGCCCCGAGCCTAGCGGCATCAAGAACGCGTAAACGCGGGCCGTCTCGGCGTCAAGACGGCATCAGGGGCGGCGGGCCGGCCATTTACGCCGCACACGCTGGCACTGAGTGGTCCGTTGGAGAGGAAAACCGTGTTCGACGTCGTGAAGCGGCTGCTCGTCGGCCGTCCCCTGCGCAGTGAGCGATTAGGCGACACGCTGCTGCCCAAGTGGCTGGCGCTGCCGGTCTTCTGCAGCGACCCCATCTCGTCGGTCGCCTACGCGACCGAGCAGATCCTGCTCACGCTGGCCGTCGGCGGCGCGGGCGCGCTGTCGCTGTCGACGCCGGTCGCGGCGGCGGTGGCGATCGTGCTGATCGTGGTCGTCGCCTCCTACCGCCAGACCTGCTACGCCTACCCCAGCGGCGGCGGCGCTTTTGTGGTGTCCAAGGAGAACCTGGGCGAGTCGGCGGCGCTGACCGCGGCGGCGGCGCTGCTGGTCGACTACGTGATGACCGTGGCGGTGTCGGTGGTCTCCGGCGTGGTGGCGATCATCTCGGCCTTGCCGGAGCTGGCGCCGCACGCCGTGCTCATCTCGGTCGGCTTCGTGGTGCTCATCGCGTTGGCCAACCTCCGTGGCGTCAAAGAATCAGGCAAGACCTTCGCCATTCCGACCTACGCCTTCATCGTGCTGACGTTCCTCATGTTCGGCGTGGCCGCGGTCCGTGGCATCGTCGGCGACCTGCCCGACGCATCGACTGCGAACATTCCCCTGCACCAGACCGAGAACGCCACCGGCTGGGGCGCGATCTTCCTGTCGCTACGGGCTTTCGCCTCCGGCTGCACGGCGCTGACCGGCGTGGAGGCGATCAGCAACGGCGTTCCCGCCTTCCGGAAACCCAAGCCGCACAACGCCGCCCTCACGCTGGTGATGATGGGCGTGATCGCGGTGACGATGTTCGGCGGCATCACCACGCTGGCCGTGCACCTGAACGCGCGCGCCATGGCCGACGGCAACCCGTCGGTGATCTCGCAGGTCGCGGCGAGCGTGTTCGGCGGCCACTCGCCGCTGTTCTACCTGTTCCAGGCAGCCACCGCCGGCATCCTGATCCTGGCCGCCAACACGGCGTTCAACGGCTTCCCCGGTCTGGCCTCGATCCTGGCCCGCGAGCGCTACCTGCCACGGCAGCTGCACAACCGCGGCGACCGGCTGGTGTTCAGCAACGGCATCCTGCTGCTGGCGGCGTTCGCGGTACTGCTGATCATCGGCTTCGACGCCAACATCGACAGCCTCATCCAGCTCTACATCATCGGCGTGTTCACCAGCTTCACGCTCAGCCAGGCCGGCATGATCGTGCACTGGAAACGTCTGCTGGCCGAGGAAACCGATCCGGCGCGGCGCCGGCAGATGCGTGGCTCGCAGGCGATCAACGCCTTCGGCGCCGGGCTGACCGCGGTGGTGCTGGTGGTCGTGTTCGCCACCAAGGTGGTGCACGGTGCATGGCTGGCGGTGCTGGCCATGGTGGTGCTGTTCATCGTGATGCGGGCGATCAGCCGCTACTACCGGCGGTTCGAGAACCAGGTCGCAACGGTCAAGGAGACCACGACGCTGCCGCCGACGGTGCACGCGCTGGTGCTGGTCTCCCGGCTGCACCAGCCGGCGCTGCAAGCACTGGCCTTCGCCAAGGCGACCCGGCCGGACCGGCTGGAGGCCGTCACCGTCGCCACCGACGACGAGGAAACCCGCCGCCTGCAACGGGAATGGGAGCGCCGAGGGATCACGGTGCCGCTGATCGTGCTGTCCTCGCCATACCGGGACGTGGGCCGACCGATCGTGGACCACGTGAGCCGGCTGCACGCCCGGGACCGGCGTGGCGTGGTCAGCGTGTTCATCCCGGAGTACGTGGTGCAGCGCTGGTGGCAGCACCTGCTGCACAACCAGAGTGCCTTGCGGCTCAAGGCAAGGCTGCTGTTCACGCCCGGTGTCGTTGTGGTCAACGTGCCGTACCACATCGGTCTGGCTCAGCAGGTGTTGCCGGCCGCCGCGACCAAGTAGTCGGCCGAGGCCCAGCGTGCCCCGTCGAGCTGGCGGAAACCGTTCTGCACCACCGGTTGCGCGGTGGTCGACTGGCTCTGCACCAGCCGGCCGACGACCCGCTCTGTGGTGGCCGGGCCAGCCCGCACGTTGAGCACGTCGGCGTTGACCGTGAAGGCGCACTGGGCATTGCTCTGCGACGCGTCGGCGTTGCGGTGCGCGATCATGGCGAACGCCACCACACCGACCCCGCCGATCACGGCCAGCTTCAGCACCGGAATGCCGAGCACCCCGCCCTCCCGTCACCGAAACGCCTGAACAACCGGACATCCCAGCAATACCGGAGGACGGGGTGCGGCAGAACCACCCGGCCCGGTTTCCACCCGGCCGGGGCCCCTACCGGGCTAGGCCGTTACGAAACGTCACAGCAGGGGCTGAAGAAGATTCGCGAAGCCCACGTGGCCGTCGCGGTTGGGGTGGTAGGACTCGGACACCGGGTTGGACAGGCCGTTGAGCCACTCCACCTTGTCGCACACGGCGTGACCGGTGAAGGCCGACCGCGGGTCGAGGAAGGTGAAGCCGTGCGCGCTGGCCCGGCCGCCGATGGCGGTGTCGAGCTTGTCGGCGGCCGCGTTGATCTGCCCCTCCTCGGTCGGGCTGATCCGGGCCAGCGCGTTGCAGGCGACGCCGTTGAACAGCCGCGGATACCCGACCACCACGACCTTGGCGTTCGGCGCCCGGTTGTGGATCTGCGTGTAGACGTTGTCCAGGGCGCCGGTCAGCGTGCTGGAGATCAGCCCGACGGCCTTGTTGATGTCGCCGGTGCAGTCGTAGAACGGCAGCGCGCACTTCTCGATCACGCTCGAGAAGCCGATGTCGTTGCCGCCGACCGAAACCGTGACGAAGTTGGTCGACGCGGACAGCGCGCCGACCTGCTTGCTCAGCACGTCACTGGTCTTGGCCCCGCTGCACGCCTGGAAGTTCAGCGCCAGCCCGAGCCGGCCGGCCAGCAGTTCGGCGTAGGCGTAGGAGGAACGCTTGCAGGCGTCGTCGATGTAGGCCCGAGTGCCGACGCCGGAGGCGTAGGAGTCGCCGAGGGCGACGTAGCCGGGTTGAGCCGCCGCGGAGGCGGTGCCGGCGAGAGTGAGACCGAGCATCGCGGTCAGAGCCGCGAGCAGGAGCTTCTTCCCCATGTGCCGGAAGGTAAACCGTGACCGGCGGACAAAAGGGCCCCGTCACCCGACGGGGCCCTTTTGGTCACGCTACGCGGTTCAGGCGGACGCCATCCGCTTCTGCAGGTTCTCGTCGAGGGTGTTGAGGAAGTCCTCGGTGGTCTGCCAGGCCTGGTCCTTGCTGATCAGCAGGGCCAGGTCCTTGGTCATCGCGCCGGCCTCGACCGACGAGATCACGACCTCCTCCAGCGTCTGGGCGAACTGGGTGACGGCCGGGGTGCCGTCCAGCTTGCCGCGGTGCTGAAGGCCACGGGTCCACGCGAAGATCGAGGCGATCGGGTTGGTCGAGGTGGGCTTGCCCTGCTGGTGCTGGCGGTAGTGCCGGGTCACGGTGCCGTGCGCGGCCTCGGCCTCGACGGTGCGGCCGTCCGGCGTCATCAGCACGGAGGTCATCAGGCCCAGCGAGCCGAAGCCCTGCGCCACGGTGTCCGACTGGACGTCGCCGTCGTAGTTCTTGCAGGCCCAGACGTAGCCGCCCTCCCACTTCATGGCCGCGGCGACCATGTCGTCGATCAGGCGGTGCTCGTAGGTCAGGCCCTTGGCGTCGAAGTCGGCCTTGAACTCGGCCTCGAAGATCTCCTGGAACACGTCCTTGAACATGCCGTCGTAGGCCTTGAGGATGGTGTTCTTGGTCGACATGTAGACCGGGTACTCGCGCTGCAGGCCGTAGGACAGCGAGGCGCGCGCGAAGTCCTCGATGGACTTGCGGAAGTTGTACATGCCCATGGCCACGCCGCCGTCGGGGCCGTAGTTGGCCACCACGTGCTGGATCGGCTCGGAGCCGTCGGCCGGGGTGAAGGTCATGGTCAGCTCGCCGGCGCCGGCCACCTTGAAGTTGGTGGCCTTGTACTGGTCGCCGTGGGCGTGACGGCCGATGATGATCGGCTTGGTCCAGCCCGGCACCAGCCGCGGCACGTTGGAGATGACGATCGGCTCGCGGAAGATCACGCCGCCGAGGATGTTGCGGATCGTGCCGTTGGGCGAGAGCCACATCTTCTTCAGGCCGAACTCCTCGACCCGCGCCTCGTCCGGCGTGATGGTGGCGCACTTCACACCGACGCCGTGCTTCTTGATGGCGTTGGCCGAGTCGATGGTGACCTGGTCGTCGGTCGCGTCCCGGTGCTCGATGCCCAGGTCGTAGTAGTCCAGGTTGACGTCCAGGTACGGGTGGATCAGCTTGTCCTTGATGAACTGCCAGATGATGCGGGTCATCTCGTCGCCGTCGAGCTCGACGACGGTGCCTTCGACCTTGATCTTGCCCATGCGCCGGGCTCTCCTCTCGCGACAATGCAAGCAGTACGAGTGTACTGCTAACCGTGGGTGACCGTCCTCGGGGCGTGGTGCAGCCCACCGTCAGCTGTGCCCTTCCGCCCCGCCGTGTCCTGGCGTCCGCGAGGCCGATCGCCGGTTACCCTGCCTGGCCGGCACAACTGATCATGAAGCAGGGGGCGCTGTGTCGACCGGACCCACGCACGCGATGAGCGGCCTGATGGCCTGGGGCGGCGTGTCCATCGTGGCCATCGCCAACCACATGCCGATGACCCCGCAGACCTGGGTCGTCGGGGCGGCACTGTGCAGCGGCGCCGCGCTGCTGCCCGACCTCGACCACCCCGAGGCGACCGTCGCCAACACGTTCGGCAAGGTCACGTGGGTGCTGTCCAAGGGCGTGCACTGGGTCAGCCACGTGGTCTACCGCACCACCCGCTTACGCAGTGACGCAAATCGGCACGGCGGCCACCGCGGCGTCACCCACACGCTGGTGTTCGCGGCGCTGGCCGGGCTCGGCACGTACGGCGTGGTGCAGTGGGCGCACAAGGTGGCGCTGCTGCCGCTGCTGTTCCTGTTCTGTGCCCTGGCCGTGCGCGGCCTGCTGCACGAGTGGACGCCCAAGGGCCATGTACTCGGCGTGACCGTGCTGTCCCTCGGGCTCACCGTGCTGTGCTGGCACTGGATCGACGTCGGTCCGCCCGAGCAGGCCATGTGGTGCGCCGTCGCGGTCGCCGCCGGCTGCCTCGCGCACTGCGTCGGGGATGCCATCACCGAGCAGGGCTGCCCGATCTTCTGGCCCATCCCGTTCTCCGGCAAGACCTGGTACCCGGTGGCGCTGCCCAAGCCGATGCGGATGCGCACCGGCGGCAAGGTCGAGCTGGGCATGCTGCTGCCGGTGCTGACCGTGCTCGGGGTGTGGCTGTCGCTGGCCTCGCTGCAACGCACCGGCGTCGCCACCTGGGTCCCGTTCGATCTGCTGACCCTGCACCACGTCCCAGCCGTGGTGGCCGGGCGCTGACGGCCCCCTGATTGTCGGCACGCTTCGTACACTGGAGGTATGAGCAGCACCGCGACCGCGCTCGAGCACCCCGTCCGGGAGGACATCCGGATCGAGGGGGTGCTCCAGGCGCTGGCCGACCCGGTGCGGCTGCGCATCGTGCGGGCCATCGCCGACCATGGCGAGATCCCGTGCGGCGTGCTCGACCTGCCGGTCAGCAAGTCCACGCTGACCCATCACTACCGGGTGCTGCGCGAGTCCGGCGTCATCCACCAGCGCCCGGTCGGCACGTCCAAGGTCAACACCCTGCGCCGCGAGGACCTCGACGCCCTGTTCCCCGGCCTGCTCGACGGCGTGCTGGCCGCCCGCCGCGACTGAGCGTTTCACCGGCCGTAACCGGAGCGTCAAAACGGGCCGAGACGATAGCCGCGTGCCCGCCGCTACCTGGTGGCCCTCGGTCGTTCAGGGCCATGTGATGCATCTGCCGGAGACGGTCGCCGGGCGACCGCGCACCGTACAACACGCGGGCGGCGAGGCGATCGTCGCCGTCTGCCGGTCCTGGGTACGCCCGCCGGGGAGCGAATCGCCCGGCGAGCACTGCCCCGACTGCGTGGAGATCGCTAGCGCCTAGGCCCCTTGATGTTCAGCGCGGCCATGTGCAGGTCGCCGCTGATCAGGAAGTGCGGCGTGCCCATCCGGCCCTGGTAGCCGACCTTGTCGTTGATCGAGGCGCCCATCCGCTGGTTCAGGTCGCCGATGCTGACGCTCGCCGCCGCCGGCAGCCGCAGCGTGACGGCCCCGCCGGTGACCTCGAGCCGCATGTCGAGCTGGTCGTGCTCGAAGACGGCCTCGGTGAAGTCCAGGTTCACGCCCGACCCCCACTTGGACCGGATCACCATGGACCGCGGCACCGGCCAGTAACCGTTGCGGGTGATGCTGGACCCGCAGCCGCTGGACAGCACCATCGGATCGCCGGGCAGCGGTGCGTAGCCGGGCCGGCCCGGCCGGTTCCACTGCCCGCCCCGGACCCGCATCTCCGGATGCATCATGCCGGGCAGGTCGGCCAGCACCACGTTCAGCTCGGCCCGGGTCCGCGAGGCCAGGGCCACGTCGGTGCGCTCGGTGAACTCCTCGAGCGTCAGCAGGCCCAATCCGATCGCCTTCTGCAGCAACTCGACCACGTGCTCCCGCTCCGCGTCCGAGACGCGGAGCTCCCTGCTGCTCACCCCGTTCACCATGGCCCCAAGGCTAGGCGCGGCCGACCCCGGTCCGGATCCGGGAAATCCCCGGATAAATGAGTTGCGCCCGTCCCTAGCGTGGACAGACGTGTGCGCAGTGATCGGCTGTTATCTCCGCATCACGCTCGCCGGATTCCACAGGTACTCCACCTACCGCCAAGCCGTGCTCGCCGGGACCGCGACCAACATCGTCTTCGGACTGATCAAGGTCGGCATCCTGTCGGGGGTCTTTCTGGCGCGTGATGGGGCCTCGATCGGCGGCTACGACCTGAAAACCACCATTACCTACGTCTGGCTCGGCCAGGGCCTGCTCGGTGTCGTCGACTTCTGGAGCGAGGACTACCTGGCCGAGCGGATCAGGACCGGCGACGTCGTCGTCGACCTGTCCCGCCCCTGGAACCTCCAGGCCGCGCTGCTGGCCACCGACCTCGGCCGGGCCGGCTACAGCGCGATCGCCCGCTTCGTCCCCCAACTACTGCTGGGGGCGCTGTTCTTCCCGTTCCGCTGGCCGGACGACCCGATGGTCGCGCCGGCCTTCGTGCTCAGCACCGTGCTGGCCGTGCTGGTCAGTTTCCACATCCGGTTCCTGCTCGGCCTGACCGCGTTCTGGCTGCTCGACTCCCGAGGAGTGCGCGGTTTCTACGGGGTGACCTCCGGGCTGCTGGCCGGGCTGGAGATCCCGCTGACCTTCTACCCGCAGTGGGCCCAGACCGCGCTCTCCTTCACCCCGTTCCCGTCCCTGCTGCAAGTCCCGATCAACGTGTTCGTGCAGGTCGGGGACCCGGTGCTGCTGCTGACCCAGCAGCTGGCCTGGGTCGCCGTGATGGTGGCGGCTGGCCGGCTGGTGCTCCAGCGGGCCATGCACAAGGTGGTGGTGCAGGGTGGCTGAGGCATCCGTCTACGTCCGGTTGACCCGAGCCCAGATCCGCGGCCAGCTGGCCTACCGGGGCTCGTTCGTCATGAACTGCCTCGCCCAGGCCATCGCCCAGGCCGCCGACCTGGTGGTGATCGCGGTCGTGTTCAGCCGGGTGGCCGCGCTCGGCGGCTTCGACATCCACTCGGTGCTGCTGTTCTACGCCTTCTCCGGGCTTTCGTTCGGGTTGGCCGACATGTTCGTGGGCAGCATCGAGCGGCTGCCGACCTACATCCGCACCGGGACGTTCGACGTGGTGCTGGTCCGTCCACTCGGGACACTGATGCAGCTGTTCGCCAGCGACTTCCAGCTGCGCCGCATCGGTCGGGCCCTGACGGCGTTCGGCACGCTGGTCTACGTGCTGTCCACTGCGGACGTTCACTGGTCGCCGGCCAAGATCCTGCTGCTGGTGCTGACCCCGCTGGCCGGTGCGGCGATCTTCGGCTCGATCTTCGTCGCGGCCAACTCGGTGTCGTTCTGGTTCATCGACGCCCGGGAGCTGGCCAACAGCGTGACCTACGGCGGCAGCTATCTCACGTCGTACCCGATCACCGTGTTCAACGAGTGGCTGCGGGCCCTGCTGGCCTATGTCGTGCCGGGCGCGTTCGTGGCCTACTACCCGGCGCTCACCCTGCTCGACCACGCCGACCCACTGGGCGCGCCGCTCTGGCTGGGCTGGCTCGACACCCCGGTGGCCCTGCTCGCCGCCACCGCCGCGGCACTCATCTGGCGCACCGCCGTCCGCCACTACCGAGGAACGGGATCATGATCGAGGTCAGCGAGCTGGGCCGCACCTTCACCGTGACGCGCAAGGCCGGCCGGTTCCGCCGCACCCGGGAACAGGTGGTGGCGGTCGGCGGCGTGTCGTTCTCCGTCGAGGCCGGCGAGACCGTCGGCTACATCGGGCCGAACGGGGCCGGCAAGTCCACCACGATCAAGATGCTCACCGGCATCCTCGTGCCGACCACCGGCCGGGTCCGGGTCTGCGGGCTCGATCCGTCCCGACAACGGGCCGAGCTGGCCCGACGGATCGGCGTGGTCTTCGGGCAGCGCAGCCAGCTGTGGTGGGACCTGCCGCTGCGGGAGAGCTTCGAGCTGCTGCGGCACATCTTCCGGGTGCCGGCCGGCGACCACGCCAAACGTCTCCAGGAATGCACGGAACTGCTTGGCCTTGACGGATTTCTGGACACGCCGGTGCGGCAGTTGTCGCTGGGCCAACGGATGCGGGGCGAGGTCACGGCCGCCCTGTTGCACGGCCCGGAGTTGCTGGTGCTCGACGAGCCGACGATCGGGCTGGACCTGGACTCCAAGGAGCGGCTGCGCGAGTTCCTGGCCGAGCTGAACACCAGCCGCGGCACCACGTTGCTGCTGACCACGCACGATCTGGACGACATCGAGCGGCTGTGCCGGCGGATGATGGTCATCGACCACGGCCGGGTGCTGGCCGACGGGCCGCTGGCCGAGCTGCGGGACGAGGTCACGCCGGAACGGGTGCTGGTGGTCGACTTCGAGCGGCCGTGCGACGAGCTGACCGGGCTGCCCGGCGTGCAGACGGTGAAGGTGGAGGCCAACGGCCTGCGCCAGCAGCTGTCGTTCCGCCGGGACACGGTGACCGCGGCGACCCTGATCAACCTGATCGCGCAGCGGTCGCCGGTGCACGACGTCGCGGTGATCGAACCCGACATCGACGACGTGGTACGCCAGTTGTATCACCGGTAATGTCGTGTGATGCGGGCAAAACTGGTCGTGACGGTCGCACTGTCGTCGCTGTTCACGCTGACGGCGTGCGACGCCTCGGCATCGGGCACGCCGCCGACGAAGTCGGAGATCTGCGCCCAGGCGCTCGGCTCGGCGGTGCTCGGCGAGATCGGCGACGCCGCACAGCGGGACGCCAACCACGCCAAGGAACTGGCCGACCTGTTCCAGAAGCTGTCCACCGAGACCCAGGACCAGGCGCTGGCCAAGGCCCTGAGCGACGCCGCCTCGACCGCCGGTGAAGCCGCGTTGAAGCACCTCACCGACGGTGAGCTGACGAAGTGGGCCCAGCAGGAGGCCGACCGCATCAACGCCCTCCGCAAGGTCTGCACGAACTGATTTCACGCTTGGAAGGGGGCCTTCCTGCACTCGGAGTGGAGGAAGGCCCCTTCCAAGTCGTCGTCAGCCCTTGATCCAGAAGGTGTAGGTGGCCGAGTAGGGGACGGAGACCTCGCCGCCGTCGGTGCACTTTCCGGCGGGGGCGAGACCGCCCTTGGTGGCCAGCCGCTGCACGTACGTGACGTCGGCGAACTGTCCCTTGCCGCGGTTGGCCGTCGCCTTGAGCAGCAGCTCGGGGATGGCGTCGCCGTGCTTGACCGACGCGCCGGGCACGGCGGTGGCGTCGACCTCGCTGCCGTCCTTGGTCGACACCCAGATCGGGCCCTTGTAGTGCAGTGCGACGGGTTTGCCGTGGTCGGTGATGCTGGCCGCGGGTTCCAGCAGTGTCCAGGCGGCGTTCGAGCACTGGTAGATCTGGACGCCGTCGCCCTGGTAGCTGGCCGACAACGTGTTGCCGGCCGGCACCTTGACCGCGTCCGGCGCGGAAACCTCTTGCTGGGCAAGGGGTTTGATCGCGGTCTGCGACGGCGCGGAGCAGGCGGCCAGGCCGGCAGTGGCCGTCACGAGGGCGAGCGCCAGCGTCACACGGTTCATGGTCTTGGTCTCCCGGGGCGAAAGTGGCCGGTGAAGGAAAGCGACACCGCGAACACGAGTGATCCACAGACCCGGTTCGATCGGGTGACCCAGTTCACAGCGGAACGCGAATCCTGTTCGGTTCGTTCAAGCGGCGTGGAACGGCCGCCCCTGGTGTACGGACAGGGCCAGCAGCTGCTGGTCGTCGACGACGAGCCGGGCATCACCGAGATGCTGGCCACCACCCTCGACCTGGCCGGCTACCAGGTCCGCACCGCGGCGACCGGCCGCGAGGCACTGCGGCTGGTCACGGCCGAGCGGCCCGACCTGGTCATCCTCGACGTGATGCTGCCGGACATCGACGGCTTCGAGGTGTGCCGGCGGGTGGCCGAGCAACCCGACGCGCCGCCGGTGCTGCTGCTGACCGCCCGGGACTCGGTGCTGGACAAGGTCACCGGCCTGACCACCGGCGCCGACGACTACCTGACCAAGCCGTTCAGCATTCCCGAGGTGCTGGCCCGGGTGCAGGTGCTGCTGCGCCGGGCCCGCCGCCGGCCCGACCCGGTGCTCAGCGTCGGCGGGGTGGTGATGGACGAGGCAACCCGACAGGTGACCAGGGACGGCCGGCTGGTCGAGCTATCCCCCACCGAGTACCGGCTGCTGCGCTACCTGATGGTCAACGCCGGCCGGGTGGTGTCGAAAAGTCAGGTCCTCGAGCACGTGTGGCGGCACGACTTCGGCGACGGCGTGGTGGAGAAGGTGGTGTCGCGGCTGCGGCAGAAGCTGGACGCGGCCGGCGCGCCGCTCATCCACACCGTTCGCGGCTTCGGCTACAGCCTGCGGGAAGGCTGAGGTGCGCCGGGCCAACTCGCTGCGCGGGCGGCTGGTCTGCGCGGTGATCGTGCTGGCCGCGCTGGGCATGGTCATCGTCGACACGGCCTCGATCGTCGCGTTGCAGGTCTACTTCCGGGACCGTGCCGACGTGTGGCTGGCCAACACCACGAAACGCGTGACGACGCAGATCGACACCACTCCACTCGTGCTGACCAAGGACTACATGGCCGCGCTGCTACAGCCGGGCTACGTCGTGGCGCTGGTCGGCGCCGACGGTCGAATCCTCGACCAGACGCCGGCCCAGAACTCGATGGGCCAGGACGCGCCGCCGCCGATCCTGCCGACCGTGCTCGGTCACGACTTCGCGGCCACGCCCACGACCCTGCAATCGGCCGGCGGCCCGGAGTACCGCGCGCAGCTGATCGGCGTCGGGACGCACGTCCGCTACCTCGGCCCGGACGGCCGGTCGACGCCGGTGACCGGAGCCCTGATCGCCGAGAGTCTCGATCCCACGGCCGACGCGCTGAACCGGCTGATCCTGTTCGAGGTGATCGCCACGGTCGTCGCGCTGGCCGGCATCGGGCTGCTGAGCTTCGGCGTGCTGCGGGTGGGCCTGCTGCCGCTGCGGGACATGGCCCGGGCCGCGCGCCGGATCGCGGCCGGCGAACTGCACCAACGTGTGGACGTGCCGAACGAGGCCTCGGAGGTCGGCCAGGTCGCGACCGCGCTGAACGAGGCGTTCGACGCGCGCCAGCAGTCCGAGGAAAGACTGCGTCGTTTCGTCGCCGACGCGTCGCACGAGCTGCGCACGCCGCTGACCACCATTCGCGGCTGGGCCGAGATGCACCAGCACGGACTGGCCGACGAGAACATGACCGCGTTGTCGATGTCGCGCATCCAGCAGGAAGCGGCCCGGATGCAGGCTCTCGTGGGCGACCTGCTGTTACTGGCTCAACTGGACCAGCAACTCGAGCCAAAAACCGAACCGGTCGACGTGGCCGTGCTCGCGACCGACGCCGTGGCCGACGCCCGGGCCACGGCGCCGGACCGGCACATCGAACTCGTCACCGAAGGCGACACCGAGGTGGCCGGAGACGCGAATCGTCTTCGCGAGGTGTTGCAGAACCTCATCGGCAATGCCCTCGTGCACACCCCTTCGGGCACGGAAATCGACGTCCGCGTGACCGGTTCGTCTGGCAGGGTGGAATTGGTTGTGGCCGACAACGGACCGGGGCTGGACGAGGCGGCCGCGGGCCGGGTGTTCGAGCGGTTCTTCCGCGCCGACCAGGCACGGAGCCCGGGCACCGGCGGCACCGGACTGGGGTTGAGCATCGTGCGCTCGATCGTGGCCGCGCACGGCGGCTCGGTCGACCTGGTCACCGGTCCGGGTCAAGGCTGCGCCTTCACTGTCAGCCTTTCGTCAGCTTGATGGGAGTCGGCGGTCAGGCGCAGCCGGTTGGCTGGGGATGACTTCTGAGGGGAGAGCACAGTGACCATCGAGGCGACACCGTTGCCCACCACGCGGCCGACGCCGTTCGACCCACCGGAGGACTACCGCAAGCTGCGGGAGGACCAGCCGGTGAGCCGGCTGGCCATGCCGGACGGGTCACTCGGCTGGCTGGTGACCAGCTACGAGCTGGTCCGCGCGGTGATGTCCGGACCGCAGTTCAGCTCGACGCCGGAGAGCCTGACCAACCCGCTGCGGGTGGTGGCCCCGGAGGAGAAGTTCAGCGCCCAGCCGGGCATGTTCATCTCCATGGACCCACCGGACCACGGCCGCTACCGCAAGCTGCTGACCGGCCAGTTCACCGTGCGTCGGATGCGCTCGCTGGAACCGCGCATCCACCAAATGGTGGTGGAGCACCTGGACGCCATGCAGGCGGCCGGCGACTCGGCCGACCTCGTGGACAAGTTCGCGTTGCCGATCCCGTCACTGGTCATCTGCGAGCTGCTCGGCGTGCCCTACGACGAGCGCGACGAGTTCCAGCACCGCTCGAGCAAGATGCTGGACACCTCGCTGCCGATCGCGGAGACCTCGGCGGCCGCCCAGGGCATCCGCGAGTACGTCGGCGGCCTGGTCGCGCGCAAGCGGGCCGAGCCGGGCGACGACATGATCAGCGGCCTGTTCGAGTCGGACCCGACGCTGACCGACGACGAGGTCGCCGAGATGGGCCTGCTGCTGCTCATCGCCGGCCACGAGACCACCGCCAACATGCTCGGGCTGGGCACGTTCCTGCTGCTCCAGCGCCCGGACCAGCTGGCGAAGCTGCGTGCCGACCCGAGCCTGGTCAACAACGCCGTCGAGGAGCTGCTGCGCTACCTGTCGGTGGTGCAGTTCGGCACCATGCGCGGCGTGATCGAGGACGTCGAGATCGGCGGCCAGCAGTTCCGCAAGGGCGAGACCGTGATCTGCTCGCTGGCCGCGGCCAACCGCGACCCGGCGCGCTTCGACAACCCGGAGATCCTGGACATCACCCGCTCGCACAGCACGCACATCGCGTTCGGGCACGGCATCCACCAGTGCCTCGGCCAGCAGCTGTCCCGGATCGAGATGCAGATCGCGTTCCGCGAGCTGTTCGACCGGTTCCCGAACCTGCGGCTGGCGGTGGCGCCGGAAGAGGTGAAGCTGCGCACGACGTCCGTGGTGTACGGGGCGGCGTCACTGCCCGTCGCCTGGTGACGGACGCATGAGGAAGGCCCCCGCCGCGGCGGGGGCCTTCCTTTTCCGAAGTTTTTTCAGATGGCGATCAGATCAGGCCGAGGCTGCGCACGGCCTCGCGCTCTTCCGCCAGCTCGGCCACCGAGGCGGCGATCTTGCCCCGGGAGAACTCGGAGATGGTCAGGCCCTGGACGATCTCGTACTTGCCGTCCTTGCAGGTGACCGGGAACGAGGAGATCAGGCCCTCCGGCACGCCGTAGGAGCCGTCCGACGGCACGGCCATGGAGGCCCACTGGCCCTCGGCGGTGCCGTTCACCCAGTCGTGGATGTGGTCGATGGCGGCGTTGGCGGCCGACGCGGCCGAGGAGGCGCCACGGGCCTCGATGATCGCCGCGCCGCGCTTGGCCACGGTCGGGATGAAGGTGTTCTCCACCCAGTCCTGGTCGTCGACCAGCTCGAGGGCGTTGCGGTCGCCGACGACGGTGTGGCTCAGATCCGGGTACTGGGTGGCCGAGTGGTTGCCCCAGATCACGAGCCGCTTGATCTCGGTGACCGGCACACGGAGCTTGCTGGCCAGCTGCGAGTACGCGCGGTTCTCGTCGAGGCGGGTCATCGCGGTGAAGCGCTCGGCCGGCACGTCCGGCGCGTGCTGCTGGGCGATCAGGGCGTTGGTGTTGGCCGGGTTGCCGACCACCAGCACGCGCACGTCGTCGGCCGCGCCGGCGTTGATGGCCTCACCCTGCGGCTTGAAGATGCCGCCGTTGGCCTCGAGCAGGTCGCCGCGCTCCATGCCCTTGGTGCGGGGCCGGGCGCCGACCAGCAGGGCCACGTTCACGCCGTCGAACGCCGTCTTGGCGTCGTCGGTGATGTCGATGCCCTCGAGCAGCGGGAACGCGCAGTCGTCCAGCTCCATGGCGGTGCCCTCGGCCGCCTTGACCGCCTGGGGGATCTCCAGCAGGCGCAGCCGGACCTTGGTGTCCTGGCCGAGCAGCTGGCCCGAGGCGATCCGGAACAGCAGTGCGTAGCCGATCTGGCCAGCCGCACCGGTGACGGTCACGTTGACGGAGCGTGCCACAGGGAAGATCCTCCCGAATCGCAGTCTGCATCACGTCCACGGGTGCGACCACCATGGCAGGAGTCCTGTCCGGCGGTCTCAGCACCGGGACCGCGCACCGGGCGCGTCGCCCGGTGGCCGCAGATTACCAACGAGCGCCGGACCCCCGCCGTCCGCCGTGAGCAGCGTCTCCACGTGGCCACCACCACCCCCGCGAGTCCCGCTCAGCGTCACACCGAAATGCATGAATCTGTTTCACGCATTCGGTGTGACTGTGGGCGGGACTCGCGGGGTTTACTGGTCGAAGGGGCCGCCGGTGATGGTGGCGGCGACGAGGATGATCAGGAGGCCGAGGCCGCCGTAGAGGACGATGTCGGTGAGCTTGCGGCGCAGGGCGATCAGGCCCAGCTGCTGCTCCGGCAGCAGCACCCGCAGCCCGGCGGCGACCAGCAGCGAGCCGCCGATCAGGCCGGAGCCGATCCGCCAGTGGTACAGGAAGATCAGCACGACGCCGGCCGCGGCGACCGCCATGACCAGCGCGAACGGCGCGTAGCGGCCGATCTCCCCGGTCCACCGGCGCCGGCCGGTCACGGTGATCACGACTGCGCCGCGAGCGAGCGCTCGGCGGCCTCCACCACGTTGGCGAGCAGCATGGCCCGGGTCATCGGCCCGACGCCGCCCGGCATCGGCGCCAGGTAGCCGGCGACCTCGCGCACATCGGGGTGCACGTCGCCGCGCAACCCTTCGTCCGTCCGAGTGATACCGACGTCCAGCACGGCCGCGCCCGGCTTGACCATGTCGGCGGTGATCAGGCCGGCCACGCCGGCCGCGGCCACCACGATGTCGGCCCGGCCCACCTCGGCGGCCAGGTCCTTGGTGCCGGTGTGGCACAGCGTCACGGTGGCGTTCTCGCTGCGGCGGGTCAGCAGAAGGCCCAGCGGCCGGCCGACCGTCACACCACGGCCGACCACGCACACCTGCGCGCCGGCGATCGGCACCTCGTAGCGGCGCAGCAGCGCCACGATGCCGCTCGGCGTGCACGGCAGCGGGCCGGGCTCGCCCAGCACCAGTTTGCCCAGGCTGACCGGGTGCAAGCCGTCCGCGTCCTTGGTCGGCGCGATCCGCTCCAGCAGCGCGCCCGTGTCCAGGTGCTTGGGCACCGGCAGCTGCACGATGTAGCCGGTGCAGGCCGGGTCGGCGTTCAGCTCGTCCAGCACGGCCTCGAGGTCGGCCTGGGAGATGTCGGCCGGCAGGTCGCGGCGGATCGAGGTGATGCCGACCTTCGCGCAGTCCGCGTGCTTGCCCCGCACGTAGGCGTGCGAGCCGGGGTCGTCGCCGACCAGCACGGTGGCCAGGCCCGGCGTCACCCCCTCGGCGGTGAGCGCGGCGACCCTGACCCGCAGGTCGTCGAAGATCGCGTCGCGGGTGGCCTTGCCGTCGAGGATCGTGGCGGTCACGGTGACCATCATGCCCTGTTCACGGTGACTGCTCCGCATGGGGCGAGATCGGCCCGAAACCACCCCTTCGGCCAGGTAACACCCGTTACACCCACCGACCCCATAACTCACTGTCGCCCGATTGCGCCATTCGCCCCCGTTGGCCTTCGTCAGGGACAATCATCGATGCTGGTCGTGACGAGGAGCAGGGAGGTCTGGGCCACACCCGGTGTGAGGCGGGTGTCAGATCGCAACGGAACGCGAGAGGATGGGCGTGTGTCACAGCCGACCCCGCTGAACCCAGTCGAACAGGACGCGTTGGTCAAGCAGATCGGGCTGGCCCTGATGAAGGCCGCTCCGCAGGACTGGGAGCAGGTCAGGGCCTACTACCGGGCTGCCGGGCGCTACTTCGAGCTGTCCGCCGAGGTCACCGACCAGGACGGACAGAGCCGGGCCTGGACCGCGCCCGCGGACATCGCGTCGCTGTTCGCGCGCCTACGGGCCGGCATGTACCGCGAGGGCCGCGGCACCTGGTTCAACGCCCGCTACCAGCTCGACAAGCCGTCCAGCTACAACCTGGACTTCGACCGCGACGAGCCGCAGTGGCAGAACCCGCCGCCCCTGATGGCCTACACCGACGAGATGCGGTTCTTCCCCCGCACCGACGACAACGTGCCGGAATGGCTGGCCGGGCGGCTGCAGGCGCCGGCGCCGCCCCGGCCGCCGATGCCGCCCCAGAACGGCATGGCCGCGCCGAACGGCCCGGGCCCGCAGCCCGGACGGCTGCGCACCGCGCGGATCTTCGACGGTCCCGGCCCGGACGGCCGGCCGACGGTCAACCGGCCGCCGCTGGACCCGGCCGAGGTCGGCAAGGTGCTGGACTACCTGGAGGCGGCCCCGGTCGTCATGACCGCCCAGGGCATGGACAGCGACCGGCTGGCCCACGAGAACCCGGAGTCCATCCCGTTCGCCTTCCACACCGACGGCACCTGGATCTGGCCGGCCGCGGTGATCTTCTACCTGGCCCGCTACGGCGTGCCGCCCGAGCCCGACCTGGTGCAGCACATCCGCGGCGTCAACTTCCTGGCGCCCGAGGTGGACGAGCCGACCCGCGGCCAGGCCGTGGCCCTGCTCAGCACCATGGTGCCCAACGGCCGGCCGGTGCCGGCCCAGCAGCCGCCGGCCACCCAGATGATGTCCGTGCCCGAGCCGCCGGCCCCCGAGCCGGAGCCCGAGCCGCTGGTCGTCGAGCAGCACGTGGAGCCGGAGCCGGAACCGCTGGTCGTCGAGCAGCACATCGAGCCGGAGCCGGAGCCCGAGCAGCTCGGCGGGGCCAGCATCGACCTGCTGCGCAACCTGCTGGACGAGCTGAACGTGCCCTCGTCGGTGTACCGGATCGGCGAGCCGTCGCCGAACACCTGGTACCTGGAGCGGGTCGAGGACGGCTGGCAGGTCGGCTGGTACGAGCACGGCTTCAGCACGCCGATGCTGTTCGACGACGACAACGACGCGGCCGCGTTCCTGCTGGGCAAGCTGCTGCTCAACCGGCCGGTGCCGGTCGACGAGCCGCAGCACGCCGAGCCGGAGCCGGAGCCCGAGCCGGTGGACGTCGCGCCGATCCACGTGCAGCAGCTGTCGGACCTCGACCTGCCGCCGCTGGACCTGCCGTCCCGGCCGGACCCGCTGGACCTGCCGCCGCGCAGCCAGCCCGAGCCGGAGCTGGATCTGCCGGTGCGGGCCCAGCACGAGCAGCCGCTGGACCTGCCGGTGCGGCCGGAGCCCGTCGACCTGCCGTCCCGCAACCAGCACGAGCCGCTCGACCTGCCGGTTCGGGCCCAGCACGAGCAGGCCATGGAACCGCCGGCCGGGCCGCCGATGGATCTCCCGTCACGGCCGGAGCCGATGGACGTGCCGGCCCGTGCGTTGCAGGAGCCGCAGGCGGACGCCCCGCCGCTCGACCTTCCGCCACGGGACCTGCCGCCGCGCGGCGACCAGGCCACGCGGATGGAGCCGGGTCTGCCGCCGATGACGCCGCCCCGGCCGATGCCCGCGCAGCCGCCCCTCGGGCAGCCGGTGCCGCCGGGGCAGCCGCCGCTCGGTGGCGACCGGCCGCCGCTGCCGCCGATGGCCGGCCAGAACCAACCGCCGATGACACCGCCGAACGGCCAGCCCCAGAACGCGCAGAACGGGCAGGCGCAGCGGGGCGACGACTGGCCGATCCAGCCGCTGCGGGGCGAGCCGCCGCTGACGTTGTTTCGGGGCAAGCGGGTGATCGAGCTGCCGCAAGGCGTCGAGGTCGACCGTTTCGGGCAGCCGGACGGCAACCTCACCTACGCCGGTGGCACGCCGTTCCCGCTGCGCTCGCTGGTGCCGGAGTGGGTGGGCCGGCCGTACCACGTGTACCGGCTCCAGCAGCCGGTACAGGCCCTGGCCGGCGTGGCCGTGCCGTGGTTCGGGCAGCCCGGTGGCGGCACCGCGTACCTGCTGCCGAAGTCGATCGACGAGCTGCTGGCCGACGGCACCCTCGTCGAGGTCCGCCAGGGCACCCCGCCCCCGACCGGGCAGTAGCCGCTTTTTTCCGCTACGTGAGTGGCTCATTTGGCCCCAGCGGCCAAATGAGCCACTCAGGTAGAGCCAAAAACCCCGTCAGCTCTCGACGAGCAGGCCGTGCGCGGCGGCGAAGCGGACGGCCTGGTCCAGGTCGATCTTCGCGCCGGTCAGCTGGGCCTGGCGTAAGCCGTCCGGATCCAGCCGGGCGCCGCGCAGGTCGGTGTCCTCCAGCCGGGTCCGCAGCAGCCGGGCGCCGGACAGGTCCGCGTCGCGCAGATCGGATTCCCGCAGGTCGGCCTCGACCAGGTTGGCCTCGCGCAGCCGCAGCCCGGACAGGTCCATCTTGCGCAGGTCGACCCGGCCCAGGCCGGCCAGCGACAGGTCGGTGTCGCGGATGACGCAGCCCCGCAGCCGGCAGTCGGTGAACGTGGAACCGAGCAGGGTGCAGTGCTCGAACCGGCCCGAGGCGAACACCGTGCGGTTGAACGTGCAGCCCCGGAACGCCGTCCCGCTGTGTTTGCTGTCACCGAGGTCGGCCCGGGTGAAGTCGCAGTCGGTGAAGGTGCACGCCTTCGTGACCAGGTCACGCAGGTCGGCGTCGGTGAAGTCGCAGCGCTCGAACGAGCGGCGCTCCCAGCTCTGGCCGGTGAGCACGGCGTCGGCGTAGTCCTCCCCGTTCTCGGTGCTCACGGGACGACCACCACCGGCCGCTGGGCCCGGGTGACCAGGGTCTTCGGCACGGAGCCGAGCAGGTGGCCGCCGCGCTGGGAGCGGCCGACGACGATGCAGTCGGCCCGCAGCTCCTCGGCGATCTGCTCCAGGGCGGTGGCCGGGTCGCCGCGGTGGTGCAGCAGGTCCCACTCGATCCCGTACTGGGTGAGGTACTGGCCGGCCTCGGTGCGCAGCTCGGCCACGAAGTCGTTGGCCGCCTCGGCCGCGTTGATCATGCCGATGGACGTCCAGTAGGCGGCGCTGGCCAGCGGCTCGACGTAGACCAGCACCAGGCGGGCCCGCTCGCGGCGGGCCAGTCCGGCGGCCCATGCGGCCGCGTGCACGGCCGGCGGCGAGCCGTCGACGCCGACGACGATGCTGCCGACCCCGTCCTTGCCGATCTCGAACCCCGGTACGGCAGCGTCTTCTGGCACGTCAGCGATCGTAGTCAGTCCCGCGGCTCGCGCCGGAAGAACGCCTCGATCACGGCCTTGTCCACCTCGGCCGACGAGCCGGTGATGGTCAGCTTGTCCCCGCCGACCTCGATCTCGATCCTGCGCTCGGTGCCGCGCTTGACCCAGTCCCGCAGCGCCCGTCCGAGCTGGATCAGCACCGGCGAGCTGCTCAGCGCCACGATGATCTCGCTGACGGTGGCCGGGTCGAGTCCCTTGCTGGCCGCGGGCGGCGGGCCGCCGGGCGCGAACTCGGCGCTGTCCACGTCCAGCTCCAGCAGCTCGGCCCGGAGCTGGCGGGCCTGCTGGTCGACGTCGTCGGGATCCCCGTGCAGCAGCAGCGAAACGGTGGTCACCGGTCGGAGATTACACCGTCCACAATGGACTCAAGGCCGGCCCGGACGATCCGGTGGTAGGCCACCAGCTGCCCGATCAGCTCGTCCACGTCCTCACGGCCGTCGAACAGCCAGTCCGTGATCAGCTCGAACAGTGCGCCGACCGTGGCCAGCGCGATCGGCCGAATGTCGCCGGAACCGTGCACCACACCGTGCTGACGCCACACCGCTTCGACGAAACCGGCGGCCCAGCGCCGGTTCTCGCGCCGGCGTCGCTCGACGGTCGGCGACACACCGGCCGACTGCCCGAACACCACCCGTGGCACCTGCGGATCGGCGACCAGGGTGCGGGCGAACGTCTCGATCAGGTCGTCGATGCTGCCGCCGGCCTCGGCCAGCGCCGCCTGCATCCGGGTCGCCAGGTCGTCGGCGAGCTGCTCGAACAACGCCAGGTAGCAGGCTTCCTTGCTGTCGAACAGCTCGTAGAAGCTCTTGGTGCCGACGTAGGCCGTCTGGCAGATCTCCTCGATCGGCACCGCGGCGAAACCCTTGCGCCCGAACAGGGTCAGCGCTGCCGCCAACAGGTCGGCGCGGCGCTGCGCCCGGCGCTGCTCGGCGTCGAGTCCCCGGACCGTGCGGCCGCTGCGCGTCATGCGGCGATGCTACGGAACCGGTTCTGAAAAATCTGCCTTGTTCGAAACAAGTTGGCGTGTTGTACTCGACGTGAGCCAGGTCACTGACGCCCTGCCCCGGAGGTTCCATGCGCAAGCTCCTGATCCCCCTGCTGGCCGCGTTCGGGCTACTAGCCGGCACGGCAACCGCCACCGCGGCGCCGACATCCGGCGTGAACGACTACTCGTGCGCGCCCAGCGCGCAGCACCCGGAGCCGGTCGTGCTGGTGCACGGACTCGGCGCCAACGGGCCGCTCAACTTCGCCACCCTCGCGCCGACGCTGGCTTCCCACGGCTACTGCGTCTTCTACCTGACCTACGGCACCGGGATCCTCGGCCCGACGGTCGGCGGCCTGCGCCCGATGGAGGACAGCGCGGCACAACTCAGTGCCTTCGTCGACGAGGTGCTGGCCGCGACCGGCGCAGCCAAGGCCGACGTCGTCGGCCACTCCGAGGGCAGCACCGTGCCCGCGTACTACCTGAAGTTCCTGGGCGGCGCGGCCAAGGTCGCGCACTTCGTCGGCTTCGGCGCCAACTACGCCGGCACATCGCTGGACGGCCTGGCCACGCTGGCCAACCTGCTGCACCTCGGCCCGGTGCTGACCGGTGTCGGCTGCGCCGCCTGCACGGAGTACCTGCCCGGTTCCGCCTTCCTGACCAAGCTCAACGCCGGCGGCGTTGCCGTTCCCGGGCCGACGTACACCAACATCGTCTCGAAGTACGACACCGTGGTCACGCCGTACACCAGCGGCGTGTTCACCGCGCCCAATGCCACCAACATCGTGCTCCAGGACCACTGCTCGGCCGACTTCACCGGGCACCTCGGCCAGGCGATCGATCCCAACGTTGCGTCGTTCGTGCTCAACGCCCTTGATCCGAGCAGCGCTGTGCAGTGCCAGCCGTTTTTTGACGCAGGGGCCTGAATTTCGCGCTTGACCCTTCCGCACCCCGGGCGGGGCAGTCTATGGTCACCACGCTTGAGAGCGCTCTCACAACGTCGTGTCCGGCAGCCCCTGCCCCTGCTCGGAGGTGCTCAACTCCATGAAGAGACTGTTAGTAGCCTTAATCGGTGCAGTTGCCCTGACCACGGCGTCTACCCTGCCCGCCGCCGCGGCTGACGACTACACCCAGTCCGTCACGCAGACCAGCACCAGCCAGGCCCGCATCGACTTCACGCCGACAACGGCCTCGCTGTACGTGGACGTGCACTACACCGGCGTTCCCGGCCTCGGCCAGCAGAACGTCCGCATGACCAACAACGCCGGCACCTGGCAGTGGACCGTCAACGGCCTGGCCACCGGCAACGTGCTCGACTACTGGTTCACCTACGAGAAGAGCGGGCCGCAGTACGACACCCCGCACTTCAGCTACACCCAGGGCGGCAGCACCACGCCGACCGCCGCCGCGCCGACCTTCAGTCCGCCCGGCGGCAACTACACCACCGCCCAGACGGTGACCATCTCCACCACCACCGCCGGCGCAACCATTCGGTACACAGTGGACGGTTCGACGCCGACCACCGGCTCGCCGCAGTACACCGGACCGATCTCGGTGCCGTCCAGCCGGACCGTGAACGCCATCGCCGTCGCGTCCGGCATGGCCAACTCCCCGGTGGCCAGCGCCGTCTACACCATCGGCACCACGTCGACGAGCTGCCCGACCCAGTCGGACACGCCCAACTTCGGGCCGAACGTGCACGTGTTCGACCCGAGCATGTCGGCGGCCACCATCCAGGCCCAGCTCGACGCCGACTTCAACGCGCAGAAGGACACCCTGACCGCGCAGTTCGCCGAGCGGCGGGTGGCCGAGCTGTTCAAGCCCGGCACGTACGGCGTGAACGACAACGTCGGCTTCTACACCTCGGTCGCCGGCCTCGGCCAGAACCCCGATGACGTCACCATCAACGGGCACGTCACGGTCGACGCCTTCAACGCGTCCGACGCCGGCAACGCCACCCAGAACTTCTGGCGCTCGGCCGAGAACATGGCCGTCAACGCCACCGGCGGCGACCGCTGGGCCGTGGCGCAGGCCGCGCCGTTCCGCCGGATGGACATCCGCGGCGACCTCCAGCTGTACCCGGCCAGCTACGGCTGGGCCAGCGGCGGCTACGTGGCCGACACCAAGGTGTCCGGTCAGACCGCGTCCATCTCCCAGCAGCAGTGGTACACCCGGGACTCGAACTTCGGCAGCTGGTCCGGCGGCGTGTGGAACATGGTGTTCTCCGGCGTGAACGGCGCGCCCGCCACCACCTTCCCGACCCCGCCGGAGACGACCCTGGCCACCACCCCGGTGTCGCGGGACGTGCCGTACCTGTACGTCGACGGCACCGGCAAGTACCGGGTGTTCCTGCCTTCCTTGCGTACCAACGCCTCCGGCCCGAGTTGGGCCAGCGGCAGCACGCCGGGCAGCTCGGTGCCGATGAGCCAGTTCTACGTGGTCAAGGCGGGCGACACCGCGTCGACCATCAACGCGGCGCTGAGCTCCGGCTGCAACCTGTTCTTCACGCCGGGCGTCTACCACCTCAACCAGACCCTCAACGTCACCAAGGCCAACACCACGATCCTGGGCATCGGCTACCCGACCCTGGTGCCGGACAACGGGGTCAACGCCATGCAGGTGTCCGATGTGGATGGTGTGCGGCTCAAGGGCCTGCTGTTCGACGCGGGCACGACCAACTCGGCCGCGCTGCTGACGGTCGGCCAGTCCGGGTCGTCGGCCAGCCACGCCGGCAACCCCACCTCCATCCAGGACGTGTTCTTCCGGATCGGCGGCGAGATCGCCGGCAAGGCCACCGCGTCGCTGATCGTCAACAGCAGCAACACGATCATCGACCACATCTGGGCCTGGCGGGCCGACCACGGCAACGGCGGCACCGTCGGCTGGGGCACCAACACCGCCGACAACGGCGTGATCGTCAACGGCAACAACGTGTTGGCCACCGGGCTTTTCGTCGAGCACTACCAGAAGTACGAGGTGACCTGGAACGGCCAGGGCGGCCGGACCATCTTCTTCCAGAACGAGATGCCCTACGACGTCCCCAACCAGGCGGCGTGGATCGCGCCCAACGGCGTCAACGGCTATGCCGCGTACAAGGTCGGCGCCAACGTCACCTCGCACGAGGCGTGGGGCCTCGGCAGCTACAACTACTTCAACGTCAACCCGTCGGTGAACGCCTACCACGCCTTCGAAGTCCCCAACAATTCCAACGTCCGGTTCCACAGCCTGCTGACGGTTTCCCTGAACTACCAGGGCACCATCACGCACGTCATCAACGACACCGGCGCGGTCACGCCTTCTGGCACCACGCCGAGCAACGTCGTCAGTTACCCGTGAGGTAGCGCGGCCGGCCCGTTTCGGCGGGCCGGCCGCGTGATCACGGTTGTGCATCTCCAACCCCGTGACCGGTGGACGGCGTGTTGTGATCCGGCCATGCGCGGGATGGTGCACGGGGCGACGGCCGGGGCGGCCGTCGCCTTCGTCGCGTCGTGGTTCCTGCCGTGGATGGCCGGCGCGGCAGCGTTTCCCTTGCTCGGCCACGCTTTCCACATGTGGTACTGGTTCACCTTCGACGGCCCTGGTTTGGGTGCCGGGCTGGAGATCGTCCTTCTCGGGCTGCTCGGCTTGGTGGCGATCGCGAGCGCGTTCCTGGCCGCGCCCCGCACCGCGGCCGTGACCGCGGTGTTGGGCGCTGCGGTGGGCGTGCATCTGATGTTGCGGGAGCATCCGGGTCTCGAATCCGGGCCCGGGCCGCTGGTCACGGCCGTCGCGCTGGCGGTGGTCGCGGTGGCACAGGCCTTGCGTGGCGAAGTCGGCCGGTGGTCGGCGATCGCCACCGCTGTGGTAACCGCTTTGCTCGCTGTGGCAACGGGTTTCGGCGCTTCGGCCTACGCGGCGGCCCGTGATGTCGACGCCACCACCTCCAGCGAAACCGGCGCGGTGACTGTCGAGGCGCAGGACGGCGCGCTCAGCGGCGTGACGGCACGGGACAGCGCGACCAGGGCGGAACGCTGGCATTACCGGGCCCGCGGCTGGACGTTTCCGTCGGTCAAGCTCAGCGGCGACGGCAGCACCGTGTTCGTGGTCGCCCTGCGGGTGACCGAACGGGAGGCGGTGGCCTTCGACGCTCGCAGCGGAAAGCTGCGCTGGCAGCGGGCACTGTCCGAGGGCAGCTGGCCGGGGCCGCCGGAGGGCCCGGCATACGAGTTCTTCCCGGCCGGACCGGGGCTGGTGTTGGAAGCCGGCACCGACCACGTCCGATACTTCGACGCGGATGGCCGTGAGAGCACGATTCGGCTGGACGGGGGCTGCGGCTTCAGCGCCGCTGGCGGCGTGCGCACGCAGTACATCGTTGAGCAGTGCCAGGGCCGGCTCCAGCTGTTTGCCGCGGGCCAGGATGGCAGGCATCTGTGGACCACGCCGGCGTTCGAGGCGCCGACCGGCGGGATCCCCGTGGTGGAGGACAAGGGCGACACGGTTGTCGTCAGCACCGGCGGCGGCACCGACACCTTCGACGCCGCCACCGGGAAACCCCGCCGCTGATCAGTCTTCGGCGTTGGCGGCGAGCCGGTTCGCCAGTGCTCGCACCAATTCTTTCAACGCGTCCGGCTGTTCGATGACGAACGGTCGGTCGAGTGCGGCCAGCCGCGGGGGTATCCAGTCGAGCTCCTGGGCCCGGATTCGGGCCCGTACCCAGGAATCCGCGTCCTCCAGCGTGGCGATCGAGGGCGGAAAGACGGCCCGGATCTGTTCCGGCGTCGCCTGAATCCGTACCGACACTTCGTGTCGGTACGGAGCCTCGGCAATCGCCGTCAGAACCTGTTGCGTGGGATCGAATCCCGTTGGCACATCAAAGGTTCCGGCGCTCATGCCGACGGTCGTGATCCGGTCGACGCGGAACGTGCGCACCTCGCCGCTGGCCGAGTCGAAGCCGGTCAGGTACCAGCGGCCGGAATGCGCCACGATCCCGTACGGATGGACGACGCGCCGGCTGTCGCCGCCGTGTCCGGCGGTGTAGCCGAGATCAACCGGTCGGCGGTCCCGTGCCGCCTCGGCGACGGTCAGCAGGGTCGCGGCCTCGGTCGTGAGCGCCGACCGGGCCGGTGTCGTGAAGTCGGCGATCTCCAGCAGCGCATCGAGCCGACGGCCGAGGGCGTCGGGCAGCACCCGACGGACTTTGGCGATCGCGCTCTCGGCGGCGGTGCTGATCACCCCGGCGCGGCGACCGGCGACCAGACCGAGCAGGACGGCCAAGGCCTCCTCGTCGGTGAGCATCAGCGGCGGCATCCGGTAGCCGGGGGCCAGGCGGTAGCCGCCGTAGCGGCCTCGGATCGCACGGACCGGGATGTCCAGGTCGTGCAGGTGGTCGACGTAGCGACGGACCGTGCGCTCGTCCACCTCGAGCCGGGCGGCCAGCTCGGCGACGGTCCTGGTGCCGCCGCTCTGCAGGATCTCCAGCAGGGCCAGTACGCGGGCGATGGGCCGGGCCACCGAAAAATCCTCTCAATACCGGGCGGATTCTGTCCAGTATTGCTCCTAGCGTGTCGGACGACCCCTTGGGAAGGAACTGTCATGCAGCTTGTGTCCGTTCGCGTCATCACCAACGACGTGGCCCGCCTGGCCGAGTTCTACGAGCAGGTGACCGGCCGTCAAGCCCGCCGGCCGGCGCCGCAGTTCGCCGAGCTCGTGGGCCCGTCCTGCACGCTGGCCATCGGCAGCGCCGAGACGATGGCGCTGTTCAGCGCCGGCGCGGCCGTGCCCGAGTCGAACCGCACCGCGATCATCGAGTTCCTGGTCGATGACGTCGACCAGGAGTACGAGCGGTTGGCCGACATCGCTGCCGAGATCGTGCAGAAGCCGACCACGATGCCGTGGGGCAACCGGTCGCTGCTGTTCCGCGACCCCGACGGCAACCTGGTCAACCTCTTCACCCCGGTCACCGACGAGGCCCGCCGCCGGGTCACGCCTACGGCTTCTTGAGCCGATCAAGCACGGCCCGCACCTGCGACTGGGCGATCGCGGCAAGATCGTCCAGCTTGGCCGGGTCCTCGCCGTGCGCGCGGAGGACCGCGACCTGGACCTCCACCGACACGTTGCTGTCCTGCACCCTGACGATGTAGCTCCCGCCCGGGGACTGGGCCGTGCCGGCGATCCCGAGCCAGTAGTTTTGGGCGCCGAGCCCCGGGATCGTGCCTTTGGTCCACCCCGGCTGCACGGTGGCGTTCCACCGGTCGTATCCGGGCGACTCGCCGGCGGAGGTGAACTCGGCGCTGACACCGATGCCGGCCTGGTCGGTGGTGACGCCGTCGGTGGGCGATGTGCTGGTGTAGTTCAGCCGGCACGTCAGCGCGCCACCGTAATCGCCATCGGGCGGGAGTTCCTGGTGTACCGGCGCTGTTGGCTTGGTGGACCACTTGGTCAGCGGTGTGGGGTCGAGCAGATCGCAGGCGTTGGTGATCGCCGCCATCGAGTACTTGCCCGGCGGCGCGGAAGACTGCGGGGCGCCGGTCGTGGTCGGAACTTGGCTCGGTGCAGCCGGAATCGACGTGGGCACGGCCTGAGTGGATGAGCCGCCGCTCACGAGGAAGCCCACCGCCACTCCGACGACCAGCACCGTGACCAGCCCGATCGCGCCGACCACTATCGGCCCAGCCTTCGCGCCGCGGGGCGGAGCTGCGGGCGGCGGAAAGCCGGACCGGGGACCGTAGCCTGGCGCGTACCCAGATGTGGGCGCGCCGAAGGTGGGCGTGGTCGGGGCGGGACCGGCGGCTAGCGGAGCCGGGGCAGGCGAAACCTGACCGGCCGCAGCCGAACCGGGCTGCTCGACCGGGGTCGGGCCGACCGCCGGCGGAACTGGGGCAGGCCGAACCTCGCCGGCTGCGGCCTCGACCGAGCCGGGCCGATCGACCGGGGTCGGGCTCGCCGGCCCGGCGGCGGGGTCGGGCTGGTCGGCTTCACCCGGGAAATCAGTCATCGGTGCCCCATCCCCCTACTTCTGCTTCAGCCCGTTCAACGCCCGGCGGGCCTCGGCCTTGGCGACCGACTCCAGTTCTTCGCGCTGCACCGGGGAGTCGTCCTTGTCCCGGCTGACGTTGAGCCGCACGCGCACCGAGACGTTGCCGTCCAGCACGGCCAGCAGGTACCGCGTGTCGGTGACCAGGTCGCCGAAAACCTCGGTGTGCCAGTAGGCCTTGGCCCCGATTCCGGTGACCGGACCGGATGCCTTGCCGACGCCGGTCTTGGCCGCGTCACCGCGTTGCCAGTTGTCATAGGCAGCCGGGGCGCTGCCGTTGGTGAACTCGGCATCGACGATGATCTCGGCCGTGTTCACGGCGTCGCCGTTGAAGTAGATCCGGCAACTGAGGCTGCCGGCGCCGGTGGCGTCCGGGCGGACCTCGCGGTGCTCGGGCGGGCCCGCGAGGGTGGACGACCACTTCGTCAGCGGGGCGGGATCAACGAGATCACAGGCGTTGGACACCGCGTTCATCGAGTAGACCGGGGCCGCCGCCGGTTTCGACGGCTGGCCGGCGGACTGTCTGAGGACGACACCGATGCCCACCCCGACCCCCGACACGACCACCAGCGCGACGACGCCGGCCACGATCCAGGCCGTCCGGCGCGGCTTGGGCGGTGGCGGCGGAGCGTTCCCCGCGGTCGCGAAGAAATCCGGGGCGGGCCCGTTCACAGCCCACTGATCCGCACGCCCGTGGTCGGATTCGGTCATCCCCCGCAGCCCTCCTCCCGGCCGCACGGCGATCCTCGGATGGCCGATCGCGGCGAGTCGAGCCTAGTAGATCCGAAACGCCTTACGGCACACCGCGCTTGACCACCGGACTTTCGGTCAACGGAAGTCACGTGAGGTGGAGGGCACGCGGATGTCCAGGTGCCGCAACTGGTCCGCCTGGAGGCTGATCACCCCCTCGGCCTTCTCCAGGACGCCGCGCACCAGCACCGCCGAGCTGGTACGGGCGATCCGGCGGTAGCGCCGCCACAATCCCTCGCTGCACACCACGTTCAGCATGCCGGTCTCGTCCTCCACGTTGAGGAACGTGACGCCGCCCGCGGTCGCCGGCCGCTGCCGGTGGGTGATCGCGCCGCCGACCAGCACCCGCGTCCTGTCCTCGACCTTTCCCAGCTCTGCCACCGGAATCGCGCCCATCTGGGTCAGCTTTCCCCGCACGAACTGGATCGGGTAGCTGTCCGGCGAGACGCCGGTCGCCCACACGTCGGCCGCGGCCACCTCGACCACGTCCATGCCGGGCAGCATCGGCGCGTCCGTGCCGGTCACGGTGCCGGGCAGCCGGCCCGCGCGCTCCTTGGCCGCGGCGCCGGCGGCCCACAACGCCTCCCGGCGCTCCAGTCCCAGGCTGGTGAACGCGCCCGCGGTGGCCAGCGCCTCCAGTTGCGGCGTGGTCAGCCCGATCCGGCCGGCCAGCTCGACCATGCTGCGATACGGGCCGTTCTCCTCGCGGTCGTCGACGATGCGTTCGGCCAGCTTGTCGCCGATGGTGCGGATCGCGCCGATACCCAGCCGCACCGACGGTCCCGGCAGTTCCAGGGTCGGGTGCGACAGGCTGACGTTGATGTCCGGACCGTGCACGGTGACGCCGTGCCGGCGGGCGTCGGCCACCAGCGACTGCGGCGAGTAGAAGCCCATCGGCTGGGCCCGCAGCAGCGCCGCGCAGAACGCCGCCGGGTGATACAGCTTCAGATAGGCCGAGGCGAACACCAGGTGCGCGAAGCTGAGCGCGTGGCTCTCCGGGAAGCCGAAGTTGGCGAACGCCAACAACTTCCGGAAGATGTCGTCGGCCAGCTCACCGGTGATGCCGTTGGCCGCGGCGCCGGCGTAGAAGCGCTCCCGCAGCCGCTCCATCCGGTACGTCGACCGCTTGGCCCCCATCGCCCGACGCAGCTCGTCGGCCTCGGCCGGGCTGAAGTCGGCCACGTCCACCGCCATCTGCATCAGCTGCTCCTGGAACAGCGGCACGCCAAGGGTCCGCTCCAGCGACCGCTCCAGCAGCGGATGGTCGATCTTCACCTCCTCGGCTCCGCTGCGCCGCCGGATGTACGGGTGCACCGAGCCGCCCTGGATCGGGCCGGGCCGAATCAGCGCCACCTCCACCACCAGGTCGTAGAACACACGCGGCTTGAGCCGGGGCAGCGTGGCCATCTGGGCCCGGCTCTCCACCTGGAACACGCCGACGGTGTCGGCCTGGCACAGCATGTCGTAGACCTTCGGGTCGTCCAGGTCCAGTGTGGACAGATCGACCGTGACGTCCTCGAAGTCCTGCACCAGGTCCACCGCGTAGTGCAGGGCCGACAGCATGCCCAGGCCGAGCAGGTCGAACTTGACCAGGCCGGCCAGCGCGCAGTCGTCCTTGTCCCACTGGAGCACCGACCGGTTCTCCATACGGGCCCACTCCACCGGGCAGACCTCGCTCACCGGCCGGTCGCAGATGACCATGCCGCCGGAGTGGATGCCCAGGTGCCGCGGGAAACCCGCCAGCTGGTTGGCCAGCTCCACCACCAGCTCCGGGATGTCGTGGTCGCGTTCGCCCTCGGTGGTCGGCAGCGGGCCCCAGCGGTCGATCTGCTTGGTCCACGCGTCCTGCTGCCCCGATGAGTAGCCCAGCGCGCGGGCCATGTCACGGACGGCGATCTTGGCCCGGTAGGAGATCACGTTGGCCACCTGCGCGGCGCAGGTGCGGCCGTAGGTGTTGTAGACGAACTGGATGGCCTCCTCGCGGCGGTCGGATTCGATGTCCAGGTCGATGTCCGGAGGTCCGTCACGGGCCGGCGCGAGGAAGCGCTCGAACAGCAGGTTGTGCTTGACCGCGTCCACGTTGGTGATGCCCAGCGCGTAGCAGACCGCCGAGTTGGCCGCCGATCCCCGGCCCTGGCACAGGATCTCGGCCTTGCGGCAGAACTCCACGATCTGCCAGACGATCAGGAAGTAGCCGGGGAAGCCCAGGTCCTTGATCACCTTGAGCTCGTGCTCGATCTGTTGGTACGCCTTGGGATTCGTGCTCGGCGAGCCGTACTTCTTGCGCGCCCCGCGCATCGTCAGCAGGCGCAGGTAGCTGTCCTCGCTGTGGCCCGGCTGCACCGGGAACGGCGGCAACTTCGGGGCCAGCAGGTCGAGATCGAACGCGCACTGCACGGCCAGGATCGCCGCGTTGTGCACCGCCTCCGGGTAGCGGTGGAAGCGGTGCATCATCTCCTCACCCGTGCGCAGATGCGCCGCGCTCGACGCCGGCAGCCAGCCGGCCATCTCGTCCAGGCTGCGCCGGGCCCGCACCGCCGCCAGCGCACCGGCCAGGCGATTCCGGTCCTGCGTGGCGAAGTGCACGTTGTTCGTGGCCAGGTACTGGACTCCGTGCTCCTTGGCCAGCTCCACCAGCAGGTCGTTGCGGACCGTGTCCTCGGCCAGGCCGTGGTCGGTCAGCTCCACGAACACGTTCCTCTTGCCGAACAACGAGATCAGCCGCTTCAGCTCACGCTCCGCACCCGCCCGCCCCTCGTGTGCGAGCGCCGTGCGCACGGTTCCCTTGCGGCAGCCCGTAAGCACCGCCCAGTTGTCGTTCGCCTCGGCCGCCACTTCGTTCAGGTCGTAGACCGGACGGCCTTTCTCCTTGCCGTCCAGCTGCGCCTTGGTGATCGCCCGACACAGCGCCGCGTAGCCCTCCGGGTTTCGGGCCAGCACCAGCAGGTGGTTGCCTTCCGGGTCGGCGATCCCGTTCTGCGGCATGGACAAGCCGAGGCTCAGCTCCGAGCCGAACACCGTCCGGATGCCCACCTCCTTGGCCGCCTCGGCAAACCTGATCACCCCGTACATGCCGTCGTGGTCGGTCAGCGCGATCGCGTCCAGCCGCATCCGCCCCGCCGCCTCGATCAGCTCTTCCGGGTGGCTCGCCCCGTCCAGGAAGCTGAAGTTGGAATGGCAGTGCAGTTCCGCGTACGGGATGCGCTTCTCGTCCCCGTACACCGTCGTCTCCGGCGACAGCTGCGCCGGCATGTCCCCCGGCTTCTCGTACCCGTCCCGCTTCCGGCTGTAGCCCGGGGCGTCCCCGCCGTCCGGGATCACCCCGGGACGGCCCGAGAGGGTACGTTCGAGGTCGCGCCAGCGAATCGGTGGATTGTTCCAGCCCATGCCGTGCGCCTCCTTTAGAACTTGTGTTCGACTATGCTTCCCCGGACTGGCCATGTCAAGCCGGCCTACGCAGCGAAACCCCAGGTAGCGCCGCCGCGTGCCGCATAATCGGGCGCGAGGCCGTGTTCAGCGGCAGCGCAACCGCCTGATGATCACCGCAGGTCAGCGGCGTTTTTGCGCGGAAGGGGCGATTTTCCCGTCCAGTACTGGGAAAATGGGTCGGTGGAACGAGCGAACGACCCCCTGCCGATCACCGTGGCCACGGAGGACGGCGCCGCGCTGTCCGGTCTCACCGAGCCCGAGCTGCGCGCCCTGATGGCGCGGCTCGGCGGCGCCGGCGACCGGTTCGCGGTGGCGGAGCGGGAACCCGGCGTGTACCTGCAGACCTGGCGCGAGGCGGACAGCCCGTTCCTGATCGAGCGGCGGGACGGCGAGGACCTGTGGACCGAGCTGGACGAACCCGCTGACGTGACGGAACTCTTCGTGGCCTGGGCCACCGGCGCGGCCTGGCCGCGGGACTACGGCTGGCAGTCGGCCGCGGTGCCCGAAGGGGCGGAGTCGTAGGCCGTCAAGCAAAACCCGCTATCCACTGTGGACCCTGATCAGTGCGCGGCGACCCACCCGAACACCAGGCTGCCGGCCGCGCCCTGGTCGTCACCGGCCCAGAACTCGGTCCACAGCACCACGAACTCCTCACGGGACAGGTGACCGTCACCGTTGCCGTCGAGGATCGGGAAGATGTGGTCGGTGTCGGTGGTCCGCCCGGTCCAGGCCTCGATCGCCTGCCGGTACTCGGCCGCCGAGATCTCCCCGTCGCCGTTCTCGTCGACCGCGTCGAACATCGCGTCGGCCGTGGCGCCGACGGTCTCCGGCCGCCCGGGCAGCTCGTCCACCACGAGCAGCACCTCGTCCAGCGAGACCTTGCCGTCCCGGTTGCGGTCCGACGCGGCCAGCAGCGCCTGCCACCAGCCCATCATGACCCCGGTCAGCTTCTCGTGCCCCTCGGTGCCCGGCGCCCAGCCACGGATCGCGGTCCAGCGGTCGGTCAGGGCCCGGAAGTCCCCTTCGGTCAGGAATCCGTCTCCGTCGACGTCCATGGCGTTGAAGACGCCGGCGACCTTGCGGCGTTGGAAGTCGCTCGACATGGGATCCAGGCTGGCATTCGCGGTCGCCCCGAACAATCGCCCGATTGTGGCGAGTGGACGGTTATCTTCGAGGGTGTGCTGTCGCGTGCCCTGACCGAGTCCAGCCTCCGCCCACTGCCGGCCGGCGCCGCGGAACTACTGCGCGAACTCGACGCCCCGCCCCGACTGGCGGCCCATCTCCGCGCCGTGCACGATGTCGCGGCCCAACTCGTCGACTGGTTCGACGGCCGGCTGGAGCTCGACGCCGACGCCGTGCTCTTCGGCGCCGCCACCCACGACATCGGCAAGGTCATCCACCGCGACGAGCTGTCCGGCCCCGGCCACCGCCACGAGCCGGCCGGCCGTGATCTCCTGCTCTCCCACGGCATTCCGGCTCAGCTGGCCCGCTTCGCGGCCAATCACGCCTCGTGGGCCGCGCCCGACATCACCGCCGAGGACCTGGTGGTCAGCCTGGCCGACAAGATCTGGAAGGCCAAACGCGTCCCCGACCTGGAGGAGCTCGTCGTCGCCCGGCTGCCCGGCGAACCGTGGCAGGCGTTCCTCGAGCTGGACGACGAACTCACCCGCATCGCCGCGACGGCCGACCACCGGCTGGCCTTCCAGTCGGCGTTCCCGGTCTAGAGATCCCACTCGGTCGAACGGCGCGGGGCGGGGATCAGCTGCGCGAACTCCTGGGCCGACCACGGCGGCAGGGCGGGTTGGCGGGTGGGCCACGCGGGCTCGGTGAACCACGGGTCGCGCTGCGCGTCCCAGGAGGTGGTCTCCCACTGGTCGTCGCTCATCTAGTCGTACACCCCTTCCACCGCCCACGCCCGGCCCTCGCGGACCAGCAGCAGCGCGGTCTGTTCGACTCCGTCCAGCAGCACCTGGAGCCGGGCCCGGCGACGGACACCGCCCCGCTCCCACCAGCCCTCCTCAACGGCCCACGGCCCGGCCCACGCCACCACGGGCCGCGCCGGCCCGCCGGCAACGGACACGGCGGCCGGCCGGCCGGTGAGGCGGTGCCGCCCGCTGACGCCGACCGGGGCCGCCGAGGCGTCGAGCACCTCGGCGGCCACCGGGTCGGCCGGCACGGTCGCCGGGGACGGCGACGGCAGCCGGCCCGGCCACGGTGCATCCGGATCGGCGCCGGGCAGGCGTTCCTCGCCCCACGGCACGTACCGGACCCGGTCCGATGGCCCGCGTCCGCCACCGAGCACACCGGTGACAACGCCATCGGGACCGAGCAGCCCCTGCACCCTGACCAAGGCCCGGCTGGCCCGCTCGGCCCCGGTTCCCGGATCCTCCCTGCCCCCGTGCCACAGCCCCAGCTGCAGCGCGGTGGCGTCGACCACCTCGACGGGGTCGAGCCACAACTTGGTGATGCCGGCGCTGGGCCGGCTGCCGGGCGCCGCGCGCAGCCAGCCGTCGAGCTGCCAGCGCACCCGGTCGGCGATGCCGGTGGGGGTGAGCGGCTCGGCGCAACGCCACACCCGCCCCAGCTCCTCACCGTTGTCCGTGCTCGCGTGGACGCCGAGCCGAGTGCAGGCCAGCCCCCGAGCCGCGAGTTTCTCGTGCAGCTGCTCCGCCAGCGCGCGCCCGGCGAACGCAGCAGCGTCCACGCGGTCTAGCGGCGGGTCGGGTGAATGCGTTACCGAAAGCTCCGGTGGCGTTCGTCTCCTGGCCGGCGGCCGTTCCTCCAGGCCACGGGCCAGCCGGTGGGTGGCAACCGCGTCCGCGCCGAAGCGGGAGGCCACGTCGCGCTCGCTCAACGCCGCGTACGCCCCGAGGGTGCGCAGGCCCAGCCGGCGCAGCAGGTCGACGAAGTCGGCACGGTCGGGGCCGCCGGGCGGGCTGAGCTCCATGGCGCTCAACGGGGCCAGGAACTCCGCACTGCCGCCGGCCGGCACGATCTGCCCGCGCCGGGCCGCCAGCGTCGCCGCGAACAGGCCGTCGGCCACGCCGACCTGACACTCCAGGTCGCACTCGGCCGCCACCTGGTCGATCAGCCGCTCGGCCACCGTCTCCTCGGAGCCGTAGTAGCGGGCCGGGCCGCGCACCGGCAGCGCCACGATGCCCGGGCGCACCACCTCGATGCCCGTGGCCAGCTTCTCCACCGCCGCCGCCACCGGCTCGAACATCCGGGCGTCACGGGCCGGGTCTTCCTCGAACACCGCCAACTCCGGGCACCGCCCCTGCGCACTGCGCTTGCGATCGCCGCGCCGGATGCCCTCCCCGCGGGCCACCGCCGAGCAGGCGATGACCCGGTTGTTGGCCAGTACCGCCGCCGGCCGGTGCGAGGGCAGGCCGGCCGACTTGGCCGCCGCCAACACCGGCCAGTCCGGGCACCAGAGCACCAGCGTGCGCACGGCCGTCACGAGACCACCTGCCGTAGCCGCGGTTTGCCGACGGCCGGCGCGTCAGGCACCGGCCGAAGCGTGGGCGTGGGCAGGGAGATCGCGCCGCCGGGAAAGGTGAGCCGCACCTGATTGCCACGGGCGGCGGCGCCGCGACCGTGGGAGCGGACGATGAGTTCACGGTTGCGCAGGAAGCCGTGGCCGTCGGCAAGGCCGGACCAGCGGTCTACGCCGTTGAGTTCGAGGTCAGCCCCGGGCCAGGCGCCGACGGGGATGAGCACGGAGCCACGGTGGCGGGCCCGGGCGGAGAGCCTGCGGGCTTCGGCCGGGCGGGGCTGCTTGGCCACGGCGACAAGATCGACGCCGTCGAGCAGGGCGGCGGTCACCGAGACGAGTTCGGCGCCGGGGGCGGGCACGAGGGCCAGGCGGTGCACGACCACGCCCAGCTCGTCGGCGGCCACCAGGCCGAGATCGGGCATGCCGACCACGGCGGCCCAGGAGCCTTCGGCCGTGGCGGCGGCCAGCAGCGCGAACAACAGCGTGGTGGACCCGCGCACCACCACGGTGCTCCCGCGCCGCAGGCCGCCCCACGGCAACAGGCCGGCCAGTCCGTCCAGGACCGGCAGCGCCTTCTCCACCGGCGCCTGGGTCAGCTCGTTGGCTGCGCTCACCCCGTTGAGCGTGGTCAACGACGCCGTTGCCGACCCGGACACCAGCCACCTCCTCGCCCACTGTCACGGCCGCGTGCGCACCCCTGCACCTGCGGCCCGCCGTGGGGAAGACGGCGGTTTCGGAGCTGGCCGGACCCCGATCCGGACCACCTCCTGATTCGAACTCACGTTCGAACCGATGAGCTAAGTCAACACCACCGCGGCCGGGCCGTCAAGCGGCGGGGACACGCCTATGGGGTGATCATCCACTCACCCTTGAGTGACCTGGAGCACACTGATTGCAGGACATCCGAGTGGGAGGTCGTGATGGCAATGGAGCCCACACCGACGACGACGAGGAACACCTGGAACGACACGCTGGCGGGCTACCGCCGGCACGCCGCCGAGGTGCTCACCACGCACCAGTGCACGGACGCCAGCTGCGCGGTCTGCGGCCAGCAATGGCCCTGCACGGCCGCCTGCGCGGCGGAGTTCGTGCTGGAGCTCCGAGACATGTGAAGGGACCCTTCCTGACGTTGGACGTCAGGAAGGGTCCCTTCCAAGCACCATGCCTCAGTGCGCGAAGTGGCGCGTGCCCGTGAGGTAGAGGGAGATGCCGGCGGCTTCGGCGGCGGCGATGACCTCGGCGTCACGGACGGAGCCGCCGGGCTGGACGACGGCCTTCACACCGGCGTCGAGCAGCACCTGGAGGCCGTCCGGGAACGGGAAGAAGGCATCGGACGCGGCCACGGAGCCCTTGGCGCGGTCACCGGCCCGGGCGACGGCCAGGCGGGCGGCGTCGACGCGGTTGACCTGGCCCATGCCGGCACCGACGGTGGCACCGGCGTGGGCGAGCAGGATGGCGTTGGACTTCACGGCCCGGCACGCCCGCCACGCGAAGTGCAGGTCGGCCAGCACGTCCTCGGCCACGGCGGGACCGGTGGCCAGGGTCCACTTGGCCGGGTCGTCGCCGTCCGCCTCGATGGTGTCGACGGTCTGCATGAGCAGCCCGCCGGACACGGCCCGGAACTCGGCGCCGCCGCGCACCGGCGGCTGAGCGACCAGAATCCGGACATTCTTCTTGCGGGCCAACACGTCCACCGCACCGTCCGCATAGGACGGCGCGACGATGACCTCGGTGAAGATCTCCGCGACCTGCTCGGCCATCTCCACGGTGACCTCGCGGTTGGCCGCGATCACGCCGCCGAAGGCGCTGACCGGGTCGCAGGCGTGGGCCTTGCGGTGGGCGTCGGCGATGTCCTCGGCCACGGCGATGCCACACGGGTTGGCGTGCTTGATGATCGCCACGCACGCGGCGGTGTGGTCATGGGCGGCGCGCCACGCGGCGTCGGCGTCCACGTAGTTGTTGTACGACATCTCCTTGCCGTGCAACTGCTCCGCCGTGGCCAGCCCGCCCCGCCCGTGGCTGGAGACGTACAGCGCGGCCTTCTGGTGCGGGTTCTCGCCGTACCGCAGCACGTTGGACCGGTCCCAGGTGGCGCCGACCCAGCCCGGGAAGCCCGAGCCTTCATCGTCGGGGGCGAGCACGCTGCCCATCCAGGACGCCACGGCGACGTCGTAGGAGGCGGTGTGCCGGTACGCGGCGGCGGCCAGCCGCTGCCGGTCGGCCAGCGTGAAGCCGCCGGCCTTGACGTTGTCCAGCACCCACTCGTAGCGGGCAGGGTCGACCACGACGGCGACGCTGGGGTGGTTCTTGGCCGCGGCCCGCACCATGGCCGGCCCGCCGATGTCGATCTGCTCGACGCACTCGTCCGGGCTCGCGCCGGAGGCCACGGTCTGGGTGAACGGGTACAGGTTCACCACGAGCAGGTCGAACGCGGCGATGCCGAGCTCGTCGAGCTGCCGCAGGTGGTCCGGCTTGCGGGTGTCGGCCAGCAGGCCGGCGTGCACGCTCGGGTGCAGCGTCTTGACCCGGCCCTCCAGCGACTCGGGGAAACCGGTCACCTGCTCGACCGGCACCACCGGCACGCCCGCGTCGGCGATCGCCTTGGCGGTGCCGCCGGTGGACACGATCTCCACCCCGGCCTCGTGCAACCCGGTGGCCAGCTCCAGCAGTCCGGCCTTGTCCGAAACGCCGATCAGCGCGCGGCGCACGGGACGGCGCTGCGCGGTTCCTGCCTCGGTCACGGGATGCTCACCTTTCGTCCGTCAAGGGTCCAGCCCTCACGGGCCAGTCGGGCGACCACGTCGACCAGCAGTCGCCGCTCCACCTTCTTGATGCGTTCGTGCAACGTGGCCTCGTCGTCGCCGGGTTCGACCGGCACGGCCTCCTGGGCCACCACCGGCCCGGTGTCCACGCCGTTGTCCACCAGGAACACCGTGCAGCCGGTGACCCGCACGCCGTAGGCCAGCGCGTCGCGCACGGCGTGCGCGCCGGGGAAGGCCGGGGACAGGGCCGGGTGCGAGTTGATGATGCGGTCGCCGAAGCGGCCCATGAACTCCTCGCCGAACAGCTTCATGAAGCCGGCGGTCACCAGCAGGTCCGGCTTCAGCGTGCCGACCAGGTCGGCCACCGCCCGGTCCCAGGTCGGCCGGTCCGGGAAGTCGCGCAGTTTCAGGACATGCGTGGGCACGCCGGCACGCTCGGCGCGGGCCAGCCCCTCGATGCCGACCCGGTCGGCGACGACGGCCACGATGTCCGCCGGGTAGTCGTCGGTCGCGGCGGCGTCCAGCAGGGCCTGCAACAGGGTGCCGGAACCGGAGACGAACACGACGACGCGGGCGCGATGCAGAGTGCTCAGGGTCTTCTCCTGGCGAGCCGGGTCACGGTCGAGGCCAGCGTAAGTGGTCGGGTTCGCGGGCTCACGCCCAGGTCCGGCTACTTGTGGTCGGGCTGCGCCGTCGAGTGATCCTCATCGCCGTCGGCCTCGTCGCTCTTGTTCCCGGCCGCGTCCTCGGCGGCCAGCTCGGCGTCGGCCTCGGCCTCCAGCTCGGCCACGATGTCGTCCTCGAACTCGGTCTCCTCGAGGTCCTCGTCGAGCTCCTCGTAGTCCTCGTCATCGGCCAGGTCCTCGTCGTCGACCTCGCCGGGGTCGTACTCGTAGCTCTCGGCCTCGTCGTCGAGGTCGTCGTCGTAGTCGTCTTCGACGTCGTCGAGTTCGTCGGCTTCGAGTTCCTCGTCGGCGACCGCGTCTTCCGAATCGGTTTCGGGTTCGGTGTCGGCGCCGGTCTCGGTGCTGGCCTCGGGATCGGTCTCAGGTTCGGTCTCAGGTTCCGGCACGAGTTCTGGCTCGGGTTGCTGGCTCGGTGAGCCGGTCACGGGTACCGGACGCACATTCCGCGCCGGTTTCGGGCCCGCGAGCATGGCCACCAGCCCGGCCGGGATCAGCACCCAGCCCAACGCCACCGCGCCGACCAGGCCGGCCGGCACCGTGACCGGGCTGAACGCACCGCCGCCGAGCCGTCCGCCGGTCAGCGCCGCCAGCAGGAACGCCGTCGCACCGACCACAGCCGCCGCGACGGCGACACCGCGCAGCCGGCCCAGTGGGCGTGGCGCGATCCGGCGGCAGGCCCAGCCCAGGAACACTCCCACCACCAGCGGCGCGATCATCAGGCCGAGCAGCATGCGGCTCTGGTGCTCGGGGACCGCGGCGAACAGCGGCACCGCCGGCGTCTTGGTGATGGTCAGGTGCAGCGGCGTCACCGAGAACGTGCCCATGGTGAAGCCCGGGCCCATGGCAAAGGCCAGTGCGCCCACGATCGCGTTGGGCAGGTACGCCACCGTCAGCAGGAACATGCCGAACTCGCTGCCCAGCTCGGAGCCGGTCTGCTCGAACACGGCCGTCGCCGTCGTCCAGTGCGTGACCAGGCCGAAGGCCAGCACCAGCGCACCGGCCGCGGACATCGCCGCCACGCCGATCGCCCCGGCCCGCAGGCCGCGCACCACCACCGGGTCCACACGCGACAGTGCCGCGTCCAGCAGGCAGCAGCGCCGCACCACGCCGATCGTCGCCGCCAGCGCCGACACCGCGCCGCAGCCGAAGAACGCCGCCGGCGGGCTCACCGTCAGCGGTCCGCCGCGCAGCACCAGCGCGATCGTCATGCCCACGATGGCGTGCGCACCGGCGATCGGGAACACCACCAGCCGCGCCTGCGACGGCTCGTGCAGGTGCAGCCGCCCCGCCGCGCGTGACGCCGAGCGGGCGACAAGCAGCATCAGCAGCGCCGTCGGCAGCAGCGGCAGCACCGCGAACGAGTGCGTGCCCAGTCCCAGCGGCACGTGGTGCGCCGCCAGCCAGCCCGGGATCGCCGCGAGCAGCACGCCGGACACCGTGAGCTGGATGTTGGACGCCGTGGCCACCACCACCGCGAGCACCGTCGCGACCACCGCGTAGCCGCCGACGATCGGGGCGAACGCCGCGTAGGCCAGCACGCGCACCCGCGCCTGACGGGACCGCGCCGGACGCCGTGCGGGCGTCACGGGCCGGCGTTGCGTGGACTGAAGAACCGGCACGGTCACACTGTGGCAGACCTGCTGAGCAGCCCCCGCGACCGCCACGCAGTATCTTTGGCGCCGCCTCCGGCGTCGCGGCTCGGCGCTGTGCTTATGCCGGCGGGGCCGAGCGGGGGGCCTGGATGCAGTGAAGGGGCCCTTCCTGACGTTCAACGTCAGGAAGGGCCCCTTCCAAGCGTGGGGGTCAGCCCTGCGGCGGAGCCGCGAACAGCGGGTGGGCGGTGGGAGTTAACTCTGCGGCGGGGCGGTGAAGCCGCTGGGCGGCGTGCCCGGCTGCTGCTGACCTGGCTGGCCGGGCTGCTGGGGCGGGGCCGGCTGGCTGAACTGGCCGGGGTGGGACATGAACTGGGTCGGCTGCGGGGCCGGGGCCTGCTGCTGCGGCGCGCCGAACTGGCCGCCGGGCTGCTGAGGCTGCTGCTGGCCCGGCTGCTGCTGGGGCTGCGGCACGACCTGGGTGGCCTGGCCGAAGCCGGGCTGGGCGAACGGACCGCCGGGCTGACCGGGCTGGGGCTGCGGGAAGCCGCCGGTCTGCGGGCTCCACTGCCCGGGCTGCGGCTGCTGGAACGGCTTGGGCGCGGGGGCGGTGATGATGCCGGCCTCGACCAGGTAGCCGCCGACGGCCGCGGCGGCGGTCAGCACGCCGAGGATGAGCAACAGGTACGCGCCGAACGCCGTGAGGCTGGCGGTGAACACGGTGAACAGCAGCGGCAGCGTGACCGCCACGGCGACGAGGCCGGGCAGGATGCCGGGCTTGGCCGGCTTGCCGGGCAGCAGCACCTGGGCCGACAGGCCACCGGCGAGCAGGTAGAGCGCGGGGATCCAGCCGTAGCCGATCGCGTAGGCGGACGCCGCCGGGGCGAACGAGAAGAAGCCGGCCACCAGGACAAGCACGGACAGTCCCGCGGCGGCCATGTGCAGGAGCTTGTCCAGCTCCTGGGTCGCCGCCGGCCTGGCCGGGGTCGGTGCCGGACCACCGGATGGGAAGGTCATGGTTGTGCTCTCCTCGGGTCTGGACAGCGCGTCGGTGAAAACGCTATCGGATTCACTCGGTAGGACGTACGCCACCCACCGTGGGTTCTCCAGGACGGCTGAGAACACACTGTGGAAAAAGGCCCCGGGAACAGCGGGGGGCTGAGCCGGGCGCACCGGGAAACCCGCGAACGGACGGGAGTGCCCCGAACACGGTCGGCTCAAACCAGGAAACGCGCAAAAAAACGGGGCGGCCCGCACGAAGCGGACCGCCCCACGAAACCAAGGCCTCAGAGCGCGGCGATGATGTCCCGCATCAGCTGGGCGGTCTCGGACGGCGTCTTGCCGACCTTGACGCCGGCGGCCTCGAGGGCCTCCTTCTTGGCCGCCGCGGTGCCGGCCGAGCCGGACACGATCGCGCCGGCGTGGCCCATGGTCTTGCCCTCGGGCGCGGTGAAGCCGGCCACGTAGCCGACGACCGGCTTGGTGACGTTGGCCTTGATGTAGGCCGCGGCTCGCTCCTCGGCGTCGCCGCCGATCTCGCCGATCATCACGATCGCCGCGGTCTCGGGGTCGTTCTGGAACGCCTCGAGCGCGTCGATGTGGGTGGTGCCGATGACCGGGTCGCCGCCGATGCCGATGGCGCTGGAGAAGCCGAACTCCCGCAGCTCGTACATCATCTGGTAGGTCAGGGTGCCGGACTTGGACACCAGACCGATCTTGCCGGGGCCGGCGATGTCGGCCGGGATGATGCCGGCGTTGGACTTGCCGGGGCTGATGATGCCGGGGCAGTTCGGGCCGATGATCCGGGTCTTGTTGCCGGTGGCCACGGCGTGCGCCCAGAACACGGCGGTGTCGTGCACCGGGATGCCCTCGGTGATCACGACGGCCAGGCCGATCTGCGCGTCGATGGCCTCGATCACGGCGGCCTTGGTGAAGGCCGGCGGCACGAAGACCACGGTGACGTCGGCGCCGGTGGCCTCGATGGCCTCGGCGACCGTGCCGAAGACCGGCACGACCTGGCCGTCGAAGTCAACCTTCTCGCCGGCCTTGCGCGGGTTCACGCCGCCGACGATGTTGGTGCCCGAGGCCAGCATGCGCCTGGTGTGCTTCATGCCCTCGGAGCCGGTCATGCCCTGGACGATGACCTTGCTGTCCGCGGTGAGGAAGATAGCCATCGGTCACACCCCCGCAGCCGCGAGCTCGGCGGCCTTGTCAGCCGCGTTGTCCATCGTGTCCACCACGGTCACCAGCGGGTGGTTCGCCTCGGCGAGGATGCGGCGACCCTCGTCGACGTTGTTGCCGTCCAGCCGGACGACCAGCGGCTTGCTGGCCTCGTCGCCGAGGATCTCCAGCGCCTTGACGATGCCGTTGGCCACCGCGTCGCACGCGGTGATGCCGCCGAACACGTTCACGAAGACCGACCGCACGTCCGGGTCGCCCAGGATGATCTCCAGGCCGTTGGCCATCACCTCGGCCGAGGCGCCGCCGCCGATGTCCAGGAAGTTGGCCGGCTTGACGCCCTTGTGCTTCTCGCCCGCGTAGGCGACGACGTCCAGCGTGGACATGACCAGGCCGGCGCCGTTGCCGATGATGCCGACCTGCCCGTCCAGCTTCACGTAGTTGAGGTGCTTGGCCTTGGCCTTGGCCTCCAGCGGGTCCTCGGCCTCGTGGTCGACCAGCTCGGCGTGGGTGCCGTGGCGGAAGCCCGCGTTCTCGTCCAGCGTGACCTTGCCGTCGAGCGCGACGATCTTGCCCTCGGGGTCGCGGACCAGCGGGTTGACCTCGACGAGGGTGGCGTCCTCGCTGACGAAGGTCTCCCACAGCTTCACCAGCACGTCGGCCACCTGGTCGGCGACCTCGGCCGGGAACTTGCCGGCGGCGACGATCTCGTCGGCCTTGGCCTTGTCCACGCCCTTGATGGCGTCGACCGGGATCTTGGCCAGGGCCTCGGGGCGCTCGACGGCCAGCTGCTCGATCTCCATGCCGCCCTCGGCCGAGGCCATCGCCAGGAAGGTGCGGTTGGCCCGGTCGAGCAGGAAGGAGACGTAGTACTCCTCGGCGATGTCCGAGGCGGGCGTCACCAGCACCTTGCGGGTGATGTGGCCCTTGATGTCGAGGCCGAGAATGGCCTCGGCCTTGGCCTGCGCGTCGTCGGCGTTGTCGGCCAGCTTGACGCCGCCGGCCTTGCCGCGGCCGCCGGTCTTGACCTGCGCCTTGACGACGACGGTCTGGCCGAGCTGCTCCGCGATGGCGCGGGCTTCAGCGGGGGTGGCGGCCACGGAGCCCGGCAGCACCGGTACTCCGTGGGCGGCGAAGAGGTCCTTCGCCTGGTACTCGTACAGGTCCACTCGGGTCTCCTGCGACGTCGGTGTCGGACGTGGCCGCGCGCTAGGTCAATGGGGCTGGTAACACCCGAGAAAACCACTGGACAACGGCCTCGCCCGACCCTATCGGCCTGCGGAACCAGCCGCGCACGCGGGAGCGGTGAGGTCGCTTACAGCCACCGTGAGGTCAGTCACTGTGCTTGTTGCCGCGCGTTCCGCGCGGGGCTCGGCCGCTCTGATCCGGTGCCTTCGCTTGCCGGATTTAGCCCGCCGCATCGGCTCGGGCGGCGGGCGCGTCAGGTGGCGGCGGGCGAAATCCGCCAACCACTCCAGGCACCGGCGCGGCCTCGCGACTCCCGTGTTCAGCCTGTCGAATCGCCCTTTTTGGACAGCGCCAGGACGCCGCCGGCCACCAGAACCACGGCGCAGGCCACGGCCAGCCAGGTGCCGAGCGACGGGACCGAACCGACGACGCGGCCGCCGGTGAAGACGAACTCCAGGGCCCGCACGACAGCCACGAGGGCCGCACCGAACAGCAGGGCAGCGCCGCGAACCGGCCGGGAGCGGGCCGCCAGCGCGGCGGCGACGATCACGGCGAGCAGGGCGACGACCGAGCCGACCGAGGCGATACGGAACGTCCACAGGCCGGCGGACTCGTAGTCGGGACCGGTGACGGCCGGGAAGCCGAAGGCCCCGACGGCCAACAGCGCCGCCAGGCCGGCGACCCAGCCGAGCACGGGCCGGGCCGCCAGCTCGGACAGGTCGACGTCCTCACGCTCCAGGGCGCCGGCCAGCGTCGCGATGACCACGGCGACCAGGGCCAGCAACACGGCCAGCGCGCCGAACCACACGCCGGCACCGGGAGTGGCCTTGCTGGTGATCACGCCGGTCGCCGACAACACGGCGTCGAAGCCGCTGGCCACGGCCAGCGGGATGCCGGCGCAGGCGACCGTGAACGCCGGCCGCACCAGGGCGGCCCAAGCCGGGACCAGCAGACCGATGGCCAGCAGACCGACCAGGATGCTGGCCGGCGTAAGCAGCCTGATCGCGTAGTTCTCGGGAACCGCGGCCCCGTCGGGCAGGGACAGCAGCGGCAGCGCCACGGCGATCAGCCCGGCCACGGCCGCGACCAGGCCCACGATGCCGGCCCCGAGGTGCAGGTTGCCCCGACCGGGCAGGTCGATGTCCCGGTCGAGGGACTGCTCGCGCCGCCCGACCGAGACGAAGGCGAACGGCACCAGCAGCGCGATGCCGGCCAGGGCCAGCCATGGCCCGATGGTCGGATGCAGCTCGTCGACGACGTAACCGGCCACGGCCGGCGGCAGTGCGACGGCCAGCGCCGCCAGCCCGATGCCGGCGATGCCACCGCGGACGGTGTCGGCGTCGCCGGAGGTCGTCGCGACGGCGGCGGCCACGGGCATCACCAAAGCCACCAGCAGACCGCCGACCAGGGCCAGCACCGGCGAGTCGAACACGCCGTCGGCCGGCAGCAACGGGTTGCTGGACGAGAAGGGGGCCATCACCAGGCCGACGGCGATCAGCAGGCCGAGGCCGGCGGCGCCGACGACGAGACCGCGGCGCGGCTCCTCGTCCTCCGACCGACCGCGGTCACGAGCGAGCACGCCGGCCACGACCATGGCGGCAAAACCGAGGATGAGCAGCCACAACCCGATGCCCGGACCGGGCGGGACCGTGCCGTCCACGGCGACCAGGTCCGGCCGCGATACTCGGCTGGCGTCCACGGCCAGCTGCACGTCGGCGATCGCCCGCCCTGCGGACACCGCGGCGAACACCACCAGCAGCGCACTCGCACCGGCCGGCCGACGGCTGCCGACGAAGATCAACGCGCCGATCGGCGGCAGCAGGGCCAGCAGCGCGGCCAGCGGCCACGACACATAGCCCGCCGGGGCGTCGACCACGCCGATGACCAGGCCCGCGACCTGGAGGACGGCCCCGACGGAGGCGACTCCGACGGCCGGTGCCAGGCCTCGATCCAGCGGTTCGAACTCGGGTTCGGGCTCACCCGCCCGAGCGGCCCGCCGATCGGCGAGACGTGGGTGTGGGGACCTCGGCCGCTCACTCACGGGGGCGACCCTACAACGGAGGGGCGCAAGGGCACGGTGTAGCGATGAGATGACTAATCGTGAACTGATACGTATCGCAAAAGTTGCACAGTTAATTTACCGTCACACGTATGGGTAACGGCGTGCTCGGTCGACTGGCCAGCACCCTGCGGGGTGTTGCCGTCGAATCGGCATGGCTGGCCGCGCACGCCGCACTCTACCCCTGGGGTGCGATGGCGGAACGCCTCCACCCGGACGGACCCTACGTCCACTACCGGACCGACGCACTGTCGCCGGCGGCCCGCGGTCTGCTGGTTTCGGCCATGGACGCGGCGGGCACCCCGATCCTGCTGCTGCACGGCATCGGCGACAACCGGTCCGTGTTCGCGGTGCTGGGAGCCGCGCTGCGCCGACGGGGTTTCGGGGTGGTGCACGCGGTGAACTACAGCGTGCTGACCGCCGTGACCGGGGACGTGCGGACGGCCGCGTCGATGTTCGGGGAGCAGGTCGAACAGATCTGCGAGCTGACCGGGTCGGACCGGGTGCACGTGGTGGGGCACTCGCTCGGCGGGCTGATCGCGCGCTACTACGTGCAGCGCCGCGGCGGCGACGAGCGCGTCGACACGCTGGTCATGCTCGGCACGCCGCATCGGGGCACGGTGGCGGCGTACCTGCTGCCGACCGGGCTGGCCAAGCAGCTGCGGCCGGGGTCGCAGCTGATCGAGGAGTTGGACGAGCCGGCGCCCGGCTGCCGGACCAAGTTCGTGTCGGTGTGGACGCCGGCCGACCAGATCGTGCTGCCGCAATCAAATGCCCGGCTGACCCACCCGGACCTCGACATCGAGGAACACTGCTTGCGTGATGTCGGTCACTGGGCACTGCCGGTGGACTCCCGCGCATCGCGCCTTGTCGCCGACTGCCTCGTTCGCGGGCACGACCTGCCGTCCGAACGGGCTACCAGCCAGTACGACCCGCTGCGCACATCTCCGATCACGCACGGTCATAGCGCCTCGTCCGAGCTGTCCAGCTGAAACCCGTTCGAGGGAGGCCCCCTACCAGGGCTTGCCCCTAGGGGATCGACTTCGTTACCTTCTCGCGGTCCGTTGTCACGGTCTGATCACGTACGCGACACGCGGCCGCCACCCCGAAGCGGCCGCCCGGGAACCCCGTCCCGGCTCGCCGTGATCGGGCTCCCCGAGGCGGAAGGCCAGGCTTTGACGCAGTACCGCTCCCCCGGCGGCTCGAAACGCTCCACCACGCCTACCCCGAGGCGTGACGAGCAAGGCGAGATCACCCGCGTGCCGACCCCGCGCGCCCGAGGCTCCCACCGGCTGCCGCCGCCGCCCTCCGCGCTGCGCGGCCGCGTCGCAGTGGCCGCCGTCGCGCTCGGCGCCTTCACGGCCGCCGCTTACGGCGGCACGCTGACGCCCTCCCAGCAGCACTCCACCGACGGCATCAAGCCGCTGGCCGACGCCCGTGAGGCCAGTGCCGCCTTCGGCATCGGCGGCGACGCCGTCGGCGCCCCCGAGGTGCTGCCCATCCAGCGCGGCACCGACGCCGCCGCCGAGGCGCAGAAGCTCACCAACTCGGAGAAGGTCACCGCCGACCTGGCCGCGCAGGCCGCGGCCAAGTGGAAGGCCGACCACCGGCCGCTGTTCGTCAAGCCGGCCGAGGGTGTGCTCAGCTCCGGCTTCGGCGGCCGCTGGGGCGCCTTCCACTACGGCATCGACATCGCCAACGTGATGGACACGCCGATCGTCGCCGCGGCCGACGGCGTGGTCATCGACGCCGGCCCCGCCTCCGGTTTCGGCCTCTGGGTCCGGATCCGGCTGGCCGACGGCAGCATCAACGTCTACGGCCACATGGACACCTTCTCCGTGCACGTCGGCCAGCATGTCCAGGCCGGCGAGCAGATCGCCCGGATGGGCGACCGCGGCGAGTCCACCGGCGTGCACCTGCACTTCGAGGTCTGGGACCCGTCCGGCAAGAAGATCAACCCGCTGCCCTGGCTGAACGCCCGCGGCATCACGGTGTAACCAGCCCCACCGCCAATCCGACGATCACCGCGCTGGAGACCAGTGCGGTGGCCAGTCGGCCGCGGGGGCCGGCCAGCAGCCGGCCCAGCAGCGCGCCGCCGCCGGCCAGCAGGAGTTGCCAGCTGGCCGAGGCGGCGAAGGCGGCCAGCACGAACACCAGGCCGTCGGTCGTGGTCGGACCGCCGAGCACGAGCGCGCTGAAGTAGATCAGGGTCATCGGGTTCACCAGGGTGATGCCCAGCAGGACGACGTAGGCCCGCACCGGATCCGTCAGCTCGCGGCCCGACACCTCCTGCGGCCGTCGATAGCCGGTGACGGCCTTGGCCGCGCCCCGCAGCGCCAGCAGCACCAGCACGGCGGCGGAGACCCAGCGCAACGGCTCGGCAATGGGGTGGATCAAGGGCACCAGCACGGAGCCGCCGGCCACCGAGAGCAAGGCGTAGAGCCCGTCCGCAGTGGCCACGCCCAGCGCGGCGGCGGCGCCGAGACGCAACGACGTCCGAGCGGTGAGGGCCATGAGGTAGGTCCCGACCGCGCCGACCGGTATGGCGATGCCATAACCGGCGACGAGCCCGGCGACCAGCGCGGCGCTCACGGGCGCGGCGGCGTCGACCCTCCCCGGCCACGACGCTGCTGCTGGCCCCGCCCCGCGGCAGCGGAGAAGGTCAGCATGGGCATCGTCGAGGTCGTCATGCGCCCATCATCACCGGCCGCGCAACCGGATTTGACCCTCACGCGACGTGAGGCCGCACAGTAGGGCCATGACCGACGACTACACAGTGGGCACGGCGGCGGAGCTGGCCGGGGTATCGGTACGCACGCTGCACCACTACGACCAGATCGGGCTGGTGAAGCCGAGCCGGCGCAGCGACGCCGGCTACCGGCTCTACTCCGACGCCGACGTGCAGGCACTGAACCGGGCGGTGTTCTACCGCGAGCTGGGGCTTGAACTCGGCGAGATCGCGGAGTTGTTGGCCGACAACGCCATCACCGACGAGGATCATCTACAACGGCAGCGAGAACTGCTGACCGAGCAGATCTCGCGTTTCACGGCGATGGTGACGGTGATCGACAAGGAGTTGGCGGCACGGGCCGCCGGCATCGGACTGACGCCGAGGCAGCGACGAGAGGTGTTCGGCCAGGACTTCGTGGCCCATGCCGACGAGGCAGCCCGGAAATGGGGCAACAGCAAGGAATTCGTGCAACGCAAGCAGCGAACGGCCCGCTACATCCAGCAGGACTGGACCAGGCTGCGCACGGAGTTGGCCGCCATCAACAAGGGACTGGCCGAGGCGATGATCAACGGACTGCCGCCGACCGACCCGAAGGCGATGGATCTGGCCGAGCGGCACCGGAAGCACACCGACCGCTGGTTCCACGACTGCGACCACGCCACGCATCGGGAACTGGCCGAGCACTACAGGAACAACGAGCGCAGCGGCCAGAACTACGACGAGATGGTGCCGGGCCTGTCCCGGTACGTGCACGACGCCATCGTGGCCAACGCCGAACGGTCCGCTTAGGACGCTTCGGCCTTGGCGGCGGCAAGTCCTTGCAGGCCTTGGTCGACGGCGTGCCGGTGCCCGATGCGGCGGGCGATGGCGACGGCGTCGGCGAAGGCGGCCACGGACTCGTCCCGGCGGCCCAGGGCCAGCAGGGTGCCGCCGAGATCCTGGAGCACGGTGTTCTGCGCGTAGAGATCACCGAGCTGACGGAAGATGGTCAACGCCGAGCGGCAGCAGTCGAGCGCGTGCTGGAGCTCGCCGAGCTCCAGGTAGGTCTCGGCCAGCCCGCGGAGCAGATCGCCCTCGTGCCAACGACTTCCGGCGATGCGGGCCAGCCCGAGGGCCCGCCGGTAGTGGGCCAGCGCGTCGCCGATCATGCCGCTGCCGCGGTACGCCTCGGCCAGGTTGGACAGGGTGCTCATCTCACGATGCGTGTCCTGCGGTCCATAGTGGACGGACGGCATCTGCCGCAGCGCGACCACGGCGTCGGCCTGCCGGCCGAGGTGCGCGCTGGCGGCGGCGATGCAGCTCAGCGACAGGGCCTCGCCGATGGGGTCGTCCATGGCCCGCGCGGCGACGGCCGACACCCGGGAAAACGCGATGAGCTGCTCGAAATCGCGGCGCAGCCGGTGGTACTCCCACACCACGACGCCGAGCCGCCAGGCGATGAGGTGCCGCCGGGTCTGGCCGGCCATCCGGTCAAGCGCGCCCAGGTTCTCGCTCTCGGTGTCGAACCACTGCAACGCCTGGAGATACCCGGCGAACGGCAGCGGCGAGCATTCCCGCGGCGGGCTGCCGATGGTCATGTCGTTGGCCTGCCCGCGCAACCCGTTGTCGGCATTGCTGGCGGTGTAGAGGTACCAGTCGGTCATCCGCTGCAACGCCAGCGACCGGTCCTTCTCGTCCTCGCCCTGCTCGACCTCCTCGGCGGCGTACACGCGCAGCAGGTCGTGCAGCCGGTACCGGTCGCGGTCGACCTCGCCGAGCAGGTGCCGGTCGGTCAGGTCGGTGAGCAGCCGCCGGGTCATCGGCACCGGCATGCCGGTCAGCGCGGCGGCGGCCGGCGTGCTGAACTCGGGCCCGGGATGCAGCCCGAGCAGCCGGAAAACCCGGGCGGCATCGGGCTTCAGCGCGTGGTACGACCAGGAGAACACGGCCCGCACGGCGGTCGACTCGTCGTCGTCCGGGGCGAGCACGTCGAGCCGGTCCCGCTCGTTGGACAGGTCGCCGGCCAGGTCGGACATCATCAGGTGCGGATGGGTCGCCGCCCGGTCGCCGGCGATACGCAGCGCCAGCGGCAGGTTGCCGCACAGCCGGACCAGGTCCCGCACGGCCCGCGGCTCGGCGTCCACCCGGTCGGCCCCGAGCATGCCGACCATCAGCCGCACGGCGTCGTTGGTGCTGAGCACGTCCAGCGTGATCCGGCGGGCGCCGTCACGGGCGACCAGCCCGGACAGCCGGTTGCGGCTGGTCACGATGACCGAGCAGGACGGCGATCCGGGCAGCAGCGGCCGGACCTGGTCGGTGCTGGCGGCGTTGTCGAGCACGACCAGAATGCGCTTTCCGGCCACCAGGCTGCGATACATGCCGGCCTGGTCGTCCAGGTCGGCCGGCACCTGCTGGGCCGGCACGCCGAGGCCGCGCAGCAGGTAGCCCAGCGCGTCCACGGGCATCAGCGGCGGCAGTTTCGGGTCGAAGCCGCGCAGGTTGACGTAGAGCTGCCCGTCGGGGAAGCGGGCGGTGATGCGGTGCGCGTAGTGCACGGCCAGCGCGGTCTTGCCGATGCCGCCGGCCCCGTCGATGGCCGAGATCAGCACCGAGTTGCCGGTCTCGTCCAGGAACCGGTCCAGCTCGGCGATCTCGGCCGCGCGGCCGGTGAAGCCGGGCACGTCGTGCGGCAGCTGCGCCGGCACCGGTCCGGCGGCGGGTTCGGCCACCGGCACGGCCGGCTGCGGCGCGGCCAGCTCCGGGTCGTTGCGCAGGATCTTGCCGTGCAGCCGGCGCAGTTCCGGGGACGGCTCGATGGCCAGCTCCTCGGCCAGCACCCGGCGGGCGTCCTGGTAGGCCTCCAGCGCGTCGGCCTGCCGGCCGCAGCGGTAGAGGGTGATCATGAGCCTCCCCGCAGCCGCTCCCACAGCGGGTGCTCGCGGACCAGGGCCGGCAGCTCGGCGGCGAGGTCGTGGTGCCGGCCGAGGTCCAGCATGAGGCTGGCCCGCTCCTCGATGACCAGCAGCCGCAGCTCGTTGAGCCTCGGTCTCTCCTGTTCCACGTACGGACAGGACAGGCCGTCGAACGGGGTGCCGCGGAACAGCGCCAGCGCCGCGTCCAGCTCGACAACCGCCTGCTCGGGGCGGCCGTCGGCGCGCAGCGCCCGGGCCCGGTCACGGTGTCCGTTGAGCGCGGTGACGTCGAGGTTGTCGGGGTCCATCCGGAGCAGGTAGCCGGGACCGGCGTTGACCAGTATGGTGGACGGTGCCCGATGTGTCCGGTTCGGCTCCAGGGCGCGGCGCAGGCCGGCGACATAGGTGTGCACGCTGCCCTCGGCGCTGGCCGGTGCGGCCTCGCCCCACAGCGCCGTGATCAGCTCCGACCGTCCGACCATGCGGTTCGGACTGAGCGCGAGCAGACCGAACAGCGCGCGCTGCATCGGCGCGCCCAGCTCCAACTCACGGTCCCCGACCCAACCCCGCACCGGGCCCAGCAGGGCAACCCGGAGGACGGAACCAGGGACATCGTTGTCGGACATCCAGCTTCCTCCCCAGCCCGGCCGACGTGTGGTCCGGCCGGGGTCGTACCCCCACCGCCATTCTTCCTGCTCCACGCACAAGAAGGAACAGACGCAGCGCGTCAAGGTGTGATTTGGTCCACATTTGGCGACTGACAGGTCCACAACAGGGTGCCGTTGCGCCGCACCGTGAGCTGGTAGGCGGCCAGCCGGGAGCCGACGGCGTACGCCTCGACCTGAGGCGCGGGCTCGCCGGCGGCGGCCAGCGCCTGCTGGGTCCGCGCGGTCAGCGCGACCACGTCCACCTGCTCGCCGGCCTGGATCAGGTAGATCCGCTTGGGCGCGGGCCACGGCGAGCCGTCGAGCGGCATCCGCCAGGCCCGCCACAGGCCGTGCCCGCCGGGATAGCCGCCGACCGCGTCGACCGCGGCCTCGTCCACCCGGTCGTCGCCGGACCAGCCGCCGTCAACGAACGTGAACGGCAGCGCGGCCGGCCACCGCGCCGGCGTCACGCCACGGACTGCGACAGGATCATGACCGCCCGTCACCAATGCGTCGACCAACATACGGTGATGGACGGCCGTCACCGGAACGTGTAGATGGACAACCGCGAAGGCGACCGCACGGGCCACGTCGGCACAGCGGCCCTCGGCCAGCCAGTGGCGGGCGGCGGTCATGAGCTCGTCGGACAGGTGGCCGGCGCAGGCGGCGAGCACCTCGGCAAGTTCGGGCAATCGTGCCCGTTCGGCGCTGGTCCGGGAGAGCGTGGCGGCGGCATCCTCGACGACCAACAGGCTCCTCCTGCTCGCGCGGGGGACTGCGGCCAGCCTACTGGAGACGATCCAGGGTCAACCAAGAACTTGCCAGGCCGAGGGGCCAGGAGTGTGCCCGAACGCGACGTTCCGGTGCCCGTTCTTACCTTGTCGCGATCGCCCGATCGGGTGGACTTCGAGAAAACCGCAGGTCAGGACTTTCTCTACGACATGGAGGCGTCGTGAAGATCCTCTGAAGAAGGTCGTTGCACAGTGTGTTCCTGGGGGTACACAGCGGAGGAGGACACACCATGGACAGAGTGTGGGTAGCCGTACATGCGGGCGATCCGATCACCCTGGCCGGGGCGATCAGCTGCCTGCGGGCGCGGGCCGAGCTCCAGGTGGTTCCGGAGCGCAGACTGTCCGAGGCTCAGGTGTTCGTGGTGTGCGCCGACGCGGTCAACGCCGATGTGATGGGGTTGCTGCGGCGGACCGCCGAGTCGACGCCCGTGAAGATCGTGCTCGTCACCGACCGGTTCCACGACGCCGACCTGTTGGCGGCCGTGGAATGTGGCGTCGTCGCGGTGCTGCCGAAGGCGGCGGCCAGCGGTGAGCGTCTGGTGCACGCCGTGCTGGCGGCCAAGCGGGGCATGGGGGACATGCCGCCCACGCTGCTCGGCTCGCTGCTCGCGCAGGTGGAGCGGCTGCACAAGGAGGTGCTGCGGCCCAACGGCCTCACCGCCTCCGGGCTCGCCCCGCGCGAGATCGACGTGCTGCGGCTGATGGCCGAGGGCTGGGACACCGCCCAGATCGCCACCAAGCTCTCCTACTCGGAGCGCACCGTGAAGAACGTGGTCTACGCGGTGATGAACCGCCTCGGCCTGCGCAACCGCCCGCACGCGGTGGCGTACGCCATGCGGTCGGGTGTGATCTGAAGGGGTAAGACGCTTGAATCTTGACCGTGCCGGCCACCTCCAAATACGGTGGCCGGCACAAGTACATTCTCGCTGTTCAACACCGTGCGGGAGAGTCCTGTCGATCTCGGGCAGGCGCCGAAGGAGCAAATCCTCCCCGGAATCTCTCAGGCACCCCTACCGCTCGGGACAGGCGACTCTGAAAAGCAGGCGTGCCCATCGCGCCTCGCCCAAGGGGAAAGCCGGCTCGCCGGTGAAACTCTCAGGCTTATGACAGAGGGGGAGGCTCACTCCACCACACGAGGGGTCTCCTGATGGGCACCGACATCCGCCGCACGCCACTGCACGACGTGCACGAGCGCCTCGGCGCCAAGTTCACCGACTTCGCCGGCTGGCAGATGCCGCTGCGCTACACCGGTGACGTGGCCGAGCACACCGCCGTGCGCACCGGCGCCGGCCTGTTCGATCTCACGCACATGGGCGAGATCCTGCTGTCCGGTCCGCAGGCCGGGCAGGCCCTCGACTACGCCCTTGTCGGCAACGCCTCGGCGATCGGCGTCGGCCGCGCCCGCTACACCATGATCTGCGACGACAGCGGCGGCATCCTGGACGACCTGATCGTCTACCGGACCGGCGAGCAGGACTACCTGGTGGTGGCCAACGCCAGCAACGCCGCCCTGGTGGCCGGCGAGCTGATCGACCGGGCCGAGGACTTCGACACCGAGGTCCGCGACGCCTCCACCGAGTACGCGCTGATCGCCCTACAGGGCCCGCGCTCGGTGGGGCTGTTGGCCCCGCTCACGCCGACCGACCTGTCGACCGTGAAGTACTACGCCTCCTACCCCACGACCGTGGCCGGCCGCCCGGCGCTGCTGGCCCGTACGGGCTACACCGGCGAGGACGGCTTCGAGCTGTTCGTGGCCCCGGACGACGCCGAGGCGGTGTGGGCCGCGGTGGCCGGCGCCGGCGACGTCCTCCCGTGTGGACTGTCGTGCCGTGACTCGCTGCGCCTCGAGGCCGGCATGCCGCTCTACGGCAACGAGCTGAGCACCGACCTCACTCCGTACGCCGCGGGCCTCGGCCGTGTGGTCAAGCTGGACAAGCCCTCCGACTTCGTCGGCCGCGCCGCGCTGCAGAAGGCGTCGGCCGAGACGCCGGCCCGCAAGCTGGTCGGCCTGGTCTCCGAAGGCCGTCGCGCGCCTAGGCACGGGTACCCGGTGGTGGATCCGGCCGACGGTGCGAGGATCGGCGAGATCACCAGCGGCGCGCCGTCGCCGACGCTGGGCCACGCGATCGCCATGGCCTACGTCGACGCCGACCGCGCCGTGCCCGGTTCCGCGCTCGCCGTCGACATCCGGGGCACGATCACCCCGGTCGACGTCGTCGAGCTGCCCTTCTACCGTCGTTCTTCCTGAGAGGCCCGAGATGAGCACCATCCCCGACCACCTTCGGTACAGCGCGGAGCACGAGTGGGTGGCGGTCTCCGACGGGATCGCCCGCATCGGCATCACCGAGTACGCCGCCGAGCAGCTCGGTGACATCGTCTACGCCGAGCTGCCCAGCGAGGGCGACTCCGTCACGGCCGGCGAGCCCTGCGGCGAGCTGGAGTCCACCAAGTCGGTCAGCGACCTGTTCTCGCCGGTCAGCGGCGAGGTCGTGGCGGTGAACGACGCGGTCAAGGACAGCCCCGAGACGGTCAACTCGGACCCGTACGGCGAGGGCTGGCTGTTCACCGTTCGCGTGGACGGCGACCCCGACGACCTGCTGGACTCCGACGCCTACGCCGCCCTGATCAAGGAGGGCGAGTGACGCCGGTCGAGCTCACGGCGTCACTGCACGAGCTGGACCCGGAGGTCGCCGCGGCGGTCGACGCCGAGCTGGGCCGGCAGCGGCACACGCTCGAGATGATCGCCTCGGAGAACTTCGCGCCGCTGGCCGTGCTTGAGGCGCAGGGCTCCGTGCTGACCAACAAGTACGCCGAGGGCTATCCGGGCCGTCGCTACTACGGCGGCTGCGAGCACGTGGACGTGATCGAGCAGCTGGCCATCGACCGGGTCAAGGCGCTGTTCGGCGCGGAGCACGCCAACGTGCAGCCGCACTCGGGCGCGCAGGCCAACGCGGCGGCCATGATGGCGCTGCTCAGCCCGGGCGACACCATCCTCGGCCTCGACCTGGCCCACGGCGGGCACCTGACGCACGGCATGCGGCTGAACTTCTCCGGCAAGCTGTACAACGTCGTGGCCTACCACGTCAGCGAGTCCGACTACCACGTCGACATGGCCGAGGTGGAGCGGCTGGCGCAGGAGCACCGACCCAAGCTGATCATCGCCGGCTGGTCGGCCTACCCGCGGCAGCTGGACTTCGCCGAGTTCCGGCGGATCGCCGACTCGGTGGGTGCCTATCTGATGGTGGACATGGCCCACTTCGCCGGGCTGGTGGCGGCCGGGCTGCACCCGAGCCCGGTGCCGCATGCGCATGTCGTCACCACGACCACGCACAAGACGCTGGGCGGTCCCCGCGGCGGCGTGATCTTCTGCGAGCAGGCGCTGGCCAAGAAGATCAACTCGGCGGTGTTCCCCGGACAGCAGGGCGGCCCGCTGGAGCACGTGATCGCCGCGAAGGCGGTCGCGTTCAAGGTGGCGGCCTCGGAGTCGTTCCGGGAGCGGCAGCTGCGCACGCTGACCGGCGCGCGCATCCTGGCCGAGCGGCTGCTGGGCGACGACGTGGTCGCGGCCGGCGCCACCGTGCTCACCGGCGGCACGCAGGTGCACCTGGTGCTGGTCGACCTGCGCAAGTCCGAACTGGACGGGCAGCAGGCCGAGGACCGCTTGCACGACATCGGGATCACGGTCAACCGCAACGCGGTGCCGTTCGACCCGCGGCCGCCGATGGTGACGTCGGGACTGCGGATCGGCACGCCGGCGTTGGCCGCGCGCGGTTTCGACGACGAGGCCTTCCGCGAGGTGGCCGACATCGTGGCGCGGGCGCTGACGCCGGAGTTCGACGCGACCGCGCTGCGGGCCCGGGTGGTGGCGTTGACCGAGCGGTTCCCGTTGTACCCCACCATCCCCGCCTGATTGGCTCAGAGTTTCCTTGGAAGGGGGCTTTTCTCCACGCTGTGGAGAAAAGCCCCTTCTCGGTTTTCGCTGGTGCGAATGTCTTTCACCTTTTCCTGATCTGCCAACGGTTCTGGTTGTGACAATCCTGTTGTGGCTACGATCGAACCGTTCCCCCTCGTCAGTCCGTGTGATACGACGAGCGGGACCACCAGCTCGCCGAGGGGGGAATGATCGCCCCGTTCGTCGCGTTGACCGCCACGGAACTGGCAGCGGGGTCGGCCGACCCCACACTGGAACCGCGAACAGGAGGCGAGATGCCCGTCCCCGAGACCGATCCGGTCCCGACCATCAGGGTCGAGGTGCTGGGTCCGGTGCGCGCGTGGCGCGGGGACGTGGAGATCGAGCTCGGCGCGCCCCGGCAGAGAGCAGTGCTCGCGGTGCTGGCCAGCAACGCCGGCCGGGCCGTGTCCCGCACGGAGCTGATCGACTCGATCTGGGGCGAGCACCCGCCGGCCAGTGCCGAGGGCAGCGTGCACACCTACATCGCCGGCCTGCGCCGCGCGCTCGAGCCGGACCGCACCAACCGCGCGCCGTCCCAGGTGCTGGCCAGCGCCGGCTCGGGCTACCTGCTGCGGCTGTCCGAGGCGCAGGTCGACCTGACCGCCTTCGAATCGCACCTGGCCGCCATGCGGCAGGCCGGTGCGGACACGCAAACCTCGCTGTGCCACGTGGAAAGCGCTATCGCGCTGTGGCGCGGCGCGCCGCTGTCCGGCATTCCCGGCCCGTTCTCGGAAATCGAGCGGACCCGGCTGGCCGAGCTGTATCTGACCGCCGTGGAACATCGAGCAGAACTCATGTTGCGCACCGGGCGGGCCACCGACGTGGTGGCCGAGCTGTCCCGCGTGGTGCACGAGCATCCGTTGCGGGAGAAGCTGCGCGGGCTGCTGATGAGCGGCCTCTACCGCTGCGGGCGGCAGGCCGAGGCGCTGGAGGTGTACGCCGAGACGCGGCGCACGCTGGCCAACGAGCTCGGCGTGCAGCCCGGGCCGGCGCTGCGCCAGCTGCACGAGCAGATCCTGGCCAACGACCCCGACCTGTCCGACCGCACGCCGCGGCCGGCGCCGGCCGCCGTGCCGGTGCCGTCCGGACGGATCGTGCCGGCCCAGTTGCCGCACGACATCAACACCTTCACCGGCCGGGAGACCGAACTGGCGCTGCTGCGCCGGCATCTGGACACCACCGAGCGCGGCGTGCTGATCGCGGCCATCGACGGCATCGCCGGCATCGGCAAGACCGCGCTGGCCGTGCACTTCGCGCACACCATCGCCGACCGTTTTCCCGACGGCCAGCTGTACGTGAACCTGCGCGGCTTCGACCCGAGCCAGCCGCCGCTGTCCGCGGTGGACGCGCTGGGCCAGCTGCTGCGCGGCCTCGGCGTCGAGCCGCACCAGGTGCCGTCCGCGGCCGAGGAACAGGCCAGCATGTACCGCAGTCTGGTGGCGGGAAAGCGCATTCTGGTCGTGCTGGACAACGCGGCCAGCACCGATCAGCTGCGCTCGCTGCTGCCCGGCTCGCACACCTGCATGGTGTTGGTGACCAGCCGCAACCGGCTCGGTGGCCTGGTCGCGCGGGACGGGGCGTACCGGATCACGCTGGATGTGCTGTCCGCCGGCGAGTCCCGTGAACTGCTGGTGCGCAGCGTCGGCGAGGAGCGGCTGACCGGCTGCCCGGACGCGCTGGCCACGCTGACCGGCCACTGCGGACACCTGCCGCTGGCGCTGCGGATCATCGCGGCGAACCTGGCCGCCCGGCCGCACATGACCGTGAACGACCTGGCCGAGGCGCTGAGCCACGAGCAGGACCGACTGGACGTGCTGGCCTCCCCCGACGATGAGACCACGGCCGTGCGAGCGGTGTTCTCGTGGTCGTACCACGCCTTGAAGCCCGAGGCGGCGCGCACGTTCCGGCTGCTGGGCCTGCATCCCGGGCCGGAGATCGGCACCGCGGCGGCGGCCGCGCTGGCCGGTGCGCCGCTGGTCGCCACCCGGCGGATGCTGGACGGGCTGAGCAGCTGCCACCTCGTGGAGGCCATCGGCCGCGACCGCTACCGGCTGCACGACCTGTTGCGCGTGTACGCCACCGAGCGGGCGGTGGCCGAGGAGCCGGTCGAGGAGCGGGCGGCCGCCACCGGCCGGCTGATGTCCTGGTACCTGCACACCTCGGCGGCGGCCGACCGGATGCTGATGCCGCAGAACCGGCCGATCCCGCTGGAGCCGGTGCTGGAGCACTGCGAGCCGCTGGAGTTCGCGGCGTACCACCACGCCCTGGCCTGGCTGGAGCAGGAACGGGTCAACCTGGTCGCGGCCTGCCTGGCCGCCGGACGCCTCGGCGATCACGAGACCGGCTGGAAGCTGCCGACCGCGCTGGTCTACTTCCTGGAGCTGCGTTCGTACTGGGAGGACTGGATCGCCACCCAGCAGGTCGCGGTGGACGCCGCGCGGGCGCTGGGCGTGGCCGAGATCGAGGCGCTGGCCCTGCGCAGCCTGGGCAACGCCTACTGGCGGCGCAACCGCTACGACGACGCGCTCGGCTGTTTCCAGGAGGGTCTGGGCATCACCCAGCGGCTCGGTGACCAGCAGGGCACCGCCACGCTGCTCTACGACATCGGCGCCGCTTCCCGGCTCGGCGACGAGTCGCTGCGGCACCTGCGCGAGGCGTTCCGCATCTTCAGCGAGCTCGGCGACCGGCGCTACGAGGGCATGACCCTGGTCAAGCTGGCCCGCACGCACCGCAACCGGGGCGAGGTCGAGCAGGCGCTGGAGCACCTGCGGAAGTCGCTGGACATCGTGCACGAGCTGGGCGACCGGCGCTGCGAGGCGTTCGGCCGGCTGGAGCTGGCCCGGATCCACTTCGACCTGGGCAACTTCACCGAGACGCTGCGCAACGCCCGCTGGGCGTGCAGCGTGTTCCGCGAGCTCGGCGACCGGCACGGCGAGGCCTGCGCGCTCCAGGTCTGCGGCACCGCGCTCCAGGGGCTCGGTGAACTCGCCCCGGCCCGTGAGACCTATCTGGCCGCCGCCGCCATCTTCGCTCAGCTGGGTGACCCGCGGGCCGACGAGATCGCGGCTTTGCTGGCCGCCTGAGGCAACCTCGGGCGCTGCCGGACGTCGTTAGAAAAAGACGCGTCTACCAGGGGTCTGTCCGGATTTCCTGGCGGCTGACGAACGGGCACACATCGGCCGCCGAACGCGACGGATCCACACTTTTCGCGCTCACCGCGTGCAACGATCGCCCCGATCGGGGGATCAACCCAATGGGCGACATTCGTCCCCCGATGTCACACGGGTTCGATCCACTGTGGAGAGACGATGTCAGTTCATGCCAGGGCGGCCTTGGTCGCGACCGTGGTGCTGGTGGCGGCGCCATTGGTCGGCGTGCCGGCCGCCGACGCGGCCGAACAGCGCACCGACGCCGGGATCGCGGCGGTGATGGAGCTCAAGCAGCACCTCACGCCGGTCGAGCAGAAGCAGTCGATGTCGTTCGTCATCGAGAAGCATCTGCGCGCCGATGCCGGGTTACGCACCACGTTGCCGCGCTTCAAGACCAGCGCGAAGCCGGACGCGATCGCGGTGGACGTCCAGGTCACCGCGGTGACGCCGGCGGTACAGGCGGCGATCCGCGATGCCGGCGGCACCGTGAAGTACGTGTCCACGCGGTTGCGGACGATCGAGGCCACTTTGCCGTTGGCCGGCATCGATACCGTTGCCGGCCGGGCCGACGTGCGCATGGTCAAGGCGTCGGCCAAGGCCGTGACGGACAAGGCTGATCCGCCGCCGGCCACGCTGTTCGAGGGCGACAAGGCCCACGGCGCCGATGCCGCCCGCACGCTGTACGGCGTCAACGGGGCCAACACCAAGATCTGCGTGCTGTCCAACGGCATCGACTCGCTGGCCGCCGCGCAGGCCGCCGGCCAGCTGCCCAAGGACATCGACGTGCTGCCCGGCCAGGAGGGCGTGCAGGACGAGGGCACCGCGATGCTGGAAATCGTGCACAGCGTCGCCCCGGCGGCCAAGCTCGGCTTCGCCACCGCGTTCAACGGCGAGGCCTCCTACGCCGACAACATCCGCGCGCTGCGGCACACCGCGCACTGCACGGTCATCGTCGACGACGCCGCCTACCTCGACGAGTCGCCGTTCCAGGACGGGCCGGTCGCCCAGTCGGTCATCGACGTCACCAACGACGGCGCGCTGTACTTCACCTCGGCCGGCAACAACGGCAACACGGCCGACGGCACCGCCGGGCACTGGGAGGGCGACTTCACCGACTCCGGCAAGACGATCGCCGGCACGTTCGGCACCGCGCACGACTTCGCGCCGGGCTCGGCCGTGCAGACGCTGGAGCCGGTGTCCAAGGGCTCGCTCGGCGACGTCGCCATCCTGTCCTGGTCGGATCCCTCGGGTGGGGCCAAGAACGACTTCGACCTGTACGTGCTCGACCCGGCCGGCAACGTGGTCGCGGTCGGCGCGGACAAGCAGGACGGCGGCCAGGATCCGATCGAGGGCGTGACGCTGCCCGGCACCGACGACGCCCAGTACGCGCACAACGCGCCGTACTTCCTGGCCGTGGTTCGCTACGCCGGCAAGGACAAGCGCTACCTGTCGCTGAGCGTGAACCGGGGCCGGTTCGTCGACTCCGACAACGTGAAGGCCTACACCACGCCCGGCGCGATCTACGGGCACGCCGGCGTGCCGGCCGCCATCAGCGTCGCCGCCGCGCCGGCGGCCACGGCCTTGGGCCCGCTGGAGCCGGGCGACCCCACCGGGCCGACCGGGCCGTACCCCGGCACCTTCGGGCCCGGAAGTCGTTGGGAGCGCTTCACTTCCGACGGTCCGCGGCACGTGTTCTACAACCCTGACGGCACGCCGATCACCCGTGGCAACGTGACGTCCACCGGCGGCACCACGCGCCCCAAGCCCGACATCACCGCCGCCGACGGCGTGAACACCACGGTGCCCAACTTCCAGCCGTTCTTCGGCACCTCGGCCGCGGCCCCGTACGCCGCCGCGATCGCCGGACTTCTGTTGTCGGCCAAGCCGAACGCCACGCCGGCGCAGGTCCGTCAGGCCATCGTAAGCAGCGCCGTCGACATCGGCCCGGCCGGCTTCGACACCGTCACCGGGTACGGCATCGTCATGGCCGGTCCGGCATTGCAGGCCATCGGCGCCACGCCCGTCGCCCCCTAGGAGACTTCTGATGCGTCGCTTCATCACCGTCGCCGTGGCGGCCGTCGCGCTCGCCGGCGGCACCGTCGCCGTCGCGCATGCCTCGGCACCGCCCGGATTCGTACCCAAGAACGCCGCGTGGCTCAGCGCCAGCGAGGGTTTTGTGTTGGGACAGGCCGGTTGCGGCCAGCCCGACCTGTGCGAGACGTTGCTGCACACCACTGACGGCGCCAAGACCTGGACCGAGATCCCGGTGCCGCAGCTGGAACGCCCGGACAACCAGTATTTCGGCTTCCCCACGGTCATCGCGGCGTCGGCCAAGCGCTTTGCCGTGTACGACAACAACAGGATCATGGAGACCACCGACGCCGGCAAGCACTGGTCGGCGTTGGCGGTGCACGCGAACAGCCCGTCGCTGATGATCGGGGACGTGAAGTACTTCCGCGGCAAGGTTTTTGCCATCGCCGGCGGTCCCGAGCAGACCGATCTCTACGCGGCTGGGCCGTCCGGGCTCGATCCCGTGCCCGGCGTGACGATCCACCGGCCGGTCAACGACGTGCAGGGGACGATCGCCGGCGGGGACGCGTTGGAGGTCAGTCTGACCAACGCCGGCCAGTCGTGGCCGACCAGCACCTGGCGCAGCAAGGACGGCAAGTCCTTCACCCAGCAGCCGTATCCGTGCCTGGCCGGTGAGGCCGCGATCTACGCCGAGCACAAGCCCGGGCTGCCCATCGCCGCCATCTGCGAGGCCGTCGGGCCCAGCCGGCCCGGCAACTGGGACAAGGCCATGGTGACCGCGCCGGCCACCGGCGGCAAGGTCACCCGCGCTCCCCGGGCCCCGGAGATCGGTGTCGTCGCCGGATTCGCGCTGGTCAGCGACAAGGTGGCGGTCATGCCGGTGACCGGCGGGGGCGTGACGCTCTTCCTTCGCACCGAGGATGCCGGCCAGACCTGGACGAACACGTTCACGATTGACGGCCAGGTGTGGTCGCCGGACCTGGCCTTCGTCAACGCCACCACGGCGTACCAGACCAACGGGACCGGTCTGTACCGCAGCACCGACACCGGAAAAACCTGGACCCAGATCAGTTTCGCCTGATCAAGGCCCGCGAGGCCCCGCTGTCATTTGACAGCGGGGCCTCGCTGGTTTTTCCGGTGAACCGGCGGGTTCCGTAGTGCGTCGTGGTGGTCGGGCGGTGGTAATCCACCGCCGGTACGACGGCCGGGTGGTGCGACTCCTCCACGCCCCCACCGTGCTGCCCGGCCCTCGTACCGCCTCGGCGGAAGGACGCACCCCATGACTTTGCTCGACTGGTCGGCGACGGTGCTGACCGTGGGAGATCCCGTCGAGGCGATCGGGATGCGGGCCGGGTTGGGCGCCGAGGTCAACTCGATGCTGTCGATGGCGATGCTGTCCGGGCCGGTCGTCGCCTACGCGGGCACCCCGGAGCGCTGGATCTTCCTGACCGCGCCGGCCACGTCCACCTCGAACTCGGTGCTGGCCGACCTGGTCAGACTGGGTGTCGGCCTGTTCCCGATGGGTTCGCTGATCGCCTTGCCGTGCGCGGAGAACCTGGCCACGGCCCGCTGGATCAACCACCCGGTGCCGAACAAGCCGCTGCCGCCGTGGCAGGCGGTGGTGGCGGCGGTGCGCCGTACCTCGTCGGTCAGTTCCGGCTGGCAGTGACACCGGCGATGATCAGGTCCAGCCCGGCCTGAAAACCCTTGTCCCGCAGGGCCCGCCGCTCCGGATCGGCCGGATGTCCGTCGCGGGCCTGCTCTTCGATGGTGAAGCCGTTCACGTAGGCGAAAACGGTGTCCACGGCGACGATCGCGTCGGACTCGGGGATGCCGGCCGCGGTCAGGGTGCCGATGAGCCGGTGCCAGAACAGCTGCGCGGTCTCGTCGGCCGGCACCAGGTACGTGGCCATCAGCCGGGCCCCGTCGCGCCGGGTCAGCATGGTCGCCCGAGCGCCGACGGCGGCGTACCGGAGGATGCCGGCCCAGTCGGCCGGCGGCTCCCCGATCATCTCGTCCGAGGCGGTCAGCCGCGCCACCATGGCGTTGAGCAGCGAGCGCTTGCTGTCGAAGTGCCGGTACAGCGCGCCGGGTTGCACGCCGAGCTTCTCGGCCAGTTTGCGCGTGGTCAGCGCATCCAGCCCCACCTCGTCCAGCAGCTCGAGCGCCGCCGCCAGCACCTCGTCCCGTCGCGATGTCACGCCGCACAGCTTGCCATCCCGATCGATGTGAACTAAGTTCACGTGAACTTAGTTCACACGCTAGGGGAAGCACATCATGAAGGTTGTGATCATCGGCGCCGGACTCGGCGGCCTGGCGCTGGCCCAACGCCTGCTCGACAACGGCATTGACGTGCAGGTCTACGAGCGGGACAGCGCCATCGAGGCCCGCTTCCAGGGCTACCGGATCGGCTTCGGCACCGAGGGGCTCGACGCGCTGTACGGCGCGGTGCGGCCCCGGCTGCACCCGCTGCTGGAGGCGGTGAGCGGCCGGGTCGAGCGCACCGGCCGCGCGGTCGACCCGCAGCTGAACGTCCTCGGCGAGCAGGAACGGGACAACGACGAGGGCCGCATGTACGACCGCAACGTGCTGCGGCACCTGCTGATCGCCGGCCTCGGCGAGCACCTGCGCTTCGACCTGAAGCTCGACCGCTACGAGGAACTGGCCGACGGCCGCGTCCGGGCGCACTTCGCCGACGGCACAGCGGTCGACGCCGACGTGCTGGTCGGCGCGGACGGCGCGGGCTCCACGGTTCGCCGGCAACTGTTGCCGCACATCGGCATCCACGACCTCCCGGTGTACGGCGCGATCGGCCGCACCCCGATCGCCGGCTTCGAGCACCTGATCCCGGGCTGGAGCACGGTGGTCAGCGCCAAGGACGTCCAGTTGATGCTGGGCCGCATGGTGTTCCAGCGCCCGCCGGTCGAGGCCGCCGCCGAACTGGCCCCGGACGTCACGCTGCCGGACACCCCGAGCTACATCCGCTGGGTGCTGTTGCTTCCCGGCGCACCGAAAACCCTTGACCTGCAACCGGTCCTGGACCTGATCGAGGACTGGCACCCGGACCTCAATGCGCTGATCGCGCAGGCCGACACGGCCAACAGCGGCGTCTCGCCGATCAAGGAGGGCGACCCGATCGAGCCCTGGCCGACCCGGGCCGTCACGCTGCTCGGCGACGCCGGCCACCCGGCGCCGCCCGGCGGCCTCGGCGCCAACCTGGCGATGATCGACGCGGAACTGTTGGCGGACAAGCTGATCGCCATACGTGACGGTCAGCAGCAGAAGCTGGCCGCGTTGGCCGACTACGAGCGGACGATGTGCGAGAACGCCGCGGCCGGCCGAGCGGCCGCCGCGCAGGCGTTCCAGAACTTCGCCAAGCTACGCGCCGAAGCCTAACGGCCACTCCAGCGACTCGACGCCGGGATAGTCCACTGTGGACATGCTCTCCCGGTCGGCCACCGCCCGCTCCAGCCGGCCGAGCGACTGCTCGGCCACGTCGTCCTCGACCAGCAGCAGCCGGGTCTTGCTGGCGTAGACCACGCGGAACCTCGTGTCCGGCAGGAAGACCACCCGGTCGACGGCATTGCCGATGCCGTCCACCTTGCGGCCGTTGACCGACCACACCACGTACTCCACCGGCCCGGGCAGCTCGGCGTCCAGTTTGGACGCCGTGTTGAGGAAAGCCTTCTCCGTGAAGACATCCCCGATGTCCAGGGTCTCCTTGCCGTAGCACAGCACCGCACCCTCGAACGGCGGCATCCGCCGCAATCCCGAGACCACACAGCGGATCAGCGGCATCAGCGGCCCCGGCTCGCCGGAGCGCAGCGCCGAGTTGATCATCTCTTCGCTGGTGTGCAGGTACATGTACGCCGCGACGAGGTCGGTGACCACCGCCTCCAGCGTGGCGTCCTCGGGGGTGCGCAGCCCCGGCTGCGTCGCGATCAGGCGCAGCACCGCGGCTGCGTGCCCCTCGTACTTCTCGCCCAGCGTGTGCCGAACCCAGTCCCGTTCGGCCTGGGTGCTGCGCAGGTGCCAGATCGGCTCAGGCTCCGGCTCGGGTTCACGCTCGGCCACCGGCTCCGGCGCGCCCAGGTTGACGTCCGGGTCGACCTCGTCGAACGGTTCATCGTCGTCGAAGTGCTCTTCGATGACTTCTGTGGTCTCGGCCGGTTCCTCACGCGGCACCGCCGACTGCACCAGGTGCTGGGGCACGATCGCGGTCGGACCGTCGTCGGAGTGCTTGCCGTGCTCGAAGTCGTCGTCCTCATCGAATTCGGGCTCGTCGTCGACCACCGGCGGCATTTCGACGTCGGTGTCCTCGATGGCCGGCGGCACGGTCTTGGCCGACGCCACCACGGCCAGCGGCCGCGGCGCGGGCGCCGGCACGGCCGGCTTGTCCTCCACCAGCTGCGAGGCGTCGCTGAACACGAACCGCACCGCCCGCTGGGTGTCGGGGTCCAGCCGCGAGTACAGGTCCGTCGCGGCGGCGAACAGCTCCGGCGACGTGGGCATGCCCGGCACGCCAACGGTGATCCGCGCCCACAGCGGGTCCATCGGCAGCGTCCGGACGGGGCTGTTGGCCGGCGGCTCGGCCGGGTCGCGGATCCACAGGCCGCTGTCGACCAGCTCCACCACCGCGCCCTCGGCCAGCTCGTACACGCCGGGGCGCAGCGCGACCAGGCCGCCGACCGGCGGCCTGTGGTCGATCACGCTGGGCGGCATGGCGTTGGGCGTGGTCCGCGGCCAGTAGCCCAGCTCCGTGGTGAACGGCCGCCAGGACGGCTGGCCCGCCGCGTCGTAGGCGACGACGTCGATGCCGTCCGCGCCGAGCACCGGCAGTCCGGAGTAGACGGCGATCCGCTCGCCGACCAGGTCGGCGATGATCTGCCCGATCGGCTCGGCGGCGTAGGCGGTGCCCAGCGGCGCGACGCCGTACGGGGCGATGCGCACCTTGGTCCTGGCCGGCATCGGCAGTGCCGTCAGCAGCGCCCTGATCTCCTCCGGCGGCACGGGACGCTCTTCCGGCCCGCCGAGCACGATCGTCAGCACCTCGGGCCGGCACGGCAGCGCGAACACCGGGCGCGCGTGCTCCCGGCTCGGGCCCTCGGTCACCGACGGCATGGCGTGCATCCACAGCCCGGCCGGGATCGGCTCGGCCACGCCCGCCCGGCCGGAGGCCCACGGCTTGCCCGGGGTCATCGGCTCCCACTCCGGGGTCGGGAACCGGCTGCCCATCGGGTCCGGCGGGTGGCCCGGCCGGAAGCGGTACCAGCAGCCGGCGCCGTGCGAGTCGATGACGAAGGCGGAGCCGCCGGGCACCGGCAGCAGCACCCCGTCCGGCGCGACGACCTCGACCTTCAGCTGGTCGGACAGCCACTGCGCGGGCGAGCCCAGGTCCCCGCTGCCGGCCCTCGACACGGCCAGCCGGATCGGGCCGCGCTTGCGCAGCGCGGCGACCAGGGCGGTCCACACCTCGGGACCGGAGTCGGGCGGGAAGTCGGCCACCACGACCGTGCGGTCGGGGTCTCCGGGCAGGGCGTTGGCCAGCACCCGGGCCGCCTTGCTGGCGCCGTTGGGGGAGCACACGACAAGCGCGGATCCCACCTGACGGCAGTCGAACTCGATGACCTCGCCCCCCGCATCGGGCCCGTCGCTGATCGGCACACCGTCACACTGCCGCATCCGAGGGAATCTGGCACCCCATTGGGTGGCTTGCGGTACGTCACTTCTTGTTCAGGAGGGCAGAAATCGCCGCGGCCTGTGGCGAGTTCAACTCCGTGAGGAGGGTCTGGGCGCTGTGCAGGTGCTCGTCGCCGAGCTCGTGCTTGCCCAGCCCGTGCAGCGCCTTGCCCAGCTCGGCCACGGCCATCGCGTGCATGTGGGCGTCGCCGATGGCCTGGCCCAGCTCTTTCGCCCTGGCCGCGGCGGCCGCGGCCTGCTCGGCCCGGCCGTCAGCCAGATAGCCCCTGGACAGCATGACCAGGTTGTGGCCCTCGCCGAAGGTCTGCTCGATGCCCAGGCACACCGCCAGCGACTCCTCCAACGGGTCGATCGACTCGACCAACCGGCGGAAGCGTTGGTAGACCAGGCCCATCATGAACAGCGTGCGGGCCAGGCCGGTCTCGTTGCCGAGTTGTTCATGCAGGTCACGGCTGCGTTCGCAGGCGGCCATGGCCTGCTCGAAATCGCCCAGATCGGACTGGGTACGGCCGATCGTGCCCAGCACGTACGCCTCACGGACCACGTCCCCTCCGTCGTGGGCGACGGCAAGGGCCTGCTCCAGATGGGCCAAGGACTGCTCGGCGTTGCCCATCCGGAACTCCACGCTGCCCAACAGGTCCATGGCGGTGGCCAGGGCCACCGCGTCGCCGGCCTTCTCGGCGGCGGCGATGGACCGGCTCAGCTGCTCCTGGGCCGCCGGCAGCTCGAACCGCCGCAGGTGCGCCTCGCCGACCTTGCGACGGCCCCAGGCCTCGACCCGCAGGTCGCCGGTGCGCTCGGCGTCCCGCACGGCCAGCTCGCCGATCTGCCCGATCTCGCCGAAATGGGTGCCGTTGGCCAGGTACAGCTCGAGGAACGTGATCAGGTCGACGACGTAGTCCGACGGCAGGTCCGGGTCGGCGAGGAACTGCCGGGCGGAGGCCAGCAGCGCCGGCTGCTGGTCCTCGAACCACGTGAAGGCCGACTTCAGGTCGGGCAGCTCCACGCCGTCCACGAAGGACCGCTGGCAGAAGCGCTGCTTGGACCACGACGGCGCCTGGATCAGCCAGCCGGCCGTGGCCGCGGTGCCCAGGTAGTGGTCGCCCAGCCGGACCATGGCGTCGATGCGGTCCTGCTTGCTGTCGGTCTGCGCCGCCCGCTGACGGGCGAACAGCCGCAACAGGTCGTGGTACGCGTAGTGCTCGGGCGCGGGGCTGGCCACCATGTTCAGGTCGACCAGGCGCTCCACCACCGGCTCCGCGCTCGGCTCCGGCTCGCCGACCAGCGCGGCCGCCGCCGGCAGCGACAGACCGGGCCCGTCGGCCAGCGACATCAGCCGGAAGGTGCGGGCGGACGGGGCGTCGAGCTGCCCGTAGCCCAGGTGAAAGGTGGCCTCGACCTCGAGGCTCCCCACCCGTAACTCCGACAGCCTGCCCCTTTCTCGTGCGAGCTTGTCGGCCATCGAGCGGACCGTCCACTGCGGCCGGTCGACCAGCTTGGCGGCGGTGATACGCAACGCCAGCGGCAGCCGTCCGCAGGCGTCCACCACCTCGGCCACGGCTTCCGGCTCCTGGCCGGACCGCTCCGCGCCGATGGTGCGGCTGAACAGGGTCAGGGCCTCTTCACGGGACATGCCCTCCAGCTCGGCCTGCTCGTCCCACTGCATCTCGGGCAGCCGGCGGCGGCTGGTGACCAGCACGCCGCACGTCGCCGAGCCGGGCAACAGGTGCTGGATCTGGGCCGCGTCGGCGGCGTCGTCCAGCACCACCAGGACCCGCCGCTGCGCGAGGACCGAGCGGTACATCGCGGCCCGCTCGTCCAGGTCGGCCGGCGTGGAGTTCGGGGAGACGCCGAAGGCCCGCAGGAAGGCGCTGAGCACGTTGAGCGGGTCGGCGGCGTCCGGGCCGGCGCCCCGCAGGTCCACGTACAGCTGGCCGTCGGGGTAGTGCTGGCGCACCTGGTGCGCGGCGTGCACGGCCAGCGCTGTCTTGCCCACGCCGCCGATGCCGGCGACCAGCGCCCGGGGCGGCGCGGTTCGGTGCGTACGAGGCGTCAGCATCGCGACGAGGCGCTTCACGAGCGCGGTGCGGCCCGTGAAGTCGGCGACGTCGGCCGGGAGCTGGGCGGGCGAGACCGGGGCCGGCAGCGGTTCGTCCATGAAGGGCACGATCGGCCGGCGGCTCGGTTGAGCCGGCGCCGGTGCCATCGGCGGTTGCGCCGGCCGTGGTTCGTCCACGGCCAGCAGCCGGTGATGCAGTTCCCGCAGCTCGGAGCCGGGTTCGATGCCCAGCTCGTCGACCATCACCCGACGGGTGTCGGTGTAGACCTGGAGCGCGTCGGCCCGGCGGCCGCTGCGTGACAGAGCCTTCATGTGCAGCGCCCGCAAACGTTCGCGGACGGGGTGGGCGCTGGTCAGCGCGGCCAGCTCGGTGACGGCGGCGGTGTGCCGGCCGAGCGCGACCATCAGCTCGAGGCGCTCCTCCTGGACGCCGAGCACGATCTCGCTCAGCCGGGCCCGTTCGATCACCGCGCCCGGGCCCGGGATGGACGACAGCGGCTCGCCCCGCCACAGGCCCAGCGCCTTGGCGTACCACTCGACGGCGTCGCGGGCGTTGCCCTCTTCACGCTGCCGGCGGGCCAGCTCCAACGTCTGCTCGAACTCGCTCAGGTCGTAGCTCGCGCCGCCGACGGCCAGTGAGTAGCCGTTGCCGACCGAACGCAGCACATTGGCCTGGCCCCGCCGGGGCCGATCCGGCTCCAGCACATTCCTGAGCATCGACACGTGCGTCTGCACGACTCCATGCACGCTCGCCGGCGCCGACTCACCCCAGACGGCGTCGACGAGCTCGGAGGCGGTGACCACCTGGTCCGCCCGCAGCAGCAGGGTCGCGAGGACGGCCTTGCGCTGCGGCGGACCCAGCGTCAGTTCACGGTCGCCACGCCACACCCGGACCGGGCCGAGCAGCGTGAACCGCAGGGGCTCGCTCGTGGTCGAGGTACTCGGCACGCAAGCGATTGTGGCCGCCTGACACCCCCATGGCCAAACATCGTGATCAGGTGACCACCGATCGGCCCAAAACGGGGCCTAGATAACTCCTGCTCGCAAGGCGTAGGCGACCGCGTGCGGACGGTTGCGCAGCCCCAGCCGGCTCATCACCGCATACACGACATTCTTCACGGTGCGCTCCGAATAGGACAGCTTCTCCGCGATCTCCGCGGTGTCCCAGCCCTCGGCCATCAGCCGCAGCACGTCGACCTCGCGCGGGGCCAGCCCCGACGTGGTCAGGCCGCGCGGGCCGAGCACGTCCCGCTGCAACCGCTCCACCTGGGACAGCAGCTCGCCCAGCAGGTCGGGCGGCAGGTCGCCGCGGCCCCTCGCCGCGGCGACCACCGCACCGGCCAAGCGGTCGCCGGTCGCGTCCGCCCTGGGCAGCACACTCACCACCCGGCACTCCACAGCGGCGAGCAGGTCGGCCTGGCGCAGCTCGTTGGTCACCAGCACGCAGCGGGCCGACGAGTTCTCGGTGAACCGGCGCAGCGCCGACATGACCTCCGAGGTCACCACGTCGGCACACACCACGAGCACGGCCGCCTCGCCGAACTGGCGCTCCCCCACCAGCTGGAATTCCGGACGTGCGCGCAGGTGGCTGGCCACTCCCGCCAGGGTGATCGGGTCTCCCGCGTGAACCCCTACCCGAACTCGCTCCACCGTTGCTCCTCCTATGGGATGACCCCCGTGATCCCTCCTGTAGCTGAGTGTGTCGGGCCCCACTTCTCGAACTCTTCACGGTGACTCCATGCCGTGAAGTGCTGCCCGATGCCCCCTTGTCAGGGGGCCAATCAGCGTGTACCGGCGGGACGGAGACATACATCGAAGTCCGACAGAAACATCCCAAGATATGAACCGGGGTTACAGCGGCCGCGGTGGCGAAAACCGGGCGAGCCGCCGGTCAGGGGCCCTGACCAGGTGGCGTAACACCGGGGAAACCTGGGCGAAATCGGGCCGAAATGGCTGCTCCGGACCGTTCGGCGTCATGGACCCGCAACCGCGACGGCCCCGGGCGGACCGGGCGAGGCAGATCGCCGACGCGCTGCGCCGGCAGGTGCTCGACGGCGACTTCACGGATGGCGTGCTGCCGGACGAGCGACTTCTCGGCCGTGAGTTCGGCGCCACCCGCAACGCCGTGCGGGAGGCGCTGGAGCTGCTGCGGGCCGACGGGCTCATCGAGCGGTCGCCGGGCATCGGCACGGTGGTCGTGGCCCGGAAGTACCCGCACGGGCTGAACCGGCTGATGGGGCTGGCCGAGACGCTGCACGAGCACGGCGTGGTCAGCAACGAGGTGCGGACGTCCGGCATGGTCGCGGCGACCGGGGTGCTGGCCGAGCGCCTTCTCGTCCGGCCCGGCGACCCGATCGTCTGCATCGAGCGGCTGCGCCGGCTGAACGGCCTGCCGCTGTCGCTGGACCTGACCTACCTGCCGGCCGACGTCGGCGAGCCGCTGCTGGCCGACGACCTCGTCAACAACGACGTCTTCAAGCTGCTGGAGCGGATCTGCGGGCAGCCGCTCGGGCGGGCCGAGGTCGGCATGGAGGCGGTCAACGCCGACCCGCACGTGGCCGCGGTGCTCGACCTGCCGCGCGGCGGGGCGCTGCTGCTCGTGGAGCGCCTGACCCACCTGGCCGACGGCCGGCCGGTCGACCTGGAGTTCATCCGGTTCCGCGGGGACCGGCTCACCATGCGCGCCGTTCTGGACCGATAGAGGGGCTGTTCCGATGGCTTTGGTGCCCAACCGGGCTGATGTCCCGGTCGTGATCGATGAGTCACTGTGCGTCAAGGGTTGCCGACTCTGCGTGGACGTCTGCCCGCTGGACTCCCTCGCGATCAACCCGGAGACCGACGTGGCCTACATGCACGTGGACGAGTGCTGGTACTGCGGGCCCTGCGCCGCGCGCTGCCCGACCGGCGCGGTCACCGTCAACATGCCCTTCCTGATCCGATGAGACGGGCCTGGCCGGCGCTGCTGCTGGCTCTTCTGACCGGCTGCTCGGTGGCGTCGGGGGCGACGTCCACCGTCGTGACGCTGGTCGTCGGCTACCAGTCCAAGACGATCAACACCGTCACCGCCGGGACGCTGTTGCGGGCCCAGGGATATCTGGAACAGCGGCTGTCGGCCTTGGGCCGGCGGACCGGCAAGACGTATCGGGTGGAGTGGCAGGACTACTCCACCGGCGCGCCGATCACCGCGCAGATGGTCGCCGGGAAGATCGACATCGGCTCGATGGGCGACTTCCCGATGCTGATCAACGCCTCCCGCACCCAGGAGTTCGGCGACGGCCGGACCGCGTTGATCTCCGCGACCGGCTACAACCTGCACGGGGCGCTGAACATGGTCGTGGTGCCGGTCGGGTCGTCGGCGCATTCGCTGGGCGATCTGCGGGGCAAGCGGATCTCGTCCAGCATCGGGTCGGCCGGCAACGGGACGACGGTTCGGGCGCTGACCGGTGTGGGCGTCGATCCCGACAGCGACGTGCAGATGATCAACCAGGATCCGGCCGTCGGGGCGTCGGCGCTGCGGGCCGGGGCGGTGGATGCCTTGGGGCAGTTCGTGGCCTGGCCCGGGCAACTGGTCTTCGCCGGCCAGGCTCGGTTGCTGTACGACGGTGCGGCGCTGAATCTCCCTACCTGGCACGGGGTTGTGGTCCGGCAGAAGTACGCGTCGGCGCAACCCGATGTGGTGCAGGCGTTTCTCCAGGCGCAGCTGGATGCCACGGCGTATCTCAACGCTCATCCCATGGAGGCGGCGTTGAAGGTCGCTGCCGCCACCGGGTTGGCGCCGGAGGTGGTGTACCTCTACAACGGGCCCAACGGTCTCGTGACCTTCGACCCGACGCTGCGCCCGGACCTGATCTCGGCCCTGCAAAAGGACATCCCGTTCCTGCGCTCGATCGGCGGCATCAAGGGGCTGGATCTTTCCTCCTTCGTGGACCGCTCCGCCTTGGCCAAGCTTTCCGTTCCCGCTCCGCATCGACCGTCCAACGCGGGCGAGGTGTGGTTCGTCGGTGGCTCCGCCACCGTCACGGCTTCGTCGCCGGATTCCTTGCTGCGCTTGATCCGTGACAGCGGGCGCAAGGTCCGTGCCGCGTACGTGGACGACGCCCTTACCGGCACCCGTTGGTTCGCCGACAAGTCCTTCTGGGTGTACGACAACGGATTGCACCCGTTCGACGTCGAGACCGAGGCGCGATCGTACGTCTCGGCCCATCCAGGTTCCCGAATCGTCGACTATCCCACCGCAGTGAGGCTGGCATGAGAAAACACCTGCTGCGCGGCGGTTCCCTGGTCGCCGCCCTGCTGTTATGGCAACTGCTGACGAGTCTGCACGTGGACTTCTGGCTGCACTTCGACCGGCTGCCGACGGTCGTGGACGTGGCTCGCGATCTCGGCTACCAGCTGCAAACCCCGTTGTACTACCGGGATCTGGGCGACAGCCTGGCCCGCATCCTGATGGGCTTCGCGCTGGCGGCGCTGGCCGGCGTGGCCATCGGCGTCGCCGTCGGGCGGTCGGCGCTGACCGGCGACATCGTGTCGCCGCCGCTGGAGGTGCTGCGGCCGATCCCGGCCATCGCGATGGTGCCGATCGCCATCCTGCTGTTCCCCAGCAACGAGCAGGGCATCGTGTTCATCACCTTCCTGGCCGCGTTCTTCCCAATCATGGTGTCCACCCGGCACGCCGTCGCCGCGCTGCCGGTGGTGTGGGAGGAAGCCGTGCTGACCATGGGCGGCAACCGGCGGCGGGTGCTGTGGAGCGTGGTGCTGCCGGGCGCGCTGCCCGGTGTCTTCTCCGGCTTGTCGGTCGGCATGGGCGTGGCCTGGATCTGCGTGATCTCGGCCGAGATGATCTCCGGCCAGTACGGCGTCGGCTACCGGACCTGGCAGGCGTACACGGTGGTCGACTACCCCGGCGTGATCGTCGGCATGCTCAGCATCGGGCTGCTCGGCTTCGGCAGCGCCGCCGCGGTGGAACTGGTCGGCCGGCGGGTCACCCGCTGGCTGCCTCGCGAAGTGGAGATCGCGCGATGATGCTGATCGAGGACCTGGCCGTCGGCTACCGGGAAACCGCGGTGCTGCAAGGCATCGACCTCAAGATCGAGGCCGGTGAGATCCTGGTGCTGGTCGGCGGCTCCGGCTGCGGCAAGTCGACCGTGCTGCGGACGCTGGCCGGCCTGCACCGGCCGTCCGGCGGCACGATCACCCTGGACGGCCGGCCCATCGTGCGGACCTCGGCCGAGCGGGCCCTGGTGTTCCAGGAGGACGGGCTGCTGCCGTGGCGCAGCGTGCGGCGCAACGTCGAGCTGCCGCTGGCCATTCGGGGCGTGGCAAGGAATTCCCGGCGTTCCCAGGCATTGTCCTGGATCGAGCGCGTCGGTCTTGACGGCTACGCCGACCATCTGCCCCGGGAGCTGTCCGGCGGTATGCGGCAACGGGTGCAGCTGGCCCGGACGCTGGCCTCCGGCCCACGGGTCATCCTGGCCGACGAGCCGTTCGGGGCCTTGGACGCCCAGACCCGGCGGGCCATGCAGCTGCTGCTGGTCGACGTCTGGTCCCAGCAGCCGACCACCATCGTCTTCGTCACCCACGACGTCGATGAGGCCGTGTTCCTCGGCGACCGGGTCGCCGTGCTCGGCGGCCGCCCGACCTCGATCAAGTCCATTGTGGACGTTCCATTCCCGCGCGGCGACGGCGACAACTCCGCCGCTCGCGCCGAGATCCTGGCCGCACTGGGGAGCACTTCGTGACCGAACGCCGTGAGCTGAGCTGTGACGTGCTGGTGATCGGCGGCGGCACCGCCGGCACCATGGCCGCGATCTCCGCCGCCGAGCGCGGGGCGTCCGTGCTGCTGCTGGAGAAGGCCCATGTGCGGCATTCCGGGGCGCTGGCCATGGGCATGGACGGCGTCAACAACGCCGTGATCCCGGGCAAGGCCACGCCCGAGGACTACGTTGCCGAGATCACCCGGGCCAACGACGGGATCGTCAACCAGCGCACCATCATGCAGACCGCCACCCGCGGCTACGACATGGTTCGGCGGCTGGAGGGCTACGGCGTCAAGTTCGAGAAGGACTCCTACGGCGAGTACGCCGTGCGCCGCGTGCACCGGTCCGGCAGCTACGTGTTGCCGATGCCGGAAGGAAAAGACGTCAAGAAGGTGCTGTACCGGGTGCTGCGCGAGAAGCGCATGCGGTCCCTGGTCACCATCACCAACCGGGTCATGCCCGTCCGCGTGCTGACCGACGACGGCCGGGCCGTCGGGGCCGTCGGCTTCGACACCCGTTCCGGTGACTTCGTCACCGTGTCGGCTCGCGCGGTCGTGCTGGCCACCGGCCCTTGTGGACGGCTGGGTCTGCCGGCCAGTGGCTATCTCTATGGCACGTATGAGAATCCGACCAACGCCGGCGACGGCTACTCGATGGCTTATCACGCCGGTGCCGAGCTCTCCGGCATCGAGTGCTTCCAGATCAACCCGTTGATCAAGGACTACAACGGACCCGCCTGCGCGTACGTGGCCAATCCCTTCGGTGGCTACCAGTCCAACGCTGCCGGTGACCGGTTCGTCGACTGCGACTACTGGTCCGGCCAGATGATGGCCGAGGTGGCGAGGGAGATCCATTCTCCTCGCGGGCCCATTTATCTGAAGCTGTCCCACCTGCCCGAGGAATCCGTGCGGGCCCTCGAGGGCATTCTGCACACCACCGAGCGGCCCACCCGCGGCACCTTCCACGCCGGTCGTGGGCACGACTACCGGACCCATGACGTCGAGATGCACATCTCCGAGATCGGCTTGTGCGGCGGGCATTCCGCTTCCGGCGTGTGGGTCGACGAGAACGCCCAGACCACCGTTCCCGGTCTCTACGCGGCTGGCGACCTGGCGTGCGTGCCGCACAACTACATGATCGGCGCCTTCGTCTTCGGCGACCTCGCCGGCACCCACGCCGCTTCCCTGGACGTTCCCCTGGTCTCGCTGCCCGAGGACCAGATCTCCGACGCCCACGAGCTCATCTACCGTCCACTGTCCAATCCGGACGGTCCGCCACAGCCTCAGGTCGAGTACAAGCTGCGTCGCCTGGTCAACGATTACGTCGCCCCACCAAAGAGCTCCAACCGCCTCGAGATCGCCCTTGAGCACTTCTCCCGCATGCGCACCGAGATCGCCACCATGGGCGCTCGCACTCCGCACGAGCTCATGCGCTGCGCCGAGGTCTCGTTCATCCGTGACTGCGCCGAGATGGCCGCCCGCAGTTCTTTGGTCCGCACCGAGTCCCGTTGGGGCCTCTACCACGATCGCATGGATCACCCGGCCCGCAACGACTCCGAGTGGTTCGCCCACCTCAACCTGCGCAAGGCCCCCGACGGCGCCATGGAGTTCATCCGCCGCCCTGTAGCGCCGTACGTGGTCCCCGTCCCCGAATTCCCCGTGCCAACCGGCGGCCCTTCCGCCGTCATCTCCCGCCACCTCCCCAGTTCGGTGGCCCCGGTGTCTTTGGCCCCCAAGGCTTCCCCCACCTCCACCGGCTCCCCCGACTTGGTGGCGTTGTTGGCCCTCGCCGAGGCTTCGCCCTCCTTGGACGACCTCCGCCCGTACCTCGCCAGTCCCGTAGAGGCCGTCCGCCTCACCGCCGTCCAGACGTTGACCGAGACCACCCCGGCCGGCTTCGCCTTGGCCCTGGCGGACGCCTTCAACGACCCCGCCCCCGCCGTCCGTCAGGCCGCAGCCGCTGGCTTGCGGGAATTGGTGGAAGTCGCCACAGCTTCCGATCCCTTCACCACCAAGCTGCTTCGGGCCGGGAGCAACGCCGAGCCCGCCGTCCGCTCCGCCGCCCTCTATCTCTTGCGGTCCCTCCGCGTCGGCTCTTTGACCGCCTTCACCGACGGCCTCGCCGACGCCGAGCCCGAGGTCCGTATCGAGGCCGTGCACGGTCTCGTCTCCCTCAACGCCGCCGCTCCCCTCGCCTCCGCCGCCGCCGACCCTTCCCGTGAAGTCCGCACCGCCGTCGCCCAGGGCCTCGGCTCCATCGCCGACACCGCAGCCCACGCCGCCTTGATCCCCCTAGCCACCGACCCCGACCCTTTGGTCCGCGCCGCCGCCCTCTCCTCCGGCGCCGACACCTTGTTGCCCTACGCCGCCGATGCCCTCGCCGACCCGTCTTGGCAGGTCCGCGAAGCCGCCACCGCCGTCTCCGACACCGGCCAGCTCCTCACCGCCGTCGCCGACCCCCACCCCAACGTCCGCCGCGCCGCCGTCCGCGCCTTGGGCCAACTACCGGCCTCCGCCGAGGCAGTCACCGTTCTCACCGAGGCCCTCGCCGACCCCGACGCCGACGTCCGCGCCTACGCCCGGCATGCCCTGCGTTAGTCCGCCGGTGTTCAACGAAGCCCTCGGACCGAACAGGGTGGGCGGGTGGGGCACAAAACCCACCCGCGGCACTCCGGCAACGGTGTTCGGCTAGCGGGTGGTCTCACCCATCGCTGTCACGACGAGGTGCACCGCAGTAGATGGATTTGGACCGATCGCGTTACTCGAAGGCGCAGCGCCCTCGGCCCGCCGCACGGCGTCCGGGTACCGGTCGTAAGGAAAACTGTCCGGCAACTTCTTGTCGTAGCCAGGGATGTGCTTGTCGAGTTTTCGCTCGATGTCCTTGACATTGGACGATTTGCGGTGGTCGGCATAGTGCAACAGAACCCAGTAGTCGAAGCAAGGCGTGGACACCACCAGATGAATGCCCGCCTTGCTCGCGCGCGCGATCGCCGCATCCAGGGTGGCGTGATCATCGTGATCCACCACGCACCACACCTGGTCGTAGGTTTCACCGCCGGTCCGCCGCTTGTCCTCTACCCACTTCTGCTCGGCTCGTCGCACCACCGTCAGCGGATCACAGCCGATACCCTTGACATCGCATCGCACGACATCCACCAAGGCAGTCCGCATATGCCTGACCAGGCCAACGAAGTATGCGGGCTCCGTACGCGTACCTTCACAGTAAATCAGGATCCGCGGCTTGCGTTCCCGCCGCGGACCACGCCGACCAAGCGACTCAGCGCCGCGGCGAGCCATCATCAGCCGGCAGCCTGATCACTGAACAACCCACGCAGTTCGTCGATATCGACGTAGGGCACAGCCCCGTACCGCCCCTGCAGGTAGGCACGCTCAAAGTTCTCACCCCTCCGGGGCTGGAAGTCCGTCAGCGGGAACAGCGACGTCGCACCCGCCCGATCCTTCTCCGTGAACCACACCTCGTCGCGATCGAGGATCTCATCGTCGATCAGATTGCCAAGCAGCGAGACATCGTGCGAGGTGAAGAGAAGTTGCGCCCCATTCTTGTTGATCAGCGGATCCTTGAACATTTGGATCAGCGCGGCACTGAGCTTCGGGTGCAGAGAGCTGTCGACCTCGTCGACCATAACCACCAGACCGAGCGCAATACGAGGGATCACATAGCCGGCGAGAGCCAGCCACATTCGCGTTCCAGCACTCTCGCCCTCGAATGAAAAATCGACCGGACCATACCCTGGGGTCACATGAGTGAACTTGATCTTACCATTTTTGAAGTGATCAACGATGGCCTCGGGAGAGTCAGCTTCAGAAATCTTGCCGTCGGCTTCGAAATAGACCCTATCGACACCAAGATCGGCTACCTTGATCCAGGCATCAAACTGCGCATTGCTTCCAACCATGTTGGCCGATATCGCAGCAACCACCCGATCAAACGTCTCACTACCAAATTCGCTTGTCGGCTTGAACCGCTCCACCCAACGAAATAGCTCAATCAACAGGGGATGCGAGTTTGCGGCAGCCACCGACAGGAAGAGCGAATTAGGGCGAACGAGACCCGCGATCACACTGTTCGAACCGGTCAAGGTTCGACCGAAACGAAACGTGTCACCGTCACGCTCGAACAGGGTGCGCTTCCTTGAACCGGTCGGGTATGAATACAACCACTCCGCGCGGACCCTCTGGTCGTCAACCTCAAATCCATACGTGTGACGTACGCCCTGGAACACGAAGTCGATCTCATAGAGCGACGACGCCAACCGGGATGCCGGGTCGAGCAGAAAGGGTACACGCGGCACACCGCCGGTCGGTGACCATCCAGAGTATGAGTTCGCTACAGCCTTCGCGAGAAAGCCCATCGCGTCCAGGATGTTCGACTTGCCGGAGGCATTGGCACCGTAGATGCCTGCTACGCGGACGGTCTCCGGCAGCGCGCTCGTCGGCTTCGACTCGCCCTTGCGGGGCTGGCTCACCAGCGACAGCTCCACCTCGTCACGCAGTGACCGGTGGTTTGCGGTCCGGAACCTGAGCAGCACGGTTACACCTCCTCGTCGCACCCGAACGACAGCCGAGGCCCAGTTTGCCACACTTTTCGTCGCAACTCGCCGCGAAACAGCAGCCGGGTGCCCGACGGGCACCCGGCTGGAGCTACTCAGAACAGCGCTAGAGCTTCACCAGGGGGACGCCGCCGATGAGCATGAGGCGGACGGCGCCGGCGGAGCCGAAGTCGATGGTGGCGGTGGCCCGGGGGCCGGAGCCGTCGGTGGCGACGACGGTGCCGAGGCCGTACTTGTCGTGGTTGACGCGGTCGCCGACCTCGAGCTCGAGGGTGGGGGTGTTCTGCCAGCCCTTGGCGAAGGCGGGAGTCCCACGGGAGGGCGTCTCGCCGAAGGAGGACCGCCGGCCCCAGGTGGTGGTGACGGTCGGCGCGGCCCGCTCGGGCTCGACGCGACGCCACTCGACGAGATCGGAGGGGATCTCGCCGAGGAAGCGGGACTCGGGGTTGGCGGCGGGCTGACCCCACGCCGAGCGGATGAGGGCACGCGACAGGTAGAGGCGCTCCCGGGCACGGGTGATGCCGACGTAGGCCAGCCGGCGTTCCTCGGCCAGCTCGGCCGGATCGCCGAGAGCCCGGGAATGCGGGAAGACGCCATCCTCCCAACCGGTGGAGAAGACCACCGGGAACTCGAGGCCCTTGGCGGTGTGCAAGGTCATCAGCGTCACCACACCGTCGTCGGACTCGGGCACGGAATCCGAGTCGGCGACGAGGGATACCCGCTCGAGGAACGCGTCGAGGCTGTTCACCGGCACCGGGTCGTCTTCGTCCGGCTCGGGCAGGTTGAACTGGGTGAACTCCCGCGCCACGGTGATGAGCTCGGTCAGGTTGTCCAGCCGGGAGGCGTCCTGCGGGTCGTCGCTGGCCTCGAGCTCGCCCCGGTAGCCGGTGACGTCGAGCACCTGGTCCAGGATGTCGCCGACCTCGTCGCCCCGCTCGACGGCCTGGTGCAGCTCGTCGAGCATGGCCACGAAACCGGAGATGGCGTTGCGCGACCGGGGATTGAGCAGCGCGACCTTGCCGGCGGCGGCCTCGCGCAGCGCGGTGGCGAAGCCGATGCGCTGCTGCTCGGCATGGGCCGACACGCACGCCTCGGCCCGGTCGCCGATGCCGCGCTTGGGCACGTTGAGAATGCGACGCAAGCTCACGGCGTCGTCGGGATTGGCCAGCACCCGCAGGTAGGCCAAGGCATCCCGGACCTCGCGCCGCTCGTAGAACCGCACGCCGCCGACGACCTTGTACGGCAGCCCGAGCCGGATGAAGATCTCTTCAAACACCCGGGACTGGTTGTTGGTCCGGTAGAAGACCGCGATGTCGCCGTTGGTGTACGTGCCGGCGTCGACCAGCCGGTCGATCTCGCCGGCCACGAAGCCGGCCTCGTCGTGCTCGTTGTCGCCGACGTAGCCGATGATCTTCTCGCCCTCGCCGGAGTCGGTCCACAGTCGCTTGTCCCGGCGGTTGGGGTTGCGCGCGATGACGGCGTTGGCGGCGCTGAGAATGGTCTGCGTCGACCGGTAGTTCTGCTCCAACAGAATGGTGCGGGCCTGCGGGTAGTCCCGCTCGAACTCGGTGATGTTGCGGATGGTCGCGCCGCGGAAGGCATAGATCGACTGGTCGGCGTCGCCGACGACGCACAGCTCGCCCGGCGCGACGCCGCCCTGCCCGGTGCCGACCAGCTCGCGCACCAGCGTGTACTGGGCGTGGTTGGTGTCCTGGTACTCGTCGACCAGCACGTGCCGGAACCGCCGCCGGTAGTGCTCGGCCACGTCCGGGAACACCTGCAACAGCTCGACCGAGCGCATGATCAGGTCGTCGAAGTCCATGGCGTTGGCCAGCTTCAACCGCTGCTGGTACGACTCGTAGACCTCGGCGACCCGGCGCTCCAGGTCGTTGGCCGCGCGGTCCTTGGCCGTGTCCGCGTCCACCAACTCGTTCTTCAGGTTGGAGATGTGCACGGCCAGCGTGCGCGCCGGATAGCGCTTCGGGTCGAGGTCGAGATCGCGCGCGACCAGGGTGACCAGCCGGCGGGAGTCGTCGCTGTCGTAGATGGTGAAGTTGGACGACATGCCCAGCGTCTTGGCCTCACGGCGGAGCAGCCGCACGCACATGGAGTGGAAGGTCGACACCCACATCGCGTTGGACCGGCGGCCGACCAGGCCGGAGACCCGCTCCTTCATCTCGGCCGCGGCCTTGTTGGTGAAGGTGATGGCCATGATCTCGCCGGGGTGCACGCCGCGCGCCGCCAACAGATAGGCGATGCGGCTGGTCAGCACCTTGGTCTTGCCGGAGCCGGCGCCCGCGACCACGAGCAGCGGGGAGCCGGCGTGCACGACCGCGTCACGCTGCTGCGGGTTGAGGCCGTCCAGCAACGCGTCGGGACCGGCCGCCCGCGCCGGGGGATTCGTGGGCAGATCGAACAGAGCGCTCATCGCCCCCAACGCTACCCGGCCGCACTGACAGTTCCGTCACGACGGGTCGACGGAGCCCTGGGCTCGACGAGGCTCCGCCGGCTGTGCGAGACTCCCGGCATGTGCGCACGCCACTACGAGTTTTTACGGGAACCGGACTCCGGCTCCCGTGGTCGCGTAGCGCCGACAACGACCACACTGAAGCCCCGGAGTCCTCGGACCCGGGGCTTCTGTGCTGCCGGGGCCAGTGAATCTCCGACCCGAGCACGGAGGACAGAGCAGTGAGCACGCCAGTCAGCGACCAGAACACCCCGGACATCCCCGCGCTGCGCGAGGAGATCGACCACCTCGACGCCGAGATCATCCGGCTGGTCCGGCGGCGGGCCGAGGTGTCCGGCATCGTCGGCAAGACCAGGATGGCCAACGGCGGCACCAAGCTCGTGCACAACCGGGAGCTGGACATCCTGGCCCGCTACCGCGAGGGCCTCGGCCCCGAGGGCAAGGACCTGGCGCTGATCCTGCTGCGGATGGGCCGCGGGCCGCTCGGCCGGTGATGAGGAAAGACCCCTGGGTGTCTCGGGGATGTCACCGATGCCGTGGCGGCGTTCTCCGAGCACACTGGGGTCATGGAGTTCATCGCCGTCATCATCGCGCTGGCCAGCCTCGTGGCCGCGGTGGGTTACGACGGATACCTGTTCGTGCTCGGGTCGGCCGCCAGTCGCAGGGCGGGCGGCGAGTCGATCGCCCAGTGGGTGCGGTCGCGCTGGCCACAGGCCGGCATCGTCACGGTGGCGTCGCTGCTGGCGCTGCTGCTGGCCAGCGGCAGCCTGTTCTTCGAGGTCATCGCGATCATCGTCGCGGTGGGCGCGGGCGGCACGGCGCTGCGCGGGCTGCAGGACGCGCGCAAGCAGCTGAACAGCGGCAGCAACTCGTAGTCGCTCTCATCTCACTCGACCGGGTGTAACCCGGCACGGCAGTGGGATCGGCGGTCCCGGCCGCGGTTTCACGCCCTACCCTGAGGTCTTCTGACGGGTGATGCCCCACTGGAGCGGTCCAGCTCGGAATTCCGCGTCAGCGAGGACACCCGGGAGGGTCTTGGAAGTATGAGCAGTGAGGCGGCACCGGCGGACCACGGCAGGCATCGACGGGCATCGTCCGGTCCCGGTGCGCTGCCGCCGGCCCGGCGGGGTCTGCGGGCGGCGCACGCCCGGCCGATCGTGGTCCGGCCGTCCGACGAGCCGACCGTGCCGCTGCCGGCCGTGCCGCCGGTCGACATCGACCCGCTGCTCGACACCGATCCGGTGGGGCTGCGCAAGTTCGACATCGGCACGGTGCCGGCCTCGGTGACGCCGCCGCGCACCTGGCGCCGGGCGGCGTGGTTCTCCGTCGGCTCCTCGGTGGCGGCGCTGGCGGCGCTGCTCATCGTCGGCGCGCTGTTCGTCGGCCCGTCACGGATGCGCACGCAGATCGAGTCCTTTCCGGGCTACCCGCAGCAGGTGCCGCTGCCGACGACCACGGAGGCGGCCAGGCAGCTGCCGCCGGGGGCGCCGAGCGCCGTGGCCAAGACCGACGCGGTCCGGGCGCGGTCGACCGGCGACGGCTCGTCATCGGCCGGCACGAGCGGCGGCGGCACGCCGACGCACACCGCGAAGCCGACCATCACGACGGTCACCGGCGCCGGCAACCCGGTGGTCGACCCGGGCAAGGTGGCGCAGCAGACCCAGCACTTCTTCGCCGCCGTGGCGTCCAACGTCGGCGAGGCGTACCAGCTGACCTCCGGGGCGCTCAAGGCCAACGGCGAGGCGGCGCTCCAGCAGCGCTACCAGGACGTGGCCTCGGTGCAGGTGCAGGGCATCACCATCGACCCGGGCAAGGGCATCACCATCAACACGGTGCTGGTGACCCGCAAGGACGGCACCACCACGACCGAGCAGCACGTGCTGGCCTTCACGCCGGGCTCGCTGCCGCTGATCAGTCAGGACACCCCGGTGTCGGGGTGACGCACTGAAAACCTCTGCACCGGGATTCATTCGTTCGGGTGAATGTGTCTAGCCAGGGTCCTCTCGAAGCGGTGAACTCTGCGCCAGAACTGGCCTCGACCTGGTCGACCCCGGTACGAGTGCTCCGGTACCCATCGGTTGAACGACACTGGCGAGGAGAACGCCCGTGGAGCGTCCTGCTGGCGGCAGGCGGCACAGTCGTGGTGGCTCGGTCAGCGTGGCCGACCTGATCCGGCGGCAGCCGGGCTCCGTGCGCATCCCGACGCCGGAGGAGGCGGCCACCGACGGCCTGCTCGGCGATCTGCTGGGCGGCAAGGGCCTGCCGGACGACAGCGACCCACGCACCAGCCCGGCGCTGAAGGTGCTCGGCCTGCTGGTCGGGGCGATCACCCTGGCCGGCACCGTGGCCGCGGCGTCCATGATCACCAGCGACCCGCGGCCGGCCAAGGCCGCGGTGGTGGCCTCGCCGCAGCCGGAGGCCTTGACCGGGGTCGACGCCCTGCGCCCCGACGTGCTGGCCACCGAGCTGGCCGGCAAGACGACCGACGCCGAGCCGCTCAGCGCCGCCACGACGACCACCAGCCCGTCCACCACGACCAGCACGCCGACCGCCGCAGGCACCCCGCGGGCGCTGACGGCCAACGCCCCGGCCGACCCGGTGGACGTGGTGCGCGACTTCTACAACACAGTGGCGCAGAACCCGCGGGACGCGCTGGCCATGATCGGCGGCTCGCTGGCCGAGCTGGACCCGACCGGATTCATCCGGTCCTGGTCGACGGTGCGGGCCGTCCGGCCGGAGCGGGTCGAGGCGATGACCGACAACACGGTGCTCGGCGTGATCGGCATCCAGCAGTCCGACGGCAGCTGGCTGCACGTGGAACAGCTGCTCAAGGTGGACGGCGGCAACCAGCCCAAGATCGTCAACGCCCAGGTGCTGTCGGCCGTACGGGGCTGACCGAGCGGCTGACCGGACCGCTCCGGTTGCGGCGAACGGCGGCAGGCGATCCGGCCGACCGATCCACTGCGACGCACCGGCGTACGCACGGGTATTCCCGACGTTTCACGCCGGAGGTCACAGCTGGGCATCGAAACGGCAACCGCCGGCATACCGTTAGGCCGTTCGGCCGATCAAGGCTGCACTAAGTAGCTCAAATCTGCATGCCTTCTAACCCAAACTGGTGACGCCTCTCCTCTGATCCGGTATCAAAACCACGGTCAGTGATCCGACGGAGAGGTGACGCGACGGTGTACGAGGACTCATCACGGGTGGGCACGACCACGGCCACCCGGCAGATCCCCGTTTCCGAGCTCCTCGCTCGCCATCGCGGCGAGCAGTTCCCGGCAATGCAGGCGTGGGAGGAGCCCTCCCCTGCGAGACCACGGACGTCATCCCGGCGGTGCAGGACGACTACTACCCCGACGAGGCGTACCCGGCCACCGGTTATTCCGAGGCCTACGACTACGTCGAGGACCGGGCCGAGGACGTGCGGCCGTTCGTCGGGGTGAACGCGGACACCGACCAGTTCCCGATGCCGGTGCTGGACAACCCGCACGCGCCGGAGGAGCAGACGCTGCTCGCGCCGATCGACGTGGCCAAGATGGACGCCGAGCGCGCCGCCGCCGAGCGGGCCGCGGCCGAGGCGCCCACCGTGCAGACGCCGAGCTGTGACGACACCCCCAGCCGCGAGATCTACATCCGCGAGCTGCTGCGCCGCGAGGGCAAGCTGCCCCGCGAGCAGCGCCGCAAGCAGGCCCCGAAGATCGCCGCCGCGGCGGCCGGCGTGGCCGCCCTGTGCGGCGCCGTGGCCGCGAGCATCGTCCACGTGCAGCAGGCGGACAACAACCAGAACACGGCCAACGGCAGCGGCGTCCCGCTGACCGTGGTCGACGGCGGCGGCCGGCCGCACGGCCAGGCCCTCGACGCCCCGCTGGCGCCCCGCGGCACCGAGCAGGTCACCCCGGACAACGGCACCGCCGGCACGTCGACCGACAAGCAGGCGCCCAAGCCGCGCGTCGCCCCGTACGTGACGGCCAGCCAGCAGGCCCAGCAGAACTCGTCCTCGTCGACGCCGCCGACCACGACGACCAACCCGCCGTCGAGCAGCACGTCGACCGACCCGACGAGCCCGAACACCACCTCGCCGTCGCAGACGCCGAACAACCCGCCGCCCACCTCGTCGAGCAACAGCGCGGCCACCGGCGGCAGCCACGGCAACAGCACGCCGCCGGCCAGCACCACCGAGGACAAGGGCCTCCTCAACGGCCTGCTCGACCCGATCACGGGCCTGCTCGGCTGACCGGACAGAGGCAGTTGCTCCACACGGGTGGCCGTCGCGGAAGCCGTGGAATACTGGCTGACGAGTTGAGTGGCGTGTCACAGCGCACGGTCGGATTGACCGGGGACTGACAGGGTCACCCCCTAACCTGGGTACCTGTCCTGCCGGATGGACGGCGGGCCGCGCACGCCAGCCGCCGACCAGCGCACCGAGGAGAGACTGCACCCGTGACTGACGACGGTCGTCTGGTCGCTGGCCGGTACCGGTTGACCAACCGGATCGGCAGCGGCGCGATGGGCGTGGTGTGGACCGCACGTGACGAGCGGCTGCACCGCACGGTCGCGGTCAAGCAGCTGCTGCTCAACAGCAGCATGAGCGCGGCCGAGTCGCACGAGGCCAAGCAGCGGGCGATGCGCGAGGGCCGGATCGCCGCGCGGCTGCAGCACCCGCACGCCATCGCGGTGTACGACGTGGCCGAGGAAGACGGCAATCCCTGGCTGATCATGGAGTACCTGCCGTCGAGGAGCCTGTCGGCCATCCTGGCCGAGCGGGGCACCATGCCGCCCCAGGAGACGGCCCGCGTGCTGGCCCAGGCGGCGATGGCGCTGGACGCCGCGCACGCCGCCGGCATCGTGCACCGGGACATCAAGCCGGGCAACATCCTGATCGGCAACGACGGCACGGTGAAGATCACCGACTTCGGCATCTCCCGGGCCACCGGCGACGTGACCGTGACGGCCACCGGCATGCTCGCCGGCACTCCCGCCTACCTCGCGCCCGAGGTGGCCAAGGGCTACGACCCCGGGCCGCCGTCGGACGTGTTCTCGCTCGGCTCCACGGTGTACGCCGCGGTCGAGGGCGAGCCGCCGTTCGGTCTGAACGAGAACACGCTGGCCCTGCTGCACCTGGTCGCCGCCGGCGTGGTCAACCCGCCGCGGCAGGCCGGCCCGCTGCACGCGCTGCTGATGCGCCTGCTGGCCGCCGATCCCAAGGAACGCCCGACCATGCGCCAGGCCCACGAGGGCCTGTCCGCGGTCGCCAACGGTCGTCCCGTGCCCAACGCGCTGCTGGCCTCGCCGGGCGCGCCGACGTGGCGGGTCAACCCGCCGCCGGCCCCGGGCACCACCCGGCAGATCGCGCCGCCGGTCGGCGCCGCGCCGATGGGTGCGGCCCCGATGGGTCCCGGCCCGACCCGCCTCGACGCCCGTCCGTTCGACCGGCCGCAGCCCACCCGGGTCGCCGGCGGCCCGATGGGCACCATGACCGGCTCCGGCCCGAACACCCGGCCGCCCGGTCTCAGACCGGGCGAGCAGTCCATGCCGCCAACGCCCCGCAAGTCCAGCAAGCGCCCGATCGTGCTGGCCGCGCTGGCCGTGGTCGCCGCGGCGGTGGTCGGCATCCTGGTGGCCAATGCCCTCGCCGGCGGCGGCAACAGCCGGGCCGACACGGGCCAGAACCCGCCTCAGGTGCCGGCGCAGACCACGGACACCCAGCCGTCGCAGCTGACCACGGCGCCGACCTCGACGCAGAAGTCGACCACCACCACGACCACCACGACGACGACCACCACGACCATGTCAAGCGGTCCGTCGGCAACGGATCTGGTGCACTTCGTGCAGGGCTACTACCAGCTGCTGCCGGACAACTCGGCCGAGGCGTTCCAGCACCTCACGCCGAACATGCAGCAGGCGTCCGGCGGCGCCGACGGCTACAAGCAGTACTGGGACACCGTCGACGAGGTGAAGGCGACCAAGGTGACCGCGGTCGGCAAGAACCAGGTCAGCGCGGTCGTCACGTACAAGAACAAGGACGGCTCCACCAGCAAGGAGGCCGACGTCTTCACGCTGGTGCAGCAGGACGGCTCCCTGCTCATCGACAGCCAGTCCAAGCAGCCCCTACCGAACTAATCCCCAATGCAGGGAAGGACGCCTTACCTGCATTGGACGCAGGTAAGGCGTCCTTCCCTGCATCAGGTCCGCTGGGCCGCGGCGGTCTTGAGGCAGCGGAGCAGGGTGGCGGTGGCGGGCTGGTCGGCGGTGAACTCGGGCACGGCGGCGTAGATGCGCCGGACCGGCTGGGGTTTGCGGACCGGCCGGACCACCGAGCCCGGCACCACGGTGCCCAGCCCCAGCCGCGGCACCATGCTGACCCCGAGTCCGGCCGCGACGAAGCCCTGCGCGGTCTGATAGTCGTTGCACTGCAAGGCGAAACTCGGGCTGAAGCCGGCGCAGGCGCAGGCGTCCAACAGGATCTGCCGGCAGGTCCAGCTCTCCGAGTAGTACTCGTTGTCGACCCACGGCTCGCCGGCCAGGTCGGCCAGGTCGAGAACGTCCTTGTCGGCCAAGGGATGCCGCTCGGGCAGCACGGCCGAGTACGGGTCGTCGAGCAGGTGCACGAGCTGAATTCCGGTCAGCTGCGGCAGCTTCTCCTCGGTGACGACCACAATGGACACATCGGCCCGGCCGGCCGCGGCCTCGTGGATCGGGTCCTGCGGCTCCACGTTGGCCAGGTCCAGCTGCACGTCCGGATGCAGCTTGCGGAACTCGGCGACCGCTTGCGGCACAAGGGCCGCGCCAGCCGTGTAGAAGTAGCGCACCCGTAGCCGCCCAGTGCGGCCGGCGCGCAGGTCGGCCAGCGCGCGCTCGGCCTCGGCCAGGTTCTCGGCGATGGTGCCGGCGTGGTCGGTGAGCAGTTTGCCGGCCGCGGTCGGCCGCACGCCGCGGCCGACCTTCTCCAGCAGCGGCAGGCCGGCCTCGCGTTCCAGCACGGAGATCTGCTGGCTGATCGCGGACGGCGTGTAGCCGAGGTTGGTCGCGGCCGCGGTGATGGACCCGCTGGTCACCACGGCCCGCAGCACCTGCATCCTGCGCACGTCGAGCATGGGCCAACCATACAGCTCGCCTTAAACGTTCTGAAGTTTATTTCACTTGTCCTGATGCTTCGCCTCCCGCAAGCTTGTGCTCGTGACGACTCCGGCAAGCCTCTTCCGCCTGTTATCGCTGGCCCTGATCTGGGGCTCGAGCTTCCTGTGGATCAAGCTCGGCCTGGACGCCCTCTCCCCCGGCCAGATGGTGTTCGCCCGCGTCGCCCTCGGCGCGCTCGTGCTCGGCGCGATCGCGCTGTTCCGCCGCACCGCGCTGCCCAGCAGCGGCCGCATGTGGGGCCACCTCGTGGTCTACGTGTTCTTCGCCAACGTGCTGCCGTTCACGCTGTTCGCCATCGGCGAGCAGACCGTCGACTCAGGGCTGACCGGCGTCATCAACTCGACCACGCCGCTGTGGGCGGTGCCGTGCACGCTGCTGTTCGGCGGCGTGCGGCGGATCAGCCTCAACACGGTCGCCGGCCTGGTGGTGGGCTTCGCCGGCGTGCTGCTGATCTTCTCGCCGTGGCAGGCCACCGGCATCAACCTCGGCGGCGCGGCGATCTGCCTGGTCGCTGCGGCCAGCTACGGCGTCGGTGTGGTCTACGCCGGCCGGTTCCTGGCCAACAAGGGCGTCGCCCCGGGCGGGCTGGCCGCCGCCCAGATGCTGACCGCCACCGTGATGGCCGCCTTCGTGCTGCCCTTCGACGGGCTCCAGCCGATCCGCTGGGACGTGCCGGCGTTGCTCGCAGTGGTCGTGCTCGGCGTGTTCGGCACCGGCTTCGCGTTCCTGATCCAGCACGCGCAGATCGCCAAGGAGGGCCCGACCGCCGCCTCCATGGTCGCCTACCTGCTGCCGGTGGTCTCCGTGCTGCTCGGCGTGGTCTTCCTGCACGAGGCGCTGACCGTGCGCGAGGGGCTGGGCATGGTGATCGTGCTGGTCGGCGTGGGCCTGACCAAGCGCAAGGCCAAAGTTGTCACGTCGGCGCCGATCAAGGAACTCGAGCCCGAGACCGTTTGAACCAGGCGCTCCCCGGATCCGTTGGCTGGGATGGGACGGATTCGGGGAGCGTGGGGCATGTTGTGGGCAGTGGTCATCGGGTCATCGGCCGTGGCGGGTCTAGCCGTGTTCTGGCATCCGCGTAAGGGCGTGCACAGCGGCGGCGGTCCGGAGGGCACGCACACCGTGGCGCACGTGATCGACACGCTCGAGCTGGAGCTGGAGAACTACGGCCGTCACACCAAGCGGCGGTCGGTGGCCCAGCGGGACAGCTCGTACCTGTTGGACAGCTGAGTCTTGCGCAGCACGCTGGAGACGTGGGTCTCCACCGTCTTCACGGAGATGAACAGCTCCGAGGCGATCTCCTTGTACGCGTAGCCACGGGCCAGCAGCCGCAGCACCTCGCGCTCGCGCGGGGTGAGCAGGTCCAGCTCGGGGTCGGCGATGGGCGCGGCCCCCGGCCGCTCGGAGAAGGCGTCCAGCACGAAACCGGCCAGCCGCGGCGAGAACACCGCGTCGCCCTCGGACACCCGGCGCACCGACCGGGCCAGCTCCTGGCTGGAGATGGTCTTGGTGACGTAGCCACGGGCCCCGCCGCGGATGACGGCGATGACGTCCTCGGCCGCGTCGGACACCGAGAGGGCCAGGAACACCACGGCCGGGTTGGCCGGCCGGACCTGGCGCAGCACCTCGGCCCCGCCGCCGTCGGGCATGTGCACGTCCAGCAGCACGACGTCCGGGTGGTGGTGCTCGATGCCGGCCACGGCCTCGCCCACCGACCCGGCCTCGCCGACCACCTCGACGTCGTCGCCGTGCGCTGCCAGCTCGGCCCGTACCCCGGCCCGGAACAGCGCGTGGTCGTCGACGAGGAACACGCGTACCGGCTTGCGGTCCTGCTCCGGCGTGGTCATGCCTTGGCCTCCTTCTTGCGGGGCATCTCCAGCTGCACCTCGGTGCCTTCCCCGGTGACGTGCGCAGCCGGAGCTTGCCGCCGTGCCGGTCCATTCTGCCCCGGATCGAGTCGGCCAGACCGTGCCGGTCCTCGGGCACCTTGTCGGGATCGAAGCCCTTGCCGCGGTCGCGCACGAACACCGTGACGGTGTCCGGCTCGATCTCGGCGTACACGCTGACCTCGCCGACGCCGGAGTGCTTGGCCGAGTTGACGATCGCCTCCCGGGCCGCCTGCACCAGCGCGGTCAGCCGGACGTCCATCGGGCAGTCGCCGACGACGACCTGCTCCACGGTCACGTCGAAGGTGTCCTCGACCTCGCCGCAGGCCACCGCGATGGCCTCGTGCAGGGTGCCGTAGCTGGGCGGCACGTCCGCCGCCTCGTTGGCCTCGGCCGCCTGCGCCCGGCCCCGCCCGTAGCCGGTCGGCCCGTACAGCCAGGTCCGCAGCTGCCGCTCCTGGCCGCGGGCCAGCTTGATCACCTCGCGCGGGTTCTCGGCCTGCTTCTGGATCAGCGCAAGCGTTTGCAGCACGGAGTCGTGCAGGTGCGCGGCGATCTCCTCGCGCTCCTGGTCACGGATGCGGGCGCTGCGCTCGTCGTCGAGGTCGCGGATCAGGCGCAGCCACCACGGCACCGTGATGACGCCGACGCCGACCAGCGTGGCCAGGATGGCGATCACCACCGCCGGCACCAGCGTCGGCGAGACCTGCTGGAACAGGAACAGCCCGATGCCGCCGCACACCAGCAGCACGCCGACCAGCAGCCGTACCCGGGCCTGGGTGCTGCTGCCGCCGAGGAAGCCGGAGACGCCGGTCTTCGCGCCATCCCGCCACTTGCGCCGCTGCGCCTCGTCGGCCTCCCGCCAGACCAGCGCCGCGCCGCCGATGCCCACCGTGATCGGCACGATGAACCAGCTGGTCAGTGAGCCGCTGAGCAGCGAGATCACGATGAAAAGGCCGACGCCGAGGGCCAGCAGCGCGATGCCCTGCTGGCGTTCCTTGGCGTCCGCCTCGGGTTCCTTCTCCTCCGGCGGCGCCTGGCCGGCGAACATCCAGAGCAGCACATAGGCCAGCGGGCCGATGTAGCCGATCGCGGTCAGCACCGTGAACGCGGCGCGCACCCACAGCACCGGCACGTTCAGATGCTCGGCCAGACCGCCGGCGACCCCGCCGGCGATCTTGTGCGACCCGCTGCGGTGCAGCCGGCGACCGGCGAACACCTCCGGTGTCGCCTTCTCTTCCTCGACCAGCTGCGAACTCACCCCAAGATGGTCACACGCACGGGTACCGCCAGCCATCAGGGACGAGCCCCGGGGTTTGATTCAGGGGGCTCCCGGATGTCGCGGCCACCGGTCAGGCCGCATGCTCGTCACCGTGAACACGACCAAGCACTCCGGGATCAACATCGAGGCCATGGTCGCCGACTTCTGGGCCACCCGGCCGAGGCGTCCGCGACAGGGCCGGATGGTGGCCGGTGTCGCGGCCGGCATCGGGCGGCGTTACGGCATCGACCCGGTGATCGTGCGGGTGGCACTGGTCGTCACCACCGTGTACGGCGGGGCGGGCGTGCTGTTCTACCTGCTGGGCTGGCTGGCCTTCGCCGAGGACAACGACGAGGTGTCGGCGATCGAGTCGCTGATCGGCCGCGGCCGCAGCTCCGTCTCGCACGCCTTCACCGTGCTGCTGGGCGTGCTGTGCTTCCCGGCCGTCGCCTGGCTGTGGAACGGGCAGTTCGGCTTCTTCAGCGGCGTGCTCGCCGCCGCCGCGCTGCTGGGCGGGCTGTTCCTGTTGCACCGCAACCGGGCCGACTTGGGTGTGCCCGGTGCGCCGACCATGACGTCAGGGGGACCGATGACCGCACCGAGCTACCCGCCTGGTGCCACTGCCACGGCCGAGTGGGACCCGCTGGGCGCGTCCCCGCTGCTGTGGGACCTGCACGACCCGAACGCGCCGGTGACCACCCAGGTCGCCACCACCGATGACGACGACACGACCGTCATGCGGCGACCGCGTGCACCGCGCTCGGCCGTCGGCGGCGTGACCATGGGACTGGCCGTGCTGACCGCCGCGGCGCTGCTGATCTTCAAGGCCGCGCTGGGCGCGAGCTGGCTGAGCCTGCCGCACATCCTGGGCATCGTGACCGGCGTGCTGGCCGGCGGGCTGGTGGTCGGCGCGTTCGTGCGCGGCGGCCGCGGCCTGGTCGTGCCGACCGTGCTGGTCGGTGTGGCCGCGGTGGTGCTGACCAACGCGCCCAACGGCGGCACCGCCGGCTTCGGCGACCTGCGGGCCAACCCCACCGACACGCTGGCCGCCAGCTACAACCGCTCGTTCGGCGACGTGCGGCTGGACCTCACGAACTTCAAGTTCGACAAGGAGAAGCCCGCGCGGACCTCGGTCAGCGTGGACGCCGGCGAGGCACGGGTGATCGTGCCGGCCAACGTGAACGTGGACGTCACCTGCACCGCCGACGTCGGCGACGTGCGCTGCCTGAACGTGAGCCAGAACTGGCGCGACATCACCCTGCACCAGGTGGACAACGTGCCCAACGCGGCCGGCACCCTCCAGCTCGAGGTGCACGCCGGCGCCGGAGATGTGGAGGTCGTCCGTGGCTGACCTGGAGCGCCGGGGCGGTCCCCGGCTGGTGACCCTGCTGTTCGGCATCGGCGGCCTGTTCGCCATGGCCTACGCGCTGTCCGACGGCTCCATGTCCGACCTGCCGTTCGGCGTGACCGGACTGGTCGCAGGCGGGGCCATCCTGGTCGGACTGCTGATTCTCATGTGGACAGTCAGACCATCCGCCCGCAAGTAAGGAGAAAGGCCCCCGCCGTTGCCGAGGCGGGGGCCTTCTTCATGCAGGGAAGGACGCCTTACCTGCGTCGGATGCAGGTAAGGCGTCCTTCCCTGCATCAGGTCATTCCCACTCGATGGTGCCCGGCGGCTTGCTCGTCACGTCGAGCACGACCCGGTTCACCTCGGCCACCTCGTTGGTGATCCGGGTGGAGATGCGCTCCAGCACGTCGTAGGGAAGGCGGGTCCAGTCCGCCGTCATGGCGTCCTCGCTGGACACCGGCCGCAGCACCACCGGGTGGCCGTAGGTGCGCCCGTCGCCCTGCACGCCAACGCTGCGCACGTCGGCCAGCAGCACCACCGGGCACTGCCAGATGTCGCGGTCCAGACCGGCCGAGGTGAGCTCCTCGCGGGCGATCGCGTCGGCCTGGCGCAGGATCTCCAGCCGCTCGGCCGTCACCTCGCCGATGATGCGGATGCCAAGGCCGGGGCCGGGGAACGGCTGCCGGTGCACGATCGTCTCCGGCAGGCCCAGCTCCAGGCCGACCCGGCGCACCTCGTCCTTGAACAGCGCCCGCAGCGGCTCGACCAGCTTGAACTGGAGGTCCTCGGGCAGGCCGCCCACGTTGTGGTGGCTCTTGATGTTGGCCGTGCCGGCGCCGCCGCCCGACTCCACCACGTCCGGGTAGAGCGTGCCCTGCACCAGGAAGTCGTACTGCTCCTTGTCCTGGAGGTCCTGCGCGGCCTGCTCGAAGACGCGGATGAACTCGCGGCCGATGATCTTGCGCTTCTGCTCCGGGTCGCTGACGCCGGCCAGCGCGCTCAGGAACCGCTCGCGCGCGTCCACGGTGACCAGGTTGACCCCGGTTGCCGCGACGAAGTCCCGCTCCACCTGCGTGCGCTCGCCCGCCCGCAGCAGGCCGTGGTCGACGAACACACAGGTCAGCCGGTCGCCGATGGCCCGCTGCACCAGCGCCGCCGCCACCGCCGAGTCCACGCCGCCGGACAGGCCGCAGATGGCCCGGCCGTCACCGACCTGCTCACGGATCCGGGTGACCTGCTCGTCCACGATGGACGCGGTTGTCCACTGCGGACGGATACCCGCTATGTCGTGCAGGAACCGGCGCAGCACCTCCTGGCCGTGCGGGGAGTGCCCGACCTCCGGGTGGTACTGCACGCCGGCGAAGCGCTTGGCCACGCTCTCGAAGCCGGCCACCGGCGCGCCTTCGCTGCTGGCCGTCACCGTGAAGCCCTCCGGGGCCTTGGTGACGCTGTCGCCGTGGCTCATCCACACCGGGTGGCGGGCCGGCAGGTCCTCGTGCAGCACGCCGCCGTCGGCCGCCAGCTCGGTGCGGCCGTACTCACGGGCCCCCGTGTGCGCGACCACGCCGCCGAGGGCCTGGGCCATCGCCTGGAAGCCGTAGCAGATGCCGAAGACCGGGATGCCCTGCTCGAACAGGGCCGGGTCCACCTGCGGCGCGTTGTCGGCGTACACGCTGGACGGGCCGCCGGACAGCACGATGGCCACCGGGTCCTTGGCCACGAGTTCGGCGACGGTCGCGGTGTGCGGAACGACCTCGGAGTACACCTGCGCCTCGCGCACCCGGCGCGCGATCAGCTGGGCGTACTGCGCGCCGAAGTCGACGACGAGCACGGGTCGGCTCACGGTCAGCGGACCTCCTGGTAGCGGGGATATTCGCTATCTTCCCAGTTCCGGCCGTGGCTAGCGTGCACCGGGTGGAGCTGCGCGGCGGTCTGAACACGGTGTGGTTGATCGACGGTCGCGTGCACCGGCCGTCCGGTCCGTGGTCGACCCGCGTGCATGCCTTGCTGCGCCACGTTTCCGAGGCCGGTTTCACTGCCGCCCCGATCCCTTTCGGGTTCGACCTGAAAGGCCGCGAGGTGCTGTCTTTCCTCCCAGGTGAAGTTGGTCACCACTTCCCCATGACCGACGAGGCGGTGATCAGCTCAGCCCGTCTCCTGCGGCGCTATCACGACGCGACGGCCGGTTTCGTGGCCGGCAGCGGCTGGCAGTGCCCGGCCATCGAGCCGGCCGAAGTGCTCTGTCACGGCGACTTCGCCCAGTACAACCTGGTCTTCGAGGGCGACGCCGCGATCGGGATGATCGACTTCGACTGGGCCCGGCCGGCCCCGCGCTGGTACGACGTGGCCTACGGCGTGTACCGCTTCGCCCTGATGGACCTGGACCGGCCGGTCGCCGTGCAGCTGCGCGCCGCGGCCCTGTTCTGCGACGCCTACGACGCTTCGCCGGCCACTCGCCGGGGCGTGGCCGACAACCTGCCGGGGTATCTGATCCGGATGGCCGAGCAGGTGGAGCAGGATCCCCGGTTCGTCACGCAGCGTGCAGAAGCGCACAACACGATGTATCGGGAACACGCTGCTCGGGTGCCCGACCTGCATAGGACAATCTGTACCGGTTGACCTGGGTCGTTGTACCTGATGGCCACCGGCGTGACGGGCCGTGGTGGTCATATCGTGTGGTCATGGAAGACGCGATCGAGGCCAAGCCCCGCCCCAGCTGGATCGCCGGCCACGCCGAGCAGGGCGCGTCCGAGCTGCTGGTTCGCCACCCGTACGACGGCACCGAGGTCGCCTCCGTCGCCGTGCCCGGCCCCGACCAGGTGGAACGAGCCGTGCAGGCCGCCGCCGACGTGGCCGTGAAGTTCCGCTCGTCGCCGGCCCACCTGCGGGCCGGGGCCCTGATGCACGTGTCGGAGCAGCTGGCGGCCCGGCGCGAGGAGATCGCGGAGGTGATCACAGCCGAGAACGGCAAGCCGCTGAAGTGGGCCGACGGCGAGGTCAACCGGGCCATCTCCACGTTCCGCTTCGCCGCCGAGGAGGCCCGCCGGTTCACCGGCGAGATGCAGCGGCTGGACACCGACCCGGCGGCCGAGGGCCGGCTGGCCCTGGTCCGGCGGGTGTCGCGGGGCCCGGTGCTGGGCATCGCCCCGTTCAACTTCCCGCTCAACCTGGTGGCACACAAGGTCGCGCCGGCGCTGGCGGTCGGCTCGCCGATCATCGTCAAGCCCGCGCCGCGCACCCCGCTGTCGGCGCTGATCCTGGGCGAGATCCTGGCCGAGACCGACCTGCCCGAGGGCGCGTTCTCCGTGCTGCCGGTGGGCAACGAGGAGACCATCGCGCTGGTCAAGGACCCGCGGCTGCCGGTGGTGTCGTTCACCGGCTCGGGCCCGGTCGGCTGGTCGATCATGGACTCGGTGCCGCGCAAGCACGTCGTGCTCGAGCTCGGCGGCAATGCCGCGGCCGTGGTCGCCGGGGACTGGAACTCCGAGGCGGACCTGGACTTCGCGGCCCAGCGCATCGCGCTGTTCGCCAACTACCAGGCCGGCCAGTCCTGCATCGCCGTGCAGCGGGTGATCGTGGATGCCGCGGTGGCCGAGGAGTTCGTGCCGCGGCTGGTGGCCAGCGTCCGCGACCTGATAACCGGCGACCCGCACGACCCGGACGTCGAGGTCGGCCCGCTGGTCGACACCGCTGCCGCCGAGCGCGTGGCCGCCTGGGTCGACGAGGCCGTGTCGGGCGGCGCCGAGTTGCTGGCCGGCGGGCACCGGGCCGGGGCGACGATCGAGCCCACTGTGCTGGCCAATGTGCCGCACGACAGCAAGGTCTGGGCCGAGGAGGTCTTCGGGCCGGTGCTGGCCGTGTCCGTTGTGGACGGTGCCGACGCCGCGCTGGCCGCCGTCAACGACTCCGCCTACGGCCTCCAGGCCGGCCTGTTCACCCACGACCTCCAGCTGGCCTTCCGCGCCGCTTCTGAGCTCGAGGTCGGCGGGTTGATCGTCGGCGACGTGCCCTCGTACCGGGCCGACCAGATGCCGTACGGCGGCGTGAAGGGCTCCGGCTTCGGCCGCGAGGGCCTGAAGTCGGCCATGGCCGACTTCACCGAGGAGCGCGTGCTGGTGCTGACCAACGTCAAGTTCTGAGTCTGCTGAAGGGGGCGTCCCGTTGGGACGCCCCTTTTCACGCCTTGGTCACCGATTGCGCGAAGGACAGCACGCCGTCCGGGTCGTACTGCTGGCCGACCTTGCGCAGCCGGGCCACGTTCGGGCCGTAGTAGGCCGTTCCCCAGTCGGGCAGGCTCTGGTCGATGTAGTTGACGTACGCGCCGTCGCCGATCACCGAGCCCAGGTTGTCGCGGACCTCGCTGACCGCGGTACGGGCCGAGGCCGCGGTCGAGCCCTGGTAGATCTGGGCCGTGGCCAGCGCGCCGCGGTGCGGGAAGGCCGTATCGGTCGCGCCGACCCTGGCCGCCGCGCCGCCGATGCTGTCCAGCAGCACGTCCATGCCATTGCGGCCGGTCATCAGCTCGGCGAACTTTCCGGTGTCGGACAACGGCTTCGACAGCACGCGCGAGGTCGCGGTGAACGATTCCCTTTTCAGCACGCCGTTTCCGTTCCAACTCGGCGTGCACTGGGCATTGCTGTACGAGGCGCAGCCGCCGAACCACTTCATCGCGTCCAAATAGGACTTGGACAGCGAGTACCGGTTGGTCGGCTGGGTGCCGGTGGCCGAGATCAGGTTGTTCAGCAACGGGGTCAGGCCGCCCTGCGTGCCGACGAAGCAGCCGGTGATGTGGCAGGTCGGCGGATTGCCGCCGGAGATCGCCATGGTTGTCCACAGCTCGTCCGGGGCGCTGCCGATGAACTGCTGCCAGCCGCCCAGGACGTCGGCCACCGAGCCGCCCGGGAACTGGAGCTGGAACACCGTCAGCTGTGGTGCTTCCTCGGTCTGGAAGGTGAAGGACGTGACGATGCCGAAGTTGCCGCCGCCCCCGCCGCGCAGCGCCCAGAACAGGTCCGGCTCCTGCTGCTTCGACACCGTACGCAGCTTGCCGTCGCCGGTGACGATCTGCGCCGACACCAGCTTGTCGCAGGTCAGGCCGTACTTCGTGGTCAGCACGCCGACCCCGCCGCCCAGCGTCAGGCCGCCGATGCCCACCGTCGGGCACGATCCCGCCGGCAGGCACCTCCCCGCGTCCGCCAGCGCCGCGTACACGTCCATCAGCCTCGCGCCGGCCCCGATCGTCGCCGTGCCGTCCGGCGCGACCTGGACGTCCTTCATCGCGCCGAGGTCTACTACCAGGCCACTGTCCGGAGTGGAGTATCCGGTGTAGCTGTGGCCGCCGCTGCGGGCCGCGATCGGGATCCTCGACGCGTACGCCTGGGCCACGCAGGCCTGCACGTCGCTCGGATTCGCCACCTGCGCCACCGCCGCCGGGTTCCGGCTGTCGAACAGCGGGTTGTAGGCCAGCTTCGCCGTCGCGTACCCGTCGTCCTGCGGCAGCACCAGCTTGCCCGCCAGCTGGCCCCGCAGCTTGTTCCAGTCCGCCGGCACCGCCGGCGGCCGCGTCGTGGTCGTCGGCGTCGCGCTCGTCGTCGACGACACCGGCCCCGGCGACCCGCCCGGCGCACACGCCGCCACCGCGGCCGCCGTCACCCCCAGCCCCGCCGCCTGCAAGAACGCCCGCCGACCGATCGCCATCCTGGACACCTCCTGACCCGAGGACGTGTCGGAACCGCCCACGTTGCCACCGAGTCTGACAACGATCGCCGCACCCCGCCGTCCGAGCCCGCTCACGTGCCACATGCGCTTCCCACTTGGCACCAGGCGTCAAATGGGAAGCGCATGTGGCAACAGACGGGGGCTCAGCCCAGCCTCAGCGCTCCCGGGGCGTCGGCGGGGACGACGGGGTGCTTGGGGGCGACGGGGGTCAGGCGGCGGTAGTCGGCGCCGGCGGTGGGGCGCTGGTCGGGCTCGCCCTTGTTGGGCCAGAGGGAGAAGGCCCGCTCGGCCTGGGCGGTGATGGTCAAGGAGGGGTTGACGCCGAGGTTGGCGGAGATGGCGGCGCCGTCCACGACGGACAGACCGGGATGGCCGAAGACCCGGTGGTACGGGTCGATGACGCCGTCGTCAGCGGACGAGCCGATGGCGCAGCCGCCGATGAAGTGGGCGGTGAGGGGGATGTTGGCCAGCTCCCCCCAGGTGCCGCCGGGCACGCCGCCGATGTGCTTGGCGGCGAGCTGGTTGGCCAGGTGGCCGGCGGGGATGAAGGTGGGGTTGGGCTCGCCATGCCCCTGCTTGGAGGTGAGCTTGCCCCGCCGCGTGTACGTGGTGATGGAGTTGTCCAGGCTCTGCATCACGAGCAAGATCACGGTCCGCTCGCTCCAACGATGCACGGACAGCAAACGAGCGGTGAGCACGGGATGCCGCACGGCGTAGCGGAGGAACTGGAGCCACCGGGCGGTGGGCAGGGAGCCATCGGTGGCGATGGTCTGCAACAGCCCCATGGCGTTGCTGCCCTTGCCGTAACGAACGGGCTCGATGTGGGTGGTGGCGTCGGGATGGATGGACGACGTGATGGCCACCCCGCGGCTGAAGTCCTGGGCGGGGTCGTAGCTGAGCCGTCCGGCGCCGATGATGGCCTCGGAATTGGTACGGGTGAGCTCGCCCAACTTGGACGACAGCCGCGGCAAGGCGCCGGAGTCCTTCATCTGGTGCAAGAGGTTCTGCGTGCCCCAGGTGCCGGCGGCCAGCACGACCTGGCCGGCGGTGATCGACGACCGGCCGCCGAAACGAGCGCCGGTCCGGCGGGTGTCGACGCGCCACGTCCCGTCGGCGAGCTCCCGAAGGCCGGTCACGGTGGTCATGGGCAGCACCTGGGCCCCGGCCCGCTCGGCCAGGTACAGGTAGTTCTTGACCAGGGTGTTCTTGGCCCCGACCCGGCAACCGGTCATGCAGGAGCCGCACTCGGTGCAGCCCGTGCGCGCCGGGCCGACGCCGCCGAAGAAGGGGTCGGGCACGGTCTTGCCGGGCTCGCCGAAGTGCACGCCGACCGGGGTCGGGTGGTACGTGTCGGAGATGCCCATGTCCGCGGCGACCTGCTGCATGACCCGGTCGGACGGCGTGGTCGTGGGATTGGTGACCACGCCGAGCATCCGGCTGGCCTGGTCGTAGAACGGGGAGAGCTCGGCCTCCCAGTCGGTGATGTGGGCCCACTGGGGATCGTCGAAGAACGGCCGCAGCGGCCGGTACAGGGTGTTGGCGTAGACCAGCGACCCGCCGCCGACACCGGCCCCGGCCAGCACCATGACGTTGCGCAGGGTGTGGATGCGCTGGATCCCGTAGCAGCCCAACGCCGGCGCCCACAGGAAGCGCCGCAGGTCCCACGAGGTCTTGGCGAACTCCTCGTCGGTGAACCGCCGCCCCGCCTCCAGCACGGCGACCTTGTAGCCCTTCTCGGTCAGCCGCAGCGCGGCGACGCTGCCGCCGAAGCCGGAACCGACCACCACGACGTCGTAATCGACGGAAGCACCGTTGCTACTCGTCAGTAGGCCCATGCTGCCGAGGGTAGGCCGAACGGGCTTACGACACCAGATCGGTCCGCAAGACGCTGTACATGACCATGTCCCGCCGCACGCCGTCACGGACATGCGCGCCGCGGATCAGGCCCTCGCGAACCATGCCGGCCTTGGCCAACGCCTTCTGCTCGGCGATGTTCTCGGCATCGGTGCCGGCCTCGATCCGCCCGTACGGCGTGGTGGCGAACAGATGTTCCACCAGCAGCCGCTGCGAGAGCGTGCCGACGCCCCGTCCACGCGCGGACGGCAGCAGCCCGATGCCGATGTTCCAGGCCAAGCAGCCGACCGTCGGCCCGTACATCACGGCATGCCAGCTGACCAGGCCGAGCCGGTCGCCGGTGGCGACGTCGACCACGAGCAGCCGGTGGATCGCCACCGTGATCAGGTCGTGCCGCGGCTCGTCCTCGTCCGGCTCGAAGTCGCCGTTGTACCGCTCGCGGATGTAGTCGACGTCCTCCTGGGTCGGCTCGACCAGCGCCACGCCGTCCCGCGCGGCGACGGTCATCCGCGCACCGTCAGGCCGACCTTCTGGAACTCCTTCAGGTCGGAGTAGCCGGTCTTGGCCATCGCCCGCTTGAGCGCGCCGAACAGGTTGACCGCGCCGTCCGGGTCGGCCGACGGCCCGAACAGCAGGGTCCGCAGGTCCACCTCGGCCTCGGCGCCGACGGTCACCCGCGACCGCGGCACGGACGGGTGCGCGGCGGCCGAGGTCCAGTACAGGCCCTGGCCGGGCGCCTCGGTGGCGGCCGACAGCGGCTCGCCCAGCATCACCGCGTCGGCGCCGCAGGCGATGGACTTGGCGATGTCGCCGCTGGAGTGCACGCCGCCGTCGGCGATCACGTGCACGTACCGGCCGCCGGTCTCGTCGAGGTAGTCCCGGCGGGCCGCCGCCGCGTCGGCGATGGCGGTGGCCATCGGCACGCCGATACCCAACACCGTGTCGGTGGTGGTGACGCCGCTGGAGTGGCCGTAGCCGACGATCACGCCGGCCGCGCCGGTGCGCATCAGGTGCATGGCCGTGCGGTAGTCGCCGACGCCGCCGGCGATCACCGGCACGTCCAGGTCGGCGATGAACTGCTTGAGGTTGATCGGCTCGCCGTCGCGGGCCACGTGCTCGGCCGACACGATCGTGCCCTGCAGCACGAGGATCTCCACGCCGGCGGCCAGCAGGTCAGGCGTCAGCTCGGCGGCGCGCTGCGGGCTGACCCGCACCGCGACCGTCACACCGGAGTCGCGCACCGACTTGATCGCCTCGGCGATCAGGTCGGCCTGGATCGGCGCCGCGTGCAGCTCCTGGAGCAGCCGGGTGACGGCCAGCGGGTCGTCCTCCTCGGCCGCCCTGGTCAGCCGGAACATGGCGTCCTCGACGTCGGAGTGCCGGGCCCACAGGCCCTCGGCGTTGATCACGCCAAGCCCGCCCAGCTCGCCGACCGCCACCGCCGTACGCGGCGAGACCACCGCGTCCGACGGGTGCGTGATCAGCGGGATGTCGAAGCGGTAGGCGTCGATCTGCCACGCCGTCGACACGTCCTTGGACGACCGCGTCCGCCGCGACGGGATGATCTCGACGTCATCCAGCTCGTAAGCCCGCCGCGCGGAGCGACCCATCCCGATTTCGACCAGATCCCGCACGGCCATCCCTCCTCAAGGCAACCGGCACAGGATATGTGACCCGGTCACACGCCGTTCCGCGAGGCCGCGCCGGTGCTTCGCACGGTTGCTGGGTTTTCGATCGCCGCCACCGGACGCGACCCACCGCCGAGCCGATGCGGCGTTCGAAAATTCAGCAAGGGCGAGGCAGCGGTCACGAGCGGCCTCGCCCCGCGCGGGACGCGCGGCATGTCACCGAGTCGTGTAGTTCGGTGCCTCCACGGTCATGGTGATGTCGTGCGGGTGCGACTCCTTCAGACCGGCCGCCGTGATCCGCACCAGCTGCTTGGTCTGGAGCTCGGCGACGGTGTTGGAGCCGGTGTAGCCCATGCCGGCCCGCAGCCCGCCGATCAGCTGGTGGGTGACCTGGGACAGCGGCCCGCGGAACGGCACCCGGCCCTCGATGCCCTCGGGGACCAGCTTGTCCTCGTTGAGCACGTCGTCCTGGAAGTAGCGGTCCTTGGAGTACGACTTGGCCTGGCCCCGCGACTGCATCGCGCCCAGCGAGCCCATGCCCCGGTAGATCTTGAACTGCTTGCCGTTCACGAGGATCAGGTCACCGGGGGCCTCGGCGGTGCCGCCGAGCAGGCCGCCGATCATCACCGCGCTGGCGCCGGCGGCGATGGCCTTGGCGATGTCGCCGGAGTACTGGATGCCGCCGTCGCCGATCACCGGCACGCCGGCCGGCCGGCAGGCCTGGTCGGCCTCGTAGATGGCGCTGATCTGGGGCACGCCGACGCCGGCGACCACGCGGGTGGTGCAGATCGAGCCGGGGCCGACGCCGACCTTCACGCCGTCCGCGCCCGCGTCCACCATGGCCTGCGCGCCGACCCGGGTGGCCACGTTGCCGCCGACGATGTCGACGGTGTCGCCCAGGTCCTTCTTCAGCCGCGCGACCATCTCCAGCACGCTGCGGGAATGCCCGTGCGCGGTGTCCACCATCAGCACGTCGACGCCGGCCTCGGCCAGGCTCATGGCCCTGGCGTACGAGTCCTCGCCGACGCCGACCGCGGCGCCGCAGATGAGCCGGCCGTCCGGGTCCTTGGTGGCGTTCGGGTACTGCTCCGTCTTGACGAAGTCCTTCACGGTGATCAGGCCGCGCAGCACGCCGTTGCCGTCCACGATCGGCAGCTTCTCGATCTTGTGCCGGCGCAGCAGGCCCAGCGCGGCCTCGGCCGAGACGCCGACCTGGGCGGTGACCAGCGGGCCCTTGGTCATCACCTCGCGCACCGGGCGGTGGTGGTCGACCTCGAACCGCATGTCCCGGTTGGTGATGATGCCGATCAGCTTGCCGTCCGGCTCGGTCACCGGCACGCCCGAGATGCGGAACTTCGCGCACAGCGCGTCCACCTCGGCCAGCGTGGCCTCGGGCGAGCAGGTGATCGGGTCGGTGACCATGCCGGCCTCGGACCGCTTGACCATCTCGGCCTGCGCGGTCTGGTCGTCGATCGACAGGTTGCGGTGCAGCACGCCGATGCCGCCCTGGCGGGCCATGGCGATGGCCATCCGCGCCTCGGTCACGGTGTCCATGGCCGCGGACACCAGTGGAATGCGCAGCGTCACGTTGCGGGAAAGCTTGGTCGAGGTGTCGACCTGGCTCGGGATGACGTCGGACTCGGCGGGCAGCAGCAGCACGTCGTCGAAGGTCAACCCGAGCAGGGCGAACTTCGACGGCGTTTCCTGAGCGGTGAGCTCGGTCATGATTCGGGCCTCTGGCCTTCCTGCACTGACTACAAAGGGTGGATTTTCGCAGGCGGAGCGCCTCTGTCCATGGTATCTGGAGCCATCGGCGGCTCGGCGCGGTACCGTGCGGGGTCGTGCCGCACGACGCGTTGCCTCCAGACCCCTTCGCGGGCGACCCCGACGACCCCGCTCGGGCGCTGCGCGATGCCGACGACCACGACCATGAGCACGATCCGATCGGCGAGGAGGAACGCGCCGAGCTGATCAACGACCTCAGTGACCTGGCCGTCTACCAGGCGCTGCTGGCCCCGCGCGGGGTCCGCGGCGTGGTGGTGGACTGCGGCGACTGCGACGAGCCGCACTACCACGACTGGGCGCTTCTCCAGGCCAGCCTCGAGCAGCTGCTGCACGACGGCCACATGCGCCCGCACGAGCCGGCCTTCGACCCGGACCCGGCCTGCTACGTCAGCTGGGAGTACTGCCGGGGCTACGCCGACGGCGTCAACGAGCGAGAGAGCGCCCGCTGAGCTGCGACCAAGCTCACATGTGACATGCAAAGGGCGGCTCCCGCGGAGCCGCCCTTTGCACACATTCCGGTCAACTTGTCGGCGTGCCGTCGGTTGACGTGTTCTTGCCGCTGGGCGGGTCGTCACTCGGCACCGGCGGGCCACCCTTGGGGCTGCCGCCGCTGCCGCTCACCGACGAGTTGGTCGTGGTGGTCGTCGTGGTGGTGGTCGTTGTCGTCGTGGTGGTGCTCGGCGTCGTCGTGGTGGTGGTCGCGCTCGGCGTTGTCGTCGTGGTCGAGGTGGACGTCAACGTCGGCGAGACCGGCGTCTGCGAGGTGGCCGGCGGCGACACCTTGCTGGTGTTCAGCTCGTTGACCAGGCTCTCGTGCGTCTTCGACAGCTGCGAGCGGCCGTCCTCGTTGGACACCAGCGGCAGCGAGCTCTGGGCGTTGGCCAGCGCCGTGCGGGCGTCGCCGATACGGCCCTGGTTGAGCGCCGAGCGGGCGGCGTTCAGGTCGGACTCGACGGCGACCGCGGCCTCCACGGAGTGGGCGTGGTCGGTGTAGAGCATCTGGGTCAGCGCCCAGAGGGCGTCACCGGGCCTGGCGTCGCGCGCGGCCAGGCTGACGCCGGTGAAGGCGATGGCCAGGACCGCGGCCGCGGTGGCCAGCGGGACCAGAAGTCGGGGGCGGCGGCGAGCGGCCCGCCGGGCGGCGAGCACCGTCTCGGCCGCCGTGTCGGTGTCCACCAGGTCGCCGAAGGGCTCGTTGTCCACGTCACGGCGCCAGGACAGCAGCAGCGCGCTCAGCTCGTGGCCGGCGAGCGCGGAGTTCAGTTCCGGATTGCCCCCGCCGAGGGCATCCAGCAAGGCGTCGTCGGCCCGGACCGCCCCCAGGTCCACCGGCATCTCGGCGCCGCCGAGGTCGAAGCCGTTGATCGGTTCCGGATCGAGCGGGTCGTCACCGGTGAGAACCGGTCTGCCACCGCCGAGACTGCCCGAGAAATGGCCTCTCATCGGCCATTCTCTCTTGGCGGCATCCTCATCGCCGGGCCCGTGCTGCTCGGCCACTCAGACCACCTCCTCCGCTGCCAGCGTCTTGCGTAGTCGTGCCAACGCGCGGTGCTGCGCCACGCGCACCGCGCCCGGGGTCGAGCCAACCGCGTCCGCCGTCTCCTCGGCCGAGAGCCCCACCACGACCCGGAGCAGCAGGATCTCCCGCTGCTTCGCGGGCAGGATGCGCAGCAGCTGCGCCATCCGCTCGGACAGCTCGCCGTGCATGGCGCGCTGCTCGGGCCCGGCATCGGTCTCCGGGGCGTCCGGGACCTCGGGCACGGGCTCTGCGCGGTTGCGGGCGGCGGCCCGATGGGCGTCGGCGACCTTGTGCGCGGCTATGCCGTACACGAAGGCGAGAAAGGGCCGGCCTTGGTCGCGGTAGCCGGGCAGAGCCGTGAGCACCGCGAGACACACCTCCTGGGCGACGTCGTCCGCCGAGGCGAAAGACCTCTCCTGCCTGCCGACACGGGCGCGGCAGTACCGCACCACCAAAGGGCGAATGGACGCCAGGACACGCTCGATGGCCTGGCGGTCGCCATCAACGGCAGCGCCCACTGCGGCGTCCAGTCCGTCCCCCGTAGTGCTCATCGCAGACAACAGCCCTGGTGTTACTTCTGGGCACACCGACGCGGTCGGCGTGCGAGACGTTGGTCGCTCAACCCGGTCGGGACTCACCGTACCGGGCGACACCGACGGATGTAACGCTGCGACGGGTCACCCTTGGTCACGGAGTGTGGCATCTGACCGTAGACACGGACCAGTCCAGCCCAACGGATCGCTGAGCTGGACCAATGGGGTGTGGCATCGGTGACTACGTGAGTAGCGGGGAGACGAAACTCCCCGCCCTCCGCCCGGGGACGCCGGTCTGAGTGTGGCGTCCCCGACACTGGCGGGTGGGACTGCTTACGACACCAGGCCGCGACGGAAGCCGTGCGCGACGGCCTGGGCGCGGTCACGGACGCCGAGCTTGCGGAACAGCCGGCGGGCGTGGGTCTTGACGGTGTCTTCCGACAGGTACAGCTCGCGGCCGATCTGGCCGTTGCTCTTGCCCTGGCTCATGCCCCGCAGGACCTGGAGCTCACGCTCGGTGAGCTGCACGCCCGGGTCAGAGGGCTGGCGGGGCGCCGGCACCGAGGTGCTGGCCAGCGTGTGCGCGAGGGCGGCGACCAACTCCGGCCGGGACGCGTCCCAGCGCAGGTAGCCACGAGCCCCACCGGCGATGGCGGCAGCGATGCTGCCGGCGTCGTCCGGTGCGCCGAAGACGATGACGTTGGCCTGGGGGTTGGCCGAGACCAGCCGACGGGTCGCCTCGACACCGGTCGGCACGGCGCGCTGGGTTCCCACCAGTACGACATCCACCGGCTGCCGCGAGAAACGCGCCAACAACTCGTCACCGTGTGCCACGCAGTCGATGCGACTGACCCCAGGGACTGCCGACATGACACGCGTCAGCCCCTCCCGCACGCTGCGGCGGTCATCGCAGATCAAGACCGTCGTCACGGGGACTCCTTTCCGACAGCCGAGTGACGTTCCTCTTCCCCTATCGGACGCCGGGCGGGAAACCTTGACACGATCCGGTGCTTAATCCGTCAAGTAGTTCGCCCGGATGTCCGCCAAGGCGGGTTCCCCGGAACGGAGCAGCGGGCTCACGGCACCCAGACGGAGGCCGCCGCGAGCGTTCGAGCCGCCGGATCGGCGCGAAGCAACACGCAGCTCAGCACCCCTTTAGCCCGTTCGAGCCAGGCCGCCGCCCCATCGGGTCGCAGGTGGCACAGCAGCAGTGCGCAGGGCCACACCAGGGGGTGTAGTCCCAGTGCTTCATTGTGACGCACATCACACTCCAACAGGGCTTCAGCTCGCTCTTTCGAGACCCCGTCGTGCAGGTTTGCGAGCGCCGCGGCAAGCACCATCCGGGACTTGACGCGGTGCCGAACCGCCCCCGCTGCGGTCGCAACGGCCACCGCCCGCTCCGCCGGCTCCAGGGCCTGTTCCGGCCGGCCGGCGGCCAAGTCGATCTCCGCGCGGACCCAGTCGAGACGGACCGCCGACCGCCAGCGGTTACCGCCGAGTCGCTCGACCGTGTCGGCCGCCACCACGTGCAGGCGACGGGCGGGCCCGCCGACACCGATCGCATCCGCCGCCAGCCCGATGAGCGCGTCCGCGAGCGCTCCCGCGCCGTCGACGCAGTCCGGGTCGTCGGCGAGGGGTTCTACGCCGGACAGCCGGGCCAAGGCTTCCCCGTCCAGCCGACGCGCGGCGGCATGGCCACCCACCTGGCGGCGTTGGGAGGCCAAGGTGCTCGCGGCCAGTGACGCCAGCACCGGATCGGCCGTGTGCCGCAGCTCGGTCAGCAGAGCGGTGGCGGCGGCGTAGTGCCCCTGCCCGCCCAGCACGACGGCGGCCAGCCAGCGCTGCCGCGGCGTGCCCAGCGTGGCCTTGCCGACGTCAGCGCCGGGATTGCCGCCGAACGCGGCGTCCCGCAGGAAGTCATCCATCGGTGCCCAGCAATACATAGGAGATGCGGTCCAGCGCGGCCGACAGCGACTCCAGCGGCTCGGCGTGCGGCGGCAGCTTGCTCTGCTGCCAGCCGGGGCCGCCGACGAACAGCCGGATGCGCTGCCGGGTGCGCGGCAACTCCGTCAACAGGTTGCAGTGGGCGTACCTAGGTAGTTGGGCCCAGAGGAACACCGCCGCGGGCGCGATCCGCCGGATGGCCGCTCCGAGTGCGTCGGCCGGCAGCGCCGCCCCCAGCATCATCGTGCCAACACCCTTCTGCACGAGCGCGGTCGACAGCGCCTGCAACGGCAGGCTGTGTTGTTCCTCCGGCACGCAGGCCAGCAGCACCGGCCGTGGGTTCGCCGGCACCGGCGCCCCGACCTGCGCCGCCGACAGCGCCGCCGTGACGCACTGCGTGAACAGGTGCTCGACCTCGACGCCCTCGCCCGAGTGCCGCCAGCGCTGGGCGATGCCCGTCAGCACCGGCCGGATCATGGTGTTCCACGTGACCAGCACGCCGAGCTCGGCCAGCGCGGCGTGCAGCAGCTGCTGCACGGACACCGCGTCCATCGCCATCGCCGCCCGGCCGAGGCCCCGGGCCTGCCGGCTCACGCCCGGCAGGCGCAGCACGCGGCCACCGGTGCTGACCTGCTCGCCGTCGTCCGCGTCACCGCCGACGATCAGCTCCGGCAGATCGGGCTGCGGGGGCTGCACGGTCAGCCTTTGCTCGGGCAACGTACTGCTCAAGGCGTAGCGCGCGGCCTCGGCCGGTGACGCTCCGCGCAGCAGGGCCCGCTGCATGAGTTCCAACCGGGCGACGTCGTGATCCCCGTAGCGGCGGTGCCGACCGGTCGTGTGATCGGTCGGTCCGAGGCCGTAGCGGCGGTCCCAGGTGCGCAGCGTCGCAGGTGCCACGCCGAGCCGCCTGGCAACTGCCGCAACGGAGAGCATCGGTTCGCCGGCGGCGCGCTCCCGTGGAACGGGCTCCGGCTGAGTCGTCACGGTGGACATGGTCCGGGCACCTTCTCACAGCGGCAACTCACGTCACGCGGTGTGACCTGGGCCACCAGGAGTGGACGGCCTTGATCACTCGTCGGCAGGAATGAACAACTTCCCGCCCGAACACTCTTGAACAAGTTTTGGCGCGGTTCTACGGTGATCGCAGTTAAGCCATACGGAGCAACCACGATGGGCACCGACCCGGCGAGGAGGCGGTTCTCGATGGCAGACACCCGGAGGCTCCCCGGTCCGAACGCGGACGTGTGGGACTGGCAGTTGGAAGGCAACTGCCGGGGCATGGACAGCGCCTTCTTCTTTCATCCGGACGGCGAGCGCGGGCCGGCCCGGTCCCGGCGCGAGGCCCGGGCGAAGGCCGTCTGCCAGAGCTGCCCGGTGCTGGAGATGTGCCGCCGGCACGCGCTGGCCGTACAGGAGCCGTACGGCATCTGGGGCGGCATGAGCGAGTCGGAGCGGGACACCATCCTGAAGTCGAGGCGTCGTCAGCTCGTACTCACGTCGTAGGCCTGAGGTATGACCCGAGCACCATCTCCGCGGTGGACGCCAGATGACGACCGTCGGCAATAACTTCGTTCCCATCGACGGGGACGTAAGGGGATGGTCGGGATGCCCAGCGCGGCGGTGGTGCAGTTCGGACACATGTTCGCCGGGATCGCACTGGTGGGGTTGGCCGCGTTGGCCATCGCCCACGTGCTGATCGCCGTGCTGGCCGTGGTCGGCGTGATCGGGTCACGCCAGAGTGCGGGCATGAAGGTCGTGTGGTTCCTGCTGATCTGGGCCATGCCGCTGATCGGCAGCGTGATGTGGTTCCTGGTCGGCCGCCGCGAGCAGCGGGCCCAGTGGGACCCGAGCTCGCAGCACCACCCGGTGATGCAGTAATCCCCTTACAAGGCAACAAAAAGGGCCCCCTCCGTTCTCGGGAGGGGGCCCTTTTCCGCTCACTCAGTGACCGTGGCCGTGCCCGTGGCCGTGGCCCGCGTCAGCCGGCTCGTCTTCCTTCTTCTCCACGACGGCGCTCTCCGTGGTGAGCACCATGCGGGCGATGGAAGCGGCGTTGGCGACCGCGGAGCGGGTCACCTTCACCGGGTCGATGACGCCGGCGCCGACCAGGTCGCCGTACTCCAGGGTGGCGGCGTTGAAGCCCGAGCCCCACTCCAGGTCCGCGACCTTGGACGTGACGACCGCGCCCTCGAGGCCGGCGTTGCTGGCGATCCAGTACAGCGGCGCGGACAGGGCGTCACGCACGATGCGCACGCCGGTGGCCTCGTCGCCGGTCAGGCCCAGGTTGTCGGCCAGCTCCTTGGCCGCGTGCACCAGGGCGGAACCGCCGCCGGGCACGATGCCCTCCTCGACCGCGGCCTTGGTGGCGGCGACCGCGTCCTCGATGCGGTGCTTGCGCTCCTTCATCTCGGTCTCGGTGGCCGCGCCGACCTTGATCACCGCGACGCCGCCGGACAGCTTGGCCAGCCGCTCCTGCAGCTTCTCGCGGTCCCAGTCGGAGTCGGTGGCCTCGATCTCCTTGCGGAGCTGCTCCACCCGGCCGGCGACGTCCTCGGACTTGCCGGCGCCGTCGACGATGGTGGTGTTGTCCTTGGTGACGTGCACGCGGCGAACGCTGCCCAGCACCTCGAGACCGACCTCGGACAGCTTCAGGCCGACCTCGGCCGCCACGACCTGCGCACCGGTGACGGTGGCCAGGTCGTCCAGGAACGCCTTGCGGCGGTCGCCGAAGTACGGGGCCTTCACCGCGACGACCTTGATGGTCTTGCGGATCGAGTTGACCACCAGCGTGGACAGGGCCTCGCCCTCGAGGTCCTCGGCCACGATCAGCAGCGGCTTGCCCGACTGCGCGACCTTCTCCAGCACCGGCAGCAGGTCGGCCAGCGCCGAGATCTTCTCGCGGTGCAGCAGGACGAAGGCGTCGTCGTAGACGGCCTCCTGCGTCTCCGGGTCGGTGGCGAAGTAGGCCGAGATGTAGCCCTTGTCGAACTGGACACCCTCGGTGATCTCCAGCTCGGTGGCCAGCGTCGAGGACTCCTCGATGGTGATGACGCCGTCCTCGCCGACCTTCTCGATGGCCTCGCCGAGCAGCGCGCCGATCGAGGAGTCGCGGGAGGAGACCGTGCCGACCTGGGCGACGTTGTCGCGGCCCTTGATCGGGGTGGCCTTGTTCTTCAGGAACTCCACCACGTGGTCGACGGCGGCCTGGATGCCGCGGCCAAGCGAGGTGGGGTTGGCGCCGGCGGCCACGTTGCGCAGGCCGACCCGGACCAGGGCCTGGGCCAGCACCGTCGCGGTGGTGGTGCCGTCGCCGGCGATGTCGTTGGTCTTGGTGGCGACGCTCTTGGCCAGCTGGGCGCCGAGGTTCTCGTAGGAGTCCTCGAGCTCGATCTCGCGGGCCACGGTGACGCCGTCCAGCGTGACCGTCGGGCCGCCGAACTTCTTGTCCAGCACCACGTGGCGGCCACGCGGGCCGAGGGTCACCTTGACGGCGTCGGCCAGCTTGTTGACGCCGCGCTCCAGAGCCCGACGAGCGTCCTCGTCGAAGCTGATCTGCTTGGGCATTACGAGCCTTTCTCAGGTTTTAAGCACACAGGCGCCCCAGCGGCCCGGTGTGGGCCGCCGGGGCGCCTGAGCGGAGAAAGCAGCGTCAGTTGATGACGGCCAGCACGTCGCGCGCGGAGAGGATGAGGTACTCCTCGCCGTTGTGCTTGAGCTCCGTGCCGCCGTACTTGGAGTAGACGACGACGTCGCCGACCGCGACGTCCAGCGGGACACGGTTGCCCTTGTCGTCGATGCGACCCGGGCCCACGGCCAGGACCTTGCCCTCCTGGGGCTTCTCCTTGGCGGTGTCCGGGATGACAAGACCGGAAGCGGTCGTCGTCTCGGCCTCGTTGGCCTGGACGAGGATCTTGTCCTCGAGCGGCTTGATGTTCACGCTCACCGGGTTGACCTCCACGGTCGTCGAAAGCGTTGGCAGGTACCGACGGCGCCTGCCACCCCGCCGTCGCGGGGGTCGGGGCGGTAGTTGGTGCCGTGTGACTAGCACTCTACCTATGCGAGTGCCAGCCGTTCAACCAACCCCGCAAAGACAGCGCTAAAGGATCTGGACCTGGGACACCGGCAGGCCCGGATCGGTGGCCAGGTCCAGCCCGGACGGCTCGGCGTCGGCCGCCACCAGGTGCGCGCCGACGGCGGCGATCATGGCGCCGTTGTCGGTGCAGAGCCGGGGCCGGGGCACCCGCAGCGTGATGCCGGCGGCGGCACAGCGCTCGGCGGCCAGGCCGGACAGCCGGGAGTTGGCGGCCACGCCGCCGGAGATGACCAGGGTGTCCAGGCCGAGGTCCTTGATGGCCCGGATGGCCTTGCCGGTGAGCACGTCGGCCACGGCCTCCTGGAACGAGGCGGCCACGTCGGCCAGCGGGATCTCCAGGCCGTCCCGCTCACGGTTCTCGACCCAGCGGGCCACGGCGGTCTTCAGACCCGAGAACGAGAAGTCGTACTTGGCGTCGCGGGGACCGGTCAGGCCGCGCGGGAAGGCGATGGCGCAGCCGTTGCCGGTCTTGGCCAGCTTGTCGATGGGCGGCCCACCGGGGTACGGCAGGTCGAGCACCCGGGCGACCTTGTCGTAGGCCTCGCCGGCGGCGTCGTCGATGGTCGAGCCGATCTCGGTGATCTTGCCGGCCAGGTCCTCGACCAGCAGCAGCTGCGAGTGCCCGCCGGAGACCAGCAGCGCCACGCAGGGCGACGGCAGCGGCCCGTGCTCCAGCGTGTCGGCGGCGACGTGCCCGGCCAGGTGGTTCACGCCGTAGAGCGGCTTGTCCAGGGCGGCGGCGTAGGCCTTGGCCGCGGACACGCCGACCAGCAGCGCGCCGGCCAGGCCGGGCCCGGCGGTGACGGCGATGGAGTGCACGTCGTCCAGGGTCAGCTCGGACTTCTCCAGCGCCCGGCTCATGGTCGGGACCATGGCCTCCAGGTGCGCGCGGCTGGCCACCTCGGGCACCACACCGCCGAACCGGGCGTGCTGCTCGACGCTCGACGCCACCTCGTCGGCCAGCAGCTCCATGCTGCCGTCCGCGCCGAGCCGGACGATGCCCACCCCGGTCTCGTCGCACGAGGACTCGATGCCCAGCACGATCCGGTCGCCGGTCACGACTTCTCCTCCTGTCGGACCGCCGCGGGACGGCCCATGGTGTACGCGTCCGCCCCGGACGGTTGGTAGTACCTGCGGCGCAGGCCCAGCTGCTCAAAGCCGCGCGCCCGGTACATCGCGATGGCGCGGTCGTTGTCCGTGCGGACCTCGAGGAAGACCGGGGCCGCGACCGCGTCGGCCCGGGCCAGCAGCGCCTCGAACAGCGCCTTGCCCACGCCACGGCCCTGCCAGTCGGAGTCCACCGCGATGGTCTGCACGCTGCCCTCGAAGTCGGGCGCCCGGCCGTTGAGCGCGAGCCCGGCGTAGCCGACGAGCTGCCCGGCCGGGTCGTATGCCCCGAGGTAGAAGTGCCCGTTGTCCAGCTCGGCCCGGAAGGCGCGTTCGCGCCACGGGTCGTCGCCGGGGAACAGCTTGCGTTCCAGCTCCGCGCAGCGCGCCGCGTCCTCGTGACGCAGCGCGGCCAGCGTGAAGCCGGTCATGGCTGGGTCACCCGCTTGCGCCCGGTGGGCACGACGGCGTCCGGGCGGCGCAGGTAGAGCGGGGTCATCGGGCCGGGCTCGGCCCCGTCCAGCAGGTCACGGGCCGCCACCGCGACCAGGCCGTGCGGCGACGGGAACGGGGCCAGCACGATCGGCAGGTCCAGCACGTCGGCGTACATCTCGGCGCCCTGCCCGGCGGCGCTGGCCAGGCCCAGCGACGGCAGCTTCTCGGCCAGCTCGGCCGGCTTCTCGACGTGCGGACCCTCGACGCGGCGGCCCTCGGCGTCGTAGGCGGCCCAGTAGACCTCGCGCCGCCGTGCGTCGGTGGCGACGAGCAGGCCGTGGCCCGTACGCGCCTCGACGGCGATGGCGTCGACCGTGGGCACCGGGTAGACCGGCTTGCCAAGGGCCTGCCCGAGGGCGGCCGCTGTGACCATGCCGACACGGAGGCCGGTGAACGGGCCGGGGCCGCTGCCGCACACGAGGGCGTCGACGTCGGCCATGGTCTTCCCGGCCTCGGCGAGCGCCTCGCGCAGATGTGGGATCAGCAGCTCACCGTGGGCCTTGGCGTCGACCGTGACGCGCTGGGCCAGCGTTCGCGGCACCGCGTCGGCGTCGAGCTGGACCACTCCGGCGGTGACGGCGGGGGTCGCGGTGTCGATCGCAAGCACTAGCACGGTCGTCAAGGGTACGACCATCATCGGAAGGGACTTCGACGCGAGGGGTTGATGGGATGTTGCTGCCGGCGCTGGCCGACCCGACGGAGGCCGACGCACTGGTCTTCGGCGACCGGAAACTGACCTACCGCGAGCTCGCCGGCGTGGCCGCGGCGATCGCGAACCGGCTGGTCGGGGCCAGGGTTGCGGTGTGGGCGACGCCGACCTTGGAGACCTGCGCGGCAGTGGTCGGGGCGTTGGCCGGCGGGGCCGCGGTGGTGCCGATCAACCCGAAGGTCGGCGAACGCGAGCTTGAGCACATCCTCGCCGACAGCGCGCCGGCCCAGGTGCTGGCCGCGCCCGGCGTCGAGCTGCCCGGCGGTCTGGCGGCGTTGCCGCGGCTGGATGTCGATCTCTCGGTTCGGGGGAAGGTCTGCCGCCGGAGCCGGACGAGGAGGCGCCAGCGTTCATCGTCTACACCTCGGGCACGACCGGTCCGCCCAAGGGCGTCGTGCTGCCGCGTCGGGCCGTCGCGTCCAACCTGGACTCGTTGGCCGCGGCCTGGGAGTGGACGGCCGCCGATGTCGTCACGCACGCGCTGCCGATCTTCCACGTGCACGGGCTGGTGGTCGGCGTGCTCGGGCCGCTGCGGCGCGGCGGGGCGTCGCACCACATGGGCAAGTTCAGCGCGGCGGCCGCCGGGGCCAAGCTGGCCGGGCCGGCAACGATGATGTTCGGCGTGCCGACCATGTACAGCCGGCTGGCCGCGGACGTTGAGGCCGATCCGGAGCTGGCCAAGCAGATCGCCCAGGCCCGGCTGCTGGTGTCGGGCTCGGCCCCGCTGCCGGCCAGCCTGCACGAGCGCATCTCCACGGCCACCGGGCAGCGGATCGTCGAGCGCTACGGCATGACCGAGACGTTGATGAACTGCAGCGTCCGGGCCTGGGGCGAGCGGCGGCCGGGCACCGTCGGGCTGCCGGTCGACGGCGTCTCCGTGCGGTTGGTGGACGACGCCGGTGACGTCGTCGAGGTGAGCGACGACGCCACCATCGGCGAGATCGAGGTGCGCGGGCCCAACCTGTTCCTGGAGTACCTGAACCGGCCCGACGCCACCGCGGAGGCCATGCACGACGGCTGGTTCCGTACCGGCGACATGGCCACCCGCGCCGCCGACGGCTACATCCGCATCGTCGGCCGGCGGGCCACCGACATCATCAAGAGCGGCGGCTTCAAGATCGGGGCCGGCGAGATCGAGAACGCGCTGCTCGAGCACCCGGGCGTGGCCGAGGTGGCGGTGGCCGGCCGCCCCGACGACGACCTCGGTGAGCGGATCGTGGCTTGGGTGGTGCCGTCTGACGTTGCCCCGACGGCCGAGGAACTGGTCGAGCACGTGGCTCGGCTGCTCACCCCGCACAAGCGGCCGCGAGCGGTGAATTTTGTCGATTCCTTGCCCCGCAACGAACTCGGCAAGGTTACCAAGCGAGCCTTGCCCTAGCGCCCTCTTTTGTCACATGCGCTTCCTATGTGGCGCCTGATGCCACATAGGAAGCGCATGTGACAAGAATTAGGGGAGCTGGCGGGTGGTCCAGGTACCCTGCGGGTGGAGCTCCGCCACTCGCACGTCGTCGTCGAGGCGGGTGAGGCGGACCAGCAGGTGGTCCTCGGACAGCCGCTCCGCGACGCCCTCGCCCCACTCCACGACCACGGCCGCGTCCATCAGCTCGGTGTCCAGGTCGAGGTCGTCGAGCTCGTCCAGGTGACCGCCCAGGCGGTACGCGTCCACGTGCACGAGGGCCACGCCCCGCGGCCCGGCCCGGTGCTCACGGGCGATCACGAAGGTCGGCGAGCTGACGCGGCCGGCAACGCCGAGCCCCTCGGCAATACCCCTGGTCATGGCCGTCTTGCCCGCGCCGAGCGGGCCGGAGAGCAGCACCAGGTCGCCCGCCCGCAGCAACGCGCCCAGCCGCCGGCCGAACTCGACCGTGTCCGCCTCCTCCGGCAGCCGGAGTTCCTTCACGCCCGTTTCCACCATCGCCGTCCAGTCGTCTCGCCGTCCGCACAGCTGCGCACCAGCTCCACCAGGCGCTCGGTGACCAGGTCGGCCTGCTCGAGCATCACCATGTGGCCCGCGCCCTCGGCCCGGACCAGCTCGGCGTCCGGCAGCTCGGCGGCGATCGCCTCGGCGTGCCGGAACGGCGTGAGCTTGTCGGCGTCCCCGGACAGCACCAGCACCTTGCAGTGCCGCAGGCCGGCCAGCGCCGCGTAGCGGTTGTGCGAGCCAAGGGTACGGACGAAGTCGGTGATGGCCGCGAGCGAGGTCCCGTCGATCATCGTGTCCATCAGGTCGACCAGCTTCGGGCTGACCGCGCGGTCGCCGAAGGCCAGCCGGCGGATGGCGCTCCAGGTGATGTGGCCGCCGGCCTTGCGGGCCCACTCGACCAGGCTGGGCTGCCAGTTGGCCAGCAGGCCGAGGCCCCGGGTGGCCGGGTTGTGCCGGGACAGCAACGGGCGGGGCAGGCCGGAGGCGCCGACGTCGCCGGCCGAGGTGCCGATCAGGGCGACGCCGCGGACCCGTTCGATGAAGAGCTCCGGCTGCTGCTCGGCCAGCGCCATGATCGTCATGCCACCCATGGAGTGGCCGGCCAGCACCAGCGGGCCCTTCGGGACCAGGGCGCGTAGCACCGAATCCAGGTCGTGGCCCAGCTGCTCGATGGTGCTCGACTCGGCGGTGGCCCGGCCGGAACGGCCGTGGCTGCGCTGGTCGTACAGCACCAGGCGGACCCGGGGATCGATCATCTTGGCCAGGTCGCGGCGCTGGAAATGCCAGCAGCGGCGGTCGAGCACGAAGCCGTGCACCAGCACCACGGTCAGCACCGGCCGGCCGCCGTCCTCGGGATCGACCTCTTCGCACGCGATCGGCACGCCGTCGTCGGCCGCCACCGTGCACTCGCGGCTGGGGCGTAACTGGCCTAACGGCTCGTCCTCGTGCGGGTCGTCGGTGTCGCGGCGCTGCCGGGCGATGCGGGCGTTCTGCGCCGCCGCGCCCAGCACCAGGCCCGTCGCCGCCGCGCCGACCACGCCGCCGGTCACCCCGGCGGCTTTCACCCACGGCCTCATCCGCTGCCGCCGACGTAACTGCGCCGCACCCTCGGTCGGTACATGCCGGTCACGATCTCGTAGTCGATCGTGCCCACCTTGTCCGCCCACTCCCGGACCGTCGGCTCGCCGTGCTCGCCCGGGCCGAACAGCAACACCTCGTCGCCATCGGCGATCGGATCGTCGCCGCAGTCCACCACTACCTGGTCCATGCAGACCCGGCCCACTACCGGCCGGCGGGCACCGCCCAGCCAGACGTCCATGTTGCCGGACAGGGAGCGGGGCACGCCGTCCGCGTAGCCGACCGGGACCAGCGCCAGGGTCGTGTCGTTCTCCGCCGTCCAGGTGTGGCCGTAGGAGACCGACTCGCCGGCCGGCACCCGGCGGGCCAGCGACACCGAGGAGCGGAACGACATCGCCGGCCGCAGATCGAACGGCGTCGGCAGCGGGTTCAGGCCGTACACCGCGATGCCCGGGCGGACCAGGTCGAAGTGCAGGTCCGGGCGGCTCAGCGTGGCCGCCGAGTTGGCCAGGTGGCGGATCGGGCGCAGTCCCGCGTCCAGCGCGATCTTGTAGGCGTCGTCGAGGCGACCGGCTTGCATGTCCATCGATACGTGGCCCACGTCGTCCGCGTTCGCCAGGTGCGACCAGACCGCCGCGATCTCCACCGTGCCTTCTTCGTGGGCGGCGGCCGCCGCCTCCACCAGCGCCGGCCAGTCCGCCGGCTGGCAGCCGCCGCGGGTCAGGCCCGTATCGATCTTCAGGTGCACCCGGGCCTCTTGCCCCACCGCCCGGGCTGCCGAGTTGACCGCCCACAGCTGCCGCAGCGAGGACACCGACAGGTGGATGCCCGCCGCCACCGCCGGGCCGAAGTTGTCGTCCACCGTGTGCAGCCAGCAGAAGATGCGGGCTTGGATACCCGCCGCACGCAGCGCCAGCGCTTCGTCCACCGCCGCCACGCCCAGCCAGGAGGCCCCCGCCGCCAGCGCCGCGTTGCCCACCGCCACCGCGCCGTGCCCGTACCCGTCCGCTTTCACCACAGCCATCGTCTGCGCGCCCGAGTGCCCGGCCAGCCGGGTCAGCAGCTCGACGTTGTGCTTCACCGCGTCCAGGTCGATGCGGACCTCGGCACGCGGGAGGGGATTGTGCTGATCAGCCATAACGCATTCATGGTGACACACGCCCCCGACACCCGGCCGGACCAACCGCCGCCGAACGGGTTACAGCCCCCTGATGTGGCGGATGGCGTCGGGAATGGCGGACTGGAGGTGGGAGGCCGGGGCGGGGGCGCCGTCGGCGGCGAGGTCGGCGGCCAGTTCGTGGAGGTAGGCGGCGCAACCGGCGGCGAGCCAGGGGTCCTCGCCGGCGGCCAACAGGGCGCCGATCACACCCGAGAGGACGTCGCCGGAGCCGGCGGTGGCGGGCCAAGAAGAGCGGGACTGGTTGACGAGGACACGGCCGTCGGGGGCAGCCACAACGGTGGAATGGCCCTTGAGCAGGACGACGGCATGGAAGCGGGCGGCGGCACGGCGGGCGGCGGCGATGCGGTCGGGGCCGACCTCGCCGGCGAGACGGGCGAACTCGCGGTCGTGAGGGGTGAGAACCATGGGGGTCTCGGGGTCGCGGGCGTCCCACAGGGTGGGGTCGCCGGCGAGGAGGGTGATGGCGTCGGCGTCGGCGCAGACGGGAACGTCGGCGGCGAGGACGTCCAGCAAGACCTGGCGGCCGGCCTGGCCGGTGCCGAGGCCGGGACCGACGACCCAAGCCTGCACACGGCCGGAGTCGCCGACATGGCCGGTGGCGACGACCTCGGGCCACCGTGACCGAACGACCTCGGCGGCGGTGCCGGCGTAGCGGACCATGCCGGAGGTGGCGAGCACGGCGGCGCCGGTGGAGAGGACGGCGGCCCCGGGATAGGTGGCGGAACCGGCGGCGATGCCGGTGACGCCCTGGGAGTACTTGTCGTCGGACGGCCCGGGAATGGGCCACGCGTCGGCGACGTCCTCGGGATCGAGCACGACGGCGTGTGGCTCGTCGAGGTCGTCGGCGATGCCGATGTCGACGACCCGAACGCGACCGCTGGCGATCGCGCCGGGACCGACGACGTGGCAAGGCTTGCGACCGCCGAACGTGACGGTGACGGTGGCCTGGACGTGCGGACCGTCGACGGCGCCGGTGTCGGGGTCGACACCGCTGGGCAGGTCGACGGAGACGATGGGGGCACGCACCGAATCCACCAGTGCGGCGGCGTCGGGGCGCAGGGATCCCTTGGCGGACAAGCCAACGATGCCGTCAACCACCACATCGGCACCGGCGACGGAGCCCCCGATGCGTCCGCCGGCCCGGCGGAAAGCGGCCAAGCCGGCGGCGTGGGCGCGCTCCGGCGCGAGCAGCACAGCGGTGACGGAAACCCCGCGCCGGCAAAGGAAAGCGCCGGCCCACAGGGCGTCGCCACCGTTGTTGCCGGCCCCGACGAGCAGCCCGACCCGCCGCCCGGACGTGCCGCCGGTCCGCTCGCCGAGCAACGCCAGCACCTCGTTGGCCACGGCGTACGCGGCGATCCGCATCAGCCGGCTCTCCGGCACCCTGGTGAACACTCGCTGCTCGGCCGCCCGCACCTGGTCGGCAGTCCACACGCCCCGCATCAAACAGCCCCGTTTACTCGACGGTCACCGACTTCGCGAGGTTACGCGGCTTGTCGACGTCGTACCCGCGACTGCGCGCGATCTCGGCCGCCAGCACCTGCAACGGCACGCTGGACACCAAGGGCTGCAACAAGGTCGGCACGGCCGGTACCTCGATCAGGTGGTCCGCGAACGGCTTGACCGTGTCGTCGCCCTCCTCGGCGATGACGATGGTCCGCGCGCCACGGGCCTGGATCTCGCTGATGTTGGACAGCAGCTTGCTGTGCAGGACCGCGCGGCCCTTGGGCGACGGCATCACGACGACCACCGGCAGCTGGTCCTCGATCAGGGCGATCGGCCCGTGCTTGAGCTCGCCGGCGGCGAAGCCCTCGGCGTGCATGTAGGCCAGCTCCTTCAGCTTCAACGCGCCTTCGAGGGCGACGGGGAAGCCGACGTGCCGGCCGAGGAACAGGATGGCCTTGGAGTCGGACAGCTCACGGCCGAGCTCACGGACCTGGCCGACGGTGCCCAGCGCCTGCTGCACGGCGGCCGGCATCGCCTCCAGCTCGTGGAACTCGCGGGCCACCTCGTCCGGGTACTTGGTGCCACGGGCCTGGGCGAGCGCGAGGCCGACGAGGTAGTTGGCGGCGATCTGGGCCAAGAACGTCTTGGTGGCGGCGACGCCGATCTCCGGGCCGGCGTGGGTGTAGAGCACGGCGTCGGACTCGCGCGGGATCTGGGCCCCGTTGGTGTTGCAGATGGCTAGCACGCGGGCCTTCTGCTCACGGGCGTGCCGGACGGCCTCCAGCGTGTCGGCGGTCTCGCCGGACTGCGAGATGGCGACGACGAGCGTGTCCCGGTCCAGCACCGGGTCGCGGTAGCGGAACTCGCTGGCCAGCTCGCACTCCACGGGCAGCCGGGTCCAGTGCTCGATGGCGTACTTGGCGACCAGCCCGGAGTGATAGGCGGTGCCGCAGGCCACCACGAAGACCTTGTCCACGTCACGCAGGTCCTGGTCGGCCAGCCGCTGCTCGTCGAGCACGATGCGACCGTCGGTGAAGTGCCCGCGCAGCGTGTTGGCCAGCGCCTCCGGCTGCTCCTCGATCTCCTTGAGCATGAAGTAGTCGTGGCCGCCCTTCTCGGCGGCCGACAGGTCCCAGTTGACCTCGAACGGTTTGGCCACCACCGGTTCCCCGTGGAAGTCGGTGACCTCGTAGCCGTCCTTGGTGATCACGACGACCTGATCCTGCCCCAGCTCGACGGCGTTGCGCGTGTGCTCGATGAACGCGGCGACGTCGGAGGCCAGGAAGGTCTCGCCCTCGCCGACGCCGACGACCAGCGGCGAGGAACGTCGGGCGGCGACGACCTTGTCCGGCTCGTCGGCGTGGGTCACGACCAGCGTGAACGCGCCCTCCAGGCGGCGGCACACGGTCCGCACGGCCGCGGCGAGGTCACCGTCGTAGATCCGGGCGACCAGGTGGGCCGCGGTCTCGCTGTCGGTGTCGCTGGCCAGCTCGACCCCGTCGGCCTCCAGCTCGGCCCGCAGCTGGGCGAAGTTCTCGATGATCCCGTTGTGCACCACGGCAATGCGGCCGGTGGTGTCCCGGTGCGGGTGCGAGTTGCGGTCGACCGGCGCGCCATGGGTGGCCCACCGGGTATGGCCCATGCCGGTGCCGCCGGCAAGGGTGTCCCGGCCGACCTCGTCCAGCCGTGCCTCCAGGTTGGCCAGCCGGCCGGCCTTGCGCTCGACCGCCAGCCCGCCGTCGCCGTCGAGGACGGCGACGCCCGCCGAGTCGTATCCCCGGTACTCCAACCGGCGCAATCCGTCCAGGACGACGTCCAGTGCCGGGCGATGGCCGGTGTAACCCACGATTCCACACACGACGGTACAGACTAGCTAGACCACCTCGCGGTTGGCAGCGGCCGGGTTGATTCCCGTCACAGCTGGTCAGGGGCATGATCGGAATCGATTTGGTGTAGACCATTACTGATCATTCGGGCCAGCACCCCATCCGGTACGGTCCGGGGTATGGCGCGACGCAAGCCGTTGACCGCGAAGCAGGCGCTCACCGAGCTCAGCCGGCCCGGTCCGCACGGCGTGCGGCGCGGCGACCTGGCCCTGGTCGGGCTGCCCGGCACCCTGTTCACTCCGCGCGGCGGCCACGGTCTGCCGGCGGTGGCGTTCGGGCACGGCTGGCTTCAGCCCCCGCACCGGTACCTCGGGCTGTTTCGGCACCTCGCGTCGTGGGGCGTGGTGGTCGCGGCGCCGGCGACGCATCGAGGCCCGCTGGCCTCGGCCCGGCTGTTCGCGGGGGACCTGCGCACGGCGCTGGACGTGGTCTCGGGTGTGCGGCTCGGCGACGGCGACATCGGTGTGGACGCCGAAAAACTGGCCCTCGGCGGGCATGGTGCCGGCGGCGGCGCGGCCGTGCTGGCGGCGGCCGAAGACGAGCGGGTACGCGGCGTTTTCACTGTCGCCGCTTCGGAAACGATGCCGTCGGCGGTCGACGCGGCTCGGCTGTGTCTGATGCCGGCGGTGCACCTGGCGGCCGAGGAAGACCTGATCTCGCCGCCGGTCGGCCACGCCGAGGCCATCGCCCAGAACTGGGGCGGGCCGGTGCAGACGCGGACCATTCCCGGCGCCAACCACCTCGGTTTCACCGAAGGGCGGCACTGGAGCGAACTGCTGCTGAGCGGCCGCGGCGAGGCCAAGACGCAGACCGTGGCCAAGGCGGTCATCACGGCGTTTCTGTTGCGGCAGTTGAACGGCGACCGCACCTACGACGAGCTGCTGTACGGCGACGTGAAGCGAGCACCCGTCACGTACCAGCGTGCGGGCCGTACGACGACGGCCCGCACGCGGGGCTAGCTATTCCATCCAGCTCTGGTTCGAGTAGTCGTCATCGTCGTCGTAGACGGGACGCGCGGTGCGCCGCGGCGTCGGCCGCGGCGGCGGGGTGACCTCGGGCATCTGGAAGGACGGCGCGGGCGGCGGGTTGTACTCGTCCTCGCTGTCGAAGAACGTGTACTTCTCCTCGCGGAGTTCTTGCACCGGACGGGAAACCGGCCGACCGGCGGCCTCGGCCTCACGCTTGGCCTTGGCCTCGGCCATGACCTTCTGGCTGGTTTCCTTGTTCTCCTTCTTGGCGTCGGCGAACTTCTTCTCGCTCGCCGCACGCTGCTGCTTGACGTCGTCCCGGAGCCGCCGCATCTCCGCGACCGCGGTGCTCGCGGCGAACGCTGCCTCGTAGCTCACCGCTGACTCCCCTCGTCGTCACCGAGCACGCCGTTCATCCGGCTCACGCCGGCCTGGCCGGTGTCGTCGAACACGGCGCTGGGCGTCCGCCAGGCCGCGTTCGTGCTGCGTTCCTGGTCCTCGCCGCCGCCACCGTGACCGCCGCCGCCCATGGCCCCCATCATCGGCATGCCGCCGCCCATCGGGGAACCGGCCTGGCCCGCGGCCTGGTGCGCGCCGCCGAGCTGGGCCAGTCCGGCGTCGCCGGGAGCGCTGGCCTGCTCGGTCGACGCCTGGCCGCCCATGCTCGGGGCCGCGCTGTGCGCGGTGTCCCAGGCGCCGGCGTGGTGCGCGCCGCCCTGGTCGCCGACCATGCCGTGGCCGCTCTCGCCACCCAACGTCCAGGCCGACGTGCCGCCGGTGTCGGCGGCGGCCGGCGTGAACGACGCCGCCGCGACCGTGGTGGACGCCGGGGTGTCGAACAGGCTGCCGGAGAAGTTGCCCTGGTCGTGCTGGTCGGTCGGGGCGTAGGTGAAGCCCGGGTCGGCCGCGGCCGGCGCGGTCCACGCCGGCTCCGGCATCGCCACCGGCACGTCGTCCGGCAGCGCGTGCGCCGGGCCGGTGGGCGCCGGGGTGTCGCCCGGCATCGTCCAGCCGGAGGCGTCCGCGCCGCCCGTGTCGGCGGCCGCCGGGTCGGTGCCCAGCGCGCTCGCGTCGTGATGCAGCGGCTGGTGGGCCGGCTCATCGATCGCGTGCGCGCCGCCGGAGGAAGCGGTCGGCTGCGTGCCGACGCCGTCAGCACCGGCGGCGTGGGTGCCGGCCGGCGAGGCCGTCGGGCCGGCGGCGTCGTTGTAGTCGATGGTGTACGTGTGCGGCGGCTTGCCGGTGCCGTCGTCGATGGAGACCTGGACCTCGCCCGGCACCTTGCCCTGCTGCGCGGTGATGGTCAGGTCGCCGTCGTGGATCACGGCCTTGCCGTCCGGGCCGGCCGGCGTCGGGATGGAGCCGTCCGGGTTGGCCCCCGGCTGACCGGGGACGCCCGGCTGACCGGGAACGCCGCCGGGCTGACCGGGCATGCCGCTGCCCGGCATCTGGCCCTGGACACCGGTCTGGCCGACGGCACCCGGATGGTTGATGCCGCCGTGCCCCGGCGCACCGGGCTGACCCGGCTGGCCGGCGAGGCCGGCCACGGCCGGGTTGTTGGCCACCTTGCTGAAGTCGACGTCGTAGGTCTTGGCCGGCTTGCCGTCGCCGTCGTCCACCTTGATCTTGACGTGGCCCTGCCCGTCGGGGCTGTCCACCTCGATGGTGTTGGCGCCGTCCTGGATCTTCACCGTCTCGGCCGACTGCGGCGCGGTCGGGTGCGGGATCTGGGTCGGGGGCGTCACCGGCGGCGTCGGAGGCGTCACCGGCGGGGTCGGGCCACCACCGGGAGGGCCACCGCCGCCAGGAGGCCCACCGCCACCGGGAGGGCCGCCACCGCCGGGAGGGCCACCGCCACCGGGCGGTCCACCACCGTTGTGCGGCGGCGGCCCGCCACCGGTCTTCGGCGGCTCCGGCTTGCCCTCAGGCACCTGCGACAGCCCGGAGAACGGGCTCTTGTTGATCGACTCGGCGGTGCTGATCAGGTTCTGGAACGCCTGCTTGATGCCGGTGTCCGCGGTCTTCGAACCCTGTTGCAGCAGCTGGAGGTTCTGCTCGAACGGCTCCTTGAAGCCGGCGTCGAGCACCTTCTGGGTCAGGCCGGCGATGAACTGGAGGAACCAGTCCGTCTCGACGCCCATGATCCACAGGATGCACTCGCCCAGCGTGCTGCACACCGCCCAGGCGGCGTCCAGCGCCCAGCCGCCGGGGAAGTCGAAGCCGATCAGGTCGGCGACGCCGTCCTTGAGCTTGTTGACCAGATCGTCAAGGCCCTTCTCGGCCTTGTAGATGAGGATCAGCTCGAGGGTCGTCATCTGGTCGAACTGGATCTTGCTGAAGTCGATCTGGTCCAGCGTCTGGCCGTAGGCGTCGACGATCTGCTTGGCCGCGGACGTGCTCGACGTGATGGCCTGGCTCAGCTTGTCCAGGTCGCTGTCGATGGTCTGGGACTTGGTGCTGAACTGCTGGATGTAGGAGCCGAAGGCGTTGGCCGCGTCGCCCTGCCACGAACTGCCGACAACCCCGGTGACCTTGCCGTTCATCTCGTCACAGCTGGCCGAGAAGTCCGACGCCACCTGGGACAGGTCGTCGGCCGCCTGGGCCAGCTGCCCGTAGTCGATGCCGCGGGGCTGGTCGAACGGCTTGACGATGTCGTTGTCGAAGCTGAGGTTCTTGCCGGTGTAGAGGTTGTAGAGGTCGAGCCAGTCCTTGAAGCCGTCGCGCTTGTCGGTGTGCGCGTCGCAGACGTCGTCGGAGCGACCGCTCAGATCGCCGCCGCCGTCCTCACCGGCCCCGTCGCCGTAGTCGCCGCCGTCTCCCCCGTCGCCGCCGTCTCCCCCGTCGCCGCCGTCCCCGCCATCACCACCGTCGCCCCCATCACCGCCGTCGCCGCCGTTTCCGCCATTACCCCCGTTACCGCCGTTGCCACCATTGCCGCCGCGGCCGTTCTGGCCGTCTTCGCCGTCCTGGCCGTCCTGCCCGTTGCGGCGGCGGCGCTCGTCCTTGCCCTCATCGTCCTTCTTCGGATGCGTGCCGCCGCCCGGCTCCTCGTCATCCTTCTTGGGATGAACCGGCTTGGTCGTGTCCGGCTTGTGGTGCGTGGTCGACGACGAGCCGCCGCTGTGGTGGCTCCCGTGTGTTTTGGACATCAGGCGTTACCCCCGAGGCCGAGATCGACGACGCATTCGAGGAATCGGTGTCGGCGTAGTTCTTCGCGGTCGCGTTCAATCCGGCGCAGATGTCCTCCGCGTGCGAACCGAAGTCCTTCATGTTGGCGCTCAAGGTCTGCACGGCCTTCGCCGCCGCATCGCCGGCCTGCGGGCACGACTTCCCCGTGATGTCCCCCGTGACGTGCACCGAGTCCAGCGTGTTGCGATATCCGACCGCGGTCGTCTCATCGAGATCTCGGAAGTACGAACCGAGAGTCGTGATCGCCCCGCCGTCGGCCTTGACGCTGCCCGACATGATCTTTGTCCTCCCCTGCCCCCTGCTGTGGATGACTACTCGGACTCCACGGGGCGCGTTTCGGTTCCACCCCGCGGTTCACGCCGATGCGTCGCACACTATTACAGAAACCGGACAGGGCAGGGCGCTATCACCGAAGTGGTGACCGCCGGTCAACGCACCGCGGAAACGACCTCGGCCAGCCGGGTCGCGGCGCCGTGGGCCTCGTCGTGGCTGGGGGCCTCGACCATGACCCGGACCAACTGCTCGGTGCCGGACGGGCGCAGCAGCACGCGGCCGGTCTCGCCCAGCTCGGCCGTCACCTCGGCGACGGCCTTGTTCACGGTCTCGGCCGCGGCGACGGCCGCCTTGTCGGCCACCCGCACGTTGATCAGCACCTGCGGCAGCCGTCGCATGACGCCGGCCAACTCGCCGAGCGACTTGCCGGTGGCGGCCACGCGGGCCATCAGCCGCAGCGCGGTGAGCAGGCCGTCGCCGGTGGTGGCGTGCGAGGGCAAGATCACGTGACCGGACTGCTCGCCGCCCAGCGAGTAGCCGCCGGAGCGCAGCTCTTCCACCACGTAGCGGTCGCCGACCGCGGTGGTGAGCAGCCGCACTCCGTACTCCTTCATGGCCAGGTGCAGGCCGAGGTTGCTCATCACGGTGGCGACGAGCGTGTCGTCCTTGAGCTCGCCGGCGTCCTTGAGGGCCAACGCCAGCACGGCCATGATCTGGTCGCCGTCCACCTCGGCGCCGGTGCCGTCCACCGCCAGGCAGCGGTCGGCGTCGCCGTCGTGAGCGATGCCCAGGTCGGCCCCGTGCTCCAGCACCGCCGCCTGGAGCACGTCCAGGTGGGTGGAGCCGACGCCGTCGTTGATGTTCAGGCCGGTCGGGTCGGCGTGGATGGCGATCACCTCGGCACCGGCCCGGCGGTAGGCCTGCGGCGCGGTGGTGGAGGCGGCGCCGTTGGCGCAGTCCACCACGATGCGCAGGCCGTGCAGGTCGTGCGGGGTGGAGAGGAGCAGGTGGTCGATGTAGCGGTTGACCGCGTCCGGCACGTCGCTGACCCGGCCGACACCCGCGCCGGTCGGGCGGCCCTCGGTCTCGCCGAGCCGGGACTCGATCTCGTTCTCCAGCTCGTCGGACAGCTTCAGGCCGCCCTTGGCGAAGAACTTGATGCCGTTGTCGGGCATCGGATTGTGCGAGGCGGAGATCATCACGCCCAGGTCGGCGCCGAGTTCGGCGACCAGGAAGGCCACCGCCGGGGTGGGCAGCACGCCCAGCCGCAGCACGTCCGCACCGGCCGCCGTGAGGCCGGCGGTGACCGCCGCCTCCAGCATCTCGCCGCTGGCCCTCGGGTCCCGGCCCACCACCGCGATCGGACGGTGCGTGGTGTCGTGCTCGGCCAGCACCCGGGCCGCGGCCGCGGCCAGCGAGAGCGCCAGCTCCGGGGTCAGGTCGGCGTTGGCCATACCGCGGACGCCGTCGGTGCCGAACAGACGGGACATGGACGCTGCTACCTCCGGGGGCGGGGAAACGTCGGGGCGGCCAGACTACGGCTACGGCGCGCAAGGGCCGGAAGGGGTTGCTGGGTGCAGTGACCCAAACATGCCGAAAGGCGGCTTGACCTGCGAAAATCGCAGACAAGCCGCCTTTCGGAAAAACTCAACGCTTGGAGTACTGAGGCGCCTTGCGGGCCTTCTTCAGACCGTACTTCTTGCGCTCCTTGGCCCGCGGGTCACGGGTCAGGAAGCCGGCCTTCTTCAGGGCCGGACGGTCCTCGGACTCGAACTCGATGAGCGCGCGGGCGATCGCCAGCCGCAGCGCACCGGCCTGGCCGGAGATGCCGCCGCCGACGAGGTTGCCGATGATGTCGAACATCTCGACGCGCTCGACGGTCACCAGCGGCTCCTTGATGAGCTGCTGGTGCACCTTGTTCGGGAAGTACTGCTCCAGGCTCTTGCCGTTCAGCGTGAACTTGCCGGAACCCGGCACCAGTCGCACGCGAACGATGGCCTCCTTGCGGCGGCCGACGGTCTGGATCAGACGGTTGGGCAGCGCGACCGGGGCGGGGGCCGGCGCGGCCTCGGCCTCGGCGTCCTCGGCGACGGCGTCGAACTCGGCGACGGCGTCGGCCTCGGTGGTCTCGGTCTCGACAGCCTCGGTGGCCTCGGCAGCGACGGCCTCGTCGGCGAGCTGCTCGGGCTCGTGGTCAGGAGTGGTCACTGAAACTTCCTCGGTCACTGGGCGATCTTGGTGATCTCGAACGGCTGCGGCTGCTGGGCCGCGTGCGGGTGCGCCGGGCCGGCGTACACCTTGAGCTTGCTGGCCATGGCACGGCCCAGACGGGTGTGCGGCAGCATGCCCTTGATCGCCCGCTCCACGAGACGCTCGGGCTGCTTCTCCA